>NZ_JAQUVZ010000010.1 GCF_028693135.1 Methanosarcina sp.
TAGAGGCATCGATTGTAATACCTCTTGCCTGTTCCTCTTCATCGGAGTCCATGAATAACTGTCTTCCGGCAAGTTCCTTTGAAATCATGCCGGCGCCTGCTAACAGGTTGTCCGATAATGTGGTTTTTCCGTGGTCAATGTGCGCAACGATACCAATATTTCGGATTTTCTCTGGTTCATTCATGAGCGTCGTTACGCGCTCGACCATTTTCTTCCTTCGTCCCATGCTAATACCTTTTAAAAAAATATAATTTTAGTAATAGAATTTCATTTTAAATCGGTGCAACCCGCATAATTGATTAACGTGCTGCCTTTGCAACTCTTTCCTTTGCATCCTTTCTGTTGATAGAGAAAGATTTAGTATCGCGGTTTGCAGCGCCTATGATTTCAGTTGCCAGACATTCTGCGACAGTGCGCTTGGATTTGAAAGCTGCGGCCTTTGTTCCCATGCTGATGTAGCGCAGAGAAGTGTCCACACGCCTCTGAGGTGCAGTGTCAACTGCTTTTGGAACGGAGATCCCGCCGTACTTCAGCCTGACCACTTCTTCTCTGGGACCAGCATTGGAAATGGCTTCCACGAGAACCTGGATAGGGTTCTGCTGGGTCTTTTTGTTTATAATGTCCAGAGCTTCTTCAACTGCACGGAGGGTTACCTGTTTCTTTCCGCTGTTGATTTCAGTCCTCATCAGGTTGTTTGCCAGGCGTTCAACAATAGAAATATCGGATTTGTTAAACTGCTGCCTGGCATGCTTTCCGCTGCTGTGTGGAACAATTACCGGAGTAAGGCTGACGTAGCGCTTAATTCCGAGGTCTCTGACTTCAACTTCCGTTGTGTCCCATTTGCCGAAAATTTTATACACAAAAATCATCTCCTGGGTTTTTCCAATCTGCCGATGACCAGCTGGTTCAGGGACACGTTGTTTACGGCAATTACCTTAAAACGTACGCCGGGAATGTCACCCATAGCACCACCCATGCGGCCTCCGATCCTTTCCACGGTAACTTCATCGTGTTCATCAATGAAGTTTACTGCACCGTCTCCAGGACAGAATGCGGTTACCTGACGCCCGTTTTTAATGAGCTGGATCCTTACGCATTTTCGGATTGCGGAGTTCGGCTGTTTGGCTTCGACTCCCACTTTCTCTAATACTATACCCCGACCCTGCGGTGCACCACCAAGAGGGTCAGCTTTCACGTTAAGACCAAGAACACGCCTGCAGTAGTAGTTATCTTTCCAGCGGGCATCTTTCCTGGTTTGTTTTAGAATATTAGCTGCAAATTTTCCTTTAGCCATTGTAAATTTCTCCAGTTAAAAATTGATCACAGTTTCCTATTGTGGCATTAAATGCCAGAATTGTCCTTCAACGCCGGATTAATGGATCAACGTAAATTAAGGGTATTACTGCAGGATCACATCTTCTATAGTGTGGTGACGACGGGCAAGCATCTTCACTTTCTCTATGTTCTTGCCGTTGCGACCGATGGCAAGCCCCTTCTCTTTATTGGGTACCTCTACATAAGCTAATCGCTTGCCATTTTTGGTTGTAAGGCTTACTGAACTTACGGATACCGGTCCGAAGGCATTCTTTATAAAGGTCACAGGATCCTCAGAATACTCCACAAGCTCAATTGGTTTGTCCAGGGCTTTTTTAACACGGTTAATATGCTCTCCGTTTTTGCCTATTGCAAGCCCCATATCGCCCTGCTTTACAACATACACGAGCCTTTCCTCTTCCGGAATACAGTCAAGTATTTTGGCTCGGGTCATGTTTTCAAACAATGCAATGTACTGGATGCTATCTGCAGTAAGTCTTATTTCACCCAAGACGTTGCAACTCCTTTTTATCAAGCTATGGCTGCCAGGATATCCGATTCTCCCGCATCGAGGATTGCCATGGCCGCAATCGTAAAGGGCTTCCCGCATACGGGCCCGAGTTCTACACTTGTGCCTCCGAATTCCAGGACCGGGACATTGGTTTCCTTAATTTTCATTTTAATGTCTTCGGGGCAGTTTGATGCCAGAACCACCATTTTTGCAGAGCCGTCTGCTGCTGCATCCATGGTCCGATTGGCTCCAACTATTACTTTTCCTGTTTTCACAGCCTTGATAAGAGATTTATCAACATTGATCTTCATTTTCATCAACTCTGTCTCAAATTAACTCGTCTACGCTCTCTCATTCTAAATAAAGATTTCAAGCTTGGTGAGTATATGGTACTCTAAATACCTGATGCCTTATATCAATTTTCTGGTTATGAGCCTCGCGGACTCAAGTTTCTACAGCAGGATTTGGTGAAGTTTGTTAAAGGTAATGTATACCTGATCTGAACTGGTCTTCTATCAGGTTATATATTTAAATAATTATAGGTTAAACCCGGAGATTTTCCCTTCATTCTTCTTCTGTTTTGATTTCCTCAGGTTCAACTCTTCCCGTCTTTCTGCTTACAAGATGCACGTCTCCGGTGCCCATGCGAATAGGCTGACCGACAATGATATTTTCTGTGACACCCTCCAGCTTATCCACATCTCCCCGCATCCCTGCATCCAGCAGGTGATTGACTGTAACTTCAAAAGCTGCACGGGCAAATACACTGGCTTTTTCACCTGAAATTCCGTGCCTGCCGATCTGTTTTACTTCTCCGTCACAGGTCATGATGTCTGCTACAAGCATGATATGCCGGATATCCACGGTAAGTCCCTGTTCACGCAGGGTATCTGTGGCTTCCTTGATAATTGCATTTCTTGCAGCCTCGACTCCCAGCACTTCATAGATTTCATTAATGTTGTTTGTGCTGGTTCTGGCCCTGTCTACCCCTTCAAACTGAAGTACGTCACGCAGAGCTGAGCCTTCTGTATACAGGGTGTACTCTTCACCTTCCTTTCTGACCACCACTCTCTTGATCCCTTCTATGCCTTTGAGGGTTACATTGTGGATGCTTTTTGCAAGCTGGAGCAGTTCTCTGTAAGAAGGTTCTCCCGGAGTGATAACAATCTGGTTATCTATATCAGGAGAAATGTTGACCAGCACGTTCAACTCTTCATTGAACTTATCCTTCACCTGGTCTATTGTAATATTCCTGCCTTCCATTGCCTTTTCGTGCAGGTCTATTATAAGTTTCATCTGGGAAAGATCAGTGGTCACGTCAGCGATGTGGTCTATTTTTGTCGCTTCAATTTCCCAGGCAAGTGCTCTTGTTTTTTCCCTGTGATAAGCATAATCTTCAGGATCATTTTTGGAAAGGGCGATTGTCATCATCGGAGTGCTCGGAATTTTCCGGGCATCTACGATTTCTATCAGGCGAGGCAGACCGAGAGTAACGTTAATCTCGGCCACACCGGCGTAGTGAAAGGTACGCATGGTCATCTGAGTGCCTGGCTCCCCTATGGACTGGGCTGCAACCACACCTGCAGCATCACAGGGTTCGATGCATGAGACCTCATATTCTTCCATTGCCTTTTCTATGATCTCTTCCATTTCCTTCTTGCTTACCCCGGCTTTGAGGACATCTTCCCTCAGGGCATTCAATGTGCTAGAAGGAAAAGGCAGATCTTTTATCATGCTATCGATAGTAGCTTCACTAATACTCATCATGCCACCTTCTTGTCTACCACGGAACGAACAATCCTGTGAATAGTATCGGGTTTGCTGAAGTCGCTTTTTGTTGGGTTAATCCCATCTTCCCCGTACTTAAACTGCACAAGCACACCTCTGGTGTCCCTGACCGTGAGGTCATACTGGACTTCCAGGTCCTGGAGCGCATTGACAAGTCTCCTCTGCAGGTACCCTGACTGTGATGTCCTGACTGCAGTGTCCACAAGACCTTCTCTACCACCGATTGCGTGGAAGAAATACTCCGTCGGGCTTAACCCGCTCTTGTAACTTGCCTTAACGAACCCGTGGGCATCCGATCCCAGGTCACCTACCTGGAAGTGGGTCAGAGTCCTGCCTGAGTACCCTCTGCGAATGCGCTCTCCACGCACTGCCTGCTGGCCAACACAGGCTGCCATCTGGGTAAGGTTCAGGATGGAACCTCTCGCTCCAGAACGCGCCATGATAACTGCCGAATTTTCAAGCCCCATGTGGCTGTCTGCAATTCCACCGGTCTCGTCCCTGGCCTTTCCGAGCTTCTGCATGATGCTCATTTCAATTGTTTCATCAAGGGTTCTTCCAGGAAGGGGTTCAAGCTCTTTATTCAGATACGATTTGATAAGGTTCTGCACAGCGTCTTCAGCTTTAGCGAGGACCTCATTGATCTGGATTCTGGCTTCTTTAGGAATATCTTCGTCAGCTATTCCGAAACTCAGACCTGTACGCATGATCGCCCGGATTGCGAGCTTGGTCATATCATCTATGAACCGAGACCCGACTTCGGGACCTATTTCCTTGATAATACGGTCCTGAACTTTTCCTTTGAATGCCCCAATAGCCGCTTCGTCTATTGTGCCCATAAGGAGTTCACTGTTCCGAATTATCACATAGGCATCGTTTACACAGTC
Source organism: Methanosarcina sp. (assembly GCF_028693135.1). Lineage (GTDB taxonomy): Archaea > Halobacteriota > Methanosarcinia > Methanosarcinales > Methanosarcinaceae > Methanosarcina. The sequence continues at coordinate 4,498 of NZ_JAQUVZ010000010.1, forward strand.
CCCTTTCTTACAGGTATCACAGTGTGCACAGACCTGAGCTGTGAACTCCATATTAAGTCCTTCAGGCAGGATCTGACTGAAAATCTGTTTTCCTGTCCAGAAAGGTTTTCCATCGTCGTCGTGACCCGCCGGTTCGGGCAGGTTGCGTGCGCGGCTCCTCCTCAGAAGATCGTAAGCCTCGTGACTGGTAATATGGTTTTCAAAACGGGTCAGAAGGAAAAGCCCGGAAATGTGATCGTGAATCCCACCGATAATGGGACCTCCGAAACGCGGGGAGATGATGTTTTCCTGAACCTGCATGAGGATCTTTGCCTCGGCCCTTGACTCTTCGGTCTGGAGGGCATGCATGTTCATTTCGTCCCCATCAAAGTCAGCGTTGTAAGGAGGACAGACCGCAGGGTTCAGCCTGAAGGTTTTGTTAGGCAGAACCTTCACGGAATGGGCCATGATACTCATCTTGTGCAGAGAAGGCTGCCTGTTGAAGAGTACAATGTCACCATCTTTTAACTGTCGTTCCACAACCCAGCCGAATTCCAGCTTATCGGCAAGGTCGTCCTTGTTCATATTGGTTACCTTTATACGCCTGCCGTCGGTCCTGAGCACATAGTTTGCCCCGGGGTGAACGTCTTCGCCGTTCCTTACATAGACCTTGAGATGTTCGATGTTCCTCTGGGTTACCACTGATGGCATTGTCAAAATCCGTGCAATGGGCATGGGGACACCGACTTCATTTATGCTCAGGTTCGGGTCAGGAGAGATAACGGTACGGGCAGAGAAGTTAACACGCTTACCTGACAGACTCCCCCTGAACCTTCCTTCTTTACCTTTTAAACGCTGGGAAAGAGTCTTAAGAGGCCTGCCTGATCTGTGTCTCGCAGGGGGTATTCCTGAAACCGAGTTATCGAAGAATGTAGTAACGTGATACTGAAGAAGCTCCCAAAGGTCCTCAATGATAAGCTGTGGAGCTCCTGCTTCCCTGTTCTCCTGGAATCTCTGGTTGATCCTGATAATGTCTACCAGCTTGTGGGTCAGGTCGTCTTCACTGCGCTGCCCGGATTCCAGAGTGATCGAAGGGCGCACCGTAACAGGAGGCACAGGCAGGACTGTAAGGATCATCCACTCTGGCCTTGCATTCTTCGGGTCCATCCCGACAACCATTATGTCATCGTCCGGGATGTTTTCAAAGCGGTCCCTAATCTCGGTAGGGGTCAGCTTCTCTCCGTTTTCCAGGTATTCGGTGGGCTTTTCGAATTTGATATCGAGCTGTTCCTCATTACAGTAGGGGCAGCTCTTTACCTTGCTGGCTTCTTTATATGCCTCATTAATGAGATCATCAGGCATGTGCCCGATTCCTTCAACTGCAAGGAGTTGATCCAGAAAATGCTGTTTCTGGGCCGGGTCCAGCAGAATCTTGCTGCATTTTCTGCAGGTTGCCCTGAGGAGTTTTCTGATTACTTTGTTAAAACCAACGTGAACAACAGGGGCAACAAGTTCAATGTGCCCGAAGTGTCCGGGACACTCGCCTGCCCTGCCGGAGCATGTCTTACAGCGAAGCCCGGGGTCGATAACCCCGAGTTTCGTGTCCATAAGCCCCATGTCAATTGGAAATCCGTCGTCATCGTAAGTGTCAGCCGTAATGATGGGCGTTGAGCTCATCTTACGGATCTCCTTCGGGGACAATAAACCGAATTTGATAGAAGCAATTCTTTTTGGAATAGGAGGTACGTTTGCCATATGTCCACCTCACCTTATACAGCATCTTCAAGATTAAGCCTGGGAGCAACCCCGAGGGACTTAATCTCGTCCAGTAATAGCTTGAACGCGTAGCTCATCTCAACAGGGTATATATCCGTGTCAGCACCGCAGGCCGAACAGAATGAAACTTTCCGCTGCTTGTCGAACGTTGCAATCATTCCACAGTGCGAGCAGACAAGTTCCACAACTTTGTCAGACTCGTCCAGCAATCTTTCTTTTAGGGACATGGCAGCGCCGTGCCCTACCAGTACATCACGCTCCATTTCACCGAACCTGAGACCACCCTCTCTTGCACGGCCTTCAGTCGGCTGGCGGGTGAGCACCTGTACAGGTCCGCGGGACCTGGCATGCATCTTGGAGGTGACCATATGGTGGAGTTTCTGGTAAAGAATCACACCAACGAAGACATCTGCAGGGATCATCCTGCCGGTTGTTCCATCGTAGAAGACCTCTTTTCCGGTGTGAGCAAAGCCGTGCTTTTTCAGGGCTTCTCTAAGGTCATCTTCTTTTTCTCCAGAGAAGGCTGTTGCATTCACTCTTCTGCCTTCCATGGAACCTACTTTTCCGCCAATCATTTCCAGGACGTGCCCTACAGTCATACGTGAAGGGATTGCGTGCGGGTTAATCATCAGGTCCGGAGTCAGGCCTGATTCCGTAAACGGCATGTCAGCAATCGGGACTTTTAAGCCAATAACACCTTTTTGCCCGTGCCTGGAAGCGAACTTGTCTCCGATGTCCGGGATCCTCTCGTCCCTTACCTTTACCTTTGCAAGGCGGGTCCCGTTAATGGATTCTGTAAGAATGACAGTGTCTGCAATCCCTGTTTCGTTGGATCGCATAGTAATAGAGCTTTCTCTCCTCTGCTCAACTGCAATTCCGAAATCGGAAGGCTCTTCCAGGAATCTCGGAGGACTTGTCTTTCCTATAAGCACATCGTTGGGACCTACGGGGGTCTCAGGGTTTACAAGCCCGTCGATGTCAAGATTTGCGTACGCATCAGGGCTGCGTGCTCCACGGTATTCAGAGTCAGGAATCTCGAACTTGTCTTCCTGCCCACCAGGATACCTCCTTTCTTCCCCTTCAAAGGTCCTGAGGAAATGACTTCTTCCAAGCCCTCTCTCGATTGAACCATTATTGAAAATCAGAGCATCTTCAATGTTATACCCTTCATATGAAAGGATTGCAACCACGAAGTTCTGGCCTGCAGGCCGGTCATCAAAACCGATTGATCCGGAAGTCCTTGTCCTTGTCATCGCCCTCTGCGGGTAGTGGAGGACGTGGGCACGGGTATCCGGCCTGAGCTTCTGGTTTGCTGTGGATACTCCGATACACTGCTTGATCATGGCTGCGCCCATTGTGTTACGCGGAGAAGCATTGTGTTCCGGATAGGGAACCATTCCGGTACAGATTCCCAGCATAAGTTCGGGGTCTATCTCCATATGAGTGTGCTTGGAGGTAATGTCAGCTTCATAGAGTGCAATGTAAGCGTTTTCTTCCTCTTCTGCGTCCAGATACTCCACACAGCCTTCTTTTACAAGGTCGTCATAGGTGATTTCTTTGCTCTTCAGTTTCTGTATGTGCTCTTCCGTTACCTTCAGAACTCCTTTTTCTACAACTACGAGAGGCCTTCTTGCCCTCCCCATATCGGAGTTTATAATTAATTCCCTGGTGTTATCGTTAAGAGCTATGTTGACCTGCCTGGATATGAACCCCTGCCGCCTCATCTTTCGAAGCTCTTCTGCAAGTTCCGCAGGGTTGTCATGAGTCCCGACGAGTTCTCCATTTATGAATACTTTTGCTTTAGTCATCTGACATCAACCCCTCAGTCACCGAACGTTGATCCGGAGTCATCCGTATCTGAATAATCGTAGAAGTCATCATCTTTGTATTTGATTTCGGGTTCCGGAGTTTCTTCAAACTCTTCAACGATCTCTTCCCCGAATTCATCGAGTAATATTTCTTTTATTTTTGCCGGGATTTCGGGCACTCTTATAACTATTTTTTCGACATTAAGGTCGTAGAGTATTTTCTTTATATTCCCTACTTCTTCGATTCCCGTGGAGAGCTCGACCATCTGTGCAAAGTTTTTCACAAGACCACAATTTGGACCTTCAGGAGTCTCGGAAGGACAGAGCCGTCCCCACTGAGTTGCGTGCAGGTCACGAGCTTCGAAGTGTGGCTGGGCACGGGAAAGCGGTGAAATTACACGGCGCAGGTGGGAAAGGGTAGAAATGTAGTCGTTCCGGTCAAGAAGCTGGGAAACGCCGGTCCTTCCTCCAACCCAGTTTCCTGTTGCCAGAGGGTGCTGCAAGCGGTCAGTCAGGACATCTGCTCTTACAATTGTGGCGACATTAAGTTCCCTGTTCCTCATGTTTGCACGTTCGAGCTGGTACTTTATATCCCTTGCCAGCCTGTTGAAGGATACCCTGAAGAGGTCTTCCATAAGGTCGCCTGCAAGTTTCAGCCTCTTGTTTGCATAGTGGTCCTTATCATCTTCAGTACGCTTGCCAAGTGCAAGCTCAAAACAGGATTCAGCCATTCTTGCCAGGAAATGGGCTTTTGAGGGCCTCTCTTTCATATCGTTTCCAAGGTGAGGGAAAAGATACCTGTCAATAACGTAGTTTGCTCTTTTTATCTGGTATTCCTTGGCCTGCCCTGCAGCAACCCTCGCTCCAATCTTCTCGATTGCTTCTTCCTGGGTTTCGACTTCGGCTTCTTCAAGGTTTTCCAGCATGAACTTGATAATTTCGGGATCACTTGAAACTGCGTTTACGATATCTTCGTCAGTTACTATCCCGAGAGCTCTCATAAGTGTAATAAAGTATACTCTGCCGGATATTGAAGGGAAAGATACCTCAAGCAGGGATTTTCTCCCTCTTTCCACAATAACGAGTGCCCTGTATCCCCTTTTCTGAGAGAATACCTTTGCAACCTCTATAGAGTCACCGTAACGTTCTCCGAACTCAGCAAGGATTTTGTTCGGGGCAAGGTCTTCAAGGGTCATGACCACCCTTTCCGTACCTCCGACAATGAAATATCCCCCGGGATCCAGAGGGTCTTCTCCATAGCGAACTTTCTCAGTATCACTAAGCCCGAGAAGGTTACAGACTTTGGATTTGATCATGATAGGAAGTTGCCCGATTTTTGCTTCTATTACATCGGACTCTATCCCTTCTTTTACGACACTCATCTCCAGGTAAAGGGGGCCTGAGTACGAAAGGTTCCTGAGCCTCCCTTCGTTGGGGTACAGTTTTTCTATTGCCCCATCTGCTTCCTTTACCACCGGGTGCTCTACCCGGATCTTGCCGAGTTTGAGATAGGTGTCTTCAATGTCGGTCTCTATAATTCTTTGTTCGTCTATGATCTTTTGCAGCCCGTAATCTATAAACTTGTTAAATGAGTCTATATGGTGCTGCACTATCTTGTCCCGTGTAAAATAAGCCTGCGACAGTATACTGCTTTCTAACGCGATGATAGCACCCTCTTTGCTTTGTTAAAATGAAAATAAATAAACGATGATCCTAAGATCTTTATGCAGTTATTGAATCTTTCCGTACGATGGTGCATGGGATTCAAAAAGATGTTCAGTGAAAAAAATGTGATCATGCAAGCGGTTTTAATTCCCCCCCGCTTACTCAATCACAAGTCTGTAATAATCTGCTTCCCCTGCAGTTTGACTTTTTCTTGTGATTTTCACAACATCTCCGACGGCAGCTCCTATTTCTTTACTAACAGGATCCTGCACTTTAATTTTCGGAAGCTGTTCCTTGTCAATTAAAAATTTGCTTAAAACAGACTTTAATTCGCCCTCTGCGATTATCTCATGTTTTGGGACTGACTCATGGTCAAGCAGGCTGAATTTTGTCAAATCCTTTCCTCCAAAAATAAAGCATTTAAAAAAACTTGCTGGATAGTTCCTGCGGATGGCCTATCCGCCGGTTATAATAAAGAACATGGCGGGCCCGTAGGGATTTGAACCCTAGGCCGACTGGTTAAAAGCCAGTCGCTCTGCCGGACTGAGCTACGGGCCCGCTTTGTTTATCTCTCTACCTCTTTATTTTGCACCATTGAAGGCTAATTTTTTAGCATGCCACCCTGTTGCCCCGCTGCATCAGGGAGCACCTCTTACGCCGGTGCAACCCTCTAATTATAGCTATACTATTTATAGTTTATGCTTGGATTACTTTTGTCCCCCATATTCAAGAAAATAGTTATTGAAATTTTTTAATATGTTGGGAATTAATACATAAGTTTTTCTGAGTCTGCTGGAAAGCTATATGTACGATTATTTTCACTTTTTTAAAAGTAAAGTTAAAATTATAATTATTTCTCCAAAGATTTGGGTTAGACGGAAACTTTTGCCCCGATTTTCAATCGCTTGCCGCTTTCCCGACAGTCACCCCTCCAAAAATGAAGCATCAATTGGTATCACTGTAATCACAATATTAAATATTATCAGATAAATCAGTCATTTAATCGAATTCAGGTTAAGATTCTCGGAAACTGAAGTAATTGTTGGACATTATAAGTATAATTATTAATATAAAAAAGATGACAGATAAACAAATTTCTCGAAAGACGGAGTCTTACTGCTTTTTTTACTGTTTTTCTTCCGCTTTGAACCTTACGACGAATTCAGTTCCAGAATCCCTTTTTAATTTAAGTTCGCCCTCTAACTGGTCTACAAGGGTGATTACCAGCTGTATGCCGAGACTGACGGGATTTTCCAAATCAAAACTTTCAGGTACACCTACCCCATCATCTGAAACTGCTAAAACGAAACTGGTAGTCTTAAAATCTTCTTTTTTTCTTCCGGTTCTATTTTCCTTACATTCTCCGGTTTTGTCACTATAGAGCTTGATTCGGATTTCTCCCCTTTCTCTCTCTACAAATGCATGTTTGAAGGAATTGGAAATAAGTTCATTAACAATTATCCCTAATGGGATTGCAGTGTCCATATCAAAGAAAATATTCTCTTCGAGATCCATGCTTAAGCTGATATTGGCATTTCCAAGCCTGTATGTCTGGAAAAGGTTCTCAGAGAGTTTCTCAAGATATGACGAAAATTTCAGTTTATCGATTTCTCTGCCTTCATGCAGTTCCTCGTGGATAAGAGCCATAGATAAAATTCTATTCTGGCTTTCCCTGAAGGCTTCCATAATCTCTGAATCCTTAACATATTCTCTGTTACTGAACTTTTCAGCCTGAAGATCAAGGAGAGAAGAAATAACCTGCAGGTTATTCTTGATCCTGTGGTGAATTTCCTTTTTACGGGCAGTCTCAAAATTTACCAGAGTTTTTTCAGCTTTTTTACGTTCAGTAATATCCTGGACTATTCCCTTTATTCGAACAGGAATATTTTTCTCATCAAAAATAACTTCGGATTTGATATGGACTGTACGTTCTTCCCCATTAGCCAGGACAATCCTGTAAGTAATGCTGTAAGGTTTCCCATTCATAGCTTTCTTGGCTGAATCATCAAAGTCTTCTCGATCATCGGGATGTATATAATTTGAATATTCGTTGAAAGATGGTGCTAATTTTTGAGGGTCGCGTCCAAAAATAGTATACATTTCCTCTGACCAGTATGCTTTATCAGTTGTAATATCCCACTCCCAATTTCCAATATGAGCCATTTTTTGAGCTTCAGCAAGCCCTGTTTCACTTTCTTTTAAGAAGTTATAAGCCTCTTCAAGCTGGCTTGTCCTTTCTTCAACTAGTTTTTCTAAATATTCATATGCATCTTTCAACCTGGATTCTGCTTCTTTTCGCTTGGTGATATCCGTAAGCATGCTTATAGAACCAGTAAACTTGCCATACTTATCAAAGAGGGCTTTAGAATTTACAAGAGCCCATAAAGGCAAGCCATCTTTACGCAGTAGTTTGAATTCATGGCTCTCATTGATACCCTGCAGCCTCTTTTTCATATTCATCTCGAAAATAGCTTTACCCTCTTCATCGGTAAAATCCCGTACAGATTTTCCAATCATTGCTTCCCGACTGCACCCTAACATCTCTGCTATTTTCTCATTAGCATAAGTAGTCCTGGCTTCAGAGTCAAGTACCCATTCAAGTACCCATATACCTTCATTGGCTGTCTCCATGAGATTGCGGTACTTTTCCTCACTTTCGCGCAGCGCGTTAACCAGGGCATCGCGTTCCACCAGCGCCTGGGTCAGTTTGATATTGCTGTAACTTAGCTGTGAGATCATGTGGGCAAGCTTCGTTAAGAAAGACATGCATGTGTCTATGGTTTTCCTGCTCAAGCGTGGAACTTTTTCAAGTGCTGCTATGTATTCCTCTTCATTGAAACCGTATTTCCTGGCCTGGACCCGGAAAAGCTCATATTCCGGAATCTCCCCCTCAAAAAAGAACTGCCCTGATAAAATATTGCCTATATGCTGACCGTCCACAACGATGGGGGTCGCTACGTCCCACAGATTGTTCTTGCACTTATACAACTTAAACTCGCCAGGAGCAACCCCCGCGGATAGTTTTGTGTCACTTTCTATGCAGTGTTTGCAGGTTTCCGGGTGAACCCTGTGGAATCTGGTACAGATCTCCTCCCAACCGACACCTACCAGAACGTTTCCTTTGAGGTCAAGCAGGGCCATAGTAATGGGTACAAACTTATAGAAATCATCCAACAAGGACTGGATCGCCCGGGTATCAATGATATCAGCAAACTTCAGGCCTGCTATCTTCCGAGCAGGCGAAATAGGTAAGAGCATGCTCTCCAGCTTCACCCTTGCGCGCTGTTCACTCTGGGTCAGAGCCTTTTCTGTCCGGTTTCGCCTGGCACTTTCTATCCGCTCCCATTCTCCGTCCCTTTTGATCAAAGCGAATTGATGGTTGTTGACCACTTCGATAATTTCGGTCGCGCTGCACCTGTCAAGACAATAGGTACATAGAGCCATCATATGAAAGCTGGCAATTACATTATCTATATTTTCCTCGTATTCAACAAAATTATTCCAATCCTTTTTTTCCAGCCAGAAAGTGTTCCCGTTCGACCTTACGCCATCGTAGCTGTTAGCCAGAGCCTGACTGAGTTTTTCGGCCCAGCCGTTTAAGACCCCTTCCGAATCGAAAAAACCCTCTTTTAGATACCAATCTTTGTAAGGGACGATCTCTATTTGCCCTTTTCCCAGGTAAGTATCGATATCAGAAACAGCTCTTCTCAGGGCTTCTTTTGCATATTCTACTTCCAGAGGTTGCGATGTGACCCACATACAGAATTCGTTATTTTCCAGCCCCGCTTTGAAGTATGGAACAAGTATGTCCATCAAATCTTCTTTTGTCTGGTAGAACTGGCAGAAATGCGTCCCCCAGGGCACATCCCCAATAATATCAATTCCGGATTTTCTCAGCTTTTGATTCATTTCACACCTTCTCCGGCTATTGAGAACTGACTGTGTTTTAACTTCAAGCAGGATCTGTCCTACTATCGGGCATTATTCTGAATTAAATTCCATATTGAGATAGAAATAAGAGACTACTTGCTAAAAAGGTATCTGTAATAAGTAGCATTTATACTTCACAAATAAAAAATTTGAAAATAGGAATAGGGATTCACCTGCGTTTTCAGGAAAAACAGATTTCCAAGATGCCTTAAGAATAAAAAATACATAATAGTTGACAGTCTTCTTAACTTACTGTTTATACCCCAGATTCTTGTATTTTGAACTTTTGATAAATAGGGTTTGTATATCGAAATATAGTATTTTCTCTGCTCATTTCAAAATACGATCAGAGCATGTTTCATACGAATTATTAAAAGTTCTTATTCTTCAAAATAAATATGGCAGAGAAATAACTTCCCGAAAGACGGATTCTTACTGCTTTTTTTACTGTTTTTCTTCCGCTTTGAACCTTACGACGAATTCAGTTCCAGAATCCCTTTTTAATTCAAGTTCTCCCTCTAACTGGTCTACAAGGGTGACTACCAGCTGTATGCCGAGACGGGGGGGCTTTTCCAAATCAAAACTTTCAGGTACGCCTACCCCATCATCTGAAACTGCTAAAACAAAACTGGTGGTCTTAAAATCTTCTTTTTTTCTTTCGGTTCTATTTTTCTTATATTCCCCGGTTTTGTCTCTATAGAGCTTGATTCGGATTTCTCCTCTGTCCCTCTCTACAAATGCATGTTTGAAGGAATTGGAAATAAGTTCATTAATAAGTATCCCTAACGGGACTGCAGTATCCATATCAAAGAAAACATTCTCTTCAAGGTCCATGCTTAAGCTGATATCGGCATTTCCAAGCCTGTATGTCTGGAAAAGGTTCTCAGCGAGTTTCTCAATATAAGATGAAAAGTTCAGTGTGTCAAAACCCCCACCTTTGTACAGTTCCTCATGGATAAGAGCCATTGATATTACTCTGTCCTGGCTTTCCCTGAAGGCTTCCATAATTTCTGAATCCTCAACACATTCTCTACCTCTGAACTTTTCAGCCTGAAGGTCTAGAAGGGAGGAAATAACCTGCAGGTTATTCTTGATCCTGTGATGAATTTCCTTTTTACGGGCAATCTCGATAGTTTTAAGGTTCCCTTCTGCCTCCTTTCTTTCTGTAATATCTTTAACTACCCCAAGAATTCTGTTTACGTTACCTTCTTTGTCTCTAAGGCAGATCCCATTATCTTCAAAGTAAACATATTCTTCATTCTTTTTTCTAAAACGGTACTCTGTCCTGTAAGCTTCCCCAGAAATTATATACCTGTCATAATTTTCCAGGTACCGATTCAGATCTTTCGGATGAATACGAGATAGCCAGACCTTAAGGCTCATATTTCTAAACTCATCTGGAGTATATCCTGTACACTCTTTGATACTGCCGGTCCAATTAGCAGCATCTCCCTCTATATTATAATCGTATACTAGCTGCCCTGTCCGTTCCGTGACTATACGGTACTTTTCCTCGGCTTTTTGAAGTTCTTCTGCGGTTTTTTTGCTTTCGGTGATGTCCCTGGTGGTAACAACTACCTGCCCATCAGAAAACGGCAGATATGTCGCACTCACATCCGTCCAGATGATGCTGCCGTCCTCCTTGAGAATCCCAATTTCAGAACTTTGAATCGACCCTTTATCTTTTAAAGCCCTTACGCTGGGAAACTCCTCGGCCGAGATTTCCGTTCCATTTGACCTGATATATTTTCGGGCTCCATAATTTCCGTTGAGCAGATCTGATCTGGAGAGGCCCAGGATTCTTTCCAGAGCGAGATTTGAATCCAGGATATTTCTTTCTTTATCGGTGATTGAAACTCCAACAGGCAGCAGATTAAAAAGAGCTTTCAATTTGCCCTCGTTCTCTTTAAGCATCTCCTCTGCTTTTTTCCGCTCAGTAATATCCTGAACTATTCCCTTCACTCGGATAGGTATATTTTCCTCATCAAAAATAACTTCGCTCTGCGCATGGACTGCGCGTTCTTCCCCACTAGCCCGGACAATTCTGTAATCAATGCCATGGAGCTTCCCATTTAATCCTTTCTTAATGGCATTACTCAAACAGTCCCGGTCTTCGGGGTGTACATAATTTAAAAGTTCATCGTAAGTTGCACCTGACTCTTGAGGCTCGCGTCCAAAAATACGATACAATTCGTCAGACCAGTATACTTCACCAGTTACAAGATTCCAATCCCAATTTCCAATATGAGCCATTTTTTGAGCTTCAGCGAGACCTTTTTCACTTTCTTTCAACGAGTTATAAGCCTTCTCAAGCTGCCTTGTTCGTTCTTCAACTAATTTTTCTAAATTTTCATATGCTTCTTTCAACTTAACTTCTGTTTCTTTTCGCTTGGTGATATCAGTAAGCATGCTAATAGAACCAGTAAACTTGCCATCCTTATCAAAAAGGGCTTTAGAATTTACAAGAGTCCATAAAGGCAAGCCATCTTTACGTAGTAGTTTGAATTCGTGACTCTCATTGATACCCTGCCGCCTCTTTTTCATATTCATCTCGAAAATAGCTTTACCCTCTTTATCGGCAAAATCCCGTACAGATTTGCCAATCACTGCTTCCCGACTGCACCCTAACATCTCTACCATTTTCTCATTAACATACGTAGTCCTGGCTTCAGCGTCAAGTATCCATATACCTTCGTTGGCGGTCTCCATGAGATTGCGGTACTTTTCCTCGCTCTCACGCAGTGCCTCTTCTACATTCTTGCGCTCAGTGATGTCCTGGACGATGCCAGCCATCCGGCGAACGTTTCCGGTAGCGTCCATGCGGTGCTGCCCGGCTGCCCAGATCCACCGAACCACACCATCCACGCGCCGGATGCGGCACTCGAAACTCCAATCGCTATGTGTTGTCGTAGCCTTTTGAAACTTCGCGTCCACCATCTTGCGGTCCTCCGGCAGCACGTGATCGAGGAACATCTCGTAGGTCCACTGTGGGAGCAGTTGTTCGTAGCCGAAGATGCGGTCATGCTCGAGCGACCGGTGGGCTGTATGCTCCACCAGGTCGAGGTCCCACGCCCCGGTGTGGCTGGTTTCGAGCGCGAAGCGCAACCGATCTTCTCCCTCGCGCAGCGCCTCCTCTGCCCGTTTGCTCTCGGTGAGATCACGGGCAACATGAATACATCCAGTGAGTTTTCCTTCAGAATCATGCAACGGCGAGACGCTTTCCTGGAAATAACCGCCCAGGCACTCCTCAAAAACCTCTGCAGTGTGTTCAAGCCCGTCCTTGAGCAGTTGACGGTGAGGGCAAAAAGAGGGCGGTTCGTCCATCCCATGGACAACACGATAACAGGTTAAACCTGCACACTCTTCCGGTGTCATCCCTAATCTAGCCGCCATTGCCCTGTTTACACGAACGACCCCATATTCAGTGTCGAGTATGGCTATCATGTCTGGCACAACATCAAAGGTATATTCCCAGTTTTTTGCAGCCTGATAAGCTTCTTCTTCTGCTTTTTTGCGCCTGGAACTTTCTATCTGCTCCCATTTTCCTTCCCTTTTGATTAAAGCGAACTGATGGTTGATGACTACATCGATTATCCCGGTTGCGTTGCACCTGTCGAGGGGATAGGCACATAGAGCCATCATATGAAAGTTACCGATGATGTTGTCTATTTCTTTCTCATATTCAACGAAACCATCCCAACCTTCTTTTTCCAGCCAGAAAGTGTTCCCGCTCAATCTCAATCCATCGTAGCCGTTAGCCAGAGCCCGAGTGAGTTTTTCAACCCAGCCGTTTAAGATCCTTTCCGAATCGAATTTTCCCTCTTTTACATACCAGTAAGTGTAGGGAATAATTTCGATTTGCCCCTTCTTAAGGTAAGCATCAATATCAGGAACAGCCATTCTAAGAGCTTCTTCTGCCTCTTCCACATCCAGAGGTTGTGACGTGACCCACATGCAGAATTCGTTATTATCCAGCCCTGCTTTGAAGTAGGGGACAAGTATGTCCATCAAATCTTCTTTTGTCTGGTAGAACTGGCAGAAGTGTGTCCCCCAGGGCACATCCCCAATAATATCAATTCCGGACTTCCTCAGCTGTCCTTTCATCCCTACCCCTCCTGGCATATTTCAATCCTATTCTTATTTTCAAAAGCAGGTTCTGCAATGAGTTATGGCTAGCTTCTCAAGTGATCACTATGTTCTTTATGTTTATTCTTTTTAAATAGATTCTTTTGCAGCAAAAATGACTTTGGAAATATTCCTAAAAAACAGAAAATTTCTTCACTAAAAAAATCTTCTTTTTAAAAAATAAAACGTGTATCTCAGATGTTTAATGTATTTACATTTAAATATATCTAGATTACGTGATAATTAAAAAGCAGGTGCAGTAAATGCCATAATTTTTCCAAAGCTGGAAAAAGTTGATATTCACTGCACTTATTATGAATCAGGAGTTTAGGGGTTGCTGAAAATATTCTCTGCTGCTTCGTCTCTAAATTATGTCCCGCACTCCCATCCGTTCATGTAGCATTCCTGTTTGGAAGTGAGTTTGTCGGTGCTTATGCCCATTGACTCAAGCTTCAGGGTTGCCACATAGGTATCAAGTTCCCTGGGGACCCCGTGGACTCCGTTCAAAAGCTTGTTTTCGGCAATGTAGCGCACACAGAGAGCCTGGTTTGCAAAACTCATATCCATGACCTCGGCAGGGTGCCCGTCCCCGGCAGCGAGGTTTACAAGCCTGCCTTCGGCTATGACATTAATGCGCCTGTTCCCGATATCGTATTCTTTGATATTGTGCCTGACAGTCTTGACTGATTTTGCAAGGGAGGCGAGGGCTTCCATATCGATTTCCACATTGAAATGTCCTGAGTTTGCAAGGATTGCCCCGTCCTGCATGACCTTGAAGTGGTCGGCTGTAAGGATATCGCGGTTTCCTGTGGTCGTTACAAAGATCTCACCTATTTTTGCCGCATCTGCCATTCTCATGACCCTGTATCCGTCCATCCTGGCTTCAAGAGCTCTGATAGGATCTATTTCAGTGACGATCACATTCGCTCCCAGTCCTGCAGCCCGCATTGAAACCCCGCGCCCGCACCAGCCGTAGCCTGCGACAACAACGTTTTTGCCTGCTACAAGGAGGTTTGTGGTCCGGTTAATCCCATCCCAGGCTGACTGACCTGTTCCATAGCGGTTGTCAAAGAGATATTTGGTCATGGCATCGTTTACCGCTATTACCGGCATCTTAAGTGCGCCGTCCTTTTCCATGGCATGAAGCCTGTGGACTCCTGTAGTTGTTTCCTCACAGCCTCCGAGGATATTTGGAAGCATACCCGGCCTTTCTTTGTGGAGTTTGAAAATAAGGTCTGCCCCGTCATCGATTGTGATGTCAGGTTCAAAGTCAAGGACTTTATCTATTGCTTCATAATATTCACTCGTGCAACACCCGTATTTTGCAAAACAGCTTATATTTTTCCGGGTATCGAGAGCCATTGACACATCGTCCTGGGTGCTAAGGGGATTGCAGCCTGAAATTGCAACCTGTGCGCCGCCTGCAGCCAGGGTCTCGACAAGGACTGCGGTTTTTGCTTCCACATGAAGGGCCATTCCTACTTTAAGCCCTTTCAGGGGTTTTTCTTCCTCAAACTTCTCCCTGATGATCGCAATTACAGGCATGTGGCTTCTTGCCCATTCCATTTTCATGTTTCCGGATTCTACGAGTTCTTTTTCGGTCATGGTTATCCCGTCATGTAAGATAAATGATTGAATTGAATGATTGAATTGAATTGAATTGAATGATTGAATATGGTTTGTACTTTGATTTCTCAAAATAGTTCTATGAGTTTACTCAAATTGTAACTCTGGTTACCGACAGATTGAAGTGAACCTGTGGTTAAGTTCGGCTTTCAGGTATTTATTCTTCCTGTATGATAATGTGTCATTCGTTATGCTGCATGCCCTGATGCTTTTCAAGCGTTTGCCCTT
Source organism: Methanosarcina sp. (assembly GCF_028693135.1). Taxonomy (GTDB): domain Archaea; phylum Halobacteriota; class Methanosarcinia; order Methanosarcinales; family Methanosarcinaceae; genus Methanosarcina. The sequence goes on from NZ_JAQUVZ010000010.1 coordinate 19,635, forward strand.
GCTACAAGCTCTTCTGCTGCTCTCCGGGCTTCTTCCATCACTTTTACCTCATCCAGCACAAGTACCCTGTAATTGTCCATAAGGACTTTTCCGTCCACTATTGTTGTCCTGACATCGCTTCCTTTTGCAGAATATACCAGATGGGACGGGACATCGAAGCAGGGGGTAAGGTGCGGTTTTTTCATATCCACTATAATTACATCAGCCTTCTTTCCCACCTTCAACATTCCGGTTTCCGTGCCAAGGGCTTTTGCCCCGTTAACGGTTGCCATCTCAAGGACCTGGCGAGCCGGAAGAGCGGTCGGGTTGCCTGTACTCACTTTATGCAGGAGGGCAGCGGTCTTCATTTCTTCAAACAGGTCAAGGTTGTTGTTTGAGGCGCAGCCATCAGTGCCAAGGGTGACATTCATTCCCTTTTCCAGCATCTTGTATACCGGAGCAATTCCTGATGCCAGTTTCATATTACTTATGGGGTTGTGGGATACATTTACTCCCCTTTTCCTTAAAATTTCTATATCCCCATCCGAAAGCCAGACACAATGGGCAGCAAGCACATCAGGGCCTAAGAACCCCAGGTCTTCGAGCAGGTGCACCGAGCATTTCCCGTACCTTTCTTTCATTGCATTCAGTTCGGCTTCGGTTTCCAGGACATGGATATGGATGCCTGCGCCGTCCCTGCGAGCTTCTTCTTTTACCTTTGCAAGGAACTCCTCTGAGCATGTATTCGGGGCATGGGGGCCATACATGGTTTTTATCCTTCCGCCGGCTGCTCCCTGCCAGGCCCGGACAAAGCGCTTTCCTTCCTTGAGGTCAGCTTCTCCTTTTTCTTCGTTCCAGAGCTCTATCAGGCCGTGAGAGAGTGAAGCCCTGAGTCCCGATACTTCAACAGCCTTTGCAGTTTCATCCATAAAAAAATACATGTCTGCAAAGGAAGTTGTTCCGGATTTGATCATTTCCAGGCATGCGAGCAGGCTGCCCTTATAAACATCTTCTGCCTTCAACTGGGCTTCGGCAGGCCAGATATGTTTCTCAAGCCACTCCGCAAGCTGGAGGTCATCGGCATAACCCCGGAAAAGAGTCATTGCTGCATGGGTATGTGTGTTCACAAGCCCTGGCATTACTACCGAACCGTTTGCATCGATCACGATATCGGCACTTTCGTTGGTTTTTTCCCCGATTTCAGTGATCTTTCCGTCTTCAATAACAACAGTCCCGTTTTTAAGGTCCCCCGCATCAGGGTCCATCGTTAAAACATAAGCATTTTTTATTATTATGTCAGCCATATGATCATATCCGTCAGGTTTGAACTGCAACTTTATTTGACTTCAACTTTATTTGACTTCAACTTTATTGGACTTCAACTTTATTGGACTTCAACTTCATTAGACTTCAACTTTATTGGACTACAGCTTTATTGAACTGCGACTTATAAGGTAACTAACTCGAGTTTAAGATGTTATCCTAAAAAAAGTTGTCCTGAGAATTCTCCGGAATTATCCTGTACTCTTCATAAAATACAAGTCTTTATAAATTGTTTCTGGCTAGTAAGGTCTGGAGTTTTCAGGGTTTAGATTTCAGGATCCCGGAAGAAAAATCGGCTTTTGGAGCGTTATCAGAAACGTCGGGATTTTGCTGCTCCAAATACTCAGCCGAGATTTTTTGCTCCAAATCCTTCAAATTAGCTATCTAATAGGGTTTTTACTTGCAGGGGGTTTATTTGCCGGCTCCGGTTTCCAGGTTAAGAGCTTCAAGGTAAAGGTGCATTATCTTCAGCCTTTCTTCTGCAATCTTCTTTGCTTTAGCGGTATTCAACTTTTGGGGGATAGTGAAAGGCTTGTAGTGCATGTATTCGTTAAAGCCTTCAACAGGACCCCTGACATAGACCGTCTTTTTTGAGCTTCCTTTATCCAGTCCTGTTGTGTGCTTCAGCATCCTGAGAGCTCCCATTGAAAGGATAGACCTGAAAATTCCAATTGCTCCCAGGGCATCGAGCCTGTCGGCGTCCTGAAGGATCCTGGCTTCTATTGTTTCCGGGCTTTCCCCCCCGCTGAACCGGTGTGTCAGGATGCAGTATGTCACAGCTTCAATAGTCTTTTTTTCAACACCTGCCCTCCCCAGAAATTCGGAGGCTATCTCTGCACTGTAGAGGGCATGGTCTCCCCCCACCTCATGTTCTTTGATAACCCCGACGTCATGCAGAAGAGCCGCAAGCTGAAGGATGAAAAGGTCTCCCCCTTCTTCTTTCTGGATTTCCATGCAGAGGGCTTCTACGCGGGTTATATGGGACATATCGTGGGAACTGGGCTCTCCGTCATGAAAAGTAGCCGCAAATTCCCTCGTTTTTTCTATCAGGTCCATGTAAGTATCCTGCTTCAAGTATCTTTCAGTATTCTATTTCTGCAATCAGGATCTTGAGGTGTTCCTGAATTTCAGAAATAGCCTCGGAGAGGGCTTTTTTGTTCTCGTAAGTGGTAATCAGCTCCACAAGTTCTTCTTTCCTCTCCTTTTTCATTTCCTGTGCAAGCTTGGCCATATTTTCGAGAGCCCTTGTAAGGTTGTCCACTATTGAGATTGTGGCGGTTCTGGAGGTCCGTGAAAGAGGGTTCAGGTCAATTGTTATGACAGTCTTTCCCATCTCTACAAGTTTCTCACAACGGTCTCCATCCTCCAGGGGGACGAGCACAACGTCTGCCGTATAGATTCCCTTGCTGTCTACAAGCCGCCTGTCATGGGAGAGTTCAAGGCTTGCATCCGGATTCTTTCCAAGCACCTCAGAAGCTCCGTTGGCCTTCAAATGTTCTATTATGAGGTGCACCCGGGTTTCGGTCCTGTGGAAAAGATTTACTTCAATCTGAGCTCCGGTAATGTCTGCCAGGGCAACGACTTTTTCAGGAGCCAGGACTGCGACGTTACCATTTACGGAAATAACCGGGTTTTCTGCCAGAAGAAGTGCAGCAACTGCCGCCCTTTCTGCATACAGGGCAGATTCGGTGCTACGCTCGCCTATAAGGTAGTCAAAGCTTTCGCCTCTTCCCTGGGCAATAAGCCCCTGAATACTTGTAATTCCCATCTTTACCCCGGCTGCAACCTTTTCACGGGCGAGCAGGGATTCATACCTCGGGTGGTCTTGGGGTATATCGGTCATATGTGTCGTTTACCTTCTACTTTTATATTACTTTTATATTACTTTTATATTACATTTATATAACTTTTATATAACTTTTATATAACTTTTTTACTTAGATCTTGCCTTATCCAGCCTTATCTTACATTTTAATCTTGAGCTTTTTTATTCGAAACGTCCAGGATGATTCCCTCACTGCTCGGGACGATCATGGTCTGGATTTCCTGGCCCTCAAGCATCTGGATGTACTTGTAGCGGATAAGGTCAGGGTTTTTCTTGATTTCCTCATTTATCATCATGAGAGCTGCTGCTTCCCCTCGGGCCCGGATGATGGTGGCATTGGCGACCCCGTCGGCTTCGATGACCTTTCTCTCAGCCTCGAGTTCTTCTTTCTGTTTCACAAAAATCATCCTCTGGGCTTCCTGGTCAGCCTGCAGTTTCTCTTCGATTGCCGTTGCAACCCTTTCCGGGAGCTGCACGTTCCTGAGCAGGACTTCCTCAACAATGAATCCGTCATTTTTCAGACGATCTTCAAGCTCGGTTTGCATCTCTTCTGCAACAACCTGCCTCTGCTGCCCATAGATTTCCATTGCTGTGTGCCTGGAGACAACTTCCCTTATCACGGACTTGACGGTCGGACGTATGATCTTTTCGGCATAAGCCGTGCCAAGTTTCTGGTGCACACTGCTTGCCTCCGTGGAGATCAGTCTGTGGCGGATCGAAATATCCAGGCCAAGGGTCAAACCCTCTCTGGTCAGGGCATTGATCCGGTCATCTCCTACCCTTTCCCCTTCCGAAGCCTGAGAACTCATGGTATAGACCTGGCTCTGCACGGAGTACTTGGTTACTGAGACCCAGGGTGGGACGATGTGCAACCCTTCTCCGAGTTCATCTGCCTGAACCCCTCCGAACTGGCTGAATTTCACTCCTACCTCTCCCGCGCCGACGGATACTAATATCGATCCAAAGGCTACGGAAAAGATGATAAGGATCGCAAAGATGATTGCGATTGTGCGAAGAATCGGACCCGCCATCGCAGGTATCCTTTTAAGTGGATCAATAGGTCTTGAGCTACCTTTATCGTCCCAGTCGTCATTAAGATTCATAATCTTACCTTCCGCTCGGTGAATGAAATACAATACTCTTTGAAATATGTTGTTTTCATTTCCTGCATCTTTAGATACAACTCTGCAAGGTTTCCAAAAAGCAGGCAGTAGCTGATTTTATCCATTCTCTTTTATTTCGGCCCTATATTCGGCAGGTCGACATAAAAATGGAAACATTTTTCTAGACACCGTTTTTGAAACAAGAACATCTAACTGACAACCTTTGAGAATGTCTACATATACTCTAAATCTCGGTTCATATATAAGTGAAAGAGTGTGTATGAAATTATAAATATTGGTATATATATTGGATGTAATTGCCAAAATATGGTGAAAAATGGCATCTAAAAAACTTATTCAGAAAATGCAAAACACCTTCCGAATGTAGTTTATATGACCTCCATACCTTTTGTTGTCCGATCATATTTAAACTGTGGGGCCTGAGAAATTTTGTGCTCACCCGGCTTCCGGCTTTAGCGTTCTGGAGATAACTTCTGTTTTCGAACAGAGTCCGGAACAAAAAAAAGGTTGTAATAATAAATACCGATACTTTTTAAAATGACAGAACGACTCATTGTAAAATATTATTGTTATTGATCATGAACCACAGCCCAAAGCATGCCATAAAACCTCCACAGATATATACCAGTTTTTCATGTGTGGGCTGTGAAATTATTTCCGTTCCTCTGGAAAAAGATGAAGACACAGCTACAAGAAATCCAAGGTCTGCTGCCCAGTGCCCGATAATAAATGCAATTACTGCGAAGATGCCTGTAAGATACTCCTGAAGAAGGATCGCACTGCCTGCTGTTAACCACCATGCAACAAAAAATGGATTCAGTGCTGAAGTTATAATTCCTGCGGATACCGTACCTGAGAAAGGGTTCAATGCCGAAGTCATAATTCCAGAAGATACAAGACCCGAAGAGAGATTCATGCTGCTGGCTGAAATAGAGATATCCATTGTAGAGGCTTCTTTTGCTTTTTTGATCATTACGAGCCCGAAGACCACCATCATTAAACCGCCCGTTATAGCCAGATACGAGATTACTGATTTTCCAAAGAACGATGATGCACCTATCAGAATAAGTACGAAAAATACGAGTTCTACAAGGGCATGACCTAGGAATATCGAAGGCCCTGCTCGCCATCCTTTCTGAAAAGACGCTCCGATTGTCGCAAACATCATTGGCCCGGGGATAATGGCTGCAGATATGCCTACTGTGAAACCAAGAATAAGAGCTTTAGTTAATTCGATTATGAAACCACCCGGAAACTATCTGAATATAAAAACATAGAGAGTAATTATATAAAAATGTTTTGAGGCTGATCAGATAGTATCGTTATGGAATCAATCAGGAAAAATGTATTTCGGCTTACAGAAATCGATTTATTCAAATAGATTTTATGGATTATTACCAATTGATGATTATAGAGAATATTCGGCAGAATCTTATTTGTAATAAAATAATTATTACTAACTACTTAATGTTAATTGTTCACTTCTAACTGCTAATTGCTTTATAACTGAGTAAATTAATTTATTTTTAAGTACTAATTTCCATCATCCGTTCGTTAGCGATTTTTGCTTCCGGTTAACCATATAAAATTTCAAAAGTACAGCTCCTGCCATAATTACTGCAAGCCCTGTTGAGAAGTAAGGAGACCTTATTACATCCCAGCGACCAGACCAGATAAGAAATCCTGTAAGGAAAAGGACAGAAGACCCGGCAATTCCTGAGATTTCTACCGGAACTTTTATCGAACCCAGGGTAAAACGATCTCGATTTTCAATGGCTTCAATGCGGGATTCAAATTTTCTTATACACTCTTCGGATACACTTTCCTGAACTTTAATGTCCCTGACTTCATTCCCTAGTTTTTCAATATCTGGCTCAAGGTTACTGTGCACAAAATCAGAAAGTTCAGAAATAGCAGCCTGTAGAGAATGGAGGCTTTCTGAGAGGCGCGAAAAAAGAGCACTTATATCCCTTACCCGGTAACTGGCTCCTGAAACTTCCGAAGAACTATCATGAAAAATTATGGAACCATTTGAGGCTTCTGAAGAGGGAAGCACTGCACCGAAGGCAAAAGTTGAAATATCCTCTTCAGAGAGCGACGTAACAGAGTCTGAAAGCAGAGGATTCTCCGGAAGAGTAAAAAAAGCTTCAGGAGAAATAGAAGGCCCCTGTGGAGAAACTGAAGAACCTGCAGCAAGATTTACAGAGTTTACTTCTTGAAAAGAATCTGGAGATATTCCTGAAAAAGCCTTTCCAGCCTTCAAAGTCTGAGGTGCTTCAAGGGATAAGCGGCGCTCAACTGCCCTCAACCGCTTTTCAAAGCTTCTGATACTCTGGTCAAAAACCTCGATTCTCCCCTGCAAATCGCCCCTGATTTCGGGCTCTAACTGATATGATTTACTCAATTGAACCACCACTCCATAAAATTATTTAATATTAAATCAGACCCCGACAGTATATAAATTTTTTGACAACATTGCAGAAAGTATAAGAAGTATACCTTGAAAAAAAAAGAAAGAAAAGGAAGCTCCATATTAATCAGTAATCTGTCCCTTGACCCGGAAACCGATTTTCAATCCATAAGTTATAAAGCTCTTCCAGCTTGTATCAGCCCGTCAAAAGAAAGAGGAATCAGAAACAAAAAAAAGAAAAAAGTGAAGTATAAAAAAGAAGCTAAAAATAAGGGAATAAAAGGAAAATGAGAGAATCAGATAGGTCTGACCTCAACAATGTCTCCGCTGTCCTGAGCTTCCATAATTCCCGATGCAAGATCCGAGTTTATCCTGAGTTTCACATCTCCATGCCGGCTAACAGTTGCGCTGAAGAGATATTCGTCTTCGATGAAAATCTCCACGTCTTTTCCTGCTAGTTCAAGAGCCCCAAGGATAAGGTGTTTCTTTGTCCTTTCGATGATGGGATGAACCGGGGATGCAGGAGTACCTTTTTCAGGCACAGATTCTCTTGCCTTTCCCGGGAAAGTTTTGCGTTCAGCCCCACGTTTCGGACCTTTTGTGCTTCGTGGAGTTTCGGCTTCCAGTTCCCTTACGTCGATATGGAGCCCAAGGATATTTTCGATCCTGTCAATTACACTCCCACCTTTGCCGATAACCTTTCTCATATCGTCGTCATGGACTTTTACGATTGCACTGTCGTCTGAGGTCACTTCCACTTCAACAGGACCAGTTGCATACCTGCTAATAACGTTCCTTATCCCTTCTTCAGCAAGCTTCCAGGCAGGTTTCCGGCTTTCCGGAGAAGCGCCGATTGGCATGACCACAACCTGCTCCCCATATGTGTAAATCTCATACTCACTCTTGCCAGTTTCGAAATCCGCAATGGTAATTACCGGCCTTGCAAGATCCTGCTCGGTCATCCCGTAAGGGACCTTAACTATAAAGGCGAGCACCAGGACCTTTGCAACCTCTCCTTTATCGATGAAAATTACAGTATCGACTACCTGCGGGATCACACCCAGTTCAACCCTTCCGATAAGGCGCTGAATGGCATCCACAGCCCGGGTTGCATGCACGACTCCGATCATCCCGACTCCTGCAAGGCGCAGGTCTGCAAAGATCAGAAAATCCCCGGTTTTTCGTACTTCATCATAGATAGTGTAGTCCGGCCTGACCAGAAGCAAGAGGTCAGCGGTGTCTTCCATCCTCCCATTAAGGGGAGAATACTGAGTGATCTCAGGAGGCACCTGCAGGTCCCTTGGAGATTCCATGGTCTTGACTACCTGCCCGTGGTCATTCAAATAACGAGCAACCCCAGCAGCGAAAGTAGATTTCCCGGCTCCCGGAGGTCCTGCAATAAGGACTCCACGCTGGCTTACTATACGCTCTTTCAGCTTCTCGCTCAGACGGTAATGTTCAAGGTCAACAACAACTGTAGGTCTGACGACAGTTATCTCCATATCATCGGAGAAAGGAGGATGTGTAATTGCAATCCGCATGTTTCTTATTTGCAGGACCGTAGCCCCGTTCGAGGACATTTCGATAAAAGATTCAGGGTCCAGCCTCGCCCTCTCGATAAGTTCTTTTGAGATACTGGAAAGCTCCTGGGAAGTTGCAGGCTCTTCCCGGATCCGTACATAACGCACATCCCCCACAGGACCTTTCTTGCCCATTGGAGAAACCGCATTTTTGAGATGTACGGACATCGTATCATCAGTAAAGAAATGCTCTATTTTAAGAGGGCCGAATTCTGATGTGTCCAGAACTTTGGGATGAATGTACTCAACATCAAGCCCTTTTGCCTTAGCTATCAGAGACTGCACGCGGTCTTCACTAACGAACAGCCCCCCTACCTCAAAAGCTGTACGCCGGATAAGGGCATCCACCCTTCCTTCCTTAGAAAGCCTGATTTCCTCAGAAGTGGGCTGAACCCCGCTAAACTGAAGATTAATCTCCCCTCTATCTGATAGCTTCCGAAGTTCCGAAAGCTCTTCAAGCCCTTTGAAACCTATTTCTCTGCCCCTGTTTGCCTGAGCTTCAAGCTCCGACACCACAGCTTCGGGAACAACGACCTCAACGCCCCTGAACTCACCACTTCTGATGCGGGACGAGAGCCTCCCGTCAATTATCACGCTGGTATCTGGAACAATTCTCGATATCCGCTTCTCATCAGCCATATAAAGGGATATAGAGCCAGAAAGTATATAATAAAACTTCTGCTGCTTTTTATCCTTAGTTTTATAGCGTCCACTAATTGGCACTGATATTTTCCCTTCTTTTTTGACCCAAATGGGTTCGGGTTTAGTGCCTTGAAGAATTATACTCCTCCAATCCAGATTTAGATCCGTTTCTTAAAAATCACAAACCGAAAAAAGACCACTCATAATATCCAGGCGGATTTCCTCTTTGTTACATCCCAGAATTTCAAGGGTATTATAAAGGACTCTTTCAGGGGATCTTTCAGGGGATCTTTCAGGGAATCTTTCAGGGGATCTTTCAGGGAATCTTTCAGGGAATCTTTCAGGGAATCTTTCAAGGCTCAAGATCTCAAGAATTTCTTCCCGATTTAACCATTTGCCAGCTTCTTTGATGCTAAAATTATCAGTGAGCTTATAGCTCAACACTCCTATCAATAAGCTATTGAAATTAAGACCCTTGCTTTTATGTTTGCCAAAAATATCACAAAAATTAAGTTTTTCATAAAAGGACTAAAGCAAGAATAGATCTGATAGGAACACATATATTGTTGTTAGGAATTTAGGGAAGGCTCTCTATGTTGTGATTTTCATTGGACTGAATAACACAAAAGGGAGAGTATTTATTGATCTCTAACTGTCAAAATCAGGTTTGATCAGATGAATGAGATTAAAAGAGAGTTTGTAAACTGATAGATAACTATTTTCATGTGGTAGATGTAAAGAAATCTTTTCCATGGACTATGGTATTATGCAGAAAATAAGAATGAAAGCAAGAGAAAGCCAGAAATTCACCTGGAAGCTTAAGGAAAAAAATTTAAAAGAAAACGCCGGAATCTTAATACTATATACTTTACTAACTTTTATACTCACTTATCCTGTAATTTTTAAAATATCCACTAGTATCCCAGGTGGGTCAGATGCATTTCACTGGATAAGAATACTTTGGTATGCGCCAGTAGCGATCTTCAATCCCGGACTCACAAAATTAACACATGATTACTTAATATTTCATCCCTATGGGATACCAGCGTCCCCTTTTCAATCTGCATTTAACCAGATCCTTACATACTTGTTATCCAGTGTGATGGCCCTCCATCAAGCATATAATATATTATGGTTATTCTCATTTATTTTTGGAGCATATGGCACATACTTACTTACAAAATACCTATCAAATGACAAACTTTCTTCATTCATAGCTGGACTCGTGTTTGCATTTTCACCCTATCATTGTGCACATTCTCTTGGTCATTTCGGGGCAACCAGTATCGAATGGATACCTTTTTGCGCCCTATACTTGATGAAAATGTTTAGAGAAGGAGGAATTCGAAACAGTTTTTTTGCAGGAATATTCTTTATTCTCGTAGCCATGAGCGATCTTCAATACATGGTGTTCATGGGAATTTTTGTGTTGTTACTGTTTTTATATGAAATCTACATTGTTTTAAGAAACGAAAAACAAGATTATAAAGAAAAATTAGAAAGTATTTTTTATAAGTACTCCTTATTTGGAGTAATTTCATTCTTAGGTTTAATACCCCTTACAATGGAAAATATTCTAACAGCAATATCTAATGATAATTTTTTAAAAATGGATCCGTTTGAAGCTATTACGTACTCAACTGATTTACTGAGTTTTTTTCTTCCATCTGTTTTACATCCAATATTTGGGGATTTTACTAAGGATATTTACAGCAATTTCTCAGGAAATACCAGTGAAAATACAACTTTTATTGGATACACTGTCATTTTACTCTCTTTATTCGCGATCGGTAGACTAAAAGAAAACAAGTATGTAAAATTTTGGTCGATATCTGCATTGTTTTTTTCGTTACTCAGTCTTGGCCCACTTCTTCACATAAACGGTAGTACATCGTTTACAGTGTTCCAGACTACTATTCCTCTTCCACATTTGGCCTTGTATTATTTGGTCCCATTTATGGACAACTGCAGGACAACTGGGAGATTTTTTGTAATTGCTTCACTCTCATTTGCAGTTTTGACGGGGTATGGAATTTCAGAATTACTAAAATCGAACAAAAATAATAAAAAAATAATTGCAGTTGTAATAAGCAGTTTGATAATTTTTGAATATTTAGCAATTCCTTTTCCGATGTCAGTTGTAAACCAACCATCATTTTACAAAGAGATCTCACAGGATGAAGACAATTATGCACTGCTCGAAATACCTGCAACTCTAAAATATGTAGCAAGTGTAAATACCATTTATTATCAAACAATACATAAGAAACCGGTCGTAGGTAACGTGGCTGCCAGATATCCCTCCAATGCGAGAGATTTTGAACTTAATACACCTGTAGTAAGGGAATTAACTTATTTGCAGCCTCTTACTGTTGATATCCTGAACCCGGATATAAATCAGGTTGGAACATCCATTTTGAATTATTATAACATATCATATATTGTATTACATACAAATTATATGAATGACAAAGAAGTTGATTTAGCCGAGAAATTGATACAGAAAGCACTCCACACCGAACGGAAAACATATGAAAAAGATTCTTTAATTGTATACCGTGTCAAAAAAGAGCCTGTAAAGCCATTTATGATTTTAAAGGATAATTGGTATAATCGAGAGGAATGGGACGGGGTCCCGACCAGGTGGATATCGAACAATGCTACGTTAATGATATGCTCAAACGAAAAAGTAAATAAAACCCTTAGTTTCCGAATACTCAGCTATCAGAATCCAAAAAACATCGAAATCTATGTTGAAGATGACTGCTTTGAGAAAACTATACCAACAGATTTCACAGATATAAAAATACCACTAACTTTAGAAAAAGGAGAAAATATCATAAGATTTTCTACTCAGGAAGAATCATTTTCTCCGGCACAAATTAGCGATGATAGCCAGGACACAAGAAAACTTAGCTTTGCAATACAAAATCTCACAATATCATAACAGTTATTGTAGCTTTTAGGACTTACGCACTTGAGATACAAAATCAAGTACGACAGACGTTGTAGCCAAATGAGGATTTTGGACAGTTAAAGGTTTAACGCTATTGATTTCTCGTTTCAACCACGTAAGTCCTAGCTTTTTAAAAAAGCAAATTGGGTTAAATCATAAAAAAAGTATAAAAGTGACACCGCACATATCTGACATGACCAATTACAAGACATACCCGGGGTTGAGGATAATTTTTAACGTGCCCGTATTAAACACTTTTTTCAGATAAGGGCTTCTATTTAGTTGGAATACGACTCTGTTCCAAAATCGAGTAATTTTTACATTTCTGTATTGAAATTCTAAATTCGCAAGAAGATCCGGTCTTTAATCAAAATAAATATTCGAGATCTAAGACCTCAATCCAAAAATCTTATCACAAGAATTGTAACCAATTATAAAATCCAGTGATTTTTAATTTTACATTCATCACTGGATTTTGGTACTGAGTCTTAAATGAGCATAAATAAAAATATAACATACTAAGTTAAGAAAAAATATATAATAGATTTACATACAGTATGAAGTCTGCAGAATTAATTTAGATCGCAATTCCAAAAACTCTACAAGGATCTCAAAATGGAATTCTTACTAATGATTTCTGCTACTGGAACATGGGCACATATATCCCCCGAACCCATAGAACAAAATCAATCTGGATTATTAGTGGTACGCCCATAATTGACCATCTTCTGGATTGCATGGTCGGTCTGATTCGGGAAATATTTTCAATATCCATTATGTGTAAGTCTTAACAGGAGACAATGCGGATCTTGTAGGAAGCATGATTTCTTGAATATAAGTAATTCTTCATCGATAAAGTATTCAGAAGCTGGATAACATGAAAGTTATAGTAACTGGCGGAGCAGGATTCTTAGGTTCGCACCTTTGCGATCTGTTACTCACAAAAGGGTATGATGTGATCTGTATAGATAACCTTGCAACAGGAGATATAAGAAATATTGAACATATAAAGTCAGAAAAATTCACATACATAAAACATGACGTTACAAAACCGATATATTTTGGTGACAAGATTGATTACGTTTTTCACCTGGCCAGTCCTGCATCACCTATTGATTATCTCGAACTGCCTATTCAAACATTGAAGGTTGGTGCACTTGGCACTTACAATATGTTGGGACTTGCTAAGGAACAAAAAGCGCGTTTTTTACTTGCGTCAACCTCTGAAGCTTATGGGGACCCACTTGTAAATCCTCAGCCGGAGTCATATTGGGGTAATGTAAATCCCATTGGGCCACGTGGAGTATATGATGAAGCTAAGAGATATGCAGAAGCCATTACAATGGCTTATCATCGTTATCATAATGTCGACACCCGGATTGCGCGTATTTTCAATACCTATGGGCCACGTATGCGGGCAGGTGACGGAAGAGTCGTTCCCAATTTCATAAATCAAGCCCTGAAAGGTGAGGATATTACAGTTTACGGAGATGGTAGTCAAACCCGTTCATTCTGTTATGTATCTGACCTGATAGATGGGCTCCATCGGTTAATTAGGTCAGATTTTGTGGAACCAGTGAATATAGGCAATCCAGATGAAATGAACGTGCTGGAATTTGCAGAAATGGTTATTAAAATCACTGGCAGCAATTCCAGGCTCGTCTTCAGAGATTTACCCGTGGACGACCCTAAGGTTCGAAGACCGGATATTAGCAGGGCGAAGGAAGTTCTGGGATGGGAGCCAGCAGTAAAACTATGTAAGGGACTTGAACAGACGATAGAATATTTTAGTGACAACTAAGGAAAAGTGACTTTATGAAAACATCTTTGGTTCTTCCTGCATGGAATGAGGAAGAAGCGTTACCTTTAGTTATTGAAGAATATATTGATAAAGTAGATGAGATCATTGTTGTAGATGATGGTTCTTCAGATAATACTTTTAACGTCGCTAAAAGCTGTGGAGTTCTGGTCTACAAACACGAGGTAAATAAAGGAAAAGTAGCAGCATTACGCACTGGTGTGGCAAATGCTACTGGTGACATAATTATTTTTTCGGATGCTGATTGCACTTATCCAGCAGAATATGTACCTCTATTTGTTAATGAGATTGAAAATGGTGCAGATCTTGTATTGGGTTCTCGATTTATGAATGGAATAAATAATATGCCTCTTCTGAATAAGATCGGAAATAGGTTCTTTTCACTCATGGCAGCATATATAAGTTGTATTAATATTACTGATGGTCAAACCGGTTATAGAGCATTTAAAAAGGATAATTTTGAGAAACTGGATGTTCATGCTGTTAGTTTGGAATATGAAACAAAAATGACAGTAAGAGCAGCAAAACTTGGCTACAAGATCGTGGAGATTCCTATTGAGTATCGCAGTAGAGTTGGTACATCTAAACTAAGGCCAATTAGAGATGGCGCCAAAATGTTTAGAGGCCTAATGTCTGTTGCTTATCGTGAAACATCTTTGCTTGCAAAAACAATAATGTTGCCGAGTCTATTTTTTATTATTTTAAGTGTTTTTTTTGGAACGATCTCATTGTATGAAAAAATCATGTTTGGTGTCTTAGAACATGAGTACTATCCATTGCTAACATTATTGTTTGCTTTTATTTCAATGCAATTGATTTCCATTGGACTGATTATGGATTATTTGACAAAAAAATTAGATAGAATAGAAGAAAAATTGTGAAATACTAACATGTCATCCACAAAACAATATGTCAAGCATATTATTTCATTTGTATTCGGATTGTGTATTATAGGAGCTTTGATACACTATGGAGGTACAGATAATTTTATTCTCTTGATATCAAATATGTCAAAAAAAATCTTAATAATCTCCATATGTATCTATTCGATTTCATGGATTTTTAGAATAATTCGATTAAAAGATGTGACTTCACACTTCAAAGCAGACATTAAGTTAAAAGACTTGTTTCTGCTGCATATTTCAGGTTATGCGCTGAACGTACTGCTTCCAGCAAAAATAGGCGATGTTGCCAATGTTCTTTATTTGAAATTGTATGGTATGAAAATAGAGGATTCTCTCGCATCAGTCGTATTCACTCGAATACTCGATTTGCTTGCGGCAGGGATTTTTACAATGTCCTTTATATTTATTGGATTGAAGGAGCCAATTATCAACAAGTATGTATCATTATTGATTGGAACCTGCTTAATAATAGTTATAGGGATGGTATTCTTCAGAAAAATTTCAATTTTTTCTCGCATCTTCAATATAATTGAAAATAAGATTACATTTAAACTTACAAAAGGTTTTATCTCAATTGGGAAAAGCACACATGTTAGCTTAAGTAATTTGTTTGCTACTCGCATATTGTTAGGTAAATGTATTTTACTATCGTTATTGATCTGGTTTTTCGAAATACTCACTCTTTACTTCATAGCTTTGAGCATGAATATTTATGTGCCGATATTCTACATGATATTTGGAGTTGCGCTTGCCAATATTGCAAAAATTATCCCAGCTACACCTGGCGGAATTGGTCTTTATGAAGGAGTCATAGTTATTGTATTTTCGGCTGCCAACGTCGGATACAATGATGCTTTAGCAGTAGCTGTGTTAGACCATCTTGTTAAAAATTTATACCTAATAGTGATTGGAATACCTGCCACATCAATGATAGGATTTGATACAGCGAAGTCTATAAAATTGGATTTAAAGAGCTTGTGATGTTAATGTGGATGTATAATAAAAAAATCAGATAATCAGGCTGTCTCAAAACTATGCTTGATTCTACAATTGGGTAAGAACTATTAGGAATATTTATCTTTTTAAAAAAGCAGTGTAGCGAAAGTTCTGTAAAATATGATTGACTCTGTATCCTTTTCTTTTCACCACAAAAAAACAGGATGCAGAGATGGTAAATTTATTCTCACTCATAAAAGATTATCTTGTCGATCAGGAAGATGGAATTCGCCAGCTAATTACCTGATTTTTAAACCTTGTAATGGAAGAAAAAGCCCTTTTCCAGGCTGGGACACAACGTTATGAGCGAACGGATTTCCGTAAAACCAGTCGAAACGGCTACAAACCCCGAACTCTCTTGACCAGGTATGGAGAACTCGAATTGTTAAAGCCTCAATTCCGTGAGTTATATAGCAATTGAACAGTAATCAACGGAACAGTAAGTAATCAATGGAACAGTAATCAAAAAAGAAGGCTAAGAGGTATAGAGCAAAATTTACAGAAAATTAGACACACTGCCGATGGAAAATTATTTGAGAAATATGAATATGAAAATTATCGACATTTATTGGAGTTAAAGGAATGGAATTCGCAGTATATGTAAGAAAAATATTGGGATTTAGTGGCTATTTAAACCCACTACTAAATTCCTTCAGAATGCTTGTACGAAAACATGAATTAGTCTTTTTGTTTACATTATTTTTTATTGTTTACAACATAAATTTGAGATCGATACCTAGTGGAGATACCATACCTGCATCTCTTTTGCCATTTTGTGTTTTGGAGCATCATTGTGTGAATTTCGATGGTTTCGGAGCATACATTGGAAAAATCAGTGTTCCTTATATGTTTGGACAAATGGATGGTCATTATTTATCTCAATATCCAATAGTTACTCCTTTAATTGTCACTCCTTTTTATTCAGTGATATATATTATACTAAAATTATTCCAGTGCCCAATAGATATGCTTAACTCAAGTTTTCAATTTATTGTGATTTTGATGGAAAAATTAAGTGCTTCCGCAATTGCCTCACTTTCTGGAATTTTTGTATATTTGGCTACAAGAGATTTAACTACCAGAAAAATTGGACTCATTTCAGCGTCAATCTATGGTTTTGGAACCAACACGTGGACAATAAGTAGTCAGGCCCTCTGGCAGCACGGCATGGTGGAACTTCTTCTTGCAGCTATGATTTACATTACAATAAAAAATGAATTCCTGGAAAGTAAATTAAACTATATTTTCCTTGGGCTTTTTTCGGGACTATATATATTTAATAGACCTTCTGATTCTATTCTTGTTTTACCGATCATATTATATGTCTTTCTTAAAATGAATAAAAAAAACATAATGTGGTATTTTACCTCAGTACTTATATCAAGTAGCTTTTTTTTGTTTTATAACATCCATTATTTTGGCAGTATTTTAGGGGGCTATTCCTGTTTAACTCCTGCAATGAAATTAAATTGGGAAATTTTTCCTCATTTTGTTGGATTATTGTTTAGTCCAAATCGCGGATTATTCGTATATACTCCAGTAGTTTTGTTTTCAGTTTTGGGCTATTTAAAGATCAAGAACCTTTCAAATGAAAAACTCAAGTTTACCTTTTATGCGTTTGGTTTAGCATGCATACTCGAAGTAATGGTCTATAGTATTTTTTCTAATTGGTGGGCAGGATGGAGCTATGGCCCTCGTTTTTTGATAGTACTTTTGCCTGTTCTTGCCATATATTTTGGGCTGTATCTGAACGATGCATCCAAAAAAGCAAATAATTATTCTAAGTTGTTAAAATTTGTATTCATTGGATTACTTATTGTATGGTCACTGTTTGTACAATTCGTTGGAGCATTTTATTATCCTATGGGCAATTGGGATGGAAGTCCAAATGTTGATGAAAATCCTGAAAAACTCTGGGATTGGAATGATACTCAAATCATGAGAAGTTTTCATGCAGGTCCTTATAATCCACTAATTCTGATAAATCATCATTTTACCATGTTCCTGACACAATTCCATAACCCAGTGTCATTTGAATGCGTTTCAATACTTAGGAAGAGGTACACAGGAGACCCTGTATGACAACATGAAACAGGTTGTAATCAGGAAAGCACTGAAATCATCAGATTCTGAATGGAACTCACAATTTGAGGATTTCTTCAAGCATTATGGATTCAGTTGAATAGGAAGGAAAGATTACTCCATTCCTTCCCTTCCAGGAACGAATCGTGCTACTTTCACCGCAGTTCACTCGCGCGTTTTACAACCCATTCTGGCGGCTTTAAGTGAAAAATTGCTGGTTCTTTTGAGGAATAACCCTTCCAACAAAGAGCATATTCACGTAATCATATTCAAATCTGGATAAGAGTTTTTCATTCGGACTTTTATCGTAAATATTAAGATCCAATCAAAATTGCGCTGGCGCACCCACAGCAAGCTAGCGGGGTATTCGACTGAAAAAAATACAAGAGAAACGTAGTATTTTTGCATCAACTTTAATTTATATCTTAGTTAACCGAATCAGGCCATTTTCTTTTTTGAGTGTTGTATGCTGGTTATCTTATACTTTATGTACATTTATGCAATGAATATTAACCATTTGCAGCTGATATAAGAGGTTATTTTGCAAGAAATTGCGAACTTATTAATATATTTACAAAAGTACAAATAGTAGAAAACCGTTGTATATTTTAGAGAAAACGCTACAAAAATGATTCAATGATCATTTACGAAGTCACACCTTACCCTGAAAAACATTTTCGCTTTTAGGTGATGGCTGGTATGGTCTTGAAGAATGGAATGGTGTTCCATCAAGATGGATGCAGATTCTACCATTTATATTTACTCAGATGAAGATAGTTCAGTGAAACTAAGTTTAGATGCTCTAAGTTTTCAAAGTTCAAGGACGCTGGAAATCTTCGATGGGGACTACTTGATTTCGAAATAAATAATCCTCCAACCAAGTTTATTTCCACAGAAACGACTGTAAACTTACACCACGGTGGAAATATCTTTCGGCCCCACGTTCAAGAGAGATGTGAAATACCAGGTGAAATTCAAGGCTCAGGGGACTCAGACAATAGAAATATAAGGATCTCAATTCAAAACATTAAAATTACAAAATAATATAAGATGTTTTTTTGGTGATATGTGTGAAATTTAGCATAAGTAAAGTAATATTATATTCAATAATCTTACTTGTCATGATAATTTTCTCAGGTATTGCCGGAGCAATAGAGGAGAACAGAACTGAAAAGTCTTCTCTACCTGACAGTGTTTTGGTTTATGACAACGCAGGAACCTGGGCAATCTGGAACTCCACCACTAATTCGGCTGATATTGTTGGATTCGGCTGGAATGGGACAAAACCTTTAGTTGGAGATTGGGATGGAGATGATATCAAGGAAATTGGAATATACAACACTGATGGAAATAACTTTATCCTGAAAACAGATTCCGATTTTGAGGTTATAGGGCTGGGCTGGGCCGGCGTCACACCAGTGGTTGGAGACTGGAACGGTGATGGAAAAGATGACGTCGGGGTCTACAACAACGCTGGCACCTGGGCGCTATGGAACACTGAAACAAACTCAGCAGAGATAGTAGGTTTTGGTTGGCAAGGAGTTCAACCAGTTGTTGGGGACTGGGACGGAGATAGTATAACTGAAATCGGAGTCTATCACTCTGACGAAAAAAGCTTCCTCCTGAGAACAGATTCCGGATTTGATGTGATAGGGTTAGGATATCCGGGAAGTATTCCCCTTGTTGGAGACTGGAACAGCGATGGAAAGGAAGAAGTCGGAATATATTTAAACGGTATCTGGGCACTCTGGAACTCCAATACCAACTCTACATACAATGATGGATATGGCTGGAATGGAACCATGCCTATTGTGGGGGACTGGGACGCTGATGGCACAACAGAAACCGGAATTTATAATCCACATGGGTACAACTTTCTCCTGAGGGTGGATACAGACTTTGAGACTATAGGGCTCGGCTGGTATGGGGTTACACCACTCTCCAGCTATTGAATAGTTAAGAGTACATTATAACTTTCAGAAAACCCATTTTTTAGTTTGTGTATTGGGTTTTGATCAACAGATAAATTTCCTCATCTGTTACAATTTATTATATTCGAAATGTCATCACCAAAACTTGTAGATCTCATAACTTATAGAGTGGAAAATATGGATATAAAGCTCGAAAACAGATTTAAACCCTATATATTTTCCGTCCATTTTTTCCGCGTTCCTGTAAAGTTTTAAATTCCTTTCCCCTGATTAAAAATGGATTTCCAGTTGTTAAAAAATAGATACAGTCCGATTTATTATTAGGACATGAGAAAATTATGATAAAAATTGTAATAATTTGACCCAAAATTTATATAAACCTACATTCGGCAGTTAGCACATACTCACAAATTAATATTTTTGATCGTTATTTTTTATAGATTCAATTGGAAATCAGTATCATGAGGACTATGAATTTAATGAGGTTGTTCATTTCGTCAATTTTTAAGAAAAATATATTAATAATTTCATGGATAACATTTAGGAGTTTTTAATTAAAAAAATTCCAAAAGTTCAGAGTAAATTGATATCAATAGAAAAATCAAATGGATTTTTACGTTTACCTGCCGAAAGAAGATAGAAATATCGTTTTATTATTTTGACAGCGTAGTAAATTAGTTTGCTGGGTGAAGGTAAAAAGTGAGATTTTTTGAGTATTAATCCAAATTAGAATATTAAAGAAATGTTATACAGGGTTATGTCATGTGGCAAGTGAAAAGAACTGAAATAGTTTTGTTTGCAGCAGTTTTTGCAATTTACCTGGCAATTGCAGGCAGTGCATCAGCTGCAACAATTTATGTAGACGATGACGGATCCGCAGATTATGCAACAATACAGGCTGCGGTAAATTATGCAAAAGAAGGAGATACGATAAGCGTAAAATCCGGGACTTATTCTGGAGACATTACAATTACAGTGCCAAATCTGGTTCTTGTATCAAGTAGTCCATATAATGCCATAATCAAAGCTAAAGGGAATGCTTTCAATTTGGATGCTAATTATATTACAATAAAGAACTTCAATATAATAGGTCCGGGTGGCTCGGGTTCCTCAGGCATTATAGACAATTCTTTCTTCTGTACTATTCAGAATAATAAAATTTCTAATTTTAATACAGGCATTGGAGTTTACACGGGGAACGAGGGGGGAGGCGGCTCAATCATTAATAATGATATTTCTGATTGCGATGACGGAATTTTACTCTGGTCCAGTAATGATAATAAAATAAGTGGGAATCGACTTTCAAACTGCAAAACAGGATTAGATATGGTAGATTCTTATGATACTATAATTTATAATAATAATTTTAACAACACCCTAAATGTACAATTTATGGATATAAGTACCTGGAATACTACGAAAACACCTGGAAAAAACATTGTTGGAGGCCCTTATATTGGTGGTAATTACTGGGCAACTCCAAAGGGTGACGGTTTTTCCCAGACACATTCCGATAGCAATGGAGATGGTATCTGTGAAGAACCATATTACATGAATGAGGTAAACATTGACTATATGCCCTTGTTCAAATCAGTTATAGGTTCAAAAGCTCCTGAAGAAGTTGGTGTTTATAACAATGCAGGAACCTGGGCACTCTGGAACACCGCTACAAAATCGGCAGATATTGTTGGTTTTGGGTGGGCAGGGACAAAACCGATAGTGGGAGACTGGGAAGGAGACGGGGGAATAGAAGTTGGTATATATAACAACGCGGGAAACAATTTTATGCTGCAAACAGATGCCGGTCTCAAGGTAATCGGGCTTGGCTGGTCTGGTGTTACACCAGTTGTGGGAGACTGGAACGGAGATGGAAAAGATGACGTAGGGGTCTACAACAACGCCGGAACCTGGGCACTCTGGAACACCGCTACAAACTCGGTAGATATAGTCGGATTCGGATGGGCAGGGTCAAAACCGATAGTGGGAGACTGGGACGGAGACGGAGTAACAGAAGTTGGTATATATAACAACGCGGGAAACAATTTTATGCTGCAAACAGATGCCGGCCTCAAGGAAATCGGACTCGGATGGGAGGGCGTTACACCAGTTGTGGGAGACTGGAACGGAGATGGAAAAGATGACGTAGGGGTCTACAACAACGCCGGAACCTGGGCACTCTGGAACACCGCTACAAACTCGGTAGATATAGTCGGATTCGGATGGGCTGGAACTCAGCCTGTTGTAGGAGACTGGGATGGAGATGGTGTAACAGAAGTTGGGATTTACAACACAGGAGGAAATAATTTCCTGCTACAGAAAGATTCCGGCTCTGGTTCTGTAGGACTTGGATGGACAGGGGTGACTCCATGTGTTGGGTGTTGGGGATAAACTCCCAACATCTTTCTTTTTGATTCAAATTTTAATTTTCAGGTGGAGATGAAAAACAAAATGATTCACTTTTTTGTCAGTTCATCTAGCAACTGTAAATACTTCATTTCCACTTTTTCCCAGGTATAATTCTTTGTAATATATTCCTTTCCATTATTCCCCATTTTATTCAGGACAATGGGATTTGAGCACAAAAAATTCAGGCATTCCGTGAATTCATCGTAATTCTGATACCAGAGGCCTGCGTTACTTCTCATGCAGTGGCCTTTTAAGACCTCACATTCTCCGTTTACAAGTACGGCGGTCCCACAACCCATGGACTCAAGGGTAACTAAGGATAAACTTTCATAGGGGGAAGGCATAATCAAAAACCGCGCATTTTTAAGAAGAGAATATTTTTCAGCCTCGGAAACAAAACCAAGGTATTTGATCTTATCGTGCTTTGGAACACCTATAGCATCATAACCTGCCAGAACCAGGGACGGGATTTCTCGAGATTCCTTTAATAATTTTAGGTAGTATTCAAACAGCTGGTAACATCCTTTGGAACCTTCAATCCTACCGAGATAGAGAACGTAGTTCTGATCTTTTAGGCCCTTATATTCCGGAATAACTTCAGGAACCTCAATACCGCACCCAACAATCTCAAAGAGTTTTTCTTCTTCTTTTAGACCCGTTTTTGCTTTAATTAAATTTTGTTCTTCAGGAGTGCTGTATATGATACCTCTGACATTACGGAAAATTTCTTTTGTAGTGGACAGGTCAAGAGCAGGATCATTTTCTGCGAAAGGAGCAATCAACGCTTTATTTCCTACTTCCTTGAGTCCATAATAGCTGGGGTAATACCTGAATGTAAAAAAGACAAAGGCATCGTAATTGTCTTTGTTTTTGGAGATGTATTCTACCAGTTCAGGACAATAAGGTCCCTGTTCATCAATCCATGAAATTTCATCTTTTAGGTTGTGAGTAGCAAAAAAGGCCTTTTCCTGAATCTTGATGTGCGTAGTCAGATCACGCTTTTTTGAATTTGCAAATCTTCTCACCAGGACACCATTTATTGTTTCAGTTCCTTTTTTATACTCATTTTTCCATGTATGATAATCTTTTGCACAGGTGGAAAGAACCTCAATTTCATGATATTTTATCATATGTTCAGCAATAAGTCTGGTCAGATATTCTGCACCCCCAATTATATCTTCGCCGTACCTCTGGACGACAAATGCAATTTTCATTAATTAACTTCCTCCCTTAATTTTGCAATAATTGATTGTGCTATTATTTCCCAGGAATATTTTTGTTCAACCAGGTTTCTTGCATTTATTTTTAATCTTTGTTGCAATTCTTCATTCTCCAGTAACAGGGAAATTTTGGCATGGAACTCTTCAGCAGGACAGATGAGAGCATGAACTTCATTTTCGGTATCTAAACCTCTTGCCCCTACAGGGGTACTGACTACAGGGATTCCTGCACTCATATAGTCCAGCATTTTGAGGTTTGTACCTGATCCACTGAACATAGGGTTTATGGCAATATCTGCCAGTTTATAGATCTCATACTTTTCGTCCTCATCAACAGTTCCAAAAGCCAGAACGTTTTGAGGGAGTTTCCCGTATTCGTTTAAATAATAATCTTTGACACTCCCAACCACTAAAAATTTATATTGCGTATGTCTTCTGCACAGTTCATCCGTTATAAACTTTAAAGCTTCAAGATTTGGGGGGTGCCAGCTCCCAACAAAAATAATAGTTGTAAAGTCTGATAATCCTGTAATTTCCTTTTGTTTCTCTCTTTCCTCATTTTTTACAAAATGTATCCTGGTGGTATCAACTCCATTTGGAGTAACCAGAATTTTTTCAGGATTAGACCCATAAACTTCAATTAAATTCTGTTTATCTTCTTCAGATGTGCAAAGTATTAGATCTGATTTTAAGGCTGCTTCTTTTTCAGTAGTATATATTTTAGATATATACCTGGAGTCTTTAACGTAATCTTTTTTAAGTAAATATTCAAGATTGTGAGCTTCATAGATTACTCTTTTATTGTGATCTATGAACTTATTTAAAGGCCACAAATATGGATGTGAAAAAACTACAATATCCGAATCCACTTCTAGTTCTTTTATTTTTTCTACATACTCTTTTGAATAATCAACAAAATCTATCATAGCCACATCATAAAGATTTACCCCAACTTTCTTCTCTGCCACCCACTGATACCTTGCATGTTCTGTACTCTGGGGAATACAGATTTGCCTTAATCCATTATCCAGAACAAGATTCTGATATTGTTTATTTGTCTCAATAATTGAACAGATTGTCACATCAAACTCTTTTGCCAGTAGAGAATAGATATTATATAGCCTGTGCTGTCCTCCACCTCTCGGTGGATAGCATGAATAAGTGGACAGCACAAGAATTTTCTTTCGATCAGGAGTAGAAATCGTCTTTTTATCCGGAATAGAAATATCCTCTCTATAGGGAGTAGAAATCGTCTTTTTATCCACCAGACAATATGCAAAATTCTTCCATGTTATATTTTTTACAGCCTGATATGCAACAAAGCCCATTGTTCGGGCAGCATCTGAATTTTCGATAAGATAATTTATTTTTTCAGCAATTTTTTGAGGTTCAGGTTCCACAATATATCCGGTTTCGGAATCTTTTACAAATTCCAGAGGGCCCCCGCTATCTTTTGCAGTAATAACCAGCTTTTTGCTCATCATCCCCTCAATTGTAATTAAACCGTAATCCTCATCATAAGGGACAAAGAGAACTGCAAGAGAATCAGAATATAATTTTATAAGTTCGTCTTCACTCACAAAACCAAGGAATTCTATTCTGTGATCGTTTTCGGCCATTTTTTTGAGTTTTTCGTCATCGGGGCCTGTTCCCGCAATTTTCAATTTTACGTTATGAGGAACATACTTCATTGCCTTTACTAGAAGATCAATACGTTTTGGACCATCAAGACGGCTTGCAGTAAAAAGATAACTATACGAATTACACTCAAAATTCTCTATTTTTGAAGGGGGATAATTTACATCTACCTGCACATTGGGAGGGAAGTAATCTGCTCGTTTTTTTACATTATTCGACATTGTGAGATGTCTGTTGACTCTGTCAGGAGCAAGGGCATATTCATCAAAAAAGTGAATGATTTCTCTGATAAAAGGTCCCGGGAATTTGAAAGTCTCTTTATCGTACTTTTTTTGTTCTTTTTTTAACTCAAAAAGCTTTTCAAATACATTGTCAACATTCTTTTCAGTTTTATTACCATTATGAATAAGGTCCAGGACCTCTTCAACAAGTCCTGTTCTCAGTTTGGATGAAACCGCATAAGCTTCATTGCAGAAATGATAGGTGTCAAACAGTCCACGTAAATGATGCACCATATAAACTGTATGATTCTGGTGTTTGAGCATCCAGGAAGGATATTTGGTAGAAATTACCATATCAAAATAAGACAGATCAAGTTGATAAAATTTATAATAGGAGTCAATTAAGTCCCAGAAATTATTTTCTTTAACTGGTACTTTTATCAATTCACATTGATGGGATGTATTTTTATTAATTGAATTTTGCATCCCTAAAAAAAGTAATTCTGCTCCTCCAAGAGTAAAGGGCACAGGACTCGGCGCAACAATTGCAATTTTCATTATTTCCACCGTCACTTTTTACCAATTACGGCATAATCCTGTGCCCCGAACAGGATATTATTTAGCTTCTCAGTGTTGTGATTATAGGTTTCAAGATGTGGTTTTACCCATTCTTCGGTGTCATTATTCAGTGGAACTTTTTTTAATCTTGTTTCTTCCGATACCGGAGAGATGAACTTAGTATCCACATCTTGGAAACCTGCTGAAGTTAGCAGGAACTTAAGTGTTTCTGGATGTATCGGTTTTTTATGAGTCATGTCTATGTAAAAATTAGCAAATGATACCAGGGAAAGCGGATTTACGGTTTCCACAAAAATATAGTATCCATACTTGAGTTTCTTAAAGCATAGCTGAAGCAACTTAATCAAGTAATTGGGTTCCAGATGTTCAACCACCTGATCGATAAAAATTCCATCAAGACTTTTATCATCAAGCTTTTCCAGATATGAAATCGCTTCATCCTTCATCACATTAAATCCCTTTGAAAGACAGTAATCCACCATGGCATCCTCAATGTCAACACCTTTTGCACCAATACCATGCTCTTTTGACACTTCCAGAAATTCGCCCCTTCCACACCCAATATCCAGGACATTAGAACATCCAGTGAAATAATGTATAAAATTAGATTGCCGCTGTTTGATATCTTCTCTTGAACCTCTAAACTGTTCTTCAAATTGAAAATAATTAATATCTAAATCACTGGAATTAGAAGTTTCAATCTTTAGATTTTTATACCTTTCTTCCAGTTTTCCACCAAGAATACTGGCTAACCATGCCTTATTTTCAAGGTCCAGATTCATTGAAGAAATTATAGAGTTAACTTCTGCCCTTATACAATTATCCATTTCAGACTTAAGTTGTCCAATCTTATTCCCAAATTCAGACTTAAGCTGCTCTACCTGAGCGTCTAATTCAGACTTATCTGCCTTAGCGTCTAATTCAGACTTATCTGCCTTAGTATCTAATTCAGGTCTGAGCTGCTCTATTCGAGAATTTATTTCAGCTCTGAGTTGCTCAATCTTATTGTTATAATAGCTGAACTTCCCTGCAGTATCATTAAGAAGGCGAACAGTACTTCCATTAAACTCTGTTTGTTTCCAGATAATGGGGTCCACATATCGTTTGATTTCTCCATGCACCGCTTCTCTACCTTTAATTAAGAATTTCCCAACAACTGGACGATGAGAACTGATGAAATAACTGTTATTCTGAATTTCCCAGTTTGAATTTATATAATCGAGATCTCTTTGAATGTTACTCTCATTTGCAGGTCCTTCAGGTAAAGGGCTTTTTTGAAGATCTTCAATATTTTTCTTTGAAAAACCCCCTGCTTCTTTTCGCTTACGGATGTTCGCCCTTATTTTTCCCATTATTTCTTCAACGTTGATTTCTTTTTCACTGGTTTCGTCTTTGTTGATTTCAAATATATCCATAAAATCTCACATCCGAACTTAGATCTTCCAGTTGCAGGGTACCTCAAAGAGTCCAGCATCTCTACCTGTTGGAATTACATCAAAAGAATATTGTTTATCGTGCCAATCATAAGGTTTTTGATCGTGAGTATGCACAGCTACTGTCAATAGAAATCTTCCTGTAATCATAGGAATTCTCTCTATTATCAGGTCAACATGCCCTTTGCCTTCAAGAGTCTCAATTTCGACAGTTTTTAATTCCGTATTTGTTCCAAAAAGATTTTCTCCGTTTTCGGAGTACAGAGCAATGCCAAATACCGGATCAAATACTTTTTTATGTGCATGGTAGAAGATTTTGATTGTCATTGGATCAAAAGAGTTAAATCTGAAACCTTTATTGCCAAATTTATCATAGAACTCCACATTTGTGATCTCAACGGTCTTATCTCCCCACCGGGGATTTTTATCCTCAGGGGAATCTTCTGTTTCAGCAGGCTCGGATTCATTCTTAATGTTTGAAGGTGTGGATGCTTCTTCTCCACCACCATACACATAACGGTCAATTACATCTCCTGTATCCCCTAAGACTATCTGCTCCCCTTTATTTAGAAGTAAAGTCCTATCACAAAACCTCCTCACTGCCCCGAGATCATGTGAAACAAAAACAATCGTAACTCCATCCTTTCGA
This sequence comes from Methanosarcina sp., assembly GCF_028693135.1. Lineage (GTDB taxonomy): Archaea > Halobacteriota > Methanosarcinia > Methanosarcinales > Methanosarcinaceae > Methanosarcina. Next base: position 47,353 of record NZ_JAQUVZ010000010.1, read on the forward strand.
TACTGACTAAGGACATCCAGACATTTCTGCTGAAATTCCATATCTCCCACTGCCAGAACTTCATCCATCAAAAGAATTTCCGGATCAGTTTGAATTGCTGTTGAAAAAGCAAGTCTTACCTGCATACCTGAAGAAAAGTTTTTGAGTTTAGCATCCCTGAAGTTCTCAAGTCCTGCGAACTCGAGAATCTCGTCCAGTTTATCATTAATCTCTTTTTTTTGCATGCCCATGATGGTTGCATAGATTTTTATGTTCTCTGCAGCCGTGAGATCAGACTGAAAGCCAACTCCAAGTTCAAGGAAAGGAGTAAGTTTCTTTAGAGCAGTGACTTTACCTGATGATGGGCGCAGGATATTTGCAATAATTTTCAATAAAGTACTCTTTCCACTTCCGTTCTCTCCAATAATCCCAAGAGCTTCTCCCTCTTCAACTGTAAAATTGATATCTCTAAGTGCGTGGAAAGTTTCATAAGTTGGAGGTTTGAAGGCCCCGGTCAAAGTCTCAAATAGAGTTGTTCTTTTTTCATGAGGTATGCGAAATGTTTTGTGCAGGTGTTCAACCTCAATTGCCGTCATCAGATTTCCTCCGCAAATCGGGGTTCTAATCTGGAAAAAATAATGTATCCGACTAGAAGAAAGAATATTGATGAAAGGAACATAAATAAAAGGTCCTCAATTTTAGCTGGAGAAGAATAAATAATAGTATCCCTTGCAGAAATAAGAATCCGTGCAATTGGATTCAATAGAACAAATTTCTGTAAATATTTAGGAAATATATCAATGGTATAGAGTATAGGAGTTCCAAAATATCCAATCTGTAAAAGAACCTGCCAGATAAACTGCACATCCCTGTAAAATACATTCAACGCGGAAAGTATCAGAGAGAAGCCGAGTGAAATGATAAACAGGAATGACAGGATCAGCGGCACATAAACAAGGTTGATGGAAATTGGCACCCTGAAAAACACCATAAACATTATAAATATTAAAGACTCGAAGATGCTCATGAGCAGAGCCGTGATGCATGAGGAAATAACAAAGATATCCCTTGGAAAGTAAATTTTCTTAACCATACTTGGTTTTCCCACTATGGAAAACATTCCAATGGTAGTAGCCCTGCTAAAAAAACCCCATAAAATGATTCCAAGAAGCAAAAATAGCTGGTAGTATTCAACCTGAACCCTCATCAAGTTCGAAAAAACCACATAAAGAACCAGGAGCATAAGCAAGGGTTCCAGAAGAGACCAGAAATAACCCAGTATGGAATTTTTATATCTCAATTTGAATTCGCTCCATGCCAGTTGCCAGATAAGGTTCCTGTAGCCATAGAGCTCTTTCAGGTGCTTAACGATCATTATTTACCACATTTTTTATCTTTTCACTAAAAATCGAAAGATCAAAACATTTTGCCTGCTTAAGACAGGCATCCCTGTAACTCTCGGGTTCACGAGATATGAATTTGACAGCCTCTATAGCGCTGGAAATATCTGCATTTATAAGAATACCCGTATTTTCGGTAACCGTCTCTTTAAATCCACCTTCGTTTACCGCGACAACAGGCTTTCCACTTGCCATTGCTTCCACAGGAGTGAGCCCAAAATCTTCGTCAAGCGCTGTGCAGATGAAGCCCCTGCACCTGGCGTAAAGGTTAATTAATTCCGGTTCTGAAACTTCTCCAAGTATAGTCACGTTGTGAGGTAGCTTATTACTTATATTTTTTGCATACTTTTCAGCGTGATCGCCTTTTGCATAACCACCCACAATAATGAGTTTTTCATCAGGCATTTTTCTAAACGCTTCTATTTGCAATTCGATTCTTTTTTCAGGGTAAAGCCTATTTACCGAGAGCCAGAAATCCCCATAAGCCTCACATTTGAACTTTGAGACATCAACCGGGGGATAAATTATGTCAGCAGTCCTGTGATGATATTTCTCAATTCTTTTCTGAGAATTTTTTGAGATCGTGACAATCTGGTCAATATTATTCACTGATTTTTGATCCAGCCACCTGTGGCCGTGTACCCAAGCACGAAAAGCCTGTCTTGTAATAAAATCCTGCCTCTGTAAGAAAGTGTCGTAGAGATCGTAAAAAGCCCTTACAGGTGTGTAGCAGTACCACATATTAGGGTGGTGCCTATGGGCTGCATAATGACTCCAGTTCCCTGTGAAGATGAAAAAATCATAATCATTTGAGAAGTCACAAGAATAAAATTTTTCGGTTGCAGAAATCTGTTTTAGTGGGGGGATTTTCTTTGTTTGTCCAAGAGATATCACATTTACTTCTTTATTCAGTTTATCAACTGCATCCAGATCTGTAGTGATAATATCAGCGTTCAATAACTTTGCTAAAGTGATGACAACTTTCTCTCCACCACCAATAGCACCGAAGTAATCATGAAAGATAGCTGTTTTCATATTTGTTCTCATTTTTTAAATTATTTCACGTTAAATTTAAATTGGGATTTATATGTGTTTCGAAGCAATCTTTAATTTGAATAAAAACTCAGTTATTTACTGCGAAATATAGTTAATTTTGCTAGTTAGATTTCCTTAAGTGAACTTTTTTTACCTTGCATGGCCACCAGTTACAGCCTGAATAAGAGACTTAACAAGAAAAACTTGGATATATCAGCCTGAATCTTACGGAGTAATAACAATTCGACAGGAAGTTAACAAAGATTTGGTGTATCAGTTAGTTTATATAGATTAAGAAGATATGCTTTTTGCAAAGGGAGCTACGTTTTTAAGAATAATAAATGTCCTATCTCCTCCAGGATAAGAATGGGGAGCAAAATAAGGTGATTCCTTGATGAAGGTCGCACTGATAACAGGCATAACTGGCCAGGATGGCACATACATTTCAAAACTTTTATTAGATAAGGGGTACGTAGTGCATGGAATAAAGAGAGAATCTTCTACCAGAACAGAAGATAAGAACAAAGAGCAGAAAAACGCAAATCTTCATTTTCACTTCTGTGACATGACCGATTATTCAAAGCTTGTTAGAATAATTCAAGAGGTTTGTCCGGATGAAATCTATAATCTGGCGGCTCAAAGCAATGTACATACCTCTTTTGACCGACCAGAATATACAGCAGAAATTAATGCACTTGGCACCCTGCGCCTCCTTGAAGCCATACGTACTCTTGGGCTGGAAAAGAAAACAAGGTTTTTTCAGGCTTCCACTGGAGATCTATTTGGAAACTCACTGGAATTCCCACAAAATGAAAATACTCCCTTTCACCCCCGAAACCCTTATGCAGTGTCCAAATTGTATGCTTACTGGATTGCCATAAACTATCGTGAAGCTTATGATATGTTTGTCTGCAATGGTATCCTTTTTAATCATGAATCCCCAATAAGGTCCGAAAGTTTTGTTACGAGAAAAATTACCAGATCTGCAGTTAGAATAAAAAAAAGACTTCAAGAAAAGCTGTACCTTGGAAATCTGAATGCAAAAAGAGACTGGGGTTTTGCAGGAGACTACGTTGAAGCTATGTGGCTTATGTTGCAACAGGATGAACCGGATGATTATGTGATTGCAACAGGTGAAACACATTCAGTACAGGATATGGTGGAATTTGCATTCAGAGAGGTCGGGCTTGAGATAGAATGGGAAGGAGAGGAGCTTGAGAAAAAGGGGATAAATGCTGCAACAGGTGAGATCCTTATTGAGGTAGATCCCCAGTTTTATAGGCCTCTTGAGTCAAGCTTATTAGTTGGAAATCCTTCAAAAGCCAGAGAAAAGCTTGGATGGATGCCAAGGGTAAATTTTGACGAACTGGTCAAAATGATGGTCGAAAAAGACCTTGAATGCGTAAAATGTTAAAATATTTGTTTAAAATTGTGTGGTAAAAATGTCTAAGGTCGCATTACTTACAGGAGTAACCGGGCAGGATGGAGCATACCTTGCCGAACTTCTGTTAAATAAAGGATATACAGTGCACGGCATGCACAGAAGATCATCTCTGAGTAATACAGGACGTATAGATCATCTCCTGCAAGATCCACATCAAAAGGACTCCAAGTTTTTTTTGCATTACGGAGACCTGACTGATTCAGCAAACGTTATCAGACTTATTAAGGACATCGAGCCTGATGAAATTTATAACCTTGGCGCCCAAAGTCATGTCCAGGTTTCTTTTGAGGTCCCGGAATACACTGCAAATTCGGATGGAATTGGAGCCCTTCGTATTCTAGAAGCAATAAGAATTCTCGGGCTTGAAGACAAATCTAAGTTCTATCAGGCATCAACCAGTGAATTATTCGGGAAAGTACGTGAAGTTCCCCAGAAAGAAACAACTCCCTTCTACCCCCGAAGTCCCTATTCAATAGCTAAACTGTATGCTTACTGGATTACCATAAACTATCGTGAAGCTTATGATATGTTTACCTGTAACGGTATCCTGTTTAATCACGAATCTCCTTTGAGAGGAGAAACTTTCGTTACCAGGAAGATTACAATAGCAATATCAAAGATTAAAAAAGGCCTTCAGGAGAAACTCTACCTTGGAAACCTCAATGCCAAACGTGACTGGGGATTCGCAGGTGATTACGTGGAGGCCATGTGGCTCATGTTACAGCAGGATAAACCCGAGGATTATGTTGTAGCGACAGGGGAAACTCACTCCGTTAGAGAATTTACGGAACTTGCATTCAGAGAAGCAGGTATCGACATAGAATGGGAAGGAGAGGAAGTTAGCGAGGTAGGAAGGGATGCTGACAGCGGAAAAGTACTCGTAGAAGTTGATCCGATGTTTTACAGACCTACTGAAGTGGACCTGTTGATAGGGGACCCTTCAAAAGCCAGAGAAAAACTTGGCTGGAAAACAAAGGTCAGTTTTGAAGAACTGGTCAAAATGATGGTAAAAAGCGATATGAGATAAATACCTCTCGAGTGGGATAGAAATCCATTTTATTAAAAAGCCTGATTTTTATAAATAGACGCTAAAATATATAATTAGTTAAAAAAATAAATGTGAGTGATATGGAGAAGTCAGAAAAAATCAATCAAAACAAAAACGCACGAAATGGATTTTCAAAAAATATCTTCGTGCTTGGAGCTGCTCTCTTAGCTGGCTTCATCATGCGCATGCTCACCTATGCTTCACTCACTGCAGATGGGATAACCTTCACGGGATATGATGAGTTTTATCATATGCGGCGCATTCTATATACGGCCTCCAGTTTCCCTCATTCTCTAAACTTTGATACCTATCTTAACTATCCTAATGGTTTTGAGATTGGGTGGCCGCCACTCTTTGACCTGTTAGGTGCCCTACTTGCAATAATTCTGGGAGGAGGACAGCCTGACACGCATACTGTCGAATTTGCAGGGGCTCTTTTGCCTGTACTGCTCGGAGTCCTGACAGTAATTCCGGTTTATGTGCTAGCAGCTTCAGTCTTTGACAAAAAAACAGGGCTTCTTGGAGCTGTCATTTTTGCGGTTCTGCCAGCTCATGTATACATATCCCGTTTTGGGACAGTCGATCACCACGTAGCTGAAGTTCTCCTCTCAACGGCTGCCTATGCACTTTTAATACTTGCCTTAAAGCTGGCAGGGGAGAGAAAACTTTCATTAAGTTCACTCAAAAACATATCCTCAGATAAGAAACTTATAAATCCTCTGGGGCTTGCAGCGGCTTCAGGGCTCTTTTTTTCGCTCCTGATCTTTACATGGGTAGGAGCACCTGCCTTAATCAGTTTTGTTGTCCTTTATGCACTGGTTCAGGCAACACTTGACCTTAAAGCAGGAAAAAGTTCAGATTACCTCTTCGTCTGCTCGGCTGTAACTCTGTTTGCAACGTTTTTGTTTACAATTCCCCTCTCGGCAGGAGCAGCCCGTCCGGGACTTGAAATGAGCGCGATGTATCTTTCCTGGTTCCAGGTGGTCTATGTACTGATCCTGCTCGCCGGAGTACTCCTTCTCTGGGGCTTTTCAGCATATGTCTCAAAGAAAGAAATGGACTGGAAGTACTATCCTGGCATTTTAATACTCGTTTTCGGCTCAGGGCTCCTTTTCCTCCGGCTATTTTCCGTTGAATACTACGGTTTTGTTATCGAAGGACTGAGGTTCTTTTCCGGAAAAGGCGACTACATAGGCACAATTTCCGAAGCAGTGCCCCTATTTCTTACCTCACAGGGAAAACTTACCTTCTCATCGGTGCTGGGGAGCTTCGGGCTTTCTTTCCTGACGGCATTTGCGGGATTTTTCCTTTTAAGCCTTGAGTTGAAAGGCAAAAAGTCAAAGCCTGAAAAGGTATTTTTCCTTGTATGGACACTTTTTTATGCATACCTTGCCCTTTCCCAAAGGCGTTTTACCTACCTTTTTGCAATAAATGTCTCAATCCTTACCGCATATATAATGTGGGTTTTGATGGACTCTCTTGATTTCGGAAAAGAAATAAAAAAGCTGGTAAAATCCGGAAAGGAGACAGAGAATAATTCGAAATCTGCCTCGCAAAAAGGAAAAAGGACAGTATCAAAAACTAAATCAAAATCAAAAGCCAGAAATGCGGCAGAGTCTAAGAGCACAGATGAAGGACCTGACTATTTCAAACTTGTTTCAGGAGTGGCACTGATAGGACTTGTCTTTGTGCCCTCCATATGGTTAGGTGCTGCTTTTTCAAAGGATGCAGTCTCAATTGGCCCTGAATGGCAGGACTCCCTCAAATGGCTTGAAGCCTCAACACCTGCAACTTCCTATTATCTAGAGCCTTCAGAAACCCCTGAGTACGGGGTCCTCAGCTGGTGGGATTATGGAAACTGGATTGTATATGTGGGAAAACGGCCTGTGGTCTCCAATAACTTCCAGACAGGTATAGAAGATTCTGCGCGCTTCTTCATAACTGATTCCGAAGAGGAAGCAAAAACAATAATTGAAAAGCTCAATGTGAAATATGTAATAACCGACACACTGATGGCAGAAGGTAAGTTCGGGGCTATTACTAAAATAGCAGGAAAAGAAATTGGAGACTATTACGAAGTCAAAACCACTACAGAAAATACAGGCCTCATAACCGTTGCAACCCCCAAACAGGCTCTTCTGCAGACTCAAATATATAAGCTTCACAAACTTGACGGGACATCCCTGGGAAATTTCAGGCTAATCCATGAAAGTACGTTAAATACCACAGAGAATGAAAGTAGTAAAAAAGACACTGTGAAGATATTTGAATATGTCCAGGGAGCCACACTAACAGGCACTGCAAGCCCTAACCAGGCCGTGATGGCAACACTTGAGCTCAGCTCAAATACAGGCAGGAAATTCACATATCAGAAAGGTGAAATGACAGATGAGAATGGTTCATTTGAAATAACCGTGCCTTATTCGACCGAAGATACAGGAAAAGGGGTTCATGCAACCTCTGCTTATTCACTGACAGCAGGAAAAAACTTAACTATTGCAGAAATTCAGGTAACTGAGAGCGACATTTTGGACGGAAATAGGATAGAAGTCAAAAATTCCCCTGAATGAAGCAGAAAACATATAATAAGTAATAAGTGTTAAAAGTGAAAAAATAAGTGTTAGAAATGAAAAAATAAGCGTTAGAAGTGAAAAAAGAGGAATAAAAAAAAGATCTGAAAAAATAGAGGGAAAGAGAAAATCCCTCCTTCTTTTCTCTCTTAGAAAGTTAAATGATGATTTTTCTACTGAAAACGTCTGCTTTTCTCCCGAAGTTTGTCTCTGCAGGTGGGAAGACCCCGTCTTCAAAAATCTGAGCCTTTAGGCAAAGATTTTAGGGAGAGGGAGTTCACTCTCCTGTACTTTCAACTCCGACGGCACTCAGGAATCTCTTGACGACTGCTTCGTTAACGAGCCTTAAGAGTGTCTGCCTGTCTTTTGTGGAACTGAAAACTCCGAGGGGGATCTGGGCACCTGCTGCATTTGCATGCCCTCCTGCGTCTTCTCCGAAGGCCTGGCGCATAATCTCTCCCAGGTTGACCCTTATATCGTTGCTGCGCCCCGAGATAAAGATGCGTTCCTCAGTGACCCCGAAGACAACAGTTGTGGAGATTCCTTCAAGGCTAAGGAGGTAATCCGCAGCCTGAGGAAGAGTATCCCTATCGCGAATGTTCCCGACATTTGAGAGAAGGTAACTCCCGAGTACCTGACGGTTTCGGATGGCTTCCCCAAGCACTTCGAGGGTTTCAATAGCCATTGAAGGCTGCTCGAGCTGGTCCAGGATCCCATGATTCGAAAGCGGATAGAGGTAAGAAGCAGCCGAGAGGTCTGCAGGGTCGGTTTTCCGCTTGAAGTCCTGTGTGTCAGTCCTGATCCCATAGAGTAAAGCCGTTGCCAGGGTCTTCGAGATATTGATATTGAGCTGCTGCAGGTACTTTGTCATGATAGTAGCTGTTGCTCCGAAGTTGGGCCGGATATCTATGTAATCAGCTTTGATCTCGGTTTCTCCTGGGGGGTGATGGTCTATAACAATGCCTACATAGGAGCTAAGAGGGACCATATTGTTAACGCCGGCGATTGAGCAGTCTATCAGGGCAATTTCATCAAAGTTTTTCAGGTCATGCTCTTCCATCTTGCCGAGGTCAATCCCGAGAAGATTTACGAAAGCCTTGTTTTCCTGATGCCCTATCTTTCCATGGTAGAGGATATTTGCTTCAACTCCAAGGCTTTTTGCGATTTCCTTTAAAGCAAGCCCACTGGATATCGCATCAGGATCAGGGTTGTCGTGGATAACGATAGCAAGTTTTTTATCCCTGATCCCTTTCAGCCATCTGGCAAGCCTGTTGCCCCTGTGAACTGACTCAGCTCTCTCAAGGGAACGAGAAAGGGAGCTGGCAACAAGCTTGGAGGGCATAAAAACGTAATCAGAACCCAGCCCTTCCATCTTTTCTTTATTGATGATGTCCGAGGCACGGGAAAATATCTGGATATCCGGGTTTACTATTTTCTTAAAGTTTTCAATTCCTTTCCTGTTGGCCTCATTGTTGGAACTCAGGAAGAGTATTGCAACGACATTTTTAAGGTCAATATTATTAATGAGCTCGGGGTCAGAGATATCTCCAAGAATAGTTTCAAAGCCTTCTTCTCTGAGAGTTTCAACCTTGGCTTCATCATTATCTACAATGATTACAAGCTTATTGCTTTCCCTGAGCTCTTTTGCAAGCGCAAAACCAATACTACCGCTGCCCAGAATAAGGTACCTGGGTTTAACTGTGCTCTTAAGGTTGCTATCCGCATCTTTTGAAGAATTCGACAAAAGTCATCCTCCTGCTCTCATGTAAGTCCAGACACGTGCAAAGGAAAGCAAACATTTAATCAGATTCCTGCCTGCTTACAATTTTTTACTTTACTCTCTATTTGAATCTCAATAAAGGAATAAGATAAAAACATTACATTGTTAGACATAAGAATATTTAAGATTATTTCAATACTGAATCCGATTTACGAAATAATTTTAATTTTAATTTTAATTTTAATTTTAATTTGCAGAATTATCTTCGTTTTTAGAATTTAAGTGCTGAATATTAACCTGTGATCTTCAAATATGCTAACTTTAGTTATTAACTCCTCTTACTTTACATTTGTCACTATTTATGAAGTGGTTTATTACGGAATTAACAGTCCAGGCAACAAACTGGCCTTAATTCCTGTATAAACCTGTTTATTACGGCATAAACCGGATTCTTAAGGTTTAACCTGAATTCTGCCTGTATACATGTTATATTTGAATATAGCGTATATAGTTGATGACATTAGATGAGTTTTCCTCAGTATCAACTACCCGCTAAATCTGAAGATTTAACGGGTTTCCTGCTGAAGATTTATAAAGGCAATAAATAAAAAGACATTCAGGCAATCAGCATGAAATATATCAGTTCTTTACGGATGAAGGCTATCGATACCAACTGTTCATATCTGGGCCTGTTCCCGCTTCAATTAATGGAAAATGCGGGCGCGGCTATTGCACAGAGTATAAAGGAAAAGCTTGGTAGCGGAAAGGTACTGTTTGTGGCAGGTAGAGGCAATAACGGAGGCGATGCTTTTGTTGCTGCCAGGCATCTTGCAGGTATTCCCGGATACAATGTAAGGGTTATTCTGCTTGGAAAAGATCGGGATATAGGGACTGAAGAAGCGTTTAACAATTTCTCCCTGTTAAGGTTCAGCAGAGTGCAAACCCTTGAAATCAGAGATTCAAGCCAGCTTGCAGCCTCTGGGTGGTTTTCGGAAGCCGACATGCTGGTGGATGCCATCTTCGGCACAGGCATTAAGGGAAACATAAAAGAACCAGAATCAACTGCAATTGACATTATAAACAGCGAAAGAAAAGCCGGAAAAGCCGTAATTGCCGTAGATATCCCGTCCGGCCTTGACCCTGAGGGGGGAGGTTTTGAAAAAGCCGTATATGCAGACCTTACGGTAACCTTCCACCGCATGAAAGCAGGGCTCCTGGGGGAGCAGGCAAAAGAGCACACCGGCGCGATAAAGGTTGCAGAAATAGGAGTCTGCACGGATGCTGAACAATATGTGGGACCCGGCGACCTGCAGATGCTTCAGAAGAGGAAGCCTGGAGCGCACAAAGGAAATGCCGGAAGGGTCCTTATCATAGGAGGCGGCCCTTACTCCGGGGCTCCAGCACTTGCAGCACTTGCTGCCCTCAGGGCAGGGGCAGACCTGGTAACTGCGGCAGTGCCTGAATCCGTAGCCGGGATTGTAGCCTCTTACTCTCCTGACCTCATTGTCCGGAAGCTTTCCTCAAGCGTACTCTGCCCCGAAGACCTGTCCATCCTCCCTGACCTCATCAATTCCCATGATGTGGTTGTAATGGGGATGGGGCTTGGGAGAGCAGCAGAGACCCTTGAAGCTGTCAGAAAGATCCTGCCCTTCTGCAGGAAAGCGGTCCTTGATGCCGACGCCCTTTCAGCCCTGTCAGGCACTCTCTTTGAAACCCTTGCAGGAAACTGTGAAATAATAGTAACCCCTCATGCAAGAGAATTTGCCCGCCTGAGGGATGTAGAGACCCCCGATGCCCCTGAAACCCGTGAAAAAGCTGTAAGGGAATTTTCAGAGGAAAAGGGCGTAGTAACACTCCTGAAAGGAAAGATCGACATAATTTCTGACGGGAAACAGACCCTTCTGAACAGGACTGGAAACCCTGGTATGACTGTAGGAGGCACTGGAGATGTCCTGGCAGGTTTAACCGGATCTCTTTTTTCCAGAAACCCTGCGTTTCTTGCCGCAGCCTGTGCAGCTTACATTAATGGGACAGCCGGAGACCTGGCGTTCGAGAAGGCGGGAAATGCCCTGCTTGCAACTGACGTGATTGAAAAGATTCCTGAAGTAATCAAAGAGGCGGAAATCGGGTAAAAGAGTTATAGCTATAAAAACGGCTCTAAAAGTCATAAAAACAGCTCTAAAAAGGCAAAATGATGCAGAAACAATATTCAGATGAAACGATACTCAAACCATATTAAACAATATCAAACAATATCAAACAATATCGAGAATATCCAAACAATATTAAACAATGTCAAATAACACTCAAAAAAGATCAGATTATACTCAAACAATATTCAAATAATAACCTCTAATTAATTAGATAATATCCAAAAAATTCAAGCAATACCTGAGAATCTGGACTATTACAATGGTAGTCCTGTATTATAAATAATATAAAACTGTATGCAGGGAAGGGGGTAACAGAGTATGACACATGATTTTGAGAGAAAAATAGATGTAGAAATCGAAAGGACAAGAATAAGGCTTACGATTTTTCACGGGGAAGATGAGGAAGTTATAAAGTTTAACCTTGAAGAAGCCGAGGAACTTGCAGGAAAACTGGAACAGGCGATACAGGATTACTCGCAGCGAAAACAAATCCGGATTGACTGAACAGAAACTTAAGAAACTGGGGATTGCGGGTAAAAAGATTAAAAATTACAAAAAAATTAAAAGAGATATGGAATTCTAGATAAATACGAAAAACGCGGTGATTTAGTGGAAAAGTCATTTACTCATATTGAAGCCGGCAGGGCGCGAATGGTCGATATAAGCGAAAAAAAGCCTGTACCCAGGCTGGCAAGGGCTGCAGGAGAAATCGTACTTTCCGCAGAAACCCTGGAGAAAATAAGGACAGGGACCGTTGAGAAAGGAAATGTGTTTGCAACTGCAAGGGTTGCAGCCGTGCTTGCTGTAAAAAAGACCCCTGATACAATCCCTATGTGCCACCAGATCCCGATAACAGGGATAGATGTGGATTTTGAGGTAGGGGAAGAGGCGGTTTCTGCAATTGTGGAGGTCCGGACTGTCGGGAAAACCGGAGTTGAAATGGAAGCTCTGACGGGAGTTTCGGTTGCGCTGCTTAATGTCTGGGATATGGTAAAATCTGCCGAAAAGGATGAGAGCGGAAATTACCCGCATACCCTGATACGGAAGATCAGAGTGCTTGAAAAGCTCAAAGGATGAAGGTTCAATAAGTAAAAGCCCGAAAAAAGAAGGGGCAATTTAAAATAAGCTTTTTAAAGGATGGGATATATCAAGACGGCAAACTGAGGTATGTATCTTGAAGATCATAGGTGGACCAGCATCACAATTACTTGCCAGCCGCACGGCAAGGGCTCTAGGGACAGAGCCTGTACTCTGCGAGTTTAATTGTTTCCCTGACGGGGAACATTACCTTAGAATCGCAGACGAAATCGAAAACGAAAAAGTGACCATTATCCAGAGCACGCCCACAGATTCCGATCTTGTTGCTCTACTTCAGCTTATTGATGCCTGTGAAGGAGCAGCTGAAATCAATGTTGTGATCCCCTACATGGGTTATGCCAGGCAGGACAAGAAGTTCAAGCCAGGCGAACCCATAAGTTCCCGCGCTATTGCCCGCTGCATTAACGCGGACCGGGTTTTTACAGTAAACATTCATGAAAAAAGTGTACTTGAATACTTCCCCTGCCCCGCCAGAAATCTTGATGCGGCAAACCTGCTGGGCACATACATCGCAGATTTTGACCTCGAAAATCCCATGCTGATTGCCCCAGACGAAGGAGCTCAGGGGCTTGTAAAGAATGTGTCTTCAGGACATGGTTTTGACCATGACCACCTTCAGAAAACAAGGCTCAGCGGAGATACCGTTGTGATCAAGACAAAAAACCTTGATGTAACCGGCAGGCACGTTGTCCTTGTAGATGACATGATTGCAACCGGGGGAACAATGGCTGAGTCAATTCGAATGCTTAAAGCACAGGGAGCAATTGATGTCCACCTTGCCTGCGTGCACCCTGTCCTTACAAGAAATGCAACTCTAAGGCTTTTCAATGCAGGAGTGAAAGATATAATCGCAACCGACACCCTCGAGAAAGCCGAAAGCAGGTTGAGTGTTGCCCCTCTTATTGCAGAAGCCCTTTCCGGGCTCTAATTCGGTTTTAAAGGTCTGTTGAAGTCCTTTAAAAATAATTCAAATTACTTAAATTCTCTTTTTTTACCAGCAAGGCACATCCACCAGCTACTTCTTCCGCGATGACGAACGCGTAGCCAAACAAACATCCGAAAGCATGGAGTGGTACCTCTCCGACCACATAGGCAGCACTTCCCTGATGGTGGACGAAACCGGGATTGAGTTTGAACGAACCGATTATTTCCCATACGGCCAGGTTCGGTCAGGCGGTCTGGAGAAATACGGGTTTACAGGGCAGGAAAATGATGCCGATACCGTGCTGATGTACTACGGTGCAAGGTATTATTCGCCTGAGTACAGGGTTTTTGTCCAGCCGGATACGATGCTTCCTGATCCGTATAACCCGCAGGCATTGAACAAGTATTCTTATACTTTGAATAATCCGGTCAAGTATACTGATCCGAGAAGGCATTATGTTGAGACTGCCATTGATGCTGCATTGATCCTGACATGATCAGAGATCAGATCACAAACTTCAAGCCTGCCTCTCCCTTCAAAGTGCAGATACGCCAGAGAGTGCAGCCATATATTCAGTTCAAAAAATCTACCCACTTTGCGGAATATAGGCTTTAATCAAGCGTAGTAAAAGTGAGAGGTTTTGAAGTATGAGCCTTGAGCCATTTCAAGGGTTCCAATCATTTACTCCAATTTTATTACCGTTAACTATTTTTTATGTTCTGCGTATTCTTAGTATTATGACCCTTCCAGAAGTTTGTCCGCTTGATGAAACCCAGACATGTAAAGGGCTGGAATGCCACCTATTCTGCCTGGAATGGAGAACAAGAGAGCCGACCTGCCTTATAGGCTACAATGCAACAAGTAAAGTCAGGTCCGGCATGGATGACCGTAAAAAAGATACCTACGCTGAAGACACATTCCGTAAGTTAGGGAGGCAGCCCCTACCCAGAATGAAAAACTCCTCGGATAAAGGAGATTGGGCTCCTACCAGGCCAGTAGAACTCCCTCCTGAAAGACCTGTTGAGAGAAGGGAAGAAAAGCCTTCTCAGAATACGGAAAAAAACGCCCAGAAATATTTCTTCGGATGCCGTGAAGCACCCGTGGCTGCAAAAACGGAAAAATGTCATGAAGAAAGTCATGAAAAATGTCATGAAGAAAGTCATGAAAAAGGTCCCGAGAAAAGGCTGCAAGGAAGACAGGCTTCCAACGAGGCTGAAAAAGCTTCCCTTAGACTGGAGTCCAGGCTGAAAAAAGATCCTGTAGAAGAAGTCAAAGAAAACCCGATTATATATGCAAAGGCACAGCCAAAGGCTCCGGAAAAACCAAAAACCCCGGAGAAAGTAATCTCCAGAGATAAGCATACAACAATCTTTGCAGCCTGTGATGAAGCAGAAAAGAAAAATATATATCCTTCCGGCAGGGAAGAAAAACCAGGAAAAGCAACTGAAAAAAGGGAAAAAATGGATAAACGTAAAAAACTTGATGAAGTGATGGAAATAGACCTTCCCGATAATTACGAAGATGAGTTCTGGAGTTAAAATAATTCCTCTGTTGAGGAAAGAGATAACCTGGACTTACTCAAAATTAACTTATAAGAGTAGAATTATAAGGTAACTCCGGATAAACTTAGGGTTAACAGAGCTAACCAGGGTTAACCAGGGTTAACCGAACTAATTAAAGTAGAGTTAACGAACTAATTAAGTTAACTTAGAATTGACTTAGAGTCAACTTATCATTACTCGGAATTATTCTAATTAATTTGAAAATAGAGCCGCAGGCCGAAGTTTCGGAAAAAACGTTTAGAGCCCTAAAAAGGGAGAAAATGTTTTCTTCATTTCCTGAGTTTCCAAGCAGGCCTGCAGAACCTGTCTGATGAATATCTTCCCGGGATTGCGGCTTGATTCCGGGCTTTATGCCTTCTGAGATTTTTCGTTCATGTTATTTGATTTTAATTCCTATGTTAAAAACAAGTCATGTTATTCGATTTATTTTCTATATTAAAAACAAAAACAGGAATATGATGATTGAGGATGGACCGCCAGACATACCAGAAGATATACAGTTCACTGAATAACTTTGGAGACGTTTTCCGCCTCTCAGAGGAATATTCCAGACCTGCAGGCATGCTTGCTACCATTCTTAACCAGAAAATAGTGAAAATGACAAGGTTCAAGCACAGGAGGATATATTCCAGAGAAAAGGAACTCTTTTTGAGGTGGGAGAAGGGAAGGTCTATTCTTGAGCTTGCAGAGTATACCTTTTTCCCTCCGACCCTCATGGCTTCCCTGATCCTCAAGAACTGTGACCTATCCCGAAAAAGCATAAACTGGCTCTTCAAACACCTCGACTGTATTGAAAACCGCCGCCTGAGAAAAGAGATTGGAAAAGCCCTTGATGCAGACTATTTCTTTTCTCCCCGCGCCCATGAGATGCAGTGCAAAAAAGGCGAAATGGGAGAGGGAATAATCCAAAGATGGCTTGACGACAGGAATATTTCCTACTGCACCGAAGCTGAAATCAGAGCTCATGGAGACGGCAAGACCCCTGATTTTGTCCTTTCGGACCCTATCTGCATAGAGAACCATATGGTCAGGTGGATTGAAAGCAAAGCCCTCTTCGGGGATGAATTAGAGCATAAACATTACGCAAAGAAACAGTTCGGGGAGTATGCCAATATTTTCGGAGAAGGCATGGTTGTCTACTGGTATGGTTACCTGAAAGACCTTCCGTCCGAAGGCGAAGGTTACCTTGTAAAGGACCACAGCTTTTTTGAGGAATATAAAGAGCAGACTGACGAACTGTTCAACTACCTTGTGTACTGGTAAAGGCAGATTTGCACCACCCTAATTGCGCCTCGCCCGAATTGCGCCTCGACCGAATTGCGCCTCGCCCGAATTGCGCCTCGGGAGTACGCGGTCCTTTTCGCTACGCTCAAGAGGACTATATTTTGGGACAGATTATACAATACTGCACGAAAACACTCATTTTCAAATTACTTTCTGATTTCTCTTTCTCAGGTTTTTTCTTTTTTACCTTTTTTCCGTTTTCCTGCAGGAAGGAATTTTCAAAGCCTTGTAATTGAGGACATGTTGGTGAGGGGGTCTTTTTCTACCTGGAAGACATGGTCCGCCGAATCGATAAGGGACTCGTCATGGGAAACCACTATGATCTGGCCGACTCCGATGCTACGCATCATGTCTATGAGTTTCAAAAGCTGCTGGATGTGCCCGCGGTCCAGGAAAACTGTGGGTTCATCAAGGATCATAGGGGGAAGCCCTTCTGCCCTGTCTCCGGCAAAACCAAGCGCAAGGAGCCTGTAAATGGCACAGCGCAGGACAAGATTGAAGATGGCACGCTCGCCTCCGCTGAGGAGTTTGGGCTCGAGGGGGGTGCCGTCTTTTCTGTAGACAGTCAGATTGTACTCGGGGTCAAGCTCGATATGGGAGTAAGCATTGTTTGTGTACATGAAGCTAAACATCTCATTTAAGAGGACGGAAAGGGCACCTATGTTCCTTGCCCGCATATCGGCCCGGACGCGCAGATAGGTGTTTTCAAGCTCTTCGGCATTGCTGTATACGGCTTCAAGGTACAGCCGCCTGTTTTCAAGAGCCTTCAGTTCTTCTTTGAGTTCCCTGAGACGTTTTAAGCTGTTTTCAGTCATGCCTATTTCTTTAAGAAGGACATCTTTTTCGGCAGTTGTTTCCCGGATTTTCTCTGTAATA
The DNA here is from genome assembly GCF_028693135.1 of Methanosarcina sp. Lineage (GTDB taxonomy): Archaea > Halobacteriota > Methanosarcinia > Methanosarcinales > Methanosarcinaceae > Methanosarcina. The sequence goes on from NZ_JAQUVZ010000010.1 coordinate 64,447, forward strand.
TTTACCTGCGCCTGTTCAAACTGAGCGCGCTTCTGCTGGAGTTCTTCAAGCTCTTTTCCTTCCAGTTTCTCTTTCAGCTGCCTTATCCTCTCACTGCGTTCAAGGATCTCACGGTCAAAGAACCCCACCTTTTCTGCCAGATTTCTAATGGCAGTCTCAAGCTCGGAGATTTTATGTTTGAGATTTTCCATGCGGAGCAGGTTAGCCTGGAGCTTTTTTGCCTGCCCGAGAAGCTGTTCACTTTCGGAATGGGCTCTTTTTACCTCATCTTCCTTTTTCCGCATAGCCTCGAGGGCAAGTTCAAGAGCTTTGAGTTTTTCTTTTGACAGGGCTTCCTTTCCTGTAAATGCCTTTAATTTTTCATTGAGCTCTCCAAGCCTCTGCCCGTAATTTTCAATCAGCGCAAGAGATGTACGGATTTTTCCGTTCAGGGCTTCTATTTCAGAGGTGTTTTCGGCAAGCTTTCTATCAAAGGCTTTTGCCTCACGGAGAGCCTTTTCACCTTCATTGTGCACTTTTTGAGCTTCCACTTCCTGATCTTGCAGGGCTTTAATATAAGGAAGGAGCTGACTCATTGAGGCTTCAAGTTCCTGTTTTCGCTTAGCAAGGCTCTCAAGCTTCAGGGAGTCATCATCTATCCGGGCTCTGTGGGTCTCTATCAGTTTCCCGGAGGCTTTTGCCTTCTCCAGGAGCTTTTCAATTTCAATGTCACAATCAGAGATTCGCTTCTCCAGCTTCTTTGCATCCTTGAGCCGGTTGAGTTTTTTCTCAAGTTCAGCGTTCTGGAGCTTTATCTCCGTAAGTTCCGAGGCGAGTTTTTCTTTTTTCTGTTCGCATTCTTCTGTTGTACATGCGATTTCTGATCCTTTAAGTTCCTGCCCGCAGGTAGGACACTTCCCTTCGGCAAGCAGTTCCCGGTTTTTACGGAGGCTGTTTTCAAGTTCCCTTAAAGTAGCCTCAAGCTCTTTTTCCCGCCCATGAAGCCTGTTTTTGTTTTCCAGCAGAAGCTCGCTGAAATCTTCCAGGTTTTCTAGCTGGTCTCCGATAAAGCCGAGCCCCTTCAGCCCCTCAAAAACTTCGGATTTCTGCTCCTGGATCTCCAGTACTGCTTTTGAGTTATTCCTGATTTCCTCTTCAAGAACCTCAATTTCCGCACTTCCCTTTTGGACTGCAGCCCTACTGTTTTGCAGCTCCTTTTCAAGCTCGAGTAAGTTCAGATTGCCGGTTTCTTTTTCCTTAAAGGCAAAGCCAAGATTTGTCGAAACCTCATTTTTCCGGTCTCTGAGAAGGCTTTCTTTTTCTTCAAGTCCCTTTATGAATAAAATTATTTCATCAGCAGCCCCAGAACCTGCTTTAAAGCCTGCTTTTTCTCTCAGCCCTTTGTATTCCTCTTCGAGCTTCCTTATATTTACTCTGTGCCCTTCAATTTCCTTATTTGCAGCCCCGATACTTGCCCTGCACTCAATCAGGGTGCGCTCAGCCTCGACTTTCTCTTTTTCAAGCTCGCTTAATGCCTGCACGCCGGTTTCTTCTTCTTTCAGGAGAAGGGCAAGTTCTTTTGATGCGACATTTACCTTTTCCCTGGCAGAGGACTCTTCTTTTTCCTTGCCCAGAAGCAGAGCTTCAATTTCAAGGGCTCCAAAACCGTATTCTTCTCTCAAACCGGCATTTTCTTCCCCGAGTTCGAGCAAAACGCGCCTCTGTCCCCGCACTTCCCCGGAAAAAGTTTCCTTTTCCTTAAAACAGCCAGCCTTATCCTCCTGAGACTTATGGATAGCCTGTTTCAAAGCCTCAATTTCCTGCAGGCGTTCCCTGTAGTCTGCAATCTTGAGGTCGAGTTCTCCTTTACGGGCAGCTGCAAACTCTTTTTTGTCATTAAGATCGTTTAAGGCAGCGTCAGTTTCTTTCACTTTTTGCCTGAGCCTGTTAAGGGCTGCAACGGGTTCCGTGCTTTCAAGCCCTTCTATTTCGGCTTTCACGCCGGAAAAGCTGTTTTTTGCATCCCTCTCAAGCCTTCGAACAGCCGTTTTCGCATAGCCTGCCCTTTCGCGGTACTCCTCAAGCTTTCCGAGCTGCAGCAGGTCGTCAATCATGCGCTGCCTGTCCCTTGGCCTCGCATTGATGAGCACGTCAATTTCCCCCTGCCGGATATACGCGCAGTTCCTGTATGCCTCTTCATCCATATTCAGGAGGGCACAGACCTCTTCATAGGTGCGGGTCGCCTGGTCGACAATATTTTCCCCGTCGGCATAGAGCACGCACTTTGAGCTGGAAGCATTTTCAGTTTTCGAAGAGTACCTGAAAGCCTGCTCAATAAGATAGTCCCGCCCAAGATGTTCAAAGCCAAGGTTGATTTTTGCATTCTCAGCTCCTTTGAAGATCATGTCCGCAAGCACAAAGTCCTTTGAAAGGATTTTGCTCCCGAAAAGCCCCATGAAGCAGGCTTCGAGCAGGCTTGATTTCCCGCTCCCGTTTACCCCGGAAATGACTGTCACTCCGTCTTCGAAAGTGAAGTCCAGCTTTTTGTAGCTCCGGATATTTTCAATGTACAGGTTTTTCAGCTTCACAGGTAATCACCAAGGTTATACTGTTTGGGCACAGCAGGCTTCTCTTTTCCTTTTCTATGGCTTTGTTTTACCGGTTTTCCGACTCTATCCGGAGCCTGGGCTGGCTTTTCATCCGGAACCTGGGCCAGCTTTTCATCCGCAGGCTTTTCATCCGCAGGTGTTTCGGTTTTGCCCTCGCCATCCTTTTCGGAAATGGCTTCTTCTCCGGATTCAGGAAGCTTTCCAGATTCTGTTTCTTCGGGTTCGGTTTTACTTTCGGCACCGATATCAAGCTCAGCTCTATCTCCACCTTCTCCAGGGATTTCTGCAGGGGTTTCTATCGGAGCCCCGGAAGTTTTCGGAGAAATTTCATAGGGGGAGGGTTCTTCAGCCGAAAAATTAACAGCACTTTTGGGCATTTCAATCTCTACAGATGCCCCTACAGATTCGGCATTTTCACATAACCCGGTAGTTTCAGATGATTCAGCATTTTCACATGATCCGGGAGTTTCAGGTGATTCAGAACTTTCACATATTACGGGGGCATGAAGAGGTTCAGAGATCTTATCAGGAGATTCAGGACTTTCGTCAAGAGATTCAGGGATCTTATCAGGAGATTCAGGACTCTCATCAGGATCTTCAAAACTATTATTTAGGGATTCAGAGCTTTCAATTCTTGCAAAAGCCCTCAGAATTTTAGATTTTTTGGCAATTTCCGCCTCAAATTCTGTCCCTCCGGCGGACTCTAGATTTTCAACCTGCCCATCTGCACCTGTCGGTTTGAATTCCCCAGTTTCTCCAATCCTGGCAGGGATAACAGGGCTGACAGGAATCTCTATCCTGAAATTCGGATCTTTGAAATCCAGTGCTTCAATCAATCCCGAAAGCCGGCTCTCGGTTTCTTCGTCCACCCTTGACCTTGACACGCCAGGGTTCCGGATAATCTCATCGACTATCAGCCCGCCGTCGTTTAAGCTCAGCCTGCGGATCTCTTCGGCAACCGCATGGTCAGGGTCGGAAAATGCAACTTTCACAACCTCTTCGAGGAGGGCTTCTTTTATCCTGAGGTCTTTTACCCTTGCCACCAGCACTCCTTTGCTCAACAGGTATTCTTCAATCTCGCTGAAGGAAAGGACCGGACCTGAGTCTCCTGAGATGTCCAGGAACACCACCGAGTCAGGAAGCTCTTCAAGGTATTCGTTTACGGCAGAAAAAATCTGTTCATACGGCTTTTCGTCCCCGTCAAGTTTTGCCGGAATGAACAGGAAGTTTCGGGTAGGGATGTTCCGCTTACTGATTTCCAGCCCTTCTCCGGAAAGCGTGATAATATTGTAAGAACGGGGCTCACTTTCAGATGCACTATTGCGTTCGGTACTTCCCGGGTATGTAGCCCAGGTCTCGGTCTCCCCTACCTTTATTTTTTCGTACTTGTGGTAGTCCCCGAGGAGAATTGCATCAACCTTAAAAGGAAGGTTTTCAAGCGTCTCAGCACAGTCCCAGTCCGCATACGGGAAAGGCTGAACAGTCTGGTGCATTACAAGGAGGTTCCTGCAGTTTTCCGGCAGGGATTCCGGAACTTCAAACCCTGAATAATCGTAAAGAGGAATCTTTGACTTAGGGACGCTGTCGATCCCGTAGATGGCAGTATCCCCCACCAGCCGGGGTGTTTTCCCGAGCCTTACCGCGAGCCCCATTTCCTCAAAGAGGTCCAGCCACTGGGTATTTTGCTTGCTCTCGTGATTTCCGACAATCGCAAGAAACGGTATATTTGCAGCCTTCAACCGGAACAGGAGGTTCATAGTCTCAAGGAGGTCTTCAAGGGTAGGGTTCCTCGAATCAAAAAGGTCCCCCGCATGCACGACAGCATCAACCTGCATGTCAACCGCGTCCTGAATGACTACCTCAAAAGCTTTAAAAAAGTCCTGCCTCCGTACCTCGTTGTGGTACTGCCGGTATCCCAGGTGCGTGTCTGCTGTGTGGAGTATCCTTGTTTCATGAACCATGAATATCAGTCTCTGGTTTTAACGGTATAAGAGTTTGTATATTAGTATTTAACTCATTTCCAGAAATCCGTGGTTAAAAGCTCATGTTAATCCAGCGAAGCCTGAACATTATTCATAATCATTTCGACTAACGCATTGGAGTGGTTACTCTGTGATTTAAATCTGCCATTTTTATAAAAACTTGTATATTTAAATAAAAAAGCATATATGTCATAAATAGAATAAATGACGATTATAATTTGTCACATTGTTTACAGAATACAAAAAATTAAGAACAAATTTATTACTTTTGCCTGTAAAAATCGGGGCGAATAGAAAAAAATCAGAAACAGTCATGGTAATTAAAAGGTGAGGAAAGATGATTCCTAACTATAGGTACAAACCCGGAACCTATTATCTTATGGTTTATATTATAACCTATGCTCTCTGGTTTTCAGGGGCATATTTAAGTTTTCATGATGATAGCGGACTGTATATGTTATTAACGTTAATTGGACTAATAACGCCTTTTTTTGTTGCACTATTTATGATATATACATCCAAAAATTCTGATTTAAAAAAGGATTTTATCAACCGGTTTATTAATCTCAGGTTAATAAATCCAAAAGTGCTACTGGCATTTATTTTACTAATGCCACTCACTGTTCTGGTATCTATCTTTCTTTCTCTTCCATTTGGGGGATCGACTTCTCAATTTCAATTTGCTGAAGGTTACTCTTTTTCATCAGGATTTGTCCCTGCGTATCTTACTCTTATCCTGGCTTCAATTTTTGAAGAGCTTGGATGGAGAGGATACGGCTTTGAAAGTCTGCAAAGCCGGCACACTTTCTTTACGGCATCGATTTTTTTCAGTATACTCTGGTCGCTCTGGCACTTCCCGCTGATCTTCGTTAATAACATGTATCAGTACGTGATTTTCCACGAAAACATCTGGTATGCGGTGAATTTTTTTGTCAGCATCATCCCTATGGGAGTGATTATCAGCTGGATCTACATAAAAAACGGAAAAAGTGTTCTGGCAGCGATTCTCATTCACATTTCCATCAATTTCTTACAGGAAGCTCTGCAAATGACCCAATTTTCAAAGTGCATTGAAACTGTGGTTATTACTGTCGTTGCTACCATTATTATCATATCAGACAAAGAGACGTTTTTTTCGAAAGAACATCTTACTAATGGAGTTGACGAGTTACCAAGAATGACAGGATCACCGGAGTTAACTGAATGACAAATAATTCTACAGATCACTATTCCAAATTCCTTCTTATCTGGTTTGGACAATTCATCTCAATAATAGGTAGTGGTCTTACTATTTTTTCCTTAGGAGTATACGTATATCAACAAACAGGCACAGCTTCAAGCTATGTCTTTATACTCATGTGTGCTTTTTTGCCACCATTTTTACTGAAACCCTATGGAGGTATACTGGCAGATAGTCATGATAGACGTTTAATGATGATTTTCGGGGATTTAGGATCAACTCTTGGGCTTCTTTTCATATTTATTATGATGCTAAAAGGCAATATTGAACTCTGGCAAATTTACCTTGGGATTGCAATCAGTTCAATATTTTCAGCTTTTCAGGACCCAGCCTATAAGGCCCTGATTACGGACCTTCTCCCTGAAAATCAATATGCTAAAGCAAGTGGATTGATGCAATTAGCAAGTTCAGCTCAATATTTAATTTCTCCTTTTTTAGCCGGAATTATACTCACAATAATGGATATCAAATTTGTTTTTTTAATTGATGTTGCCACTTTTTTAATTGCCAGTTCCATTGTTATATGGATAAGAAATACCTTAGGCATAACACAAATTACGAAACCGGTACAAAACAACATGGCTGATCTTAAAGAAGGTATTCAGGAATTTTCGAAAAATAGAGGTGTGATTAATCTGGTTATTACTACCATGTTCGTGCTCTTTTTTGTCGGATTGCTTCAATCTCTTATTATTCCGATGCTGCTGAATTTAACTACAGTAAAAGCAGCAGGAATCACTCAATCGATCTGTGCATCAGGTATACTGATCGGAAGCCTGTTTATCGGGGTATTTGGCAACAAAAACAAATATGTAAAAACTTTATCGATCTCACTATTCATTTCAGGCATATTTTTTGCCAATCTTGGATTCTCAACAAATATAGCTTATGTCACTTTAGCAGGATTTCTATTCTTTGCCACCCTGCCTTTTATTAATACCTCTATCGAAGTTTTAATCAGAAAGAATATCGACAACAGCAAGCAGGGACGTGTTTGGTCGATTATTTCAATGGTTACTTATCTCGGCTCCATCATAGCTTTTGCAGTCGCAGGTTTTTTAGCAGATAAAATATTCAATCCACTTTTAGAACCTGAGGGTTTATTGTCTGAAACAGCTGGTTCTATTATTGGAGTAGGAGAAAGCAGAGGAATTGCCTTAATGTTTATAATTTCCGGGTTAATGATTTCTATAATTGCTCTCTTGATCTGGAAAAATAGAAAGATAAAAGAATTAGAAAATATTGAAGGTCAGGGTAGTGAACTATCTCAAAACAAATATTATGTTGAAACGTAAATTTAGAATTGTCAGGGTAACTGAATACGGTTATGGGAGTGATTATCAGCTGATCTGCATAAGACAGCATCGACCTGCATGTCAACCGCATCCTGAATGACTACCTCAAAAGCTTTAAAAAAGTCCTGCCTCCGTACCTCGTTGTGGTACTGCCGGTATCCCAGGTGCGTGTCTGCTGTGTGGAGTATCCTTGTTTCCTGAACCATGAATATCAGTCTCTGGTTTTAACGGTATAGGGAGTTGTATATTTCACTGGCGAAGTGATATTTTGCCAAAAATAATAGCATGAAACTTCAAACTGTCTCGATTAAAATATCTGTGACAGACCTACAATGCTTTTTTATTGATTTCGGCTTTGCAAAAAATTTGCCCGGATTTTCACACCGAAATCTTAATATTGATACAGTAGCTATTTTTATAAAAAGTTGATAATTTCAATAAATAAATTAATTTATTCATATAATACCAGGTCTGACCGGAATTAATATTTCCTCGTATAAAGCCACATCAAGCGACATGTTTTATAAAGAATCTAACAAAAAATTAATTCTGTTGGTCAACAACTCAAATGCACATTTCGAACCCTGGCACTTTTGTGCCACTATGCTATACTCTATGCTATACTGAAATTACCGTCGAGAAATATATTAATAAGGGATATAGTGAAACTTAATGTGGGGGGATTGAACTGATAAACCGTATCGCTGATGTATCACTACGTAAAGCTGCAATAGTCGCAGGGGTTAGTTATCTAATCATATTTGTACTCGGCATCTTTGCTAATTTTTTTATTCTCCAGGACCTTATTGTGCCGGAAGATGCTGCAGCAACCGTAAATAATATTATGGCTAATGAATTGCAATTTCGTCTTGGTATTCTGGGCTTTATTATCATGGTTATTTTTGATGTGGTGGTGGCCTGGGCACTTTATGTTTTACTCAAACCGGTAAACAGGAGTATTTCTTTGCTTGCTGCATGGTTCAGGCTGGTGAATGCAACTATTTTTGGAATAGCCTTGTATAATCTTTTTAGCGTTTTGCAACTTTTAGGTGGTGCTAACTACCTGAAAGTATTTGAAACAGGTCAGTTGCAAGCTCAGATGATGTTATTTCTCAATGCGTTTAACGCTACATGGCTAATTGGATTGATATTTTTCGGCATTCATTTGTTCATCCTTGGTTACTTAATTTTCAAGTCTGATTACATTCCGGGAATTCTTGGCTTCCTGCTGATAGTTGCATCTTTAGGCTATCTGATTGATAGTTTTGCAAATTTTCTTTTACCTAACTACACTGACTATGAAACAATCTTTATGCTGATTGTTGTCGTACCCGGAATTATTGGGGAATTGTCATTTACCTTGTGGCTTTTATTGAAAGGAGCTAAAATACCCGAGGTGGCAGAACAAATATAAGTTACAGCCTAAGTTTTACGGTACCACTAATTGATACTTTTAAACATTCAAATATCAGGAAGTTGGTACTCCACCATTCATTATTTCACTTTTTCAATGTGTTTTAAGAATTTTATCACTTTCATTTTTTTGCTGCTGATCCTGTCCCCTCATATACATATCAAAACCGGAACACTTCGGACAGGAACACCGGAACTCCAAACCCCGAATAATCGTAAAGAGGAATCTTTGACTTAGGGACGCTGTCGATACCGTAGATAGCAGTATCCTCTACCATCCGGGGAGTTTTCTCGAGCCTTTCCGCAAGCTCCATTTCCTCACAGAGGTCCAGCCACTGGGAATTTTGCTTGCTCTCGTGGTTCTTCCACAAAAACAAGTCTCAGCCGAATAAGTGAATTTAACACCCCTACGCTAGAAATTTGGTTCATTCGCATAAATTTGGAATAAAACTCAAAGATAAATTTTCGGTGATCCGTCGTAAATCGAGAGTATTATCCCAGGGAAAACTGAGTGGCATCTTTGGTCGTTCTTGTCACGCGCATCGGCGCGGCTGGAACCTATGAACTTCGAGGAAATAAGAAAAAAACCATCTAAACCGGAAAATCGAGTATCAAATTCTCAACTTTTTAATAGTGGCAATCAAAAAATATCGCAAGATCTAAAAAAAATGAACATATTGAAAAAGCATAAAGTTGCATATCGTCATTTAATGGTGTCAAAATGAGAATTGTAACCTGGAATTGTAATATGGCCTTCAGGAAAAAGTATGAGAAAATTCTTCCATATAATCCAGATTTACTGATTGTTCCAGAATGCGAACATCCAGGTAAATTTACTGATGACTTTTATTCTAATGTTTTGTGGATAGGGAGTAATACAAACAAAGGCTTAGGAGTTTTCAGTTTCAACGACATCGAAATTTCTTTACATGAATCATATTGTGAAGAATATAAATATGTTCTCCCGATTAAAATGACTAATCCGACAGGCACAAACCTTATCGCAATATGGTCACAGAATAATAAAGAAGATCCTAAAAGAAGGTATATAGGAGAGGTTTGGAAATCGTTGAATTATTATAAAGATATGCTCAAATCTCCAATAATTATTGCAGGAGACTTCAACTGGAACGTCATATGGGATAGAAAACCTGATTATCCTCTTTACGGAACACTCACCAATGTAATTTACTTTCTAAAACAACTTGAGATACATAGCGCATACCATAGATCTGCAAATGTAAGTTTTGGTCATGAGAAAGAACCAACCTTATTCTTCAGGAAAAATAGAAAGACCCCTTATCATATTGATTATATATTTGCATCAACGGATTTCATAGATCGGATTAAGACTTTTTCTATTGGTAAATATGAGGATTGGATTTCGCTGAGTGATCACATGCCTTTAATGGCGGAATTCGAGTAATTCATTAGCTTTTTCGAGTCGTCAATTTTGAACAAATGAATATCCTCACCCAACGCCAACTGAATACAAATTTTCAACAGATTAAAAAGACTTTTATTCTCTAAACTCAAATAAAAAGTGAACTCGGACTTACACAGTTAAACCGAAAAATAGCATGAAACCTCAAGCTGTCTAAAATATAAAATTTGTGACAAGCTTGCTAATGCTTTATTTTACTCTTCAAGTACGTAAGTCCTGAAGTTACAAAATATCGAATTTTGTTGAAAAGGGGTTATTTAAATGAAAAAAATGACAGAACAGCATCTTATCAATGCATTTGGTGGGGAAAGCCAGGCACACATGAGATACTTGCACTTTGGGAACCAGGCTGAAAAAGAAAAATTCACCAACGTAGCCCGCTTATTCCGTGCAATCTCCCATGCTGAATATGTACATGCAGGCGACCATTACAAAGCCTTAAAACACCTCAACGGGGGCTTTGTCGCAAACAGCATGGCAGCTTTTGGTCCCGGTGACACCCTGAAAAACCTTCAACTTGCAATCGACGGTGAGACATTTGAAATTGAGGAAATGTATCCCGTATACATAGAAGTAGCAAAATTCCAGGGAGAAAAAATCGCACAGAGAAGTTTTGAATGGTCCTATGCTACTGAAAAACTGCATAAACAGCTTTTTGAAAAAGCATTCGATGCGGTTAATGCAGGAAAAGATGTTGAACTCGGGCCTGTCCATGTTTGCGAAGTATGCGGATATACTCTCGAAGGAGAAGCACCAGATAGATGTCCGGTATGTGGGGCAGTAAAAGAGAAGTTTACAGCTTTTAGATAATTTTCAAAAGGCGAGCTTATCCTAACTCAATGTTTACTTTTTTGAATTTCGGATTTTTAGAATATATATAGGATAAGCCCAAAAATAAGTTTTCAGGCAGGATTTTCACCTGCGGAACAGGGCAAAAGCCAATGCAAGAACTGAAATCGCGCTGAGGAGTGTAAAGGCTGGCGTGGATGCGGATGTGGAAGAAGGTTCTGTTTCTGAAACTGGATGGTTTTCAGAAGTTGGGATTTTGCCTTCGTAGTATTCTTTAGAAATAGTACAGTAAACGACGGTGAATTCTCCATTTACCAATGTTTTCCCACCAGCACCTAACTCATCTACTTGATATACAAAATCAATAGGTATGCTTCCACCCGCCCAATTTTCAGTTGGCTTTACTGTCCACTCAAAAACTTCCGTTGAATTCTCTTCCATAATTTTTCCATAATATTCTTCTATTTTCGAGGTTGGTCCATCTATTATAACAAAGTTATTTTTTCCAAGTTCACTTAGTTTGACAGAAACATAACACTTTTGATGCACAGTAAAGTCAAACCTAACCTTGAAAGGTTCTCCAATTTTCAAAACAGGCTTTGCAATCTCTTTTCCTGGAAGGATCTTGTCATTGTAATATACATCGATGGAACCGTATGGAGAACTTGCTGAAGCAATATTAGTTAACAAAATAAATATGGTTCCAATCACAAGAATTTTGAGTTTCATGTTAATTCACCAAACTGTCAGCAAGAGTTTCATTTAACTCCAATTTTAACATATGTGTCGACCCTGTTCAAAATAACTTGAGTTAATCGAGTTAAAATAAATTAAATCTCCCATCACAGCATTTACTGGCGGGAGAATCTGAGGAATACAAGTACAAGTGCCGAAATGGCGGTTACTAAACTGAAAGCTGGCGTGGATGCGGATTTTGAGGACGGCTCGGTTTCTGAAACTGGATGATCCTCAGAAGTGGGAATTTCGCCTTTGTAATGTTCGTTAGAGATGGTGCAGTAGGCGACTGTGAATTCTCCTTTTACAGCAGGTTCATCTTCACCTTCCTCATGTATTTGATACCAAAAGTTTACGGGCATAGACCAGCCTTCCCATCCTTCATTTGCCCTCAAAATCCACTCAAACGTATATACTCCTGGATCTAACGATTCAAAATGTTTTTTCTCACTAAATTTAGAGGGTCCCTCGATGACTTCATAAGGGAATTCAGACCCGATACTATCTACTTCAATGAATAATCTTGACGTTTGATTTAAAGTCATAACAATTTTGATCTTGAAAGGTTCACCAATATTTAAAAGAGGTTTTGCAACTTCCTCTCCAGGTAATAGTTTTTCGTTGTAGTAAACATCCATAGAACCATAAGGAGAGGAAGCAGAAACAGTATTAATTAGAAACATTACAAAAAATCCAAAAATAATGACTTTCGATTTCATTTATTTCCTCCAGATATCGACAAAAGATAATCATACCCAACTGATTCTTCAGTACTTTTCCCCACTTTATCTCCTACACCTTTTGGGCTAGGACCCACGATTGTAGCTGCATACCCGTCAAACTCAAACATTATTGGTGCATTTTCACCAATATATTCACCATTATGAACGATTGCTTCATCTGTTCGAACATATTTCTGACCCTTATGTCCAAAATAAGGTTTAGGAATCACTTCATTATCATTATCAATAACAGTAAATTCTTCATACTCTCCAATTACCTCATAAGTCCACACATTAACCGTAAAAACCCAGTGTGGGGGCAGTACAGGCAACCCGCAAGGAACAGCTGCCATAGTCCTGTCCAGCCTTTTTGTGACCTTGTCTGCGATCTCCCCAGAATACCTATCCACAGTTTCATTTGCCATGTTTTTCAGCTCACCGTCAATTTGCCCAAAAAGAACGTCAATAGCCTCACCTTTACTTGCTGTAACGGCGCATATTCCGTTTGAAACGCCGATTCTAACATCCGTATCGACCCTGTTCAAAGTAGCTTCCAGTTCATCAGGTTCAACCGAAGGATTTGAGTTTCTGATTTCAGTTATTACGGCGGTGGCAAGTCCGGCTGCGAGCTGGTCTGTGGTGGATTTTTCAATTATTTCTTCATCGGAGAGGCTGTTAAGAGAACTAACTGTGACTACACGGACGCGGTCTTCCTCGATCCAGCCGGAAACAACAGGATTTGAACTTACTTCAGAGGCTACCTCTTCAGTTATCTGAAGCCTCATTTCCCGGGCATACACCAGTTTCAGGTTGTAGACTTCGGTGTTAAGGTGAGCTGTGTCTAAGGAAATTCCCTGTTCACTGAGGTTCTGCTCCATAAGGTTAACTTCTGTGTTCAGGGTGGAAATGCTCTGGCTGATCTGCTGTGCGGTTTCGGTTTTTACGTATTCGCCGCTTGAGGATATGGCATCTGCAATTTCTTCAGAGATGCCGGTTGTGAAAACGCAGGTGTTCCGGACGCCGAGAGGATAAATGGCTCTACCCCTTGAATCTGTCAGTTCGTATTCTCCCCTTAAGTCGAAGTCCGGGTCGTGGTAGAGGTAGTTCGGCTTCTGGTCAACGATTAGGGTCAGGTTTTCGGTCCAGTTGTATTTGCTTTCGGGCTGGCCTGTGACTTTCATTGTGGAGATAATGCCCATTTCCTGCCCAAGGGCAGAGGCAGCCATATCCATTGCAGGGTTATCAAAAAGGGTCATTGGGCCGGAAGTTACGCTGTCAAACGCGCCGGTACTTAGGCCTTTTTCCTCAAGGGCATCGAGGATGTAGGAGTTAAGGTCGGAATCCAGTTTTTTGTTCTTCTGCTCGATGTCGTCCAGCAACCTGTTGTAGGCTTCGTTTCTTGCAATGTAGCGGGCGGAGTCGCTGGATGCGTACAGATCTCCGGCTGGGGTTAGGTGCTGCTCTTTATTTACGTAGGCTTCCCGGCTTGCTTCGAGGTCAAAAATTAGTTTTTCGGCAGTCTCTACCTGAAGGTCTGTAGGGTCCTGACCAGGGGAGTCAAGAAGAGAGTAGCTGAAGGTAGGGTTATCACTTTCAATAGCGTCAAGCATTGCCAGCACCTCATCAGCCATCACCCTGTGCAGCCAGGGTGGGATATCGCAGTTGACGGCGCGCTGTGCAAGATACATCCCGTCAGGGTAAGTCCAGAAGGTGCTTTCTAGCGTCCTGATATTCACATAAGCATCCCTGTATTTGTCTGCGGCGTCGGAACAACAGGGGTCAAACCTCTCTGCGCCAGCAGTATACAGGGTTGTTTTCCTGTATTCCCTTTCTGTCGGGTCGGTATAGGTTGATATGCCCGTATAACCGCCTGTGGGAGGGCGCTGGTGGTAAATTATCGTAAAATTTTCGGATTCGGTTTCAGTGTGGGAAAGGGATTCAGAGTCTGTTTTGCTTACAAATTCCAAATCCGAGCCACTTGATGTAGCATAAGTTGTTTCTATGGACGTGCTGCCGTCCTCATTATGGCTGATAGTCTTCCAGGCATACGTGTATGTATAGTCATAATTAATTTTCCACGTTGTCCTGATGTTATAATATATATCATACCGGATGCCCCAATCAAAAATATGGTCCTCACTGCTGAGATAGCCATCGTCAGTCCTGTACTCGGCAACAAGCACGTCATTACCCCTGTACTCGTAATGGGGCTCTACTCTTACGTCGGTTATTTCCACGGAACTCAATCTAACAGAGGCGTCCGTAATATACCAGCTTTTCAGCTTCCCTCTTGGAGGATCTATTTCAGGGTCCATAGTCTCCGAATAGGAGTTTGTAACAGGGTTACTCCAGGAGTAAGAGGGCACACGTGACCCCACATGCGTACCCGACGCAAGATAGTCAGAGTCCCAGCTAACGGTATGCCCACTGTATGAAACCGAATCCCGGTCAAAATCCGCTGAAATTGCTGAAGCCAGAGGGTCAGGAGAGTTGAGACCGTCCCTTAGAATCTGCCCCTGAACCGGAGCTGTGTAAACGCTATCTGCAACATCATGGATAAGGTCAGGGGTTTCCTCTTCCCACACATGGTCATTGAAGACCCAGCCGTCGAGGACTCCTTCTGTGTAGTCCGAGGCTGAGACTGTTATTTTCGAATATTCGGAAAGCTCGTCATAGGAAGTGTTTACTTCCGCAAGGGATTCCTCTATACCCTCCTCAACATCCAGGGAAAAAGACCTGTTTTCTGCAAGGGAAGCGTAGGTAGTCGTAAGGTTTACGCCCTCATCCGCTTCATAGAAGGTTCCTGAAGAATTCAAACCGGTTGAGTTCAGCAGGCTTGAGCTGGTTTTTGCACTGCTGGCAGCGCGGACGTCTTCATACAGGACTTTTCCGTTGTAATAAGTGGTGTATGTAAGAGCCAGGGGGTCAACCGAGTCAAAAACCTTTTTTTGAGTGTAGAGAGTGGCTCCGTTAACCGAGCTTGCGAGGGCAGGGTTGGTCAAAATATTAAGAGGTCCATGTGCATAGTGCTGCCAGGGGCCGTAAATGAAAGTCCTCAGATTTGTTGCCCCGAGCACTATATTGGAAGTTGAGTCCAGGCTTGAGGACGTCCCGAGTGCGGTTTCATATTCCCTGACAAGTTCTTCGAGCAAAGGTTCCCTTGAGGTGATAAGGGTGGAGAGGTTCATACTCATGTTGAGCATTTCTCCGGATTCAAGGTCTACAAGGGTGTAATTCAAAAGAGGGATTTCGAAGATATAGTAAATTGTGTAGTTTTTGCCAGAGGAGGAAATTTCCCGCTGCAAGGTCCCGTTGACTTTCCTTACCCTGATCTGCTCGGGTTCTATGTCAGGTTCTACATTAATGGCATATTCCATAAAAGTGTGGCTGTTACCCTGGTAGTTTACAGACATCAGCCGGTTAAAAGCCTCTGCCGCAATATCCTTTATGGGACTTGCTTCAATCCGGAACCAGTCTGAGGCTTTGAGTTCGTCTCCATAATAGAGTTCAATGGATGCATATCCTGATTCTGCAGTTTCCGGAACTTCCAGATATTCGTCAAAGGAAATTTTTTGAAGAAAACCGGTAGCCTGCCCGTAGTTCACACGTTTGATTTCCTGCCCTGAAGAGTCATTTACAACCAGGACAACGTCTTTGTTTTTCCATAGTGATTCAACTTTACCCCAGACGTCTGAAGGCAGGTTTATGGAAATTTGAAGTGTGTCTCCTTTCTCAAGGTTCTGGTTTTGCGGAATCACCATAAAATGATCTTCCGAGAACCTTTCAACCGGCGCACCCTCGGGCAGGATCACAGGGTGTTCTCCCTGCCATTCGAGGGCTTCAGTCCCGGCATAGTTAAGGCAGCGAGCAAGGTCGGATGCTGCAAGGGATATAGCTGTCTGCCTGGGGTCGCTTTTCTCTGTAGTATAGATTGTTTCGGCAACCTCACTGTCCATTTTCATCAGGTAGACCGAGGTGAAGGTTGCAGCAAGGACAATGAAAATTCCTATTACGGCATATGGAATATAGGCGCGGGTATCCTGAAAAAAACAAGAACATTTAGAACATTTAATAGATTGTTTCCCAGCCATATGCCTCACCCCGAAAAATAAAAGAATATAAAGAATTGAAAGATTTGTGTAAAAAATATTAGATAGTTGGATACATAAATAGTTTACTTTATACTGGAGAGAATTATAAATAAAAATAAAAGATAATCACGTAAAAATGAGAGTTAAGCAAGTAAAAAAAACGAAGTAAAGAACAGAGGTCGTCCCCGGCTACCTGGTTGATATTTTTTATATTAAAGCTCCCACACAGCTATTGATTTCATTTATATCTACTGTACGCAGGCGGGCTCAAGCCTTGCACAGCGCGTGGAAAGAAAGAACGCGAGATTCCATCTGCGGCCATTTCGGAATAATAACGACTGATTAATCAGGGAGCACCGATATTTCATTTGCTGATATTTTTGCTGATTATACCTCACCCTTACCTGACAATCTTTCCCATGAAATAACCGGGCTTCGCGCTCGTAATTTCCACTTTTGTGTATTCGCCGGGCTTGAGGTCGGAGCCGCTAATCACAACAGGACGGTAAGAGTCTGTACGTGTAAGGACATCCCCCATTTCCGTATATTTTGAGACAAAAGCTCTGCCTTTCCAGCCGATCATCTCCTGCTTGGACTTAATCTTTATCTGCTCGCATACTTTGTGCAGTTTGTGGGAACGCTGTACTAAAATTCGGGAATCGAGGTTCCGGAAAGAAAAAGCTTTTGTGTGCGGGCGTGGGGAGTATCTGGAAATATTGACCTTTTCCGGACGGTATTTTTTAACCCATTCTATAGTTTCTTCGAAATCCTCATCAGTTTCATCACAGAAACCAACAATTATGTCGGTAAAAAGGGAAAAATCTTCGAAACGAGCACGGAATTTCGTAATGATTGTGTCCACAGTATCCATTTTATGTAGACGGTTCATATTTTTCAGGACTGAGTGGGAAGCGGACTGAATCGGAAGATGGAGGAGTTTGAAAACCTTATCAGAGTCGAAGGCATCCACAAGCTCGTCCAGGATAGGGAGGACGGAAAAGGGATTCATCATTCCGACCCTCACCTTGAAGTCACCGGGGATTTCTGAGATCATGCGCAGGAGCTCAGGGAGTTTGACCCCGGTATCCATGCCGTACTGACTGTCGTCCTGGGAAGTGAGCCAGATTTCCCGGCAGCCCTCTGCAACTGCTGAACTGATATCTTTTACGATTTCCTCGGGCGGGAAAGAGCGGAGCTTGCCCCTTGCATACTTTACGATACAGTAGGAGCAGGCGAAATTGCAGCCCTGGGAGATCTGGCAGATATGAATATTTGGGTTTGCCCGCTCGCGAGGAACATTAAGGAACCCGATGGGCTCGGAAGTCCGCAGTTCCAGATGTTCTCCCCCAGGCAACCCTTCCATTCTCCTCTTTTCGATTGAGGAAAGCAGCTCACCTATACGGGAAACCGCATTTACTCCAAGAATATGGGCTTCGGGATTTGCATGCAGAATATCTTCAAGCTGGACTTCGGGCATGCAGCCGGAAACAATCACCTGCACACCTTTTTCACCCATACTGCGGATCTTATAGAGAATCTTCTGTTCTGTTGTGTACTTGACAGTGCAGGAATTGCATATATATACCTCTGCCTGACCGGTATCAGCAGAGCTTAATAACTCGTGCCCGAGCCTCTCAACACTTGCTTTCATAATCTCGGCTGATGCCTGGCTTGCTGAACAGCCAAAACTCTCAAGATATACTTTCATATTCTTCCTTCACACTTTGACATGATAATTTGAATTCTTTGGTTTATAACTGATATTCATAATCCGCATTTTTGGACTATACCAGAAGATACCTGATCCATACTGGTCCGTGTTTCAAAAAAGGATTAAAAACGAAAAGATGAAAAAGGATTTACAGGTAGAGAGGAGTCTCCCGTTTATCCTTGATATAAATACTGTCTGTGAACCTGACAGCTCCGGATGCACCCATGGAAATCGTGTGTACTCTGGCATCCCCGCTCCCGAAAAGGTTGACTTCATGCAGGAAGTGGCCTGGAGTTACGGCTGTTGCGGAAAAAATGACATCATTACCCGGAACAAGTTTGTTGGTATCAAGGACATCATTAAGTCTCTCGAGGGTAATTCCCATCTTTTCGAGCCTGGGCATTTTTTCCTCTATTTCTTCATCGATCTTGTCCTTGGAATTTCCATTTGCAACCGTTGGCAGGACAAGCCTTGCAAGGATTTTCCCGCCCAGGATCTTGATTGCAGCAGCTGTAAGAACAGCCTCCCCAGAGCCGCCTGCACCCATGACCACATGGACGCCTGAACCACGGATGGCAGTTGCAACGCCTGGCATGAGGTCTCCGTCAGTAACCAGCCTTACACGGGCTCCGGCTTCCCGGATTTCGGTTATCTTCTGGGTATGCCTGGGGCGGTCGAGAATTACGACCACGAGTTCTTCAACACTTCTTCCGAGCGCTTTTGCAACAATCTCGAGGTTGTGACTTATAGGAGCATCCAGATCTATCCTTTCGTTGGGGTGGTCCTGTTCATAACGAACGACATCGGGCCCGACAACTATCTTGTCCATATAGATGTCCGGGCCGTGGAAGATCCCACCCCTTTCAGCCATTGCCATTACCGCTACCGAACCCGGACAGCCGTCTGCCGTGAGGTTTGTGCCTTCCAGGGGGTCAACTGCAATATCAACCTCAAGGTCTCCTTTCCCTGTCCCGACCTCTTCCCCGATATAAAGCATGGGAGCTTCGTCCCTTTCTCCCTCTCCGATCTTTATTATGCCTTTCATGTCAAGCTTATTCAGAGTCCTTCGCATGGAGGCAACTGCTACCTGATCAGCAAAGTGCTTGTCTCCGCGTCCCATCTGATAGGCTGCGGCAATGGCAGCGGTTTCTGTTACCTGAATAAGCCTTGGCAGTAACTCACATTCGATGGGTCCGGCGCACTCAATCATTTCTTCTACGGTCTTTGGATGAGGCATGATAATCGACTCTTATTTTCTGCTTCCTGATAATATACTGATAATAATAATCCTTTTCTGAATATTTCCCTTTGTCTGTTAATGTGATCTGTTAACACAATAGTATATTAATATCTATTGGAAAGACCTGAGGACAGATATTTATCTTAGGAAATGTTTATCGAAGAAAATCTGAAAAAACATTAATAAAACAGCATATGGTTGAGCTGAATCTATTTTTAGAAAGATAAACGCTGATTCCACTAATAAATAAAGTGAAAAACCATGAAAATACATTGCCTCCAGCACCTGAAAAACGAGACCCTTGGAAACATAGGGACCTGGGTGTCCCTGAAAGGGCACAGCCTTACAAAAACTCTGCTTTATGAAAAACCTGTCTTTCCTGAGCCTGAAGAGTTCGATATGCTCCTGATAATGGGGGGCACGATGAGTGTTTATCAGGAGAAGGAGTTCCCGTGGCTAAGATTAGAGAAAGAGTTTGTAAAAAAAGTGATAGATACAGGCAAACCTGTGCTTGGGAGCTGTTTTGGAGCACAGATGATTGCAGAGGTCATGGGCGGCAAGGTTACCAGAAACAGGTTCAAGGAAATAGGCTGGCACAGGGTAAAAGCTCTGGCAGGAGAAAACATGGATAGGGGAAGAGGGACAATCTCAGCTCTTCCTGCAGGCTTATTTCCCGAATTTACCGCATTCATGTGGCATGGAGACACTTTTGAAATCCCGGCAGGCGCAGTAAGACTTTTCAAAAGCGAAGCCTGCCCGAACCAGGGTTTTATTTACAGAGGAAACATTATCGGGTTGCAGTTTCACCCGGAAGCTGACAGGCAGTGGATAAGGAATCTTATAGAAGATTCGGGGCATGAGCTTGTTGAAGGAAAGTTCATCCAGTCCGAAGAGGAAATATACGGCCATGAAGGTCTTTTTGAAGATTCAAATGGTCTTGCTGTTTCCCTGATGGACTGGTTCGAGAAAAAGTGTGAAAAATTGAAGTAAAGGCGAAAAAGCTGAAGTATAAATTAATAACTGGCTATTAATCAGGAGCTAAAATAATTCGGGCAGGCCCAGAGATTAAATTAAATCCTGCTCGTTTTAAGAAATCTCCTTTATTTTAAAAAATCTGCCAGCGCCACCCTCTCGATCACGAGTTCCGGGATACGTTCTTCTCCTGAAGCTTCGATTTCTTCATCTGTGATTCTGAAGAGAGAAAGAATTCCTTTCCGTTTGGAATCAGAATACGCAAGCAGTTCTGAACAGAGTTTTTCTTCAATGAGCTTCTGAAGTTCGGAGAAAGCAAGAAGTACATCATCCATTTTTCCAAGCAGCACGAAAATCACATTATTTTCTCCTTCATGCAACCCTATAGAAAAACTTCTTTCAATCTGTTTCTCTCCGGTCGCATACCGCATAATCTCGATGCCTGGATCTTTTGCTACGTTCCTGCCTGCTGCGACAGCCCTGAGAGCCTTCCCTACTGCAAAATGAAGATGCCTTTCGCCCGCGATCAGGTCAGCATTCAAGCCCTGAATTGTTACTTTGTTTTCGGAAGCGATTGTGTTTATTATTTTTAGAAAAACGGGAAGGTTTGGGATTCTCACCGTTCCGCAAAGAACCTGGATTTCCCTTTGCATTTCCATACCCTTGCCTTATCCCGGGCTTTACAATAAGGATTTCGGTTGGAAAAAATGTATAATAAAATGAACAGACACTCGGGGATCAATATAAAAGCTTTTATTCTTCCAATGTATAGACTTAATTAGTAATAAAATTAATAGAGTAATTCGAAATAAATTATAAAGGATCATAAGATATTTTGGACTTCTAAAGTCAAGAGAACTGAGTTCTTCGGATTCCGGCAAGGTGTTAACATTAGAAATAAAAAATTTAAGTCCGAGTTCTGTTTCTGTTCGAATATTCCATCCAATGGCCTTACTGTAGTCTATAAGGAAACAGAAGAAAGGACAGAACTCACAGCCGCTTATATTAAAGCAGGACTGCAACAAAACGAGCACTGCATCTGGATTGCCCCGGACCCTGAGGGCGCGGAATTAGCAAAAGATTTACTTTCAAACTCAGAGCTAGATATAGAAAGCTGCATAACGAAAGCCAGGCTTAAGATAATACCCCTGCAGGAAACAGAAACTCTTTCTGCCAAACAGCCGGAAACTTCAGGAATTTCTTTTGATTGGAAAACGGGGGTTCTGCAAAAAGAGATTATTAAGTTTACTCACACAGGAAACTGGCGATACCTGCGTGTCAATCTTGAAGTTAAAACCCCCGGGAAGTCAATCACCAGCTCCCTTAAGGAACTCAGACGTATCCTTGCTGAGAATATACCTGACAAAAAAATCAAACCACTTTTCACAATTAAGGAGGAAGATCTCCTCTCGGGGGAGGTCTTCGACCTTATAGAAGCCGGGGAAAAATTGGTGATCAAAAGAGAGGGGAAATGGAAATTTCTTCGAATAAAGCAAGAACTTCCGGACAAAAAATTTAAGATATTACTTGAGAGTTCAAGTGACTCTATTCTGATACATGATATGAAAGGCAGGGTCATGGAAGCAAACCATATAGCCTGCGAACTTTTCGGATATACACGCAGTAAAATGATCGGGAAGCAAATAAAAGATTTACGGACTAATATCCACCTGATTGAATTCGGACAACAGATAGAGAAGCTAAAGCAAACAGGATATTTTACTTTTGAAATGGATTCCCTGAGAAGGGACGGAACAGTTACACCTCAGGAAATCAATAACATGCTAATAGAATACGAAGGAGAAACAGCCGTGCTCTCAATCGGGAGGGATATTAGCGAACGCAGACGGACCGAAAAAGCCCTGAGGGATTCCGAAAGAAAATATCGCATGCTTTTTGAAGAGTTTCCCGGCGGAATAGCTCAATTTGACAAGTATGGAACTATCATCGTATGCAACGAAAATTTTGTAAACTTTACAGGCAGTGGTGAGAACGAAAAACTCATTTTCAATTTGTGGAGCCCTCCAGAAGAGAAGAAAGAGGAGGAGAAAAATATTACATGCCTCCCTGAAGTTCCTATCCATTGCGACATAAAATATATTTCCAGCCTTGAGAACGAAAGTATACCAGGCGAGATAACCTACAAGCCTCTGATTTCAGAAAATTCCAGATTTAACGGGGGCATTATTCTTGTGGAAGACCTGACGGAGGTAAAGAGGCTGGAAATTGTACGGCTTCAGCAGAGTGAAGCCCTTAAAAAAATAATAGATTCAATCCCGACACCTGTATTCTGTAAGGATAAGAACGGAATTTATGTCGCCTGTAATAGGGCTTTTAAAACTTTTGTTGGGTTAGAAAAAAGAGATATCCTTGGGAAGTCACTATATGATTTTGCCCCCATAGAGATTGCCGAAAAATACCATTCTATGGACAAATCACTGTTAAAACAAGGAGAAAATAAGGTATACGAGTCCTCTCTTAAATTTGCTGACGGCTCAATTCATCAGGTCATACTCAACAAATTTGTCTTCAATGGCCTGATAGAGGAAGACTCTGTGCTCATCGGCATTATGATTGACATCACCGAACGCAAGCAGGCCGAAGAGAAAATGCTTCAGGCAAAAATGGCTGCAGAAGCTGCGAACAGAGCGAAGACTACTTTTATTGTCAACATGAGCCACGAACTTAGGACCCCCCTGAATGCTGTCATAGGGTTTTCAGATCTCCTCTTAAGTGAGACTTTTGGTCCCCTTAACGAGAAACAAAAGAGGTACACTGAAAATATTTCAAACAGCGGAAACCGTCTTCTTGATGTGATCAATAATGTGCTGGATATCTCAAAGCTTGATCTAGGGAATGTTGAGCTTTACTACGAAAAAGTGGACATGCCCAGAGTAATTGAAGAGATCTGGAGAGTTCTTTCTCCCTTCTCAACCGAGAAAAATATCAGTATAGAATATAATATTGAGCAGGGACTGAAAACCATAATTGCTGACAAGGTAAAGTTCAAACAGATCCTCTACAACATTTTGAACAATGCGATTAAATTCTCACCCGAAGGCGGGAAAGTAAACATCGCTGCAAAGGTTCAGGAAGACATGATTGAGATCAGTGTAAAGGATGATGGTATCGGTATCCCGGAGGCTGACTATGAAAGAGTTTTCCAGCCTTTCGTGCAGATTGATGAGTCCATATCCAAAAAATATGGAGGTATAGGGCTTGGGCTTGCACTCGTCAAAAAATTTGTAGAACTCCACGGAGGAAAGGTATGGGTTAAAGCCAGTTCCGGGAAAGGAAGTACCTTCACCTTCCGCCTTCCAAAAACACCTGAAAACAAAATCAAGGAAAAGGAAGTCATTACCCCTCCACATATCTTGTATAACCCTGAAATTGAAAAAAAAGAAGAAAAAGATAGAACAGAAATAAAAGAAAAGGTAATTTGAGAAAAATGAATAGAATTAGAGGTTAGAGGAAAAATCGAAAAACGTAGAAAAAAAATGGAAAAAAATAGATAAATAAAAGAAAAGCCGAAGTCTTCAATATGGGCTCCGAATCACCAAACATTTGAGAACAATCTCAACCACAACTAACCCTAGCATCACCATCAAAAAAAAGAATCAAAAGGTTAAGGAAGATCTGGACGAATTTTGATATGAGTGCTGCCAGTTCACACACACACATTCCCATAGATATACGAAGGGAACAATATCTAACCATATGAAAATTATCCTGCTTAATCAAATTTCAGTACTCTTTTTTATCATTTTCTTCAATTACCCTGACAAAATGCCTTTCTGAAAGGTCTTCTTTTCCGGACCAGAAGATTGCTTTATGGTATTTCCATACTTTTGGGTCAAACTCGAGAATCCCAACGTGGAGAATTAGTTCAAGCAGGAACCAGTAAGCTGCAGCTAGGTGAATCAGACGGATAAGGCCCAATGCAGATACACTCAGATAAGGTGCGAAGTATCCGGCAATGGAAATGATCCACTGAGCCACAGGAAGCCCTAAAAGAGCCCAGTTAAGGTTGTAAAGCACAATCCCTGTGACAGCGATAAGGAAGATTGCCGTGCTTTCGATAATGATAAGGAGCTTGAGCATGGGGTGTAGTTTTGTTATGTAATGCCCTTCTTTTACATCATATACGGTAAATGCCGGATACCTGCTCCTGCCAAAGAAATTAAGGATAATTTCCTTCAGGTTTTTTGCATCCTCAGCCCCAAAAATGTAGCTTTCAAAAAAATGATTGAGCCGGCCCTTAATACTGCATTCCGTTCCCGGACACGAAAAGAGATTATACGGGACCAGAATCCAGTTTGCGACCAGGAAAAACGGGACTGCAATCATATGAAGGGCGCGGGCTGTATCAAAATCCATAAAGTCCCATCCGAGATAGATTTTAAGCCCTGTGACAATTAGAATCAACATGGCAAGCAGGTGGACAAGGTGTGTCACCCGTTCAAGCAACGTATAGCGCTCAACGATAAGACTGTCCTCAATACCTGGATTTTCTGTCTGTCCAACCATATCCTCACCCCCCGGGTCAGACCACCCTGAACTGTCCTTTTTGCTGCCCTTTAAGGTCAATAGCATGAATCGCACAGGCAAGACAGGGATCGTAAGACCTGGAGGTGTGAAGGATACTCAGAGGGTTTGTATAATCCACTCCAAGCGCGTTTCCCGCAGCCGAAATCTTAGAGCCCAAAAGAGCCTGTTCCACAGGGCCGGGGACTCCAGCGGAGTTTCGTGGAGCCAGGTTCCAGGTACTCGGCACCACAGCCTGATAGAGCGTAACTTTTGAATTCGGCCCTGTTTTAATCCAGTGCCCGAGAGCACCCCTCGGAGCTTCCCAGAGCCCCATGCCTTCCGAATCCTTTGCCATTGAAAGGTCGGTGGGAACCGCAAATGTTCCATTGGGGTTCAAATCCTCAGCCAACCATTTAATGAGTTCGGAGGACACCACCAGGATCTCCTGCATCCGAGCAAGCATGCGCAGGTAGGTATTGGTAACAGGGTAACCCTTTTCCCGGAACAGGTCCGCAAGGCCTGTGATAAGAGGATCTTTCATGACAAGCATGCGGGAAAGAGGCCCGACCTCACAGGGAATCCCATCGTAATGAGGGGCTTTTATCCAGGAATACCGGCTTTCAACCCCCCTGGAATACTCGATTTCATCGGGCTCAGGTTCCGGCTGAGTAGTCCCTTCAAAAGGGTACCTGTCAGACTCGGAATCCACGTAGAAGGAATGGGCAATACTCTCAGTAATTTTGCTGTGATCAAACTTCTGAAACTCAAGATTTCCGTTCAGAAAACCCGGAGGAATGACCCTGGAATCGGGAGGGCATGTAGGGTCATACCCATCTCCGAGTTCAGGCTTGAAGAAAAGCCCGTAAACAAGGTAACCAATCTTTGAAGGATCATTGTACCCTCCTATCCGGTCAAGTTTCATACTCACCGGGAGCCCCAGGACTTCCTCACCTACGAGCTCAGAGCCGAAAGCCGCATACAGAGGGACATCACCCCAGCCTGCTGCATAGGAAAAGTCATTTGAGACAAGAGAAGCATCCACAAGCTCCTGCAGGCGATCAACCACGAAACCTACGGCTTTTTGCGGGGAAGAGGCAAACCGGGTGTTTTCGATCCAGGTCTCGGGGGAAACTCCAAGAGCGAGGTTCTCGACAAAATCCATAAATTTCCAGTAATAAGCTGCAAGCTGCCCGATGTCTGCAACGGTGGGTCCGTAGGTCACACCTCCAACATGCGCAGCGACAGAATGGGGCATCTTTGCCCCAAAGAGGGAAATGGCCTCATGCAGCCGCCGCTTTTCCCCAAGTGCAGCTATGTACCCTCTTCCAGCCGGGATGTTAACTCCGTCGAGCCTGTAACTGATGGGGGCAAACCTTCCGAGCAGCTCTTTCCAGACAGCTTTTCCAGTATCCCCGTAGTTTTCTAAAAGGGTCCTATATGCGGGGTTTGCAAGATCCGGGCCCCAGAGAACGTAGATGTGAGTTGCATGACTGGCTATGAGGTTCAAAGACTGGTGGATGTTGCGCATTACAAGAGCGTCCTTAGGAACTGCATCCTCAACCCCGAAGAGCTGATCAAGAGCATTTGCCGCTGCAATGGAGTGGGAAGTCGGGCAGACCCCGCAGATCCTCTGGGTGAGGAGGGCAGCATCCCTGGGGTCCTGATTCTGCAGGAAGCGTTCAAAGCCCCTGAGCATGAGCCCCATACTCTGGGCTTCGGTAACTATCCCTTCCTCATTGACCTGGGTAGTAATTCTGTAGTGCCCTTCAATCCTGGTAAGTTGATCAACAGTAACTTCGACCATTTACTCCTCCCCCTGGTCTTTTTTTGCGTCCTCACTTTTTTCTTCAGGCTTTTCTTCAGGCTTTTCTTCAAGCTTTTCTTCAAGCTTTTCTTCAGGCTTTTCTTCAGGCTTTTCCTCAAGCTTTTCTTCAAGCTTTTCTTCAGGCTTTTCGTCCTTCCCTTCATGTTTGTCTTTAATAGCAGTTCTCCGGATGGCATGGGCGCCTGCTGCAAGCAGAGAGGCTCCTATGGCAACTTTTGCGACGGTATCAATATTGGTGCCTACAATCCCCACGTCTTCAATTTCCTGGAAGAAGGGGCGTGAACTGTCAGGAAAACCCGGAGAGACACAGGAAATACAGGGAGACCCTGACTGAGGGCAGAGGCTGTGATAACCATTCCAGCGGCGGATAGCACAGTCTGCATGGGTGTATGGAGCTTTGCACCCCAGTTTCCAGAGGCACTTTGGGCCGCTGACCATAGTGTCAAACTCCCCTTTGTCATAGTAGCCTCTCCTCGGGCAGTTGTCGTGGATGACATGGTCCGGAGGGAAAAAGACCTTCGGACGCAGCCATTTGTCAAGCACGTAAGGTAAGTCATCAGGAACCTTGATTTTCCCGAGCACAACTGCGGCAAGAGTAAGGAGCATCCAATCAGGATGGGGGGGACACCCATTAATGTTGATTACCGGTTTTTCAAGCCCGTATCCCGTTAGGATTCCCCTGTCCCGGTCCTCCATAGTAAAGGCTACCCCCCGGAAGTCCATAAGGTCCCGGATCTCGCTGTCTGCTGCATTAACTCCACCATTGGTTGCACACTGCCCCACAGCCACGATGAAAGCAGCATTTTCCGCAGCCCTCCGGAAAATCTCCTTGTAGGTCTTTCCCCCCAGGAAGCAGTACTTGCCAGTGCCTTTCGGCCCGTTAGCAATCGCTCCTTCGGCAACAAGGATGTACCCTTTTTCTGCAATCACTTCTTCAAAAAGGATCTCGGAATTAAGTTCAGAAGTGCCTTCCATTTTTCCGTCCACGTAAATACCCTGCTGGCCGAGCAGGACTTCATGGTACGCAAGCCTGAGGTTAAGTCGAGAGAAGGCCTGAAGCACGTCAGGCTCACCCCCGTTCAATAGAGAGATGGAACAGCCAGTACATTCCCCGCCGTGGACCCAGACAATCCTGGTCTCCGCAAATTCAAGAGCCTGTACAATGTCGCCTCGATAGGTTTGCAAAAACAAAGATGCCCCAAGAGCCCCAACGGCTTTGAGAAACGTACGCCTATCCATCTTCATGAAATCCAGATTCTTGAATCTATCAAGATTTCTTTCCCCAATCATTCCACAGCCTCATGTAGAAATAGAATAATTTAGTGCGAAAGATAGTAGATAATATATTATTAATAGAAGACCCAATTGATAAAAAAGTAACTCAAAAAATAAGTACTCTATCATTGATAAGTTGATATTTTCCTGGAAACCCCCTGAGAATAGTATTCTGCCCCTCGTAAAAGGAAAGGTGCTGCAGAAAAAAAAAACAGAAAGAAGAATTGAAAAAACAGAAAGAAGAATAAAAATTCAGATAAGTTCAGAGATTTCTTCCCTTATCAGCTTTATTGCTTCATTTACAGCCTTAAGGACTTCAGGACTTATATCCCGGGAGAATTCAGTAGCTAATTCTCCAATTTCGATTCCTATAACCACAATTTCCGGAAGGGACTGTATCTGCTCCCCAATTCTCAACACATCGGTAATTGTGAGGTCGTGAACTGAGACCAGGGTGTGCGGCTCAGTACCCTTTATCAGGTCCCTGCCTTCAATGCGATGAACCGAACCTGCCCGACTGCCTGTCAGGACTGCATCGACTATTATAACTTTTTTCGCACCGTCAAGCAGGTTCAGGAGGTCAAGCCCGCAGACCCCGGCATCCAGTATATCGAGGCCTTCAAGCCCTTCAAGTTCCGTTTTTTTAAGAGCTTCGATAACTTTCAAACCGATGCCATCATCACCCATAAGAGGGCTTCCGCAGCCCAGTATCCGGACAGGAGCATTTAATATAGACATATTTTCACGTTACGAAGTTGAACATCTGTTTTTCATTCATTTCTAGCATTTTTCTATGCCTATATTACATTTTTCCCGGACTTTGGAATTCTCTTAACATTAATCTTTTACGACTTCAGAAGGCGTATCGGACGATTCGTGCCAGATTTCACTGTCAGAAAGTTGTTTTGGTTTGGGTTTAACGATTTCTGCGTAGCGGGAATCTGAAAGATCCTCTTTTCCGGACCAGAAGATTGCCTTGTGGTACTTCCATACATGCGGGTTAAACTCAAGGATACCCACATGGACAATCAGTTCAAAGACGAAAAAATAAGTCATGACCAGGTGGAGTGCCCTGTAAAACTGCAGGGAAGACATATTGAAAGCAGGTGCAACCAGGTCTCCTGCCGAAAGGATCCATGACCCTATAGGGAGCCCTAAGAGTGCCCAGTCAAGCCTGTAAATGACAATGCCTGAAACAGCGATCACGAAGATAGCGGTGCCTTCGATTACAATAAGGATCTTCATTAAAGGGTGGAGTTTGGTCTTATAGTGTCCCGACACCTCGTCATAAATGGTGAATGCGGGGTACTCACCCTTTCCGAAGAAATTGAGAATTATTGCATTCAAGCGCTTTGCATCTTCAGGACCGAAAACATAATGGTCCATAAAATGTGCAATTTTTTCCTGAACCCCACCTTCGCTTACAGAGAAGATGTTGTATGGAATAAGGATCCAGTTCACTGCAAGCAGAGCAGGAACCGCGATCATGTGAAGGGCGCGGGCATTGTGGAAACTCATAAAGTCCCAGCCAGCGTATATTTTAAACCCGGTTATGATGAGCACCAGCATTGCCACAGCATGGATGGTATGAGCCGTCCTGTCAAGGACGGTATAACGCTCAACAACCATCGGGTTGTCTTTGGGTTTCATTTATGGGTCATCTCCTTATACTATTCTCAAAGTACGTGGAGCGTTTTTCCCGGTGAGGTCGATGGTGTGAACTGCGCATGAAACACACGGGTCATAGGACCTACCGATATGAAGGATGTTAACAGGATTGGTGTAATTGACACCAAGAGCATTGTCTAAGGCATTGATCTTTGCCCCTATGAGAGACTGCTCAAGAGGCCCGGGTACGCCGGCGCTATCTCTAGGGGAAAGGTTCCATGTACTCGGAACCACGGGCTGGTAGTTGATAACCTTTGATTTGCTGTCGGTGGAGACCCAGTGTCCGAGAGCGCCGCGAGGAGCTTCCCAGAGGCCCATGCCTTCCGAACTCTTTGCCATCGAAATATCGGTATCAACAGCAATCTTGCCATTAGGGTCGTAATCTACAGTTACCCACTTAAAGAGCTCGTTTGCGATAATGGCTGTTTCCTGGATACGAGCCATCATTCTTGTGTAAACGTTAGCAGGAGAGTAACCGTTTTCTTTAAAGGCCAGTGCAAGTCCGGTCACAAGCGGCTCTTTAGCTGCAAGCATACGTGCAAGAGGCCCAACCTCACAGGGAGTTCCATCATATCTCGGAGCCTTACTCCAGGTGTACCTGCTCTCTGAACCCTTGTCAAAGCGGATTGCTTCAGGATCAGTAAACGGATTGGTTTCACCTTTTGAGGGGTGGAGGTCAGCTGCGCCTTCATAGAAGGCGTGAGCAATACTTTCGGTAATCTTGCTTGCATCAAAATTTTGATATTCGAGGCTTCCGGTCACAATGCCTGAAGTCAGGAAGCGGTCTCCTGCGGGGCTGTTAGGGTCATACCCGTCCCCATTTTCAGTATTGTAGAACCCGCCATATGAAAGGAAGGCGATCTTTGAGGGATCACTGTATCCGCCGATTTTGTCGTGCTTAAGGCTTGCAGGAAGACCAAGCAGGGTTTCTCCCACAAGTTCGGAACCAAAGGCTGCATAGAACTCCGTATCTCCCCAGCCGGCTTCCCTGGAGAAGTCATTTGAGTCTACTGATTTGTCAACAAGACCTTTAAGGTGTTCAACCACGAAGCTTACGGCTTTCTGGGGGGAGCTTGCCTTGTAGGTGTTTTCAATCCAGGTCTCGAATGGAACCTTCAGAGTGTAGTTTGAGATAAAGTCCATTACCTGGAGGTAGTAAGAAGAAAGTTTGCCAATATCTGCCACATTCGGCTTGTAGGTATATCCACCCGGATAGGATGTGACCTGGTGGGGCATTTTTCCGCCGATAACTGCAACTGCTTCATGAAGACGTTTCTTTTCAGGAATTACTGCAAGGTAGGAGGATCCTACAGGCACCGATTGTCCATCAATCTTGTAGCTGATCGGGGCAAACCTGCCGACCATTTCTTTCCAGACTGCGTTTCCTGTTTCCCCGAGAGGGGTAAGGACATCACGATATGCAGGGTTTGCAAGGTCAGGACCCCAGAGTATGTATATGTGGGTTGCATGGCTTGCAAGGAAGTTTAGAGCCTGGTTGATGTTCCTTGCTACAAGTGCATCTTTTGGAACGGTATCAACCACACCGAAGAGCTGGTCAAGGGCATTTGCCGCTGTAATTGAATGGGAAGTAGGACAGACCCCGCAGATTCTCTGGATAAGAAGGGCAGCATCCCTTGGATCCTGATTCTGCAGGATGCGTTCAAAGCCTCTGAACATGAGACAGGAGCTCCGGGCATCAGTTATGACGCCCTCTGCATTTACTTCAGTGGACAGGCGAAGGTGACCTTCAATTCTTGTTAAGGGGTCAACTGTAACGTTTACCATTTTTTATTCACTCTCCTTTCATTCTCCGAACAGCATGCACTCCTGCAAGTACGGTAGCAGCTCCGACTGCAGCTTTGGATAATGTGTCAATATTTGCCCCAAGAAGCACGCCCTTGTCTTCAGCTTCAACATAAAAAGGTCTTGCTGAGTCCGGGAAACCGGGTTCAACGCAGGCAATACAGGGGGAACCTGCCTGAGTACACATACTCACGGAACCATTCCAGCGGCGAATAGCACAGTCTGCGTGAGAGTAAGGAGCTTTACAGCCTAATTTCCAGAGGCATTTTTCTCCGCCAATCTGCTCATCGAACTCTCCACGGTCATAGTAACCGCGGCGAGGGCAGTTTTCATGCACTGTGTGGTCGGTGGGGAAAAAGACCGTAGGCCTTCCATACTGGTCAAGGATAGTCTCCAGGTCGTCGGGAATCTTAATCTTACCAAGAATTACCGCACCTATGGTAAGGAGAATCCAGTCAGGGTGTGCAGGACAGCCAGGGATGTTAATTACTGGTTTGTGGATACCAAGCTCTGTGAGCATGCCTTTGGAACTGTTTTCCTTTGTAAAAGCCACTCCCCTGTAATCCGTAACCTCGGCAATGGCACTGTCTGCACAGGTGATTCCCCCATACGTGGCACAGGTCCCAACTGCCAGGATAGCATTGGCACGTGCTGCAGCTTTTCCAAAGAGCTCTTTGAAAGTCCTGTTCCCGATAACACAGTAGCGCCCCGAGCCGTCAGGCCCGTTTGCAATTGCGCCTTCCACGACAAGGATATAGTTGCCTTCTTCGATAAGTTCGTCAACGAGAAGCTCGGAATTCAGTTCAGAGGTGTTTACAGGCTCGCCATCGACAAATAACCCCTGCTGGGCAAGGAGAGTCTCATGGTAAGCAAGGTTAACATTGAGTTTGCTGATTGCCTGAACAATATCAGGATTGCCTCCGTTTAAAATGGATTCGGAACAGCCGGTGCACTCAGCACCGTGAAGCCAGATAATTTTAGTCTCTGCAAACTCAAGCGCACTTACGATCTCTGTTTTATATGTTCCAAGAAATGTAGTTGCGCCAAACACGCCTACAGCCTTCATGAAAGTACGCCGGTCTAGTTTTAAAAAATCTAAACTATCCAGTGTATGAAGAAGATTTTTTATTCCAGTACTCATCTCTACCACATCTTGTTTTTTACCCAAAATATATATATCAGAAAGAAAAATCCAATCTAATTTTGTTACAATTATATAATTGAGAATATAAATATAACAATAATATTTTCAAGGAGAGAATAGTATATAAGGTTTTTTACATGATAAAATAAATATATTAATGCGGTAGATATAGCCATTTTAATAATATAGAATATATAATAATACGAGAATAATATGGCGGAATCAATTGTACGCCTTAACGTACGCCTTAGCATATGCAATAAATAGGTAAAAGACATATTCGAAGGACAAATTATCCCTAAAGAACACTAAAATACTTATCATCTCAGAGGGGTTTTGTAACCCAACAGTTAAAGATAAAATGTGAAAAATAAGACTGAAAATTTGATATATTTATGATAAAATAGATAAAAATCAATACAAAATTAAGACGTATCCAGGGAAAACAAAAAATCATTTGCAAGGTATAGAGAAGGAATTTAATGATGTGGAGTACCCGCACAACAAGCCTAACTTTGAATTCAGCCCCTGTTAGGTCCCTGAAAGAACTGCATTTATTATACGCCCCAATTGTTCCTTGAAGATAAGAAAGCAAAGAAAGCGACTTAAAAGCATTTCCTGAGCAGGTTCTAGACTAAGAGAATCACCAATATACTTACTTTTATAAAGCCTGGGGATTTAGTTCCTGGCATATTCCAGTATACCATACTAACCCTTGAAAATTTGAGTGTCAATTCAAATGGCAAGTAATCGCATTAAAGTCAGTCCTCTTAAAGGATTGTTCTCACTGAAAATTAGATCTCGTAATTATTAGATTCTAATAAGAAAAATAGGGATGAAAAACAGTAGAGGTAACATGTGTATAGCTATTCCTGGCAAAATCAAAGCCATCGTCAACGAAAACACTGCCACGGTTGATATGGGAGGGATCTGCAGAGATGTAAACATGGACCTGCTCGGAGGTGCCAGTGAATCTCTGCTCGGGAAATATGTCCTTGTCCATGTAGGGTATGCAATATCCGAAATATCAAAAGAAGAGAGTGAAGAAACCATGCGTCTCCTCCGTCAGATATCAGGCCTTGAAGATTCGGAGATCTCTGAAAAGAGGAACTCCGAAGAAACGGACGCTGAGGGTTTATGAAAAACGAGGATTCTTCTTTAAAGCCCGGTATGCCCGAACTTGAAAAAAAGCTTCTGGAAAGAATTCAAGCCTCTGGAACCTCACTCCGCATAATGCATGTCTGCGGTACGCACGAAAGGACCATCGCAAAATACGGGCTCAGAAACGTGCTTCCGCAGAATATAGAAGTAATAAGCGGCCCCGGCTGTCCCGTGTGCGTCACTCCCGAAGAAGACATTGACATAGCGATTGCCCTTGCAAAGAGTGAAGCAACTGTAGTCACATTCGGGGATATGATGAGGGTCCCTGGTTCGGCAGAAAGCCTGCTGGATGCAAAGTCTGGGGGAGCAGACGTAAGGATGGTCTACAGCATTGATGATGCCGTATCCCTGGCAAACAAAAAACCTGAGCTCGAAGTGATCTTTTTTGGGGTCGGCTTTGAGACCACAGTCCCTGCCAATGCAGCTGCCCTTCTAAGAAATACACCCGAAAACTTCAGCCTCCTCGCCTCTCAGAAACAGACTCCTCCTGCAGTTGGGCTTCTTGCTAGAGATGCCGAAGTTGATGCCTTTATTGCCCCCGGACATGTAGCAACCATTATAGGGACAAAGCCCTTCGAACCTCTTGCAGAAAAAGGTTTTCCCGTTGTTGTAAGCGGGTTTGAGGCAAGAGATATTCTCATA
The DNA here is from genome assembly GCF_028693135.1 of Methanosarcina sp. Classification (GTDB taxonomy): domain Archaea; phylum Halobacteriota; class Methanosarcinia; order Methanosarcinales; family Methanosarcinaceae; genus Methanosarcina. The sequence goes on from NZ_JAQUVZ010000010.1 coordinate 98,714, forward strand.
GGCATAAACCTGCTCCTGGAGCAGGTAGAGAAAGGAATCTCAAGGGTAGACAATGGATATCCGAGGGCTGTAAAACCGGAAGGAAACACAATAGCCCTGAAAATAATGAGTGAGGTATTCGAAACTTCGGAGTCCGATTGGAGAGGCATTGGAAATATAGATGGTTCAGGGCTGGTGCTCAGGAAAGAGTATGAGGAAAAAAACGCCTCAAAAAAGCACGAAGACCTTTATTCTGATTCCCTTGCAGAGATAAGAGCAAAAGCGGAGAAAAAAGATAAGAAGTGCTGTATCTGTGCAGCTATCCTCACGGGGAAAGCAAAACCTTCCCAGTGCCCCAACTTCGGGAAAGACTGCACCCCTAAAAAACCGGTAGGACCCTGCATGGTCAGCCAGGAAGGTATGTGCTACAACTGGTTCAGGTACTCGCGTGAAGGGGGAAGCAGACTTGCATGAGTATTCTATAGCCTGTGAGATATTTGAACAGGTAATAGCAACTGCAAAAGCTCACGAAGCCCTGGAAGTCAGGCATGTAATCCTGGAAATAGGGAGGCTTGCCCATACAAATCCGGAACAACTGAGCTTCTGCTTTAAGGCTATTGCAGAGGGGAGCATTGCCGAAAATGCGGAGTTCATTGTAGAGATGATCCCTCCATCCCTGGAATGCGAATGCGGATACACAGGCACTGTGGATGAAACCCAGATCGGAAAGGACGACGACCTCCGAAGCGAACTTCTGGAATACATCGTAGCGCTTGAATGCCCGGTATGCGGGAAAAATGCTCGTATCACAGGAGGCAGAGAACTGATTATAAAAAGCATCGATATTGAGACAGAAATAGAAAAGTTAACCTCCATGCAGGCAAACATATAAATGTGGTAAAAGGTAGCAGGTTTATCAAATATACTCACTAAAAAATACTCAATAAAAAATATTCACTAAAAAATACTACTAAAAAATACTACTAAAAAATACTACTAAAAAATACTCACTAAAAATCTCATTCAAACATACCTACCTTAATCATACATCCTGCTCTGCAAAATCTAATTCAAGATCAATAAACGGATTTTTCACCGAGATAATCAAGCAACCCCGAGTGATATTTATGTTAATGCATGTAATCCACATGGGACACGATGTGTTCAAGGCAAATGACAAAATTGCCGAAAAAAACAGGAAGACCCTTGACAAACACGGAGTCTTCTCTGTCAACGTTATGGGAGCCATCGGGTCAGGAAAGACTACTCTGATCGAAGAGGCAGTCAGGCATCTCAAAGATAAATACAAACCAGCGGTAATCGCAGGTGACGTTATCGCAGAGATGGATGCCTCACGTTTCAGGAAACTCGGAGTGCCGACAATCCCTGTAAACACTGGAAAGGAATGCCATCTTGACGCAAAGCTGGTGGAGAAAGCCCTCGATGAGATCGACCTTGACAATACGGACCTCCTTATTATTGAAAATGTGGGCAATCTGATCTGCCCTGTGGACTTCAAGCTTGGAGAACACCTCAGAGTGGTTGTGGTGAGCGTCACTGAAGGAGACGATATCATCCTCAAGCATCCCATGATTTTCAAAACTTCAGAACTTGCTATCATAAACAAGGTTGACATTGCACATGCGGTTGATGTTGACGCCGAGAAAATGAGGGAGGACATCCTTTCCTTAAACCCTGATATACCTGTAATTCTTACTTCAAAGCACGACTGGGAGAGCCTTGAGACCTGGATAAGCTTTATTGAACTTGGGCTCAGAAGAGCACAGGAAGCTCAGAGAAAGTAAGGCAATTAAAAGCGATTTAAATGCGGATAAAAGGAAAAGGAAAAGGAAAAGGAAACCGGATATGAAAGCCAATACCATTTCCCTGGAACACGGTGCAGGCGGAGAGGTGATGCAGGAGCTTATAGGGGAAATTATCCTTAAAAACTTTCGCAACAAAAGCGCAGGCTCAATAGGGCTTGAAAGCCTTGATGACGGGTCCACGATCAGACTTGAGAACTTTAACCCCGCCTCCGAACTTGTACTGACAACGGACAGCCACGTGATAACCCCTGCTTTCTTCCCGGACACCAATATCGGACGTCTGGCAGTTTCAGGCACCATCAACGATCTCACGATGATGGGAGCAAAGCCTCTCGCTCTTACCTGCGCAGTCATTGTCCCTGAAGGTTTTTCAATTCATGAGTTTGAAGAGATAATCAAAACAATGGACAAAACTGCTGCTGAGGTTGGAGTCCCTATAATTACAGGCGACACCAAGACCATGGAAAAAGCTGCCCTTGATTCAATAATCTTGAACACAGCAGGCCTTGGCATAACGGACAGCCCTGTCAGGGACTCGGGACTGAAAACAGGAGACCAGCTCCTTGTCACGGGCACGATAGGCGACCACGGGATCTCTCTTATGGCTCACAGGGAAGGTTTTGACTTCGATACCGACCTTGTCTCAGACTCCGCTCCTCTCTGGAAACTCATAGAACCGATCCTGAAACTCCGGACCCCGGAAGGAGCCACAGTAGTAACGGCTATGAAAGACCCTACCCGCGGAGGGCTTGCAAACGCCCTCAACGAAATGGCAGCAAAAGCCGGAGCAGGAATCCTGCTCGAAGAAGACCTGATCCCCTTCAAGCCCGCAGTCACTGCAGCCTGCGAAATGCTGGGTCTCGACCCCCTCGAAGTTGCAAACGAGGGAAAGGCAGTAATCGGAGTGAAAGCCGGCTTCGAAGAAGAAGTCCTCTCAATCCTCAGAAAGCACCCCTACGGCAGGGATGCAGCCCTCATAGGAGAAGTCACTGCCGAAAATAAAGGCAAAGTAATCCTCAGGAACCGCTTCGGTGGCATGCGTTACGTGGACGTGCCGGCAGGAGACCCGATCCCCAGAGTCTGTTAACTACAGGCTTTTCGGTCGCTTTTAATTGCTGGTTTCTTTTGGATCTCTTTTCCCGTCTTTTCGGGATTTTTTACCTGATTACCTGGTATATTTAACTTATTTTTCACTTATTTTTTCTCTTTTCTTGTAAGACCGCTCTCCTGCGTCGAGCGTGATAGGAACGACTCGATCTAGAGAATATGGTTTAACGGGTCAGAAATATCTGTAATCTAGTCCGCTTGAGCGTAGCGAAATTCACTGCTAAAACCATCAAGTAGTCCTCTTGAGCGCAGCGAAAAGGACCTCGTGCTCCCGAAGCGAAACTCGGGTGGCGAAACTCGGGAAACACAACGTTTTTAAAGGAGTGGGCAAAAGTAAGCACATAATAAAAAAACATGTGATGAGAGAATAATTAGGAGTTAAAGCGTGAAACGGGATCCCATTGTGGAAGAAGAACTATGGCGCTCAATCCCGGTATATTTTGTTTCTTTTTTGGCCATTGGTGCACTGGATTATACAGGATACATTTCGATCGGCGGGCTTACAACTTTCGTCCTGGCTTTTGTTTTAACAGCAATACACTTCAAACTCATGGTGACTTACAGGAAAAAGGAATATTTGACAAACCCTTCAATCAGTTCAATAATAGACCACATTCTTAAGCGACAGAAGCCTGAAGGAAGAAATACAGGATACATGGAATTGAGCAGCCCAAACTTCCGTCCAATTCTAACAATATTAGTCATCGCATATCTTGTGTATCGGTATGCGATCTAAACTGAGAGCTATTTTAGAGGCATGTAAAAAGAAGACTCCACGAAAGCAGGAGCTAAAATCAAGAAACGACATAAACAATGCCGATAAATAAGATAAATAAAGAAACAAATAGCATCTTGAAAGGCGGAGGATTAAGATGATAATGGATTTTAAAGGCAAAAGCCCGAAAATCTCCGAAATGGCTTTTGTTGCGGATTCTGCAGACTTAATAGGGGATGTTGAGGTAGGGAGTTTTTCAAGCATATGGTTCAATGCCGTGCTTCGGGGAGATCAGAACAAAATAAAGATCGGAAACAGGACAAGCATCCAGGACGGCGTGGTGATTCATGCAGACCCTGAAAACGGGGTTCAGGTTGGAGATAATGTATCAGTAGGGCATGGGGCTGTGCTTCACGGATGCAAAATAGAAGATAATGTGCTTATCGGCATGAATTCAACTGTGCTGAACGGGGCAGAGATCGGGAAAAATTCCATTGTGGGGGCAAATGCACTTGTGCCCCAGGGAAAAAAGTTTCCGGCTAATAGCCTTATAATCGGAGTTCCGGGGACGGCAAAAAGAGAAACTAACGAGTCAGATGTTGAGGCTATAAAAGAAAATGCAGCTGAGTACGTAGAGATGACAAAAGAATATAGAGAAACTGCGAAAAAATAAGCTGAAAAGAGAAGTGAAAAAGAAACTTCAAAGATTATCAAAGAAGCTTCAAAGATTATCCGAAAAAAGTTTTTTAGTGCAAGGGATGGGATTCGAAACTACGAACTCCTACTAGACTAGGCCCTCACCTTTATATTATCAATGGCGTAAGGTTTTTCAAGAAATCTCCGAACGATTATGACAAGAGGATGGGGGTAAACTCAGGTCGGTAATAATGGATAAGAAAAACAAGATTTTTAATGAAGATATTGGACCATTATTCGGGTTGATAGATCTTTGTCCGGGAAGAATATCTCCATGGAATTTCATTAACCCGATTTACTCTTTCTGCTAGTTAGGCAACAGCCTCTATAGCGATAAATAAAGGATCGTGTTATCCCAGAAATTCTAAAATATGCTGATTTACCAGTGTAGGCTGTTCCATTGAGACCAGATGGCCTGCATTCGGGACCAGTTTTGTTTCAACATTTGGTATCAATCGATTTACCTTTTCGATAGCATCGACTGGATCATAAATAACCTCATTTTCGCCGACAATAAAAAGTGTTGGAACATTGATTCTGCCTAGCTCAACCTCACTGAACACGTTAGGGAAAATGCTTTTTTTAGGGTTAGAGTAGCGAAAATGTTTTACACCACTCGCGAATTGCCTGGCAAACAATTCGTTTGGGTGAAAACCCTTGTTAAAAAAACTATTAAACGGGTTCGGTTTGATGGGCACATAAGGGAGCAGGCGGAGCATTAAGAGCACCGACCAGCTGAACGGCAGAATTGAAGCTCCAGGTGCAAGAGCAACAATTTTGTTAACTTTGTCCGGGAAAAATAAAGAAAAATTGAGCGTATGCCACCCCCCATACGATAATCCGGCAATATTCGTTCGCTTTAAACCCAAACCCTGCATTACCTCGCCCAGCCAGTTAGCACAATCCTCCCTATCTCTGAGTAACCGGGACTGCCGGCTTTTTCCGGGTTCACCAATGATATCGACAACATAAACACGGAAAGCGCTGCTTAAGGCGTCGATGTTTGGGAACCACATAGTGGAACTTGTGCCAGTAGCATGCAGCACAAGCAGTGATGGCGATCCTTTTGATCCGCTCGCGATGACATGGGTAGTTCCGAAGCGGGTCATTACATCATTTTCTTCAAAATGTACTGGCCAAAGTTTCAGAACAGCATCATAAGCTGAGACATACTCGACTTCACCTTTTGAACTTTTGAGAGATGATAGTTGGCTGGACATTGTAAAACCCTCAAATTCTTGGCAGATATTGTTTGAGAAGGCAAACAGAATCTGGTGTTGATATTTCCCCGATGACTCGGAGATGGACGAAGTTATTACAAACCCGGACCCATCGAAGTAGAGTTGTCATTACAGGGCGATACTCGTACCGCCATACAGGGTAGGAGGGAGGTCAGGGGTGTTTTTTAACTACTTGGGAAAGTGACACCGGAGATTGAGTCCTCACCAACCATCGGGATCTTTTTGCAGTTCCCCGAGTGGGTACAGATACAGTCATGCATAGTCGATGCATTAAAGCCATATCCCGATACACAGAGGGCGGTTGCACGAGCACTGCGGCAGCTCCCGGCTCCCCCCTCCCTCGCCCGATAAGCACAAGAAGAACACACCAGCGCCAAGCATCGCCCATCGAACCCGTGAGACGATCTGATATTATGAAGGTATAAATGCACGAAATAGCGACTCACCAATGCGCTGCTCTCTTATTCTCAACATGTTCATCATTGCCGGGAACAAAATAAAAAACCGGATTAAGCCATAATTATACAAGGAATAGAATTTGAACCCAAGAACTCCTACGAGACCAGGCCCTCAACCTGGCGCCCTTGACCTGGATGGACAACCCTCACATCTCGATATAGCAATGAATAGGCTTTAAGAACTTAGGAATGATAAAAATATAGCTTCAACTTTTCAGTTAGGGAATTACTCTATAGTTTCATTTTCCCAAATAATCATTCATGGTAACAGAAATACTTGAAATTATATATAGATCATTCCTTAGTATAAACTTTATTATAAACGTTTTCTATAAAAAAAGTATTGAATTTAAAGCTAAAAATAGTAAGAAATTTAGTGCGAGGGATGGGATTCGAACCCACGAACTCCTACAAGACTAGGCCCTCAACCTAGCGCCTTTGACCTGGCTGGGCAACCCTCGCATTTCGATGTAGCAAATGAATAGGCTTAAACACTTTTGACTTTAAGAACTTTTTTATAAAATTTTATGTAAAAACGTATTGAATTTAAAGTTAGCAATATTAAGAAATCTGGTGCGAGGGATGGGATTCGAACCCACGAACTCCTACAAGACTAGGCCCTCAACCTAGCGCCTTTGACCTGGCTGGGCAACCCTCGCATCTTGTTTTCTATTAAATTCCGGCGCGCTTTGCGCCTTGCACTTCCTCACAATATCATGGATAATATATAAACGTTTCGAGCCGTGAGGGACGCTGATAATAATTGTTGAAAGATCTCACAGTAAACGGAATAATTCCTGAGGTATCCGGGCGCAGGAAATCCCCTGTAAAGAGGGTTTTCAGGCCAGAATACGGTCGGAAAAATGGTGTTAAAACCCGATGAATCGGGATTCAGAGCTGGTCCAGAATTGTGATCAGACCTTCAACTTTGCCTTTAACCACGTTTGCGGCGTTAAGGACAAGGTCTTTAGCCGTATATGAACCATCGGACTCCATGGTGAAAACAAAGGCTTTCTCGTCGTAGTCTACCTTTATCGCATTGATGTCACAGACCTTCTCACATAGCCTGCAGAGGGAACACTTTATGACGTCATCCGCGGCAATCTTTGCTCCGGCCTCTTCAACCATGATAATGCCCTTGGGACATTCTGCCGCACAGTGCCCGCAGGCATCGCAGTTTTCAATGGTTATAATAGGCACGTTTTTGTAGCCACATGCAACGCCTGCCTGCCATCTAGCGCTGTCTCTACCGTAGCCCATGTGGGCAATAGCCTCGAGCACAAGCTTCTGTCCCTTTTTCAGCTCAACAATCGGTACATTCGGATCTGCTGGCTGGATCTTGGGATCAGCGGAGATGAGGTCACTCGAATGAACGATTCCAGGACCTTCTGCACTGAGGGTCAGGGAGACCTCACAGGCGGGACAGCCTACTCCTTCGCAGTCACACTCAGCCTGAGGCCTATACGTCTCTATATCCGTTACAAGTGGGATTAAGGAGAGACGGAGAGCCAGCTGTTCATCATAGAGTATGGAGGTGTTGTCGTAAAGGTTTACATATTCAATTGCAAGAGTGGGGACATCGGCGACCATAGCACGCCGGATTCCGTTGGCAAAAGCCGTGCTTACCCTGGACAGCACAAACTTTGCAGATCTGTCCGATAACTCCAGAATGTCTACTTCCATCGTCATATACCTTAATTCCCCTTAATTTTTAAATACATTAAAAAAAGAGAATTTTGAAGAATTCTCTTAATAATTCTCTTTATACACGCCTTCCGCCTTTCGGACGGGTGCCGTCGTGTGGGACCGGAGTAACGTCCTCGATCCTGCCAATGCGGATTCCTGCTCTTGCAAAAGCCCTGATTGCAGCCTGTGCACCGGGTCCGGGGCTTCTCTGCTTGTTTCCTCCAGGAGCTCTTACCCGGATGTGGATGCCATTGATGCCCTTGTCCCTGAGCTGGTCAGCAAGCTGGCCTGCCATCTGCATGGCAGTGTAAGGAGAACTTTCGTCCCTTGCAGCCTTTACGACCATACCACCAGAGGACTTCGCAATAGTTTCAGCCCCGGTGATATCAGTTACCGTAACGATCGTGTTGTTAAATGAGGATTTGATGTGAGCCACAGCCCATTTCATTTCTGCCATGTTTATCTCCTCCCTCCTCTTCTCTTCTTTCCACCTGGACCGCCTCTTCTTTCAGGAGGTCTTTCTCTTGCCTGCTTTGCCTCAGCCGCAGCCTTAAGGGTTGTTGCACTGTCTGCAAGGTAGGATGCCACCTGAACAGGTCTTTCAGGATGGGCTTCTTTCATGAGAGGGGAGTTTCCGTAGTACCCTACATGCATTTCATCCTCCTTTGAGACCAGCATTCCCGGAATTGTAGCTTTTCTTCCGTTAATTGCAATGTGGCCGTGAGTGATAAACTGGCGTGCCTGGACAACGGTCCTGGAAAGCCCGAGGCGGAGAACCTGGGTCTGGAGTCTTCTTTCAAGGATATTTTCAGTCTTTAAAGAGAGAATATCGTCAATGTTAGATTCCGATTTGAGAATACCGTAGCGAATGAGCTTGGAAAGAATTTCTTCGGACTGAGTCTTAAGGTGTCCCTCAAGTCCGCCTTCCTGAGCAAGCAGATTTCGGGCTTCGGATCTGTACATCCTGAGCATACTAGCTGCTTTCCAGACTTCTTTCTTGTTTCTGAGGCCGTATGCCTTCACAAGCTGGACTTCAGCAGCCATCCTGGCTTCCTGCCATGGGTGCCTGGGTGTCTCGTAACTTTTACTTTTTTTACCTGGATATGCCATTTCAAATCACCTTCACCGAAAAATTACTTCTTCCTGCTCACACCAACAGTTGATCCGCGGCGGCCTGTGGATTTTGTCCTCTGTCCTCTTACCTTAAGGCCTCTCTCGTGCCTGAGACCTCTGTAGGCACGGACCTTCTTCAGGTTGTTAATATCTTCCCTGAAAGTCAGTAGGATATCCGTTCCGAGCAGGTGCTTGTCCTCTCCGGTAGCCAGATCATTCTGCCTGTTAAGCATCCAGGTAGGGACAAGATCTTCAAATTTTCCGATTGCAGTGTCGAGTTTGACTACGTCCTCATCCGGGAGGTATCCAAGTATAGCTGCAGGGTTTACCCCTGCGCCCTTTGCAATAAGTATTGCAGTACGCCTCCCGATTCCGGGAAGACCTGTAAGAGCATACTGTACGGGCTTTGCGCCCTGCAAGTCGGTATTCATAATCCGAACAAGATGCCTTAGTTCTTCGTTATTTTTTGCTTCAACCATATACTTCCTCCATTGGAGTGCATACAGCATCCTGTAGCCCCTGATCGAATACCCTAAAGAATAGACGAAAATCAGGAGCAGCTCTCAAAAGGAGCTTCTTTACAGCATATACTGATGAGTTCCTTTACATGAAGCTGCCAGTATATAAGGGTATCTGCGCTCGCCCCTCACTGAAAGTGAATGTTCGGAAGGACTGAAAGAAGGTAATGGGAATTTATTGAATAAGGAAAAAGACGTGAAGAAAAAGTATCAAAAAAGCACAGGAATAGTAGAATAGAAAATAGTTGAAGTAGTACAGGAAATATGTAACGAAATACTGAAAAATTTGTATGACATCAGAATAAGAAAAATCTGACGCCGAGGGGGAGATTCGAACTCCCGAGGGGCTAAGCCCCACAAGCTTTCCAGGCTTGCGCCCTACCACTAGACTACCTCGGCACAAAGCTTATGGCACGACTTATACCATAACGGAATAGTGATATATAAAGCTTATTCTAGGAATGTGTAATGAAAAAAGAATTTAAAAAGTTAGAGCTGAACACGCTCCTCTTTTTTAGTCCAGCCTTTGGGATAAGTTCCTGCTTCCAGAAGTATGCGAATAGGAGAAGCTGCAATACCGGCAGAAGCTTTGAGAATCTCTTCAGTGCTCATATCAGCCTTCGCGAGAGCCACAAATTCCCCCTTTAAGGTAAAGAGCCCTGCAATTTCCCCTTTAGCCAGATTCGAATCCAGGCTTGTGATACCAGGGACTGCCAGGGAAGCGCCTGAACAAATTGCGTCCACTGCACTGTCCCGCAGGATTATTTTGGGGAGGTGGGATACGGCAGATTCCATTGGCCGGATAACCCTCCTCAGTTCGGACTCATCCCCCTCTTCTTCCCAGGAAACATAAGCGTCTTTCAGTTCATGGAGAGTGACAATGGTTCTTTCCGTAAATGGTCCTGCTTTAGTCCTGCGGAGCCACTGCATATGCCCGCTGCAACCCAGAGCAAGCCCGATGTCATGGCAAAGCTTCCGGATATAAGTCCCTGCCTCACATCCAACGCGTAAGAGCACCGACGTGCCTTCAATTTCAAGCACTTCCAGGTAATAGATTGTCCTTACCCTTGTGGCACGTTTGACGGCTGATTTGATAGGAGGCATCTGGTAAATAGGGCCTGTAAATTCCTCGCAGACCTGGCGAATCAGCTTTGGAGGCATAGCCCTGTGAAGCTTAAGATGGCAGACATACTCTTTTCCGGAGAGGCGCAGGGCAGGTACTGCTTTTGTAGCTTTTCCCAGCAGGGTAGGCAAAAGCCCTGTGACCTTCGGATCAAGAGAACCTGCATGCCCTGCCGTCTTCACTCCAAGGATAGCTTTTACCCAGGCTGCAACTTCATGGCTTGTAGGTCCACTGGGCTTGTCAATATTCACCACTCCTTTTTCTATATATTCAAGGATAGGGCGCTTTTCCGGATAACAGCCGTAGGATGGATTTGTCCAGGCGCCGGACTTCCGGACAAGGGTTCTTTCAACTTCAGCTGGTAGTTTGCCGGCGGATGACATGTTTTTTCAAAACTCCTGGGTTATGGTTATGGGTTCAAGTGAGTAATGTGTACAGATCTATAAAATACTCTTTAGATCTGAGATAATCGTATCTGAAGTATTCGAATAAATATAAAACATCTGTGGTAAACCTGAAATATCAGGAAAGTACACAATTTCCAGTAAAGATAGTTTGCCCTGTACAGGTAATCACATGTGACAGGCAGGAAGCCCTGTTGCTTTAGCGCAGGGAGGAATGCCGTCAACTTTCTGGCATTCCGTTCCACGTTTGGATTTCTCCACTCTGCTTTGAAAACGAATTTCCGTAGCAGGTAACACGGTTTTGGATAACCGCCTCCCCTCGCCAATGTTGGATATGCTTGTCAGGTGTACTACACCGCCCCTACCTCTCAGGACTTTTAATGCTACACGATAGAGCTACAAACTGAGGAAGCATTCGTAGGTATCATGACATTTCCAACGTAGTTAATTAAGACTTAGGCTGGTCAACCAGGGCTTTTGCAAGCCCCACTGTTTAGCATGGGGTAGTTGACTGTAGAGCAGCCGTCATAACGGTTGCAGAGAGTCAACAGGACATATATAAAGCAGATACCCAGCAAGAAACATAGATGTCAAGTATAGATATCCAGTATAGATATCCAGTATAGATGTCAAGTATAGATATCCAGTATAGATATCCAGTATAGATGTCAAGTATAGATATACATAATATCAGGATTCGGCAGATAAAACCCTACGCTTGATTAAAAAACTCCGCTTCGGTAAATCGGCAGACTGGTGAAAATAAAGCACTCATACCCCATAAGAGAGTCAAATAAGTGAGTCAATCGCAACCCTGAGGATATCAAGAGTCTGATACTGGTTCCATTTTTCAGAATCAATAACAATGTCGTAGATTGATAGGTCTGTGATATCAATCCCATAATAGTTCTTATAACGAAGGACTTCGGACTTTTCCCTTTCAACCGTTTTTCCCAGCTCTTCATCAAAGGAGATTGATTTCTCGCGCCTCTGGATGCGCCGAACCCTTGTCAGCAGTGGGGCTTTTATCCAGATTTTAAGCACATTAGGCACTCCTTCAGCCATATGACCTGCAAGCCGACTTTCAAGAATGATATTGTCCTGGGTATGGATAATGGATTTCTGGTTTTTATCGATGTCAAGGTCAATGGAAGGACTTTTTTCAGCCATGGCTCCGAACTCAGAAAGACTCATTCCTCTCTCCCTTGCCATCTTCCTGAAGATTTCGCCCGAGGAAATCAGCTCAAGCTCATAGTATTCAGAAAGGAGCCTTGAGAGGGTTGTTGTCCCGCTTCCGGGAAGCCCGCTCACTGTTATCTGCATTAAACCCCACCGATATTCAGTGCCTTCCTGATAAGCTGGCTGATCCCGAGAGAGGAGATAAAGTACCAGTAGATCCAGTGCTGGAAGGGACCAAAAGCCTTGGAGGTGAGCAGCTGTTCACCCCAGAAGGGAAAGACCATGGTGGCAGCTCCGTGCCCGCTAATGTAATAATAAGCCCACATGAAGAGAGGCAAGGAGATTATACTGATGTAAGCCATGGGCTTAAACTGCTGCTTGGACATCTTCATCTGGTCTTCCATCATATCCTTGCGCTGGTCTTCAAGTTTTTTCAGCATGTAAGTATTCTGGGAAAGCTGTGCTTCCCTAAACTCTTTTTGAAAAGACTTCATGCGCTCCTGGGTGTTCCTCATGAGTTCCCAGTCGATGGTGTACTTCTGGATAAGGGATGCATAGATGGCAGTGATAGCAGCCATAATTAAAAGGGCCAGGTGGAAGTTTTCCTGCCCGATCAGCATGAGCATAGGGTCCATTAAAACCCCTACTGCCTCTCCCACAGACTGCCTGAAGTCCTGTCCAAGGATCATTATCCCGAACATAAGGGAAAAACCGAAAGCCAGCAGAAATCGGTCTATTTGCTTTTTTAATACCTCTGAAACCAAGTTGTCCTCACCATTCAGGTTCAATAAATATAATTCTGATTTTTTAAAACATGGATGAATCCTTAATAGTAGATAAAACCCTGACAAATTAAAACACTGATAAATCAGCTCGGACTGCAAGAGCCAGTTTAAGACGTTTACACAGGATTTCTGGTTAATAAGTTTCGATGTATATATAAGTTATACTATTCGGACGATTCGGTTAGATTCAGGCTGCATTTGTGCTTCGGTAGTGCCGACAGATAATATAAGGAGCCAAAAAATAGGAAAAAAACACCACAATCAGAATTAATATAAAATTAGAATCAATATAAGGAACAGGCATCTGAAGGCAATTCAGAACATTTTATTTCTTTTTTAGAATTTTATATATCTTTAAATTATAATACCGGGGATTCCGATATTATTAAAGGACTCTTTTTCGGGGGGAGGGCATGAAAATCAAATCCATTAATCCTTATACTGAAGAAGTAAACTGGACTTACGATGCATTATCTTTTGGGGACTGCGCGGACCAGATTGAAAAATCCAGGGCTGCTTTTTCAGGGTGGGGTTCTCTTTCGGTTGAGGAAAGAACAACGTATATTGCACGGGCAGCTGAGGTACTCAGGCAGAACAAGCGGGTATATGCCGAGATAATTACGAAAGAAATGGGAAAGCCCATCAGGCAGTCACTTGCAGAGATTGAAAAATGCGCCTGGCTTTGTGACTATTATGCGGAAAATGCAGCAGAGTTTCTGAAAGACGAAGTTATGGAAACAGAAGCCGAAAAAAGCTATGTCGCCTTTGAGCCTCTGGGAATTATTCTCGGGATCATGCCCTGGAATTTCCCTTTCTGGCAGGTTTTCAGGTTTGCAGTGCCTGCACTGACTGCAGGAAACGTGTGCCTGCTAAAGCATGCATCCAACGTGCCCGGATCGGCTCTTGAGATCGAAAAGGTATTTACCGAAGCAGGGCTGCCTGAAGATGTGTTTAAGACCCTGTTGATAGACTCTAAAGCTGCCATGGAAATCATTGATGAGGACCTTGTGGATGGGATTTCGCTTACAGGAAGCGTAGGAGCCGGGTCTCGGGTAGGAGAGCTCGCCGGAAGAATGATCAAGCCTTTGGTGCTAGAACTTGGAGGGTCTGACCCTTTCATAGTGCTTGAAGACGCGGATATAGAACGGGCTGCGTAGGTTGCAGTTAAATCCCGTTTCCTCAATGCCGGACAGAGCTGTATTGCTGCCAAGAGGTTCATTGTCATTGAAGATGTTGTTGTGGATTTTATCGAGGCATTTGAACTGCATATGCAGGAGCTGAAAATCGGGGACCCAATGGACGAAGAAACCGACATAGGACCGATGGCAAAAAAAGAATATGTTGACAGCCTTGAAAAGATCCTGAAGGATGCAAAAAAGAAAGGGGCAGCACCTTACATTTACGAAGAGGAACAGGAGACCGGCTTTTTCTTCATGCCAACCCTTATCCCTGCAGCCAGTACGAACATGAAGGTCTGCAATGTTGAAGTCTTCGGGCCTATTGCCCCCGTAATCATGGCAAAGAATGAGGATGACGCTGTGAAGATTGCAAACTCCACAGATTTCGGGCTCGGAGCCGAGGTCTGGTCTGCCGACCTGAAGAGAGCTGAGCGGCTGGCAAAAAGAATCAGGTCAGGTTTTGTAACCATTAATGGAATGGTAAAGTCCGATCCAAGGCTGCCTTTTGGAGGGGTCAAGAAATCCGGAGTAGGAAGGGAGCTTTCGTACTATGGGCTTAAGGAATTTGTAAACATAAAGACCATCGTGGTTAACAAATAAAAATAAAGGGTTGGGAGCCGGTCAAATCCAGGCGAATAAATATAATTGAAGGCTAATGAAAAAAAACCCGTTTAAAGAAAAATCGTTAAGAGAGCAAAGATTGAAAGTAAGAATCGAGTAATATTAAGATTGAGTAATATTCAGGATTAAGTAATACTTGGATTCAGGATTAAGTAATATTTGGGGTTTTTTATGAAAGCTTCGGACCTTTTTGTTGCCCAGCTTATAGAGGAAGGCGTGGAATATATTTTCGGACTCCCCGGAGAAGAAAACCTTGACTTTCTCGAATCTCTGCGAAACTCGAACATAAAATTGATCATAACAAGGCATGAACAGGCTGCGGCATTTATGGCTGCAGCTTATGGAAGACTGACAGGAAAAACGGGGGTTTGTTTTTCAACCCTTGGGCCGGGAGCTACTAACCTGGTTACAGGCGTTGCCCAGGCACAGCTTACAGGAGCCCCCCTGATCTCCATATCCGGGCAGAAAGCCCTAACTGACAACTGGCAAGGCCGTTTCCAGCTTGTCGATGTTGTAAGGATGATGGAACCTCTCTGCAAAAAAGCCGTATCCATCACCGATCCGGGGATGATTCCCACGGTGATCCGAAATGCCTTCAAACATGCGGAGGCTGAAAGGCCAGGGGCTGTGCACATTGAGCTCCCGGAAGATGTGGCTGAGGACGAAACCGATGCAGTAGTGCAAAAAAGAAGTGAAATAAAAATTCCTTCCCCTGATCCTGAAGCCGTGAAAAAAGCTGCAGCTCTGATCTGTGAGGCTAAAAACCCCCTGATAATCGTTTCCTCGGGGGCTAACCGGAAAGCTATCGCCAAAGAGCTTGAGGATTTTGCAAGAAGTACGGGTATTTACCTGGTACACACCCAGATGGGGAAAGGTGTAGTTCCGGATGACTGCGTTTACAGTCTTTTTGCCACAGGAATCCACGCCCGGGACTATGTTAACTGTGGAATTGAGGGAGCAGACCTGATTATTACAGTGGGATACGACATCGTGGAATACCCCCCCTACCTATGGAACAGGGAACTGGATAAGCAGATCATAAACATCGATTTTGTGGAATCAGTGCCTGACAGGTACTTTAATCCTGAGATAGAAATCATTGGAAATATTGCCTCTTCAATCAGGGAACTTGCCGCAAACATCCCGGAAAAGCGAGAGTTTCCGATCTTTGAGTACACCAGGCGTTTCATAGAGGAAAAAATAAGTGCTCCTGCCAGGAAAAGTTACCCTCCTCTTCCGCAGACGGTCGTTATGAATGTCAGGAAAGTGCTTGGGAGAGAAGACATAATCACACTTGACAACGGGATTTATAAACTCTGGTTCTCCCGCCTTTACAAGACCTATGCTCCGAACACTGTGCTCCTTGACAATGCTCTTGCAACTATGGGTGCAGGGCTTTCATCCGGAATTACCGCAAAGCTTCTCCATCCGGAACGCCGGGTGCTTGCAATCTGCGGAGACGGGGGCTTTATGATGAACTGCCAGGAGCTCGAGACAGCAGTCCGCTATGGAATTCCTGTGGTTGTCCTTATTCTCAATGACAATGCCTTTGGCTTTATTAAATGGAAGCAGAAAAAAATGCATTTTGAGGACTTTGCACTGGACTATGGAAACCCTGATTTTTCCCTCTTTGCCGAGAGTTTCGGGGCTGCAGGCATCAAAGTCAAAGAAGGTGATGACCTTGCAGAAGTTCTGGAAAAAGCCTTTTCTCTGAATAAAGTAGCTGTTATCGAATGCCCTATCGACTATTCCGTAAACTATGAGACCTTCTCAATAGAACTGAGAAACTTTACATGTAAATTCTGATAAGCAAAATTTATGTAACCAAAATTTACATAAGCAAAATTTACGTGAGCAAAACTTATTTAAACGGATTATTCTTAAGCAGATTTTTTTCAAGGGTTTGCAGGTTCATTTTATGCAAACCCGTCATTGTTGAAATCAAACCCGGGGGGGAAAAATTGGGAGATGCAGAGAAAAAAGCAGGGTATCCTATCCATTCACATGACGTAGTTATAGTTGGAGCCGGACTGACTGGCCTCCGGGCAGCAATTGAGACGGTAAACCGGGGGCTTGATACAGCCATCGTTTCCAAGGTACACCCTCTCCGCGCCCATTCCGTAGCAGCTCAGGGAGGGATAAATGCAGCTCTCGGGAATGCCGTAGCAGATGATTCCTGGGAAGACCATGCATTTGATACGGTAAAGGGTTCGGACTACCTGGCTGACCAGGATGCAGTAGAAATCATGTGCAAAAACGCGCCCGCTGCAGTAATGGAACTTGAACATTTCGGAACTGTCTTTTCCCGTTTTCCGGATGGAAGGATAGCGCAGAGGCCTTTTGGAGGAGGGATGTTCCCAAGAACCTGCTATGCTGCAGACAGGACAGGGCATAACATTCTACACACGCTTTATGAACAGCTTGTAGACAGGGAAAAAAGTGAAAACGCGAATGAGGGCAAACTTACCTTTTACGAAGAGTTCTTTGTCACCTCCCTGGTAAAAGTTGGAGACTCTTCATTTGAAAAAGGCACGGGAAAAGGGGAAAGGTGTGCAGGCTGCACTGCAATAAACATCGCAGATAGAAGCCTGCACGGTTTTGTCTGCCGTTCCCTGCTCCTTGCTACTGGAGGTTTTGGGAGACTTTTTACCCGCTCCACAAATGCCCTGATTAACACAGGAGACGGAGCTTCCCTGGCGCTTCGGGCAGGAGTGCCTTTAAAGGATATGGAATTCGTGCAGTTTCACCCGACTACCCTTTACGGCACAAATATCCTGATAACTGAAGGGGCAAGAGGCGAAGGCGGCTACCTTCTTAACAGCAGATATGAGCGATTCATGGAAAAATATGCCCCAAAATCAATGGAACTCGCTCCAAGAGATATCGTTGCAAGGGCCATCCAGCAGGAGATCGAGGAAGGCAGAGGTTTTGAGGGCAGCTACGTGCTCCTTGACCTCAGGCACCTGAAAGAGAAGAAAATCGCAGAAAGCCTGCCCGGAATAAGGCTGATTTCCCTTGATTTTGCAGGCATAGACCCTATAGAGACTCCGATTCCTGTACAGCCCGGCCAGCACTATTCCATGGGAGGTGTGGCTGCAGGAAATGACCTTGCAACTGAACTGCTAGGGATATATGCGGCAGGGGAATGTTCCTGTATCAGTGTGCACGGGGCAAACCGACTAGGAGGGAACTCCCTGCTTGAAACGGTGGTCTTCGGAAAGTTTGCAGGGCAGAAAATTGGAAAGGCTTCCCCTGCTTCCGGAAGCTGGGACAGAAACGGAGCCGAGCAGGCGGTCCTTGAAAAACTATCTCTTGAAGATGTGAGGATAAAAGCCCTGCTTAGAAGAGAATCCGGGGTGAAGATGCACAGCCTCAGGGATGAGCTGAAGAAAACGATGTTTGAATACTTTGGAGTCTTTCGGGAAGGAAAAAAGATGGAAAAGGGGCTTGAAAAGCTCCTTGAACTCAAAGCCCGGTACCCTGAAGTCCATATCAACAACAAATCCCCCCTATTCAACCAGGCGCTTATCTCTGCTCTCGAGCTTGAGGGCTTATTTGACATCGCAGAAGCTGTTGCAAGAGGGGCTATTGCCAGGCAGGAGAGCAGGGGATCTCATTCAAGGGCTGACTACCCGGAGAGAGATGACGAAAAATTCCTCTACCACACCATCTACAGGCTAAAAGGTGGAAACCCCGTGCTTGAATCCCTGCCTGTGAGGCTCGGAAAATTTCCGGTAAAGGAGCGTGTATACTGATGAAACTGAAGGTATTCCGCTATGATAGGGAAACAGGAGAGTCCCATTATGATACCTTTGAAATCGAACCCCTGGCAGGGATGACCGTGCTTTCTGCGCTGTTCAAGATCCAGGAAGAGTTCGACGATTCCCTTGCCTTCCGCTATTCCTGCCGAGGGGCAGTCTGTGGGAGCTGTGCAATGCTGATTAACAAAATCCCAGCACTTGCCTGCAGGACCCGGATCGAGTCCCTTCTAAAAGGGGAAGGTAAAATAAAGCTGAAACCTTTTCCGGGAATGGAAGAGACTGTTTCCTGGAATCCCGAAAACGAGATCCTTGTGGAACCTCTCCCTTCCCTGCCAAAAGTAAAGGACCTTATTGTGGATATGGGCAAATTCTTCGAATTATACAGGGCAGTTGAGCCGACCTTTAAACCGGCTTCCGAACCCCCTGAGAAGGAGAGGCTCATGCAACCTGAAGCCGTAAAGGAGCTTGAGAAGTACACAAACTGCATACTCTGTGCTGCATGTGTGGGTTCCTGCCCGGTCTCGGGAAAAGACATAAATTTTTTGGGGCCGGCTGCTCTTGCAAAGCTGTATAGATTCCATATTGACCCACGTGAGGCTGATGATGAATCAAGGCTCATGCTTGCCAACAGTAAATTCGGCTGGTGGGGCTGTGAATTCCATGCCAACTGCAGGGCTGTCTGCCCGAAAGGTGTTCCACCTATTGAGGGAATCGCGAAGGCTAGAAAAGAAATCAAGGAACTTGGAAAGAAACCCGATTAAAAAATCGGAAGCTTTTAAAGAAGAATTTTTTGAGATTAGGCTAGGTGAGTCTATTATTTTGAAAACCCGAATTGAGAAGGATTCCCTGGGGGAAATGGAAGTCCCGGAAAATACTTATTACGGCATCCAGACCCAGAGAGCTATCTGCAATTTTCCTGTCAGCGGGCACAGGGAAAGGCCTGAATTAGTCAAAGCATACATTCTGATAAAAAAAGCAGCAGCGATTGCGAATATGGAACTTGGAGCTCTTGACAGGGATAGAGGAAATGCAATCGTGGCAGCAGCTGAAGAAGTGCTTTTGGACCCTGCAGGAAAGTATTCGGACCAGTTTCCCATAGATGTTTTTCAGGCAGGGGCAGGAACTTCCTTTAATATGAACATTAATGAGGTTCTCGCAAACCGTGCTCTCGAAATAATGGGCCGAAAAAGGGGAGATTATGATTTCCTGAGCCCTAACGACCACGTGAATAGATCCCAGTCGACTAATGATACTTTTCCAACTGCTTCCTACATAGCCATCATTTTTGTGACTGATAGACTTCTTGATGTGCTTGCGTCTCTATCGGGAGCTTTTCAGGCAAAGGCAAAAGAGTTTTCAGAAATTCCGAAGTCAGGCAGGACACACCTTATGGATGCCGTGCCTGTGACACTTGGAGACGAGTTTGGAGCTTATTCCGCGGCTCTTTTAAGAGCTTCACGCAGGATAAAAGAAAGAAGAGATGATCTCCTGGAACTTCCTTTGGGAGGCACTGCAACCGGAACAGGGGCGAATACACATCCTGGTTATCGGGAACTTGTAATCTCAAAACTTTCCGAACTTTGTAAACTGCCTTTCCGAAGAGCAGATGACAGCTTCGAAGCTCTTCAGAGCCGGGCCCAGCTTGCAGCCTTTTCAGGGGCTCTCCGGGAACTTGCACTTGAACTTATAAGAATAGCTAATGACCTGAGGCTCCTTAATGCCGGCCCAACCACCGGAATTTCCGAAATTGAACTTCCGCCTGTACAGCCCGGATCCTCTATGATGCCAGGGAAATACAACCCTGTAATGGCTGAATGCCTGGATATGATAGGATTCCAGATTGTAGGTAACGATACTGCAGTCGCTCTTGCAGCCCAGGCAGGGCAGTTAGAGCTCAATGTTATGACTCCTGTCATGACTTCTAACATTCTCGTATCTATTGCCCTGCTCACGAATTATCTGCCGGTTTTTCAGGAACGTTGTGTAAAAGGTATAAAGGCGCATGAGGACAGGTGCAGGGATTACCTTAAGCTAAATCCGATTCTGGTAACCTTCCTTGTTCCAAAGATCGGGTACCTTAAGGCGGCAGAGATCGCAAAAGAGGTGCTGGAGAAGAAAATTCCTTTAAAGGAAGTTGTAGTAATGAAAGGAATTTTGAGTAAAGAGGAAGCTGATGAACTGCTCAAAATTGAAAAGCTATTATAACTTGCTTAATTCCAGCGCATATTGCTGTTTATGCCTTCTAAAGTACTGATGACTTCAAACGTACTATAAGAGGTAATTGGGAAAATGAGATAATTGGGAAAATGATAATTGGGAAAATGAGGTAATTGGGGAAATGAGGTAATTGGAAAAATGAGGTAATTGGGAAAATGAGGTAATTGGGGAAATGAGGTAATTGGAAAAATTAGAAAGTCCAGTATAGAAAAACTAATAGTTAAAACATTGACAGTTAAAAAGCAGACCGTGAAAAAGTCAGCAGTGAGACAGTTTTCCCACATTAATCCGCAGGTTGTCTGTGGGATTTTTAATTAAAAATTTTTATTTATTGTCCCGGTCATTTTCAATCTGAATTTCAGACTATTTAAATTATAAATATTTAATTTGTTCTTCCTAAGTTTGTAGTTATAATATTGCAATTATTCAAAACCACTGGTTGATTGAGGCTACAGGTTAAGGAATGCTATGCAAAACGAATAAGGTCTGTTTAAGGTACTTAATTGAGGTACCCTTTTCTTTCAAGCCATTCGACCTGGGGCCTTGTGTATTTCCAGGTAACATCAGCTTTTGAGTCCTGAACTTCCCAGGGGTTGGCTATGACAACATCGCCTTCGCGGATCCACATTCTCTTTTTCTTGGAACCGGGAATCCTGCCCATTCGGACTACTCCATCCATGCACTGCAGTGTAACTCGTTTTGAGCCAAGTAAACTTGCTACTGTTGCCAGGACTTCGTTTCTATCCTTACGTGGGGTTCGTACCCTTGTTACTTCCTGGGTGCCGTTTCCTGGTCCTACTGGTTTATTAGATCCTGCTTGTCTTTTTCGAATTGTGCTTCTGTAATTAGCCAGATTAATTCCTCCTCTAATGATTTTAATTATTTCAATGCTGAATTGTGTTTGCTGGTTCTTATGCCCAATTCCATTTGTTTGTCCTTCTTTTTTGGGTGCCATCAAAGATATTTGCTATTTTATTAACAGCGTTAATTAAATCACGATGTTTTATATTTTTTGACCCATCCCTAAAAACAAAAGACGAAAAACAAAGAAAATTAAAAAACGAATAGTGAAAATGAATTGAGTGTTAATCTAGTAAATAATGAAATTAACACTCAATCCAGATTATCATTAGAACTTCCTGTGGTTAGGAAGGCAGTCTCTGCAGTAAACCGGCCGTCCTTCTGTTGGTTTGAACGGAACTTCGGTCTCAACACCGCAGTCAGAACAGGTTACTTTAGTCATTTCTCTGGGGCCGCCGCTAAAGCCGCCTCTAAAACCACCACTTCCACCACGGTTGCTGTCTCTGCTGCCACCACGTGAAGAGTTTCCTCTGTCATTAAAACCCATTTTTGTTTCACCTCCGTTTATAACGGATATTTATAGAGTAAAAACAAGATTGTATAAATTTTATTGATTAAAAACAAAAATTGGTTTTTAATAACAATTATACGTCTCTTTATTTTCAACTACAATTACATAGGAGTTTAATTATATAAAATTTTCCATCAAAAAATATAGGGCAGTGCCCGCGAGTTATTGATTAGGTATGGAAAAACGGGAACATATGCCTTCTTTGCTCTTATTTGAAAACCGCTCGTATGGTTGCGGTTTTCATTGATTAACCCCCACGAACAGATAAAGTAACAGATATAGTCAGCTCAATTAAAAAAAAAAACATCCAGATCATACAAAAATAATTCATGTCATAAAAAAAATAATTTTGACCATACAAAGATGAACTCTGCCATAAAAAAAGATTTAATTATAAAAAATGATCGAAAGAAAGCTCAAATTTGGAGCAAATGAGAAGTGTAACAGCATAATCATTTAATAAAGTACATTATAAAAAGAATAGTCCGTTTGTCCTGCTCAAGCTAAGCAAAACGGACACAATTTGTCAAGTGAAATTTTCCGAATGAATTCGAAATTAGTAGCGGTTTTCTCTGGGCTTCCTATGGTTAGGAAGGCAGTCTCTGCAGTAAACCGGTCTGTCGGGATCTGGTTTGAAAGGAACCTGAGTTTCAGCACCGCAGTCGGAACAGATTGCGTTGTGCATTTCCTTTGGGGCTCCGAAACCTCCCCGGTTACTGTCTCTTCCCCGGAAGGAGTTTCTGTCATTAAAAGCCATTTTCTTTTCACCTCCGCTTACAACGGATAGTCATTTGCTTAAAAATAAGATTGTATAGAGCTCTTTGATTAAAAACAGAAATTAGTTTTTAATAACAGATTATACATCTCTTTATTTTTAATGTTTATACTATACAGTCAAATTATATAAATTTTACTCATAAAAATTAAAAAAATACTAGAAGTGTTTTCCATATGAAGTTACCTACTTGTGAACTACCCCCACCTATCAGGATAAAACCTGCCGAGGAAGTGGCTTTCTTCAAGTATTCACTTCATCTGAAATTTCGGTTATAAGAACCAAATCCACATCTTTAAACCTGTTTGTCGAAGATTACAAACAACATTTTTGTAGGCTGTCCATAAGGCATTTTGTGATAAAAAACAAACCAGTTGTCTTCAAACCACAATCCTTTACCTTGAAAGGATACGGTGTATATCAATCTTAATTTGTTACCACAGAGAGTTGAAGAGATAAAGCAGGGTTGCTGAAAAGAACAGAAAGTCTTAAAATAACTTTAAGATAAAACAGAATTATTGAAAAGAGGAATGAGAGGTTTAACCGTGACGCTGGTTAAAACCAAATAGTATCAAGATAGTTATTTTTTGTGAATTGAGTCTTCTAATTTATCAAACAGTTATTTAAGGTAGCCTTTGCGCTCGAGCCACTCTACCTGAGGCCTGGTGTATTTCCATATTACATCGGCTTTGGAGTCCTGAATTTCCCATGGAGTGACAATTACGACATCACCTTCACGAATCCACATTTTCTTGTTTTTAGATCCAGGGATTCGGCCCATTCGGACAACGCCGTCCATGCACTGCAAATTGACCCTCTTTGAGCCCAGGAGGCTTCCTACAGTTGCCAGTACTTCATGATTTTCCTTGCGCGGGGTACGCACCCTTGTAACTTCCTGAGTAGTTGGTGCGGCAGCTCCAGTTCCTGCTTTTCTTTTTCTTATGTTGCTTCTATAGTTTGCCAGGTTGATTCCTCGTTGTATTATTACTTAGAGTTGTTTAAATCTCATTTATTTTATCAGATCATATTTTTTCGACTTTACTGTGTTCAACAATTCCTTTATGTATTTTGGGGTGAAGGTTCATAAATAGATAGGAATTAAAAAACCTCTGAAAACCTGGAATCCCTGAAAATCCAAAATATCAGGAGACTCTCCTATTTTGAAGGCGGAGGATATCCGTTCATAACCCATGACTTGGTTTACTTCAAAACTCTTCAGAGCAATTCCATCTTCTTCTAAATAAATATTAACTGATATGTGATTTATGAATTGTTTTATTATGACATAACAAATAAAATTATAGAAATATATGAATTCCGATGCCCTTCACCCACATATAAGGTAAAAACACAGAATAAAAAGTGGAGTAAGTGTTGTGTAATAAGTTACAGTACAACACTTTACGTGAGAAATTTGAATTTAGAACTTCCTGTGGTTAGGAAGGCAGTCTCTACAGTAAACCGGCCGTCCTTCGGTTGGTTTGAAAGGAACTTCTGTTTCGACACCGCAGTCAGAACAGGTAACCTTGTGCATTTCTCTGGGACCGCTGTTGCCACCTCTGAAACCACCACTTCCACCACGGTTGCCGTCTCTGCTGCCACCCCGGTAAGAGTTTCCTCTGTCACTAAAACCCATTTTAATTTCACCTCCGCTTATAACGGATACACATATTTCATAAAAATATGATAAGAGATAATTTATTATTTAAAAACAAAAAACGAGTTTTTAATAACAGATTATGTCTCATTATTTTTACTAATTGTAAAAACCTCTTATGTTATATAAAAGTAATCCACATTAACCGGAAGACATATAAAAGGGTCATCCTCGCATGTGAACTACCCGCTAAATCTAAAGATTTAACGGGCTTCCTGTGTCATCCTTCAGACTATTGTCCATAAGTCAAGCAGGCTCTACCCCGTGTCTGGTGAATATATGTACTTGAGCTTCCTTTCGGATAATTGACCTGATTGACCTTATTGACCAGATTTACCTGATTGACCTTATTAACCAGATTTACCTGATTGAAATGGGTTTATTCAAGCCAAAGTAAGGCTTTGAGGTTTTTCAGTACCTGATAGAAAGAATGCAGGCAGTCTGAGGTTTAAAGCTTTTTAGCCACAACTACAAACCCATTAATTTTGTTACCTGTCCTGGTTTTAAGCTCTTCAACCCTGAAATAATCAATCTCAAACCCGTAGTCTACAAGCAGGAACACAAGCTCTTTTTCAGAGAAATGATGGGCAATAAATTCAACCTCTCCTGTATCAGGATTAAGGGCAAGGAAAGAACCTTCTTCTTTTGTAACCGGGAAGTCCTGAAGGTAACGCTCTCGGTAAAGCTGGAGGTGCCAGTTCTGCCCGAATTCCACAAGGTAAAGGTAACCCCCTGGTTTCAGGACTCTGAAAGCTTCCTGAATTATCCTGGCTCTTTCCTGCGGATCCGGCACAGAGGTCAAAAACGCCTGCATGACTGCAAAATCGAAACTTGATTCGTGGAAAGGAAGATCAGAAGCATCCCCAACCTTAAATTCAGCCCTCTCTTTTATCTTTCGATCCGAGTACAGGCTTTTTGCAGCAGCTTTTGAAAGCTTGATCGCTTCAATGTTTATATCGATCCCTGTTACCGAATATCCCAGGGAAGCAAGCTCAAGGCTAATTTTTCCAAAACCGCATCCGAAATCAAGAATTTTATAGCCTTCTTGTAGATAACTGTGAACTACGGGATAAAGCTCAAGACTTGAGGGTATATTCTGTCCGGGAACTGTTTCCCAGTATAATTTTGACATATAGAACCAGATACAGGTAAAGGATAAAGAACATTTCGAAACCCATAAAATACTCTGGGATGCCAGCCTTACGTGAAATAGGGAAGAAAAAGAGCTGGAAAAAATAAAAGGGGTAGATAAATGAATAATTTGGAAATAAATAAAACAACATGGAAATAAAACAATAAAGATATTTCAGGCAACTCCTGAATCCGCCCTCAGGTGTCACCTGAAAAATTCTTATTGTTAAGGGTTGAATCCTGTTAACACAGACTGAGACACCGCCTCAGTACCGGTTTATTCAGGATTTTTAATCCCGCAGCGTTCCTGTGACAACCTGTCCAGGTCGCAAGATATATTCACGGGATAACACAGTGGCTTCTGTTGCAAGGTTCCGGAAGGAATCGGATCGTTGACATCAATATGGATGCAACAGATGCCACCGTTTTAGATTGGAATGCCCTTAACATTCAGGTTTATCTCAATGTTTTTGGAGTACTTACTTTTTGGAGATTTGTTCCTATCTGTTTTTTGAGACCTTTATTCATTCACGTTTTTAAAGACCTTTATTTCCTTCATTTTCTTAAAGATCTTTTAAGTCCCAGAGATTGTTTCAAAGCATTTAGTTTCGTTTTGCCTGGAAAACAATTTGGGATTAGAATTTCATATTGTAAAATTAGAATATAAGTATACTTTTTGCAAGAATTCGGTTATCTGGCCTAATTGATGCTTTTAAAACTTGATAATGCTTTATTTTCCTTGATAAAAGATCTGCATAATTTACATTCAATAAAGAGCATACCTAAATCCCCTTATCAAACATAAAAGGACCTCATAAAAAGAAAAGTAACTTTTGATCCTTGATTATTCTTCGGTATACCGGGAAATAGGTAAAATAAGCTGTAAGAACAATAAAGGAAATTAAAACGTCTTAAAGCCTCCACCCACCCTGCTTTCCAGCTTATTGGAGCTTATATTCAGGGACCTGGGCCTGACCTGCGGGGCATTTTTACGATTACTCTTCCCCTGCTTGCACTCGTTTTTGCAAGGGCTCTTGAAGGCATTACGGGAAAAAAGGTATCTGTTGCCAACGCATGCCTCGCCGACCTCACCTCCGAAGAACAGAGAACTAAAAATTATGGCAGGATGTCTATTGCCTCAAATCCGGGATACGTCTTTGGCCCTGCCCTTGCCAGTCTTCTGAGGGCAACAGTCTATGGCGAACTTCTACCCGTATCTGTAGCCCTTCTGATTTCAATCGAAAAAATAAACCCTTTCCAACCAGAACTTATAGAATGAATTCCAGAAAAGAGTCTATTATGAATCAGGAGCAAAACAATATGGAATGGCCTGTAACTTCCGGAGACTACGAAATAGGAGACACGAATTCGAGCGTAGCTGTGGTAACTCTTGCCTCTGACTACACAGCATGGGGACTTAAGAACTATACGATCTGCGGGACCTGCTTTACTGAAAACTTCGGGATTGAAAAGATAATAACCAATGTGCTTGCAAATCCGAACATAAACTGCCTGGTCGTCTGCGGAGCAGAAAGCGCCCACCGGGCAGGTCAATCTCTGATTTCCCTTGCCGAAAACGGAGTTTCCACAATGGCAGGCTCAAGAAAAATAGCCGGCTCAAATTCTCCCCTGCCCTACTTAAATGAAATTCCTATGACTGCAATCTCCCGCTTCCTCAGGGAAATTAAAATTATAGACCTTGTCGGAAACAAAGACCCTGCCGCCATCCAGAAAGTAATCGATTCCTGCACCGGGCAGAAAAGAAGCGAAGCTCACATCATCTCAATGCCCGAAATCAATGAAAACAGCTGGAAAAAATACGAAAAACTGGTAAAGCAGAATGTGATGTCAAAAATAAAGAAAAGATGAGTTGAAGACAGCCTGAGTAAGAAAAACCTCTTATTTCAAACAAGGCTTACTCTTCATCTTTTGAATAAATTTCCTTAACCCTTCCAACCTGCCCATTCGTTAATTGAACTTTTATTCCATGCGGATGAGTTGAAGAATTGGTTAAAATTCTCATTACAACGCCCTGGGTAATTTTTCCGGATCTCTGGTCCAGTTTTAAGACAATTCCTACTTTCAGTCCTTCTTTGATATTTGCTCTGATACAACCGTTGTTCATGGAAGAAGGTAAATTCATTGTTATATAAATCAGTACGTTTTTAAAAAATTGATGTTCATTACTTATTTGTTTCTCTGCTTTCAAACCAGTCAATTACCTTAGGCCAGAGGGACAATGAGATAATCGTGGTAATCACAAAAACGAAAATAGAACCCGCAGCGGAATCTACCAGAGTGTAAGCTACGTCTCCCCGGTACAGGTTGGATAATAAAGTCCCAAGCAGGAAGAGATTCATTAGCACTAACGAGGTGGCAATACTTGAGAGAAGCACGACTCTGGCCCTTTTGTCTTTGGATCCAAATTTTACCATATAATTCACCATAAACAACCAAGTGTTCAGAATTCTCGAAAACTTAACCTTCAACAGGTTCGTCGGAGGAGTTTTTAAAGTACGCATGCAGGAAAGTCCGGATAGCAATCCCTCATACACGCGGTTTTCTTGTTTAAATCTACCTTTACTTATATAATTCAAAATTAACTTATAAGCTTCAAAAGTATCTGCCCTGAACTTATTTAATCCTGCTTCTTTTCATTAGCAGGGAATTGGTTGTAACAGAAACTGAACTCAATGCCATAAAGGCAGCGGCAAGTTCCGGCGTAATCATAATCCGGAGGAAAATCGGGTACAGGATTCCTGCTGCAATAGGGATGCCCAGCATATTGTATCCAAATGCCCAGGCCAGATTTTGCTTGATCTTATTAATGGTAAGCCGGCTCAGTTTAAGCGCTGCGACCACATCTCTCAGGTCATTTTTTATAAGCACTATTTTTGCAGATTCCATTGCTACATCCGTAC
>NZ_JAQUVZ010000036.1 GCF_028693135.1 Methanosarcina sp.
GATACAGGAATTATGCCGTATTTTGTCGAATTCGGCGGCCCTGTGAACAGTTTTGGAACTAACATCAATGGATATTTACTAGTAGGTTTCCAGGGATACAGTTCCGAAAAAGTAAATGAATCACTAATTGATGAAATATATCAAGTAATAGATGTCCGCTGCGAACAGGAAGGCGTAAGCGACGTACCAGTCGTTTTTGAGTTTATAGGATATATAACAGAAGCTGAAGAACTTTTACCAGAAGATGAGATCCCAAATGTGAATGAAAGTGATGACGCCAACTTATCAGGTAATGAAGAAGAGACTGCTGTTAATGAGACAACCAATCAGATGCCTGGCTTTACTTCAATAATGGTCATTTTAGGGCTTTTATTGCTTTTGATCGTCAAGCGTTCATAACTGCTTATTTCAGCCCAATACCCTACAATTTACTACAGGGGTGGGGGAAAATAAATCAGGGGTCAGGAAATGAGGAAAGGGATTAAGATGATAAGATCGGAAGCGGTTAAATCTTCGAATCTGTTGTTGTTCGTTTTTTCTGTCGCTTTTCGTTTTCAATTTCTTTCGGGTTCATCTTTTTCATTTATTTTTGGAAAAGGCCGGCTTCCTTCGTCAGCCGGTGAGTGCATGGGGACTAAGAATCAATATATACAAACCTTCTCAGGGTTCTATTTTGAGTCCTAAAACGGCTATCTCATTACTTTTTTCTAAACGCAACCTTCTCCCCACAGTACTTGTGAAGTTTTTTCGTTCCTCCTGCTTCGCTGACAATGGTAAGCATGGTCTCAGGGATGGTGATCCGGGTGCCCATTACTGCTGTAATTCCTCGCTTGAAGAAAGGTTCCGGATAAAGAGGGGCGCTTGGACCGAGCAGGACAACTTCTCTAGCCTCTCCTTTTTGGGCAAGAAGGTCGTCGAAGGTCCTGTTGGCGAGAGTACTTGCACTGAGGATGATCACATCCGCTTCAGGGAGGATCTCTCTGGCTTTTTCCGATGGCAGAGTCCTGGTTTGAGGAGCTTCGATTTCACGCTTTTCAAGGACTGTGAGTTTCTCGGTTATTTTCAGGATTTTCGGGACGAGAGGGCCGAAATAGCCAATCATTGCAACCCTATCCCCGGGCTTTATAAGGTCCAGAATGTCCGAGCAGGAACGCTGGAAGTTTTCAGGTTCCAGGTCATGGAGCATATGGGAAAGCGCATTTACGGTTGCCACTCCTACTGCTGCTTCAAGGGGATTTTCTGACAGGGCAAGTTCAAGCACTTTATCCGCAGTTTTGCCTTTCAGGGTTTCCGAAAAACCCAGAGCAGGGCAGCAGGAAAACTCGTTGAGGGGGGTGCAGGCAACACCTCCGTAGTTTTCGGAAAGCAGGACCCCGGTATAGGCGAGCCCTATCCTGACATCCTGTACTTCGATTTCTTCAAGGACTGGTCCCAGGTCTTTTTTGAGTGCACTTACGAGGGAGGACAGGATTCCAGTTTCTTTTTCTCCTTCCTCGTTCATTTTTATCATTTTTATCATTTTTCCCTCCTTTTCTCCTTTTTATTCTTCTTTTTCCGGGGGTTTGCTCTTCCGGGATATTTTATTTCTGGCATGCAGTTACCTTTTTCTTCTTTTTTTCTCAGGTCCTTTCGATCTTCGTTGTAAAGTCAAGGGGATTTGCGTAATAAGGAGCGCTTATAACGATAATGTCAACAAGAGGGGCGTATTCAGGAATCCTTTGCGCCTTAATTCCGCCCACTGCAAGCTCGAGTTTAGGGTTGAGTTTCTTAAGTTCGGGTCCTAGTTCCCGCAGTTCCTCAGGGGAGAGATGGTCAAGGAGCATGATATCCGACATTTCGGCATATTTGAATGCTTCTTCCCTCGATCTGGGCTCGATTTCTATTTTCTTCATAGCCCTGAGTTCTCCCAGTTCTCCGGCAACTTCCAGGTGGTTCTGGCTGAGCTGGATGGAATCGCTGAGAGAGTTCCTGTGAATGTCCCCCCCGCCTGCCCGGACGGCTTTGAGCTCAAATATCCGGGAACCGGGATGGGTCTTTCGGCTTGTTGCAATTATAATGTCAGGGTTTGCTTTTCTGGCTGCGCTTACGAAAGAAGAGGTTTTGCCTGCTATGGCACACATGATGGTAAGGAAAGTCTGAGAAACCCTCCACAATTTGAAAAGGGTTTTAAGTTCTCCTTCGGCTTCGAATATGCTGTCCTGAGGTTCGAATTTTTCTCCATCCCTGAGGTATTTCAGGACCTTAAGGCCCCCCTTTTTTTCATAATATTCGGCCAAGTCCTCGGCACAGGCGCAGACTCCGGCTTCCCTGGTCCGGATCCTGAGCGTTCCTTTTCCTTCAAGCCTGAGCAGTTCTGCACTTTCATCCTGGTAGGGGCAGTCTTCGTAAAAGTAAAGGTCAAAAAGGTCTATCATGCTTTGCCTCAAAAATTCTTATTTTTATGTTGCTATTTGTTTTTCTTGACGTTTTTCTTGACGTTTTTCTTGACGTTTTTCTTGACGTTTTTCTTGATGTTTTTCTTGACGTTTTTCTTGACGTTTTCCTTGCTGTTAGTTTTTTCGTATCAATTTCGTTGTTCCCGATCAATGTCCATTTTGAATGCTTTTAGGTTATCTCTGGCGTGTTTACCTTATTATCCTGGCATTTGAAGCTTTAAAGACGGCATAGATCTCCCTTCCCGGTTCGAGACCCAGCATTTCACATGAAGTCGGCGTAATAACTGCTTTAATTTCTGCACTCCCCATCTTTACCTCGACCACGACCAGGTGTTCTTTTTTGAAAATTCCTGAAACTTTTCCCTTCAAAATGTTCCGGGCCGAACTTTCCACAGTCTCTCTGGCAAGAATGACTTCTTCCGGGCGGATGGAGACAGTGACCTCTTCTCCGGGTTCGGCGGGGTCTGTAGAATAGATTTCCAGGCCTTCGGCTTCAACTACTGCGAGTTTTCCTTCGAGAGCCTTTACCTTTCCTTTCAACACATTGGTGCCCAGAAACTCGGCCACGAAATCCGGAGATGGTCGCTTGAAGACAGATTCCGGGTCTCCTGCCTGCATAACTTCCCCTTTTCTTATGACAACCACCCGGTTTGCCAGGGCCCAGACATCTTCAAAATCATGGGTCACGTGCAGGACAGTGGTACTGTAATCCGCAATTGCCTTTTTCAGCATCTCCCTTAACTTTTCCCGTGTTCTTGTATCAAGGGCGCTGAAGGGCTCGTCCAGAAGGAGCAGCTTTGGTCTTGCAACCAGGCTTCTTGCAAGGGCTGCCCTTTGCTTTTCTCCTCCGCTAAGAGTAGTTGGTTTTCTGTGCAGGAGTTCGCTTATCCCGAGGACTTCAGCAACCTGCTTTACTTCGGTTTCTATCTGCTTTTTGTCCTTTACCTTTTTCCTGAGGGCATATGCTATGTTTTCGAAAACGTTCATGTGGGGAAAAAGCATGTGGTCCTGGTACACTATGCTGATATGCCTCATGTCGGGAGGAAGGTCGGTAATATCTTTTCCTTCCAGGATAATCCGGCCTTTTTCGAGTCCGTAAAATCCTATTATGGTTTCAAGGATCAGGGACTTTCCGCTGCCTGAGGGACCGATCAGCGCCAGATAATCTCCTTTTTCGGCTTTGAGTCCTATACCACTGAGTTCGAAACCCCCAACGTCAAGGCAGAGGTCTCTGATCTCAAGGAAACTCACAGCTTTCCTCCTTCGAACCTCTCGAAACTAAGGATTGCAAGAAAAGCAATTCCCATCAACAAAATTCCACTTGTGATTGCCATTTCCAGGTTCCCGTAGGAAATGTTCAGGTAAAGGGTCACAGGCAGGACTTCGGTATGCATATAGGAGCCTCCCGCAAGAACCAGGACGGCCCCAAAAGCCCCTATGCACCGGGCAAAGGTAATAACGCTCGAAGCAAAGAGTCCGCTCCTGGCCATCGGGAGGGTCACATGCCTGAAAGTTTCGAATTCCCCATACCCGAAACTCCTTGAGACCTGTTCGTATCGCGGGTTGATGTCTTCAAAGGTAGAGTAGATAACCCTTACAGCATAAGGAAAAGCGACAAAAAACTGGGCAACCACTATTCCGAGCTTGCTAAAGATCACCTTTATTCCTGCCATCTCAAGGTAAGGTCCGAGAAATCCGTGTCCGAAAAGAAGCAGGAGTGCAAGGCCCATGACCAGTTCAGGAAACGCCATAGGAAGCCCAAGTACTGCCTTTACCATCCTTTTTCCCGGAAAAGAATAACGGGAAAGGGCATAGGCTGTTGGGATTGAACAGCACATGACAGAAAATGTCGAAGCTGACGAGGTCAGCATTGAAAGCTTCATGGAATAGAACATCTCTTCCGAAAGCAGGGATGAGATTATTTCCGAGGGTTTCAGGACGAAGAGCAGAACCCCTATGGATGAAAAAAGTAAGAAAGTGAAGAAGAAGGCAATGCCTACTGTGAGGTTCCTGAACCAGGAGTTGTTCATTCCCGGGGATCTTAAGAATTGCATGGCTCAAAGCCCCATTTTTCCCAGGTCTTTTCTGCCTCTTCTCCAGCAATGTAAGTGTTGAAAGCCTTTGCCAGTTCCGGGTCTTCGGTGTATACGGAAACTGCTGTAGGTATGGTTTTTATTTTATTCTGTTTTTCAGGAATCTGGATAATTTTGAGTTTCCCGCTGGCTTCTCCCCAGTTTGCCATGTCTTCCCAGATAATTGCCGCATCTACTTCTTCGGATACAACGTAGATGAGAAGCTGGTTTACGGTTGCAGTTCTGACAATTGTGTTATTCTCAACTTCGGGAAGGATGCCTGCCTTTTCACAGATCGCTTCCGAGACTCTGCCTATTGCAGGCCCGTTAGGGTCTCCAAGCGCCAGTTTTACTCCGGGTTTTGCAAGGTCTTCAAGCCCGCTTATGTTTGCCGGGTTTTTATCAGGAACTGCAATTACCGGAATATGCAGGGTCAGGTTTGTCACGCTGTCATTGAAAACATAATTCCTGTCCATAGCCTGTTTGGTGTAGTAGTAGTCCCCGGGAATAAAAACATCACACTCTTTTGAGGTCAGGATTCCGAAGATTTCGGCACTTCCTCCGTAGCGCACCTCAACATCTGCCCCGGTCTCGTTTTCAAAATTCCCGATCAACTCGGTCATGGGCTTTATCAGCCCGGCTCCGGAACAAACCGTGATCTGCCTTCCCTCAAACTCTTTTCCCTGGTTTTCCAAAACAGGTGTAGATGCTCCTTTTTCAGCACACCCGGAACCAGCCAGGGTTATTGCCAGTATCATAATAATTATGAATGCGCAGACTTTTTTCATTCAAATACCTCTTCAGATTGAAGTTCAATGATATGTCTGAACACACATAACGGTTAATATAGTTTTTTATAATAATATTCTGTACAAATATTACATAAAAGTATTATGGGATTCAGGCTGCTTCTCAGTCCCGAATTCTCAAAAAACGAAATGAAGGCGTTTTCCTCTGTATTTAAAGTTCAAATATTCTATTTCTATATTTATCGAGTTCTTCAGCCCCTTTTTCCTTTGAAAGGCTGCTCACCTCGTAGATAATATGGGACGGCAGTACTTTCATCCCCATGTACTCAAAGATGCAGTGAGTTACCGACTCAAGGTGCTTGTTCAGGTCCCCATGTGCCCCTCCTTCGGAATACCACTCCTTTGAAGC
Source organism: Methanosarcina sp. (assembly GCF_028693135.1). Taxonomy (GTDB): domain Archaea; phylum Halobacteriota; class Methanosarcinia; order Methanosarcinales; family Methanosarcinaceae; genus Methanosarcina. The sequence goes on from NZ_JAQUVZ010000036.1 coordinate 5,666, forward strand.
TCCTGTGGTGGTGGCAATCATTGCAGTTTTTCCTTTCAGGAGCCCGGTCTCATAGGCACTGCTTGTGATAGGGTTGAATCCAAAGCCCGGAGCCAGGACCCTGTCTATCCAGCCTTTCATTATCGCGGGCATGGACGTGAAGTATATCGGGAACTGAACGATGAGGAGGTCTGCCCACTTTACTTTTTCCATCTCCTCTTTTATGTCAGGCGCAAAAGCTCCGGTTTTCGAGGCATGGATTGCTTCAAGGAAAGGCTTGAAAATATCCGGCTTTTTTCGTTCTGTGAAGTCCCCTGCATTGAGCACGGGATTGAAGTTCATTGCGTAAAGGTCTGACAGTCTTACTTCGTTGCCTTTTTCTTTCAGGGCAGCGAGAGCTGTGTTTTTCAGGGCGGCATTAAAGGATGTTGGCTCAGGGTGTGCATAAACATAAAGAATTTTCATTTAATTCCCCCTTATTCTATCCATAAAATTCATTTCCTTTTATAAATAAGTAAGGCTGCCTCTTTCTTTGAGGCAAAAAAGGTTGTTTTCCGGTATGTGGTGATATTATTATATTCTGAATTCCTGTCGGGCTGAAGCTTTCTTTTTTATCTTCTGTATGCAGGCGGGCTCAAGGAGCTCAAGGGGCTCAAAGCATGCGAAAAAGAGGGCCTGAAAAACCGTTTACGGTATTTAGATTACGTAAACCAGCTTTTCAGGGAGTGCTATAAATTATACCTTCAAATAAATATTACACATTAGCCAGGAGTAAGAGTTATGCATTGAGTTTTTTCAAAAGCCATGCCATATTTTGTCCCAGAACCTGCATGGTCTGGACGCCCTCTTCGTCTTTTTCGACATCCCCTTCAGCAAGCCCTATCCCTATATTCCAGTAACTGGATCCTGGAATTATCATCTGGGAAATCGTGAAGAAGTGGTTGATAGAATCGAAGGCATGGACAGCTCCAGCCCTCCTTACTGCAACAACGGCTGCTCCTACTTTCCGCTTGAAAATAGAGCCATTTGCAATTGCAACGAAACCTGCTCTATCCATAAGGGCTTTGAGCTCAGGCGTCAGGTCTGCGAAATATGTGGGTGAGGCAAGGATTATGCCGTCGGCTTCAAACATTTTCTCAATGCAGTCATTGACGATGTCTTTGTCAATTACACACTTTCGGTCTTTGTTTTCAAAGCATTTTGTACAGGCTGTACAGCCGTGGATACTTTTTCCCCCTACCTGCACTGTCTCGGTTTCGATCCCTTCTTTTTCAAGCTCTTCAAGGACGTGCTTTATGAGAGAGGCTGTATTGCCTTCCTTCCGTGGGCTTCCGTTAAATGCGACGACTTTCATTGTTTATATCCCCCGATTAATTTCTGCATTTATATCTTATATGTTTGATGGAACTCCTTCAAAAAACGAATGGGAGTAGAATTTGAGGAATAAATGAAAAAGTAAATCACAGCTTTTTTCCGTATACATTAATTTCAGTTTCTTTCTCAAGACATTCTGAAAGCAAAGGAAACATTTCTTTAAAATGATTGGAGTTTAAGTGTTCGTCCAGGCTGCTTTTATCTTTCCACTCTTCTAACATAGTCAGGATTTCTGAATTCTCTAATTCCTGATACACCCCATATTCTATGCAGCCTTCTTCTTTTAATGATTCTTCAACAAGGTTTTTACACAAATCCATAAATTCTTGAATTTTTTCAGGTTTGACCTGGTTTTTTGCAACAACTCTTATAGTCAATAAAATCACCCGTTTGTACAGATTCTTGATTCTCTCAGTATTACGGCATCAATCACGGAATCATTCTTTCTTCTGACCGTACCTGTTGTGGTAGACTTTTTCTTCCCTGTACCGGTCCTGAGGTTCTGGTTTTTGAGCCGGATAGCCGATAGGTACAAGCCCCAGAGGAAATACATGATCCGGCAATCCAAAAGCTTTCCGGAAGCCTTTAACCTTATCTGTCATGGGAAAAATCCCTGTCCAGACCGCCCCAAGCCCGAAATCGTGAGCTGAAAGCAGGAGGTTCTGAATGGCTGCCGAGCAGTCCTGAACCCAGTACCCGGGAGCTTTTTCCTGGGTAGTATCCCCGCAGACCAGGATTGCAAGAGGAGCTTCCCTGCACATGCCTGCATAGGCGCTGTATGTGGGAATTTCATCAAGGAGTTTCCGGTCATCAATAACAATAAAGACCCAGGGCTGGGCATTAACTGCAGACGGAGCGCTCATTGCAGCCCTGAGCAGTTCGGTAATAAGCTCCCTCGGAACTGGCCTATCTGTATATTTTCGAATACTTCGGCGAGTGTGGATTGCTTCAAGAGTTTCCATATTCAGACTCCTTATCCATTTCTAAAAGATCTCTAATAAGAGTAGGGCGGAGGATAATCTCTTCAGTTTTCTCTCGCCCTTTTTACTGCCTTTCCCTGTTTTATTTTCCTTTATTTTCCTCTAATCTCTTTATTTTAACAGGTTAAGGCCTGTGTTTTTTGCTTTTTCCATAAGCTCGGAATCGTCATTTACTTCCCCGGGAGCGTGGTATCCAACACCCACGAGGGTATCCTTTACTTCCATGCGCATGAAGTTGGAAATCTGCCCTTTGAACTCCTCATAGACCCCTTTGAAAGCTGCCGGGTCAGGCATTCCCTGAGTTCCTATAATCACAGCCTTTTTTCCGGCAGGGAGGCGGGGGGAGAAGTCAGCGTTTATAAGGGAATAGCAGCGGTCAAGGAAGAGTCGCATCTGACCTGTAAACTGGCCAAAGTAAATCGGAGAGCCAAATACAACGCCATCAGCTGCTGCAAGCTCATCAAATAATTCCATAAGGTCGTCTTCAAGCTTGCACTTATCATGGCTCTTGCAGTAGTTGCAGCCCTGGCAGCCTTTGTAGTCCATCTCATTGAGGAAGAAGTTTCGGGTCTCTGCACCTGCTTCTGCTGCGCCTTCGAGGACCTGCTGGACAAGGACATTTGTATTTCCATTCTTTCGGGGACTTCCAACTATACCTATAACTTTCATTTTGACACCTTTTATCTCTTTTATCTGTTAATTTGAGCCTCTTTTTACAAAATAGAGTCTCTTCTGTCAGTAACGTGCATTTGCTGATATTTAATCTACAGCAACTATACTTATATACCATACATGCAATCCGGATACTTAGTAACAAAAAGGATAGTATGAAAGCTTATGGTAAATGAGGCAAAAAATAATAAACACTATCATTGCCCTGTTGAAGCAACTCTGGACGTAATAGGCGGTAAATGGAAACCCCTCATCCTCTGGCAATTGCGAGCAGAGAAACTGCGGTTTTCAGGGCTTCAGCAAAGCATGCAGGGGATTTCTCCTAAAATGCTCACAAAACAGCTCAGGGAACTCGAAGCAGATGGGCTTGTCCTCAGGGAGGCTTATCCTGAAATCCCGCCCAGGGTTGAATACTCCCTGACTGAATTTGGAAAAACCGTGCTTCCGGTTTTGGACGCGCTCTGTGAATGGGGAAATGGTTACCTCGGCAGGGAGTGCGTTCTTGATAAAAATAAGGACGTAAAAACCGCAGACAGTATTTCGCAGTAACTGTTCTTTCAGTAGCAGTCAATTCCCTGAAATAGGTCAATTCCCTAAAGCAGGTAAATTCCCTTCAACCGGGTCAATTATCACATTTTCTCCTTTTTCAGCAAGCAGTTTGAATTCCCGGATTACCATGAACAGGGTTACTGCAAAAGCCAGGGTGTCTGCAAGCGGGAAGGCTGCCCAGACCCCGAAGAGCTCCAGATACTTCGGGAGTATAAGCACCAGCGGGATCAGGAAAAGCACCTGCCTGCACATGGATAGGAACAGGGAAGGTCTTGCTTTGCCGAGCGCCTGGTAAAGAGCTCCTCCAACAACCTGAAAACCCACAAGGGGAGTTGCCAGCACCACAATTCTTACGGCGTATTTTCCTTCAACTATCAGCTGGTGGTCTCCGCTGAAAATCCCAAAAAGCTGCTCCGGAAACAGGTAGAGTAACAGAAAACCTGCAATGGACATGCCTGTGGTGATAATGATGGCAAGCTTTACCGATTCCCTTACACGCTCATAGTTTTTTGCTCCGTAATTGAAGCCTACAATCGGCTGAAGGCCCTGGATAATTCCGAACATGGGCATGAAGGTAAACATCAGGAGCCTGTTAATTATCCCGAAAACAGCAATTGCTATGTCTCCTCCGTAGAAGGCAAGGAGGTTGTTCAGGATTATTACCATGAAGCTGCTTGACACGTTTCGCGCAAAAGGGGACACCCCTATTTCCAGGACTTCTTTTATAATTTTGCTGTCCGGCCTAAGGTCAGCAGGGTGAAAATTGAGTGTGCTTTTCCCGCTCAGGAAGTAGTGGGCAATGTAAAGCACTCCTATTGCCTGAGACAGAACCGTTGCAATGGCTGCTCCCTTAATCCCCATTCCAAAGCCAAAAATAAAGATGGGGTCAAGTATTATATTGAGGCCCCCGGACATCATCATGGAGTTCATGGCAACCTTTGCATTCCCTTCGGCACGGGCAACAGCATTTGTCACCATTGCAAGTGAAAACAGGACAGTACCGGAAAGGATTACTCCCAGGTATTCAAGGGCATAAGGGAGAATAGTGTCAGTCGCCCCGAACGTTTTCAGGAGTGGTACGATATAGAGAAGCCCTGCCCCTGTTATCAGTAAGCTTGAAAACAGGGAAAGGAAGATCAGGTTTGCAAAAATTTTGTCGGCTTTTTTCTGCTCTCTTTCCCCAAGGCGGCGAGATATGATGGATGCGCCCCCGATGCCGATAGCAAGGCTTACAGCCATTCCGATCATCTGGATCGGGAATGCAACTGCAATTCCTCCGATTGCCTGGATGCTCTCGGCTCCATAGGCCCTGCCGACGAATACCGTGTCCACAAGGTTATAGAAAGCCTGTACAAGCATTCCTATAGTTGCGGGTAATGACAGTTTAAAAAGAAGTTTTCCTATTTTTTCGTCTGCCAGCATCCGGCTTCTTTCATCCATTTTTTAATTCCTCAGAACTGTTCCCACATTTTATTTCTAATTGTTTTTATATTAGAGTATGAAACTTACAAGAACAGTTAATTGAATATAGTCTTATCGATGTTATGGTTTTATGAAATCGGAAGATAAGGCCGGAAAACTTTATGTGGCTATCTTCCGTCTGCCTTTCGTCTGCCTTTCGTCTGCCTTCGGATAACTGGTCAAGCAATTATACACCACTCAACAAGTAAAAATAAATCCTCTCCCTCTGTGTTGGTATAGTACCAGGGATCGGTTTTTATCTGGCTTATTCGGTAGACAGTATAAACGATTTAATGATTCTCAGAATAACAGTTCTCCGAAAACAGCCCTCAAAAATAACTCTCAAAACGGGTTCCAAAATATTTATTTACTGTTGTTGGAGATAGTTATTTACGGTTCTTAAAGATGGTTAATGACAGTTCTCAGAAAGATATTAAGAGAAACTATATGTTCCTAAAAGAAACTGTATGTTCCCCTATTCTAAATAAATTAATAAAGTCTCAATATGAATAAATTCCGATGGACTGTTCAGGGTTCAGGAAACCGGAGAGGTATCAGGGTTAAGCGTATGATGCAAAAGAACGGATACATGCGATATTTTACAAAAAAAAGTTGCTATCCAAACCAGGCAGAAGCCATGGAGAAGATTCATTCGGCTCTCCTGCAGGAAAAAATCGTGCTTTTTGAAGGGGCGTGCGGGACAGGCAAGACCCTGAGTTCCCTTGCTCCTGCTCTTCATGTGGGGAAGAAACTCAACAAGGTCGTAATCATAGTCACAAATGTCCACCAGCAGATGGTCCAGTTCATCCATGAGACCAGGGATATCAACAGGGACAACAGTATAAAAACAATTGTTTTCAAGGGCAAGACATCCATGTGTCCAGAGAATCTCGACTATGAGGAGTGCAAGCTAAAAGGGGAAAACACCTACGACCTCCTTGAGTTTGAGAGGGAGGTCTCTTCAAAGGAAAAAGAACTCAAAGATGCCTCGGAAAAACACAAGCGGACAAAAGACCCTGCCCTCTACGCCCTCAGGAATGAGCTTGAAAAAGAAATCGAGGAAGCCCGAAAAAAGGCTCAGTCCTTGAGAAACCACTCCTGTTCAAAGCTTTATGAAGTCCTCAAATTTGAAGGAAATGATTTTTCGTCCTGGCTTTTTTCGGATGTAAGAAGCCCCGAAGATGTTATGGAATATGCGGAAGACCGGGGCATGTGCGGATATGAGCTGCTTAAAAAGGAACTCAAAAACACAGAACTTCTGATCTGCAATTTCCATCATGTGCTCAGTGCTGACATCTACATGACTCTCCTTAAATGGCTTGAGCGAGACCCTGAAGACATCATTCTTATCTTTGACGAAGCTCACAACATTGAGGCTTCAGCCCGTTCCCATTCTTCCGTAATGCTTTCCGAAATCTCCATTGAAAAAGCTCTTTCTGAGGTCGGGGAGATTCCTGAGTCTGACAATTCTCCTACATTCGGGGGAGGCTTCGGATCAGGTCTCGGGATTCCTCTTGACGAGGACTATGCCTCCCGAATCTATGCAAAAAGGCTTTTTTCCTGTTTACTGACCTCTATAAGGGATACTTATGACTCAAAGTTGAAGTTCGGGGAGAGGAACAGGCTTGGAAAACATTGGCAGGACATTCAGATTAGCGACCCTTATGAGCGCCTTGATGTCCTGAAAGTTCGTTTTTTGCGGGATACAAAGAAAGAAGGGTTTGCAGACGAAGAACAGGTACTTACCCGGCTGCGGGAAATCGGGGAGTTCGGAGGCAGGCTGGAAGAGATCTATGCTGAAAACTACAAAAAAGGGCTTCTTTCCGTTCCCAAACGTTCCCAGATCCGTTATGTTGCGGATTTTCTTTCTTCTTATCTTGTGCTTTCGAATCGGCAGAACTATTATCCGATCCTGAACATGCGCAGAGACTTTAAAAGCGACAGGGTAATCGGCAGGCTTGAACTTTTCACCTGTATTCCCAAGAATGTGACCCAGCCTTTGCTTGATTCCGTTTATTCGGCAGTGCTGATGTCAGCTACCCTTCGGCCTTTCGAGATGACCAAATCCACACTGGGCATTACCCGGGAAGTGGAAGAAATCACCTATGGGACTACTTTTCCACAGGAACGAAGGCTTACTCTTGCGGTTTCAGTCCCTCCCCTCTTTGCAAAAAACAGGGACAGCCCGGAAACTCTGGAAAGTTTGAAAGAAGCGCTTCTAGCTGCCACTGCTGCATCGCCAGGGAATGTGGTCGTTTATTTCCAGAGCTATGCGGAAGCCCTCCGCTATAAAAAACTCCTTGAGCCCGAACTTTCAATCCCCATTTTCCTTGATGAGATAGGGGTCTCGGCCCAGGAGGTCAGGCAGGAGTTTTTCAAAATAGGGGAGCAGGGAGGAAAAGCTTTGCTCATAACCTATCTCTGGGGAACATTAAGTGAAGGCGTTGATTTCAGAGACTCCCGCGGCAGGACCGTGATCATCGTAGGTGTGGGATATCCGGCTCTGAATGACAGGATAAAAGCGGTAGAGTCGGCATATGATACGGTTTTCAACTGTGGGGACGGCTGGGAGTTTGCAGTCCAGGTGCCAACTACCCGGAAGGTAAGGCAGGCAATGGGAAGAGTTGTCCGCTCTCCGGAAGACTTCGGGGTAAGGATCCTCCTTGATGCCCGCTACCAGGGTTCCCAGATGCGCAAGCTGGGTAAATTTTCGGTATTCGGGTACTTCCCTCCCGAAGAGAGTAGAGAGTTTCTCGATGTAGCTCCAAGGGATGTGGGAAGCCTGGTAAAAGAGTTTTTTGCAAATGTAGTGCCCTATTCCCCTGAAAAAAAGGAGCCGGAATCTCCGGCTTCAAGGCGGCTGGATTTCGGGAGCCTTGCAGAAAAGCTCTGAAAAGGAAATAGCTCCCTTACCCCTGCCCAGTTCTTCAAATATGGTTTTTTTCAGGCCTTTGCCACCACTATATAATTGTTTTTTGTTGTCGTAGTGCTGCCTGCTGAATTGGTTACTGTCAGCTTTATCGTGTAACTGCCTGCTGCTGAATATGTATGCTTTGGATTCTGGATTGTTGAAGTAGTTCCGTCTCCGAAACTCCAGTTCCATGCAGTAGGCGAACCTGTAGAACTGTCCTTAAAGTACACATTCAGGGGTGCAGTTCCTGACCTCGGAGAGCCCCAGCAGTTTATAACTGGTTTTTGTGCAGTTGTCTCTGCAGTTATTGCAGTTATATAACTGGATTTTGTCACCGTATTGCTGCCTGCAGCATTGCTTACCGTAAGTGTTACCGTATAGCTCCCTGCAGCCGAATATGTATGTGTTGGGCTCTTCTGAGTTGAACTGGTTCCGTCTCCGAAATTCCAGCTCCATGCTGTTGGAGTTCCTGTACTGGTGTCAGTAAAGGTTACATCCAGAGGTGAATTTCCGGAAGTAGGAGATGCCGAAAACGCAGCAACAGGAGTTTGTGCAGCTGTTCCTGTAACTGTCATGTAATTGTACTTTGATAGCACAGTACTGCCGGCTGCATTGCTTGCTGTCAGCTTTATCACGTAATTTCCTGCTGCTGAATATATATGCGTTGGATTCTGTTCTGTTGAAGATGCTCCGTCTCCGAAATCCCAGTTCCATGCTGTGGGTGCTCCTGTAGTAATGTCCTTAAAGGTCACACTCAGCGGCGCATTTCCTGATCTCGGGGTGCCCCAGAAGTTTACGACTGGCTTTTGTGCAGTTGTCCCTGCAGTTATATAACCGGACTTTGTTGCCGTATTGCTGCCTGCAGCATTAGTTGCTGTAAGCGTTACTGTGTAGGTTCCTGCTGTTGAATATGTGTGTTTTGGGTTCTGGATTGCTGAATTAGCCCCATCTCCGAAATTCCAGCTCCATGCTGTTGGAGTTCCTGTACTGGTGTCAGTAAAGGTTACATCCATAGGTGAATTCCCGGAAGTGGGGGATGCCGAAAACGCAGCAACCGGCGTTTGTGCCGCCGCCGCTCCTACACTTATGTAATTTGTCTTTGTTGCTGTATTGCTGCCTGCGGCATTAGTTGCTGTAAGCGTTACTGTGTAGGTTCCTGCTGTTGAATACGTGTGTACAGGGTTCTGGATTGCTGAATTAGTCCCATCTCCGAAATTCCAGCTCCATGCTGTTGGAGTTCCTGTACTGGTGTCAGTAAAGGTTACATCCATAGGTGAATTTCCAGAAGTAGGGGATGCCGAAAACGCAGCAACTGGCGTTTGTGCAGCTGTTCCTGTCACTGTTAAGTAATAGTACTTTGTTAGCGTATTGCTGCCTGCAGCATTGGTTGCTGTCAACTTTATCGTGTAGCGTCCTGCGGATGAATATATATGCGTTGGATTCTGGTCTGTTGAATATGTTCCGTCTCCGAAATCCCAGTTCCAGGTAGTAGGCACTCCTGTAGTAATGTCTTTAAAAGCCACATTCAGGGGCGCATCTCCTGATCTTGGGGTGCCCCAGAAGTTTACGACCGGTTTTTGCGGGGTTGTTACAATTATATAGTTTTCTTTTGTTTTTGTGTCGGTTCCAGCCGCATTGCTTGCTGTAAGTGTTACTGTGTAACTTCCGGCTGCTGAATAGGTATGCACTGGATTTTTCTGGTTTGAAGATGTCCCATCTCCAAAACTCCAGTTCCACGCAGTGGATGTTCCTGTGCTTGTATCAGTAAATAAAACATCCAGAGGCATGTCTCCTGAGGTCACATTGCTGTTGAAATCCGCATCAGGGGCTGCCGGGTTGGATGGGTTTACAAGAGGAAGGTAATCTGAGTATATGCTGTCTGGTATATTGTATTTGGAGTCGGAAATTCCATCTCCATCCTTGTCCACTGCGGTATCGGAAAAGCCTGTGCCACCAGGTTTTCCCCAGAAGTTCCCGCCAATATAGGTCCCATGAATTATGTTTTTGCCGGCGGTTTTTGTAGTATTATAGGCATTTCCGGATCCGCTTTTAATGGTCATAGCGGTGTTATTGAAATAGTTGTTATAAACGAGGTTTCTGTCACTCAGGCCGCAAACATAGAGCCCTAAAACACTGTTCGAAGTCACGGTGTTGCCTGAAAGCGTATTATCATCAGAGGAGCCAATATGGATGCCACGGGCGTCGTTAGAAGCCGTATTTCCGGAAATGGTATTTTTGCTGGAGCTCCCAAGCACAATTCCATAATAGCCGTTATTCGTAATTGTGTTTTTCGAGACGGTGCACCCTTTGGAACTTACAAGATAAATTCCACGCCCGTTGCTCATGAGCTTGTTGTTCTCAATTATACAATTATTGCATCCGGACAGATAAATTCCTGAATAGCTGGACCCACTTGCTCCAATAGCTTTAATCCCGCTAATTTTTACATCATTCGCCTGTACGGAAAGTACATTGACTGTTGAGCTTTTAGCTTTAATTATTGTATTATCAGGTTTTCCTGACTCCGACCTGATAGTGAGGCTATCTTTAGATATTATGATATTTTCGGTATAGGTCCCGGGTTTTATGGTTATTACATCACCTGATATTGCATTGTTTACGGCAGTTTGTACTGAATCTCCTGGCTGGACAATTATCTCAGCCGCTGCTCCAATACCTGCAACTAATAGCAAAATGAGAAAAGCAATTAGTAAAACGATTCCTTTATTTCGAATTTCAAATTCCTCCATCCATTCAAGAAAGTTAGGGGTGACAGCTGTATCAGGGGTGAAAATTGTATTATTAGTAATTCATGAAAACATATACTCAATGTCCAATGAATGTCCAATAAATGTACAAATGTAAAGCTCTGCGTTTGAGCTGAATTTATCTCTACTCCAGAGTAAAATCCCTGCGTCAATCACTTTAACTACGCGGGAATGTATATAAACCAATATAAATATATTGATTTAAATTAGTCCTTTTATAAAACTAAAAAACAGCATCCAGATCAGTAAAGTAATCCTTTGGTTGTAAGGCAATAATTAGTTTTTTAACTTCGTTAAACAGTTCCCCATATTATATTCATATTTTTTTTATTAACAATCTGCCAGTCTCTTATGGAGTAAAGAATTCATATGGATTCAGAAATCAAGGAAAAAAGCTGAGAAAATTGGATCTTTAAAAATGGGATATGTAGTCTACGGGCTGTGTAGAAAAATAGGTCTGTAGAAAATGGGCTGTGTAGAAAAATAGGTCTGTAGAAAATGGGCTGTGTAGAAAATGGGATGAAGGGATAAACCCTTCATCAATCGCTTTTCTGCACCAAAACCGATTCCTGGCTTTGATTTCCTTTCTTTTGTATTCTTTTAGCTTTTCTCCTTTCTTTTATACAGGAAAACTGCAAGAATGCAGGCTATTCCGTAGATAATTCCAAATCCGGGCGCCTTAGTGTCTTCCCCCTGCGCAGAGGTCTGTTTAACTTCTTCCCCCATGTTTTTCACATCCTCTCCCTCAGCGGAGCGAGTTTCCTGTTCAGGCTCTGTTCCTGTTGCATCTTCTTCGGAGAGGCTTTTTGCCTTTCCTGTTATTGCAAAGGAAGAGAATCCCGGAACCTTGGCTGTGAAGTACAGGAATTCCTCGTCTTCTTCTGAGAGGTTGACTGGCAGCTGTACCCAGGCTTTGTCCTCGTACCTATTAAGGGCAATTGAAGCCCTGTCTATACTTTTATTCTGCATCCAGGACTTTTCAACTTTGAAACATAGCACAGGGTTTTCTATGTTCTTTGAGGTTGCATATCCACCGTTTCCAACCCATACGTTAAAGGATTTATATACCTCATCCGAAGGCAGTTCTGAAACAAGAACTGACTTCTTTTTTAATTCCTCGGCAATGGTTGTGGTCTTTCCAGCTGTCTTTTTTGCATCAAAGCTAACATATACAACGCAGGTTGCATTCTTTGCGAAATCAAACTCTACGGCCTTGCCATTTGTGATGTAAACCTGTGAAAGTTCTTTGGTTTCAACGTTTCTTGCAGGTTCGGGGGATCCCCCTCCGCCACCGCCACCGCTGCTGTGACTGCTTCCTCCGGAACTCCTCTCTTTCAGCACCTCTATTTCGAGAGTTTTTGAAACCGCGCCGTTTTCATTGCTTACCGTCAGGTTTACAGTATAGGTTCCTGGGACTTCATACACATAAACCGGATTTTGGATGGTAGAATCAGGCTGCCCGTTATTATCAAAGTCCCAGCTCCATGAAACCACATTTTGTGATAGGTAGGTAAACTGGATCGCAAGAGGGGCAAGACCCTGAGTGGCGTTGGTACCGAAATCTGCAACAGGAAGTGCTAGTTCAGGGGGTTGAAGGGCAGTTATCGAACCTGTTTTAGAAGACCCCCCGTTTGCATTGCTTGCTGTGAGCGTTACCGTGTAAGCTCCTGCTGAGTAGTATGTATGTACAGGGTTCTGGTCTGTTGAAGTAGTTTCGTCTCCGAAGTCCCATTCCCATGCAGTGGGAGTTCCTGTACTTTTGTCAGTAAAACTCACATCAAGTGGGGCTTCTCCTGAGGTTACATCGCTGCTGAAATCAGCAACCGGAGGTACTGGTTCGGGTTCAGGCTCAGAGGCCTGGGTGACGATTATCGTACCTTCTTTTGAGGATGCTCCGTCTTCATTGCTTACTGTAAGCGTTGTCGTGTAAGTTCCTGCTGAGGTGTATATGTGTACGGGGTTCTTATCTGTTGAAACGTTTCCGTCTCCGAAATCCCAGTCCCATGTAGTGGGATCTCCTGTGCTTTTGTCAGTAAATTTGACCGTCAGTGGGGCTTCCCCTGAGGTAACATCGCCGCTGAAGTCTGCAACCGGGGGTACGGGTTCAGGCAAGCTAGACGGGTATACAAGAGGCAGGTAATCTACGTATGAGCTGCTTGGCAGAGTGTATGTAGAGTCGGAAATTCCATCTCCATCATTATCTACTGCTGTGTCGGAGAAACCTGTTCCATCCGGTTTTCCCCAGTAGTTTCCTCCTATGTAAGGACCGTCAACAATATTCGGGCCTGAGGTTTTTGTAGTATTAAATCTACTTCCTGACCCGGTTTTAATGGATATTCCGGTGTTATTGAAGTAGTTATTATAAATCAGATTTCGGTCACACAAGCTACAACTATAAAATCCTACATTATTGTTCAAAGTGACAGTATTGCCTGAGACGGTGTTATCGTCAGAGCTGCCCAAATAGATGCCGCGCTCGGAATTGGTAACCGTATTTCCAGATATGGTGTTGCCTTTTGAACTCTCAAGCAAAATCCCATAATAACCGCAATTTATAACTGTATTACCTGAGACCGTGCACTCTGTAGAACTTACGAGATAAATTCCGCGCCCGTTAACTGTGAGTTTGTTTTGTTCAATTACACAGTTATTGCATCCGGATAGACGTATTCCTGAGGCGCTTTGTGCAGTTGCTGCAGCAGCTGTTATGCCGCTAATTCTGACATTATCTGCCTGCACAAAGATCGCATTGTCTGTTGCAGTTTTAGCCTTAATCATTGTATTGTCAGGGTTTCCGGAAGCCGACCTGATAGTTAATCCATCTGTATATATTTTGACATTTTCGGTATAATTCCCGGGTTGTATGGTAATTACATCCTCTGAACTTGCATTGTCAACAGCAGCCTGTATCGAATCTCCTTTCTGGACTGTAATCTCAGTCGCAGTTCCGATTCCAACACATAATATCAAAATGAGAAAAGCAATTAGTAAAACGGTTAATTTATTTTTAATTTCTAATTCCTCCGTCCATTCCAAAAGTTGGGGGTGATATCTGTATTATGAATAAAATTCCATTTATTGCAGCAAATCTGAATATTCGTCATATTCTAATAATGTACAAATCTAACTCTAAATATTTAATAACTGAATTTATTCTGTCAATCTATAACTCTTTATATTAATAATTTGTATTAAATTGGAAATAATGTTAACTGATATAAATATACTGATTTAGATTAATACTTTTAAATAGAGATAAAATATGTCATATGAGGTTGAAGTCCGGAGCACATCTGGATAAAAGAGTTACGGGATAAAAACCAGGATAAAAGATTGATCCGAACCCGAAAATGTGGAAAAGCAGGGCGAAGGGTGAAACCTTCATCAATCATTTTCCTGTGTTGAAATCTGCACTCAGTTTTTGATTTGATTTCCTTTCTTTTTTATTCTTAGCTTTTCTACTTTCTTTTATACAGGAAAATGGCGAACAGGCATATTATCCCGTATACTATTTCAAATCCTGGAGCCTTCGTATCTCCTTCCTGCGCAGCGCTCTGTCCCACTTCTTCTCCCATGTTTTTTATCTCTTCATCTGCGAGTCGAGTTTCCTGTTCAGGCTCTGAGCCTGATGCGTTTTCTCCGGAGAGGCTTTTTGCTTTTCCTGTTATTGCAAATGAGGAAAATGCCGGAACTTCGTTTGTGAAGTACAGGAATTCCTTATCTTCTCCTGAGAGGCTGGCTGGCACTGGTTCCCATTTTTTATCGCTGTATCTGTTCAGGGTAATGGAAGTCTGGCCTACCTTTTTAGCCTTTATCCATGATTTTTCAACCTTGAAACAGATGACCGGGTTTTCGATGTTCTTTGAGGTTGCAAATCCACTGTTGCCAACCCAGACATTAAAGAACTTATATACTTCTCCGGCAGGCAGTTCTGAAACAAGAGCTGACTTATCTTTTAATTCCTCAACAATCGTTGTGGTCTTGCCCACTGTATTTTTTGCATCGAAACTCACGTATACGACACAGGTTGCATTCTTTGTGAAGCCAAACTTTACGGCTTTGCCGTTTGTGATGAACACCTGTGAAAGTTCTTTGGTTCCAACGTTTCTTGCAGGTTCAGGGGAGCCTCCGCCGCCAACACTGCTGCTGCTCTCCCCACTGCTCTTCTTCTCTACATCTATTGTCGTAGTTTTTGAGGACGTGCCGTTCAGGTTGCTAACTGTCAGGTTAACGTTATAATTTCCTGGAATTTCATAGACGTGAACAAAGCTTGCCTCGTTTGAGTCCTCTATTCCGTCATTGTTAACATCCCAGCTTCTTGATGTTGCATCCTGTGAAAGGTCTGTAAAGAGGACCGAAAGAGGAGCATTTCCGCTGGTGGTGTTAGTTTTGGAATTTGCTACAGGGAGTGCCGTTGCAGGCTTTTCAGCAGGAGCTACAAGAGGTAGATAGTCAATGTTTACCTCATTCAATTTGTATGGTACATCAGCAAACCCGTCTTCGTTGGCATCAGAGTTCGTCTGGGAAAAACCATCTTCTGCAGGTGTTGCCCAATAATTTCCACCAATATAAGGGCCTCCAACAATGTTTTTTCCCGGTGTTTTCGTAGTATTCCAGGTACTGATATCAACAAATTGTACATTTCGGGTGTTGTTGAAATTATTATTATAAATTAGAGTACCATAAGAATCTACCATATCTAATCCTGTTTCGCAGTTTGAAATTTTATTGCCACTTAATTTATTATCATTACTGGACCAGAGTAAAATTCCTTCACTGCAATCAAAAATATAATTATTAATGATTGAGCCTCTTCCCCCTTCATTCCCATTGTAAACTCCAATGCCTGTATGAAAATTAGAAATTTTATTATTCTGAATAGTACAGAAGAAAGAAGAGTCGATAACGCCTGAGTAACCTGAGCTACCCGTGCCTATTATATTGAAGCTCTTAATTGTAATATTATCAGCATTCAAATTGAAAGCATTCTCTGTAGCTCTGATTGTAGCATTATATTGATTGCTTGATACAAGAACCAGATCTGGCACTGTAATGGTAATGTTTCCAGGATAAATTCCGGGATTGACAATAATCGTATCTCCAGAACTTGCATCATTCACCGCAGCCTGTATTGTTGCATAATCTGCGGGTCCGTCCTCGTCCACAGAAATTGTTGCAGCTGATGCACTCCCTACGATAACCAGGTAAAGTGCAAAAATTACTACAAATAAAATTATACCATTTCTTTTTACTTTCTACACAATAAACCCCTCTAAATATATTTTTGCATTTCATTCTAATTTATATTGCCAGTTACCGCGCCATATTATTGTAATTTATTAGAATTTACTCTTGTCTAATGCGGCTCTATTTTTATAGTATATAAATAAAGCTTTCAGCCCAACTTTTTGATTTTTAATATTTATTCCTTTTACAGGATTAGTACTGTTATATAATATTAACTAACTCATGTTATATTATTTCAATAAGTTCTCCCCTTTTCTCATTGTCTCTGTTCCTTAATAAAAGTCTCAATGAAAAGTCTCAATGAAAAGTCTCAATAAAAAGTCTCAATAAAAAGTCTCAATAAAATGTCTCAATGAAAAGTCTCAATGAAAAGTCTCAATAAAATGTCTCAATAAAAAGTCTCAATAAAAAGTCTCAATAAAAAGAGCACTATATTTTCGAAAGTAATCCATTCAAAATAATTCGGATATTTATCTCCACAGGTGGGAAGACCCCTTTCTCAACAGTTCCGGCTTTACCGGAAATGGCAGGGAGAGGTAGTTTACTTGAAATTAGAGGGGAAAATAGATATAGACTTTGAGGAGTTATAAAAAAGGAACTAAAATTCTCGCTCAAAGAATTCTGTTGTGAGTGGGAGAGTTACGCTTGAAACTGTGAATACAGGATTCCTCAAATATAATGAAGTTTATATTTTATCAAACCATACTGGAAATATAACGAAGATACATAACATTTATTATTCATATAAACAAATGATACCGTACACATCGGGGGATAAAAAAGATGGGTGTAGAAGAGACTATTAAGGAAATTGCAAGCGAACTTGAAAAAATTGCAACTACAAAAACTGTCGTTGGAGAGCCTATTACTGCTGCCGGGAAAACAATCATTCCTGTTTCCAAAATCACAATGGGCTTTGGAGCCGGAGGCGGGGAAGGCAAAAAGGATAATGAATCCGGGTACGGTGGAGGCGGAGGTGCAGGTGCGAAGATCGAGCCTGTTGCTTTTATTATGCTCTCCGAAGAGGATGCAAAAATCTTCCGGATTTCTGAGAAAGGCGATGTAGGGTCAATTCTCAGTTCTCTTCAGGAGGTTGTGCCTGATATTCTGGAGAAGATCAAAGGCAAGACCGGTAAACATAAAAAAGAAGAGGGCTCGGAAGGCCGTGAAACGGAAGTCAAATCGCACGCGGAACCAGATGTAGAGAAAGGGGGCTGTTTCCAGTAAATTCCTTCGGGTTAAACTCTTTTAAGGGATTTTCCAGGAACCTGAACTAAAGGTAAGGGTCTTCAGGATAGTCAGGACTATCTTTTCCCATCAACCTGTTTAGCATGCTTGCCATCTACTTCTTCCTTTTAGTTTTTCTGCTTGTCTTATTCATACTTTTTACAGCTATAGTCCTCACTTTCAAGCTCAAGGTTCTGAGCGTGGAAGAAAAGAAAGAACTGGGAGGCATGTTTACTGTAAAATGGCTGTTTTTTTCCCATACTTTTTTAATCGGAGAGCCGAAGGAAAAAAAAGGGCCTGAACAAACTGAAAGCAGAGAAGAAGACATTATAAAAGCAGAACCCAAAATGCAGGCAGAAAAACGCAGGGAGCCCGGAGAAAAGAAACCTGAAGAGGAAACAGTAATTCTCGAGGGTAAAGAGAAAATTACGACTAAAGAAAAGGTTGAGGGTAAAGAAAAATCTGGGACTAAAGAAAAAGCTGAGATTAAAGAGAAAAGAGGAATATTTGCCCGAATAAAAAGGAAAAAAAGAGTTAGTACGGAAGAGGAGCCGGAGACAAAAGAAGGAATGACTGCCAGGGAAAAACTTCACTGGGGTCTGGAAGCTTACAAAGCCCTTCGAAAACCTCTGTTCCGTCTGTTTTCTGATATGTTTAATGCAATAAAAATCAAAAACCTGAAAGCTGACCTTACTTTCGGGCTTTCCGATCCTGCGGAGACAGGGATGCTCTGCGGGGTTATACATTCTCTTCTGGGAACGGTTTACAGCCGCTGCCGGAGCTGTAGTTTTTCTGTATGTCCGGTGTTTATGGAGTCACGGCTGGATTTCCGGGGGAGTGCGGAGATCCGTATAAAAATATATTCGCTGATTTTTCCATTCCTTAAATTTATATTTAACGGGAAAACTTTATCTTTTACTTATTCGATTGTTAAGGAAAAACTTCGGGGTAGTTCGAAGGTTAACTCCTAAGCTTTATGAATAAGCAATGAGGATACAAATGAATATGATTAATGTAGTGTCTCCATCCAGACTGCATCTTACCCTTATTGATCTCAATGCAGAGATCGGCAGGGTTGATGGGGGGGTAGGAATTACTCTCGAGTCACCCAGCCTGGAAATTTCGGCAGCTGAAGCGGACTCTGTCGAAGTGGTAGGGGATTCCCTTCTCGCAGGCAGGATGCTAAAAGCAGCAAATGCTGTGCTTCCTGCAGGGAAAGGCATCAGGATTCGTATTAAAAGGGATCTTCTTGACCACGTAGGGCTCGGCTCCGGAACCCAGGCCGCACTTTCGGCAGCAACAGCCGTAAATGAAATTTACGGACTTGGAAAAAGTGTCCGGGAACTTGCAGTTATTGTAGGTAGAGGCGGGACGTCAGGAATCGGGGTTGCTGCTTTCGAAAGCGGAGGTTTCATTCTGGATGGGGGGCACAAATTCAAGAATAAAGGTGCATTTTCCCCTTCCGCAGCCAGCCATATGCCTCCGGGCCCTGTGCTTTTCAGGAGGGACTTTCCTGAATGGCATATTGTCCTTGCAATTCCCAATACCAAAGGTGTCCATGACGCAGAAGAAGTCGATATTTTCAAAAAAGTCTGTCCCATCCCTCTTAAGGAAGTTCAGGAACTCTCTCATGTGATTCTCATGCAGATGCTCCCTGCGCTAATCGAAGAAGATCTGGAAAGTTTCGGCAGGGCAGTCAACCATTTCCAGACAGTGGGCTTTAAAAAGCGGGAAGTTGAACTTCAGCCCAAACCTGTGCTCGATGCCATGAAGTATATGCAGGACAACGGAGCCAGTGGTTCAGGAGTCAGTTCTTTTGGGCCTATCGTCTACGGGATTGTCGGGAGTCCGGGAGAAGGCAAAAAACTCCAGAAAGAAGTCCAACGTATGCTTGACGAATCACTCGGTGGAGAAGTACTGCTTACAAAGGCAAAGAATCGGGGTGCGGACATCTTCGGAGGTTCCAATTGAAAATCAACACCTGGTTTGGAATACTTGAAATCGGCAGCAAAGGAGAAGTCCTTGCCTCCGATCCTTTTCCAAAAAATATACGGGAGCTTGCACTCCGTTCCCTCTCTCTGAGGGAAAGCAGGCAGAATCTCCCTCCCGAAGGTTTTGACCTGAAAGCTGCAGCTCTCGAGTGCAAGTTTGTAGAGTCCCCATCGGAATATTATTCCCTTTTACATGAAGTCACGCTGGATGCTGCAAAAATTCAGGTCTCAGAGGCCCTTACTCCTGACCAGCGCATAGTTCAGGCAGTAGAAGCCCTGGATGACATCAATGAGACCACTAATTCCCTTTCGGAAAGGCTTTTTGAGTGGTATGGAGGTTATTTCCCAGAATGCGGGCTCAACGGGGAAGCTCTTGCGCTTTTTATCGTAAAATACGGCTCCCGTGAGAATGTTGTTCCTGATGATCCTCTTTACTTAAAAGCCAGAGATTCCATGGGTGCAAAACTCGAAGCTGCAGATGAAGCGCTCCTTAAATGTTTTGCAGAGAGCGTTTGCAGTCTCTATGAGCGGCGGAAGCAAATTGAAGCTTACATCGAGAGCAGTATGGAAAATCTTGCCCCCAACCTGGCTATAACAGCGGGGCCCATGCTCGGGGCAAGGCTCATAAGCATTGCAGGCAGCCTTGAAAAACTCGCTGCTTTTCCGTCCAGTACAATTCAGGTAATAGGAGCAAGTAAAGCTCTCTTCAAACATCTTCGGGAAAGGGCTCCGTCCCCCAAGCACGGAGTAATCTACAGCCATCCCCTTATCAATACCTCTCCCTGGTGGATGCGGGGGAAAATTGCACGAGCCCTTGCAGCAAAACTTTCTCTTGCTGCTCGAATTGACTTTTACTCTGGGAAAAGAGACTCTTCTCTGCCAGAAAAACTGGAAGAAAAAATTCAGAAAATCCGGGCTTTAAACCCCAGGCCTCCGCAAAAAAGGCCGGAAAGTGGAGCAAAACCAAAAAAGAAGAGGAGGAAGTAAATGCCTGACGTCAGGACGCTTTCCGATGGGATTTTTGAGGTTACGAAGGGCAAAAAGCAGCTTGCCACAAAGAACCTGGACCCGGGAAAGACTGTTTACGGAGAAAAGCTAATCCCGGTTGAAGGGATCGAGTATCGGACCTGGGACCCTCGCCGGAGCAAGCTTGGAGCCATGGTCCTCAAGAAGTTCAATATTCCCCTTAAGGAGGATTCAAAGGTGCTCTACCTGGGGGCAGCTTCAGGCACAACGGTCAGCCACGTTTCCGATATCGTCTCTGAAGGGGCAGTATATGCCGTTGAGTTTGCTCCAAGAAGCATGCGCGACTTCATAGGGCTTGCTTCCAGGCGTAAAAACATTATCCCTATCCTTGCTGATGCGGGAAAACCGGCAAGTTATGCTCATATTGTTGAGCCTGTAGACCTTATCTTTCAGGACGTTGCCCAGCCCAATCAGGCAGAAATCGCTGCAAGAAATGCTGCACGCTTTTTGACTAAAGGTGGGTATCTCATGCTTTCTATCAAGGCTCGCAGCATCGATACTGCGGCAAACCCGAAGGAGGTCTTCACGGAAGAAGTAAAAAAGCTTGAACAGGCTTTTGAACCCAGATTCGAAATCCTGACTGCCAGGGATCTTATGCCCTACCATGAAGATCACCTTGGAGTTCTGGCAAAGTTAAAAGAATGAATCCTACTCTTCTGAAGGCTGAATTTTTCGGGAAGTCATAAACCTTCAGCAGGAAACTTCTGAGTCTTTAGCTCAGGGGTAGTTGACTTGATAAGGATTCTCTGAATGGTAGTATCTCTGAATGGTAGTATCTCTGAATGGTAGTATCTCTGAATGGTAGTATCTCTGAATGGTAGTATAATAATCACTTTCACAGAGGCTACTTTCATAGAGATTATTTAGTTAAAGCTGCTCTGGCTGCTTTATCTCTTTATATTCACAAACAGCCTTTTTTTAGTGATCGGAATTAGCTTTTTCCACTCAACTATGGTATCTTCATAAAATGTATACTCGTCCACAGTCTTATCCGAGAATTTGCCGTCCACTTCATATACATAAAAACCCTCTTCTCCGTCTGTAGCTACAACTTTTACCCGGTCTCCCATTTTCCTTACCTCTACAGCGGTTACGCTTTTCAGGGCTTCAAGCAGACTCGTACCTTCTTCCACCTCAAGCCTCGTGTTTTCTGCAAAGTGGTCCAGGAAAGAATAGACATTGTTCAGTTTTATGCCTATCATATGAGTATTTCCAAACTTTTTCCTTTCTACCAGTTTGGCTTTTTCCAGCACTTTCACATGTTTTGCAGCTACAGGTACGGAAATCCCTATTTCCCTTGCAAGGCCGGAGATGTGCTTATCCCCTTCACTCAGGATTTCCAGAATAGAGAGACGTGTATCGCTTGAGATCGCTTTGAATAGGTTTTCTCCACCGCCGTTCATTCCTGAATTCTTCATTACACTTACTACCATGATTATCTTCTATTTTATCTCAACTACTTATAATTGTTGCCCCTAGTAACGCAAGTAAAGTATGTCATTCACTCTATTAGTTGCTTTTTTTATTATTCATTTTAACAAATTTACTTTATTATTTCCTTCTTCATTTTTCTTTCTTCAAAAAAATCTCATGGTTAACAGAGTGAATATTTACATAATTTTTGTTAAATTTTACTTTCCATTTGCTACTCAAGCCAGAAGATCCCTTTTTAATGTATGTAATGTATCAATTTTTCCTCCTGCAGATTTTTCCACTTGGTTTAATTATTTATTCTGAGCTCTGGTCGACGACAGCCAGGATGTTTAACCTTTATTTCCAAAAATGTAATCAATAGACACTTGTTATCCAGAAGGATAACGAACGTTACCCAAAAACCAGTTTTTATTTAATCCTATTATAGATGCTCAGAAGGTACTATGGACTCTTCTACGTTGACTGTTATTGGAATTTTAATAGGTATCCTTATCTTCGGGATTAAAACTGGATTAGGTTGTGGATTTTCAAACATCACTACGCGAGAAATTCTTACAATTGCTGGAAGTTACTTTTTTCTTGCCCTTTTATTCGGAAGCATTGCTAACCATATAAGCCTGGATGCTTTTGAGCGTCTTTCTTCAATGGGTATGGGAGTCCATGTTCTTGTCTCCCTGCTTCTCATAGGGGCCGGGATTTACACCCAGAAACAGTGGAATTCAGGAAAAGATGTTTCCAGACACACTTTCCTGGCTATATCCATGCCCTGTCCGGTCTGCCTGGGGGCTCTTGCGGTATCCTGCATGCTGCTTTCAGAAAATCTCAACTTTTCCGGGATAAAAATAGGGTTTCTTGTAGGAATTGCTTTTTTTACTGCAGTTGTAGCTTCTTCTTTTCTTTTCAGGTTTGGGAAGACCCGGCTGGGAATGACTCCCGAAACTATGGGAAGCGCCATGATGCTTCTTGGAATTTATTATCTTTTAGGGGCTCTGCTAATCCCGGCATATATGAAAACAAAACAGATGAACCTGGCTCCTATGCAAACGGGAGAAACAAGCATTTTTCCCCTTCTGGCTTTCGGGGTCCTGGTCCTTGCAGGTTTTTTCCTCGGCCATGTGAGGTCTAACCAATGAGTAATATGGATCTTTTATCCCAGACGATGTACGTATTTTCATCGGCTTTGCTGTATCCGGTAATGATACTTCTGACAATCCTTGCCTTTGTTTCACTTATTCAATTAGGAGAATTCATCTCTGAGTATTCAAAAAGGAATAGAGATCGGAACAACCTGGAAATTGGTTGCAAAAAAATACGGGACAGTCTTCTGAATTCGGCTTTTTCGGAAGCATCAAGGGCTCTTGAGAGCTTAAAACAAAATTACATGGTCACGTCCTTTGCAAGAGAGGCTGCAAAATACCTCGAAGAGCGGAATTTTCCTTCAATCGAGAAGCTCTCTGAGGAATACGAGATAAGAATGGCAAAGCGCCTTGAAAACACGAAGATCATTTCAACGGTTGCCCCTATGCTCGGACTTATGGGGACGCTGATCCCGCTGGGACCTGCCCTGATAGGGCTTTCGCAAGGAGACCTTGAAACCCTTGCACAGAACCTGATGATTGCCTTTGCAACTACCGTTGTAGGGCTCTTTTCTGCCGGAATAGCCTATGTGCTTACCCAGGTCAGGAGGCGCTGGTACTGGGAGGATATGTCGGATATCGATTACATCCTGGATATACTTGAGGAGAAGAGCGAAAATTGATTGCGTTCTTTGAAAAGGAGGAAAACCATGAGAAAATCCCGAAGGTACAGGCGAACCGGACTTTTAAATGACTCCGATGAGCAAAACCCCATGACCGGGGTTGCCAATCTCTTTGACGTTGCAATGGTCTTTTCCGTGGCTTTGCTGGTAGCCCTTGTGATGTCTTACCATCTTCCTGAGCTTCTAAGCTCTAATGAGGATATTACTATTGTGAAAAATCCCGGAGCTGAGGACATGAAGATAATCATCAAGGAAGAGGGGAAACCCATAGAAGTCCTGAATATGACCGAAAACATCGGTGGAGGCACAGGGGAAGCTTTGGGGACGGCTTATAAGCTGGCTGACGGCAGGGTGATTTATGTTCCTGAAGATTCGGAGGGGAACGGTACATCCACCTCAACTGATACATCTGCTTCAACCGGTACATCCGCTTCAACCGGTACATCCGTTTTAGATTAATTTTTTTCCACGATTTACGCAAGTTTAGTTTTTGTGGCCTGAATCTGTGGAATTTATCTGGGATTCAGAAAAAAGAAGTTTTAGGTATGACAAAAATATAACTTCTAATTTTCAGTTTGGGAATTGATCTATAGTTCCATTCCCCAAATAATCATTCTTGGCAAAAAAACCCCTTGATATTATATTTGAATCATTCCTTAATCTCGTATGTGAAATGCGGCGTGAAATAATAACGCCGTATTTTTTTCTGGGTTAAAAGTATCTAAAAAGTATCTACTTAGTATGAAAGTATGTGAGATTCTCTTCCTCACATATTTTCATGCGGGTATAGTGGCTAGTTAACACTAACCCTGAGCTAAAGACTCAGAGGCTCCCTGTGTCCTCCTTCAGACTATTGTCCACAAGTAAAGCAGGCTCTACCTCGTGTTCCACGGGTGAAAATATGTGCTTGAGCTTCCTTTCGGATTCCAGGTTTCACTGGCACAGTCTTTAGTCCTTAGAGAATGAGTATGATAGTGAAGTTTACCCTGTTAACCAACTTGCGAGAATTGCATTGTGATTACAGTAAAATACCTCAGTCCTTTCTTGGTTTTAGCTTCGGAAATCAGCAAGATCGTTTTGACATTAATGGTAAGCAGAGTACAGTGATTATTTATTTTTCAGACAGTCTCTTAGAGTAGAATTTCCTAATTTCTAAAGGATGCTTTACATGCTTATAGTCGGAAGTTCAGGTATCGAAAACGTCGTTTTGGTGCTTGATATAATTGACCATAAAAATGCGACTTAAAAAAGAAAAAATTTAATGGAGGTTTAGAGGAAAATTACTTCCGGAAGACTGCAGTTTCAAGGAGATGTAAAATGGCAAATTACTTCTGGGAAACTGCAGATTTAAGGAGGTTTAATTTAATGCAGATTTAAGGAGGTTTAATATGCTGGCCTGGAAGTCAAATCAAGTACATCTGATTTGCTTGTAATATATAACAACGTCTAAATATATAACTATTTCGTATCCATGTGAACTTGCTCCTAAAAAAAGAAAATATCAAAACAAGTTAAAATGATTAAGTTATTAAATGAGGAACACGCAAAAATAGTCCATACTAAATAAACGACGTCATTTGTTGGGAGATTACCCAATATGTCACATTTAATAATTCCAAAATACGTTTTGGATGATATTAACAAGTTCATACAAGTAAATTATATGAATTATCATGATTCTTTGCCACACTCTTTAATTATTGCTCAAGCATTTTGTTTGAGGTTTAAAGATTATGGAAATGAATTTGGTGTATCTGAAATAACCGATGCTGTAGAATATGTAAAAAATAATCAACAGAAAACGAGAGCAGTTAATCTGAACAAAAAAACGTTTGATCCTTGAAGACCTGGAAAATCTTTATTAAAATCAATAGCCTGGTAAGTTCTATTTATGGTATCGATCCTCCAAACCATGATAACAACATTTGAGACTTTTTATTATTTTCTGGGTTTTTGATTGATTGCATCGACTGCCGGTGGAATTAATGGTACATTTTGGCGATCCCAGAAATTGTTAAAAATTTGTAACTATTCAGCCTATGCAAAATAGGTCTATCAATATTGATTTCAACTTAATTTATAAGTGTAAGTACCAACCAGTGAAAAACGAAAAAACGGTGTTAATAGCCAGCAATTGAATAAAATGAACTTAGAGAATTTTGCCCGTTGAATTTTACGAAAGATGGTTCTTGATTTTGTTTTACCCGGGCTGCTAGTTGACAATATGCTCATTTTTCTATAAAGTTATAACTTTTAAAAAGTTATCAAATCAAAAACTCGATATTAGTAGACCAGTTTCATGTACCGTGTACAAAAAATTGACCTCGAATTAACAGCAAATTCAGGGCACTGCCAGAATATCACAGATAAGTATCGAAAAGGACTGAAAAATGGACATAAAGCTGGCAAAAAAGGCAAATAACCATAAACGGATCCACCTTTTAAATGTCAGCTTTGTATTTCCAGTTCTTGTTTCAGTTTTTGTATAACTTAATTTGATAGAAGCACACATTTTCTACTATAGAATTGGGCCTCATGACCATGTTTTCTTTATACAAATTTAAGTTTTATCTTGTGTGTTATGAGTTTTGACAGTTTTCATTTTTCCTATATTATACTGTGTCGATGCAATTCGTTTAGATCAAAGACCTTATTCAGTCTTTTCACAACTCAACAGATGCTTCTTTTTTCCCCCTCGTTCATCTTCAGGATGGATCGGAGCTACATGAGCAACTTCTTCTTCCTTCGTCTCTTCTTTCTTTTCTTCTGCCACTAAGTTACACCCCCTATAAAGAATTATTAAAGCAAACTTATAAATTGGGAAATTTACTCCATACTAAATCCCCTATTAAATATAGCTTTGAGATTTAATAGTTTTTTGGCAATTATCTAGGCATTGGTGGCTCTCCTTGAATCGTCGCATAAAGTGAATCAATTACCGACATCATATTTTTCATTAGTCCAAACTAAGGTAACCAGACCTATCCATTTTACAGTACGATAATGTTTTCCACTCAACATAATATGAAAAAAAGCCATTTCTTTTGCGTATGGTTTACTTTTGCGTATGGTTTACTTTTGCGTATGGTTTATTTAATGTTGAATCGTCAACAATTAGAAAGCCTTCCTTAGGTTTGACATGACTTTTTTCTTCATCCCATAGCGCTTCCGTGTCTGGAGGTTGCCTTTGAAGTAAGCGAATAAAAGAGTCATGAACAGGAGCATTATCTACGATTGGATAACATCTAGCGGCTTCAGTACAGCTATAAACTTTAGATGTCGCAATGAGAATATCAATGTAATCAATGTCAATACACTTGGGTGGATTTATATCCATAACTCCATACGTTTTTTATATTTATCTACATGTATTTATATTTCAAAGGATATGATGTTTTTGTTCTTTCAAGTTCGTAAATCCTGTATATATTACATAAAAACGCTATCTTTTCCCCTTTTTACCTGAATGGCTAATATCTGTAAGCTAAAAACCGTATTTTATGTATCTTCTCCCCTAATGCTCCAAATGTTGAAGATATTAAACAGAATCGGCTGCCCTGTTTTTTTTGGAAGTTCCGAAGTTGGATTTAAAGTCATAATCGATAATTCCCACTTTCATTTCCAAAACTTGATGGCTGTTGTTCTGTAAGTTCCGAAAATTAGTAAACTTTTAATCAAAACTAAACTAGTGGACAAGGCATCCTGGGTATTTTTCTATTGGGGTGCCCCAGGATTCATGATACATTGACTGGGGATAAGATGCGTACGGCAAAAAGCAGGTTAGTGGTTTTATGTGCGGTGGTTTTTTTACTGCTTGCGCAGAATGTATCGGCTGATGAAAATCAAGTAAATATTACTTTTATCTGTTATGATGGAAACGCCCTTGCTGAGGCAGAGGAGTCCAATCCATACAATGCAAGTATAAATGTAACTTTCATTTCTGCTTATTCCAACTTTACTAATACCACTTTTGAAAACCAGGATGTAATATTTACTTACATGCTATGGTCTCAATTCCAGGATATCGGGGATGACCTTGAAAGTGCTCATGAAAACGGAACAGCGCTCATAGATATCACCTCTTTGATGGATCCGGCACATATCAACACCTCAAGTTATGACCTTATCCTGTCGGGGACCAAGCCTTATAATTCCACTGAAGAAAAGTACTTCTATAGCATGGGTCCGAAAGGAGTTTTGCTGAAAAACACCGAAAATTTCCTTATCTATCTCGCAAAAAATTACGGGGATAAACCTGAGCTTACGGACAGCTGGGTTTACGATGACCCCATAGAATTCCCTGAAGCTGCGCTCTATCATCCGGATGCCGTTTCTTCTTTGAATGAATCGAAGCCTGACTGGTTCGAAAATACCTCTGATTACCTTGAGTGGTACTCCAACTCAACTATCGTAAATGAGTCTAATCATGTTTACGATAAGAGCAAACCCACCATAGGGATCTGGTTCCACTCTTCCGATTATACAGCGGGAAACCTTGAGGTCATAGACTATCTTATCCGAGATCTTGAAGGAAAGGGCTGCAACGTAATTGCAGGTTTTGAGACCTTCAATGATATCCATAAGTTTTATTTTGATGAAAACGGAGAACCTCTTGTCCAGTGCATAATTTCTCTCAAGAGTTTCCGTTTGAATTACGAGGACCCTGATAAAGGGATACAGGAACTTGAAGACCTTGACGTCCCGGTCTTAAGAGGCATGGTAGTTTCAAATCCTGCCAATTCTATAGACGTAGCTGACCGCAACAGAGGCATTCCCAGCAGTGAGGTCGTGTACAAGACCCTGCTTCCGAGTATTGACGGAATTTTTGAGTACATTGTAATAGGAATTGATAATTACGACCCCGAAACCGGGGAAAATAGCTATGAACCTCTACCTGCTCAGGTTGATTGGATGGCCAGCAGGGCGATAAACTGGGCGGAACTGAAGTTAAAGGATAACCAGGACAAGAAAGTCGCCGTAATATACTACAATTATCCTTCAGGAAAAGACAACATCGGGGCAAGTTACCTTGACACCACCCAGAGCATGTTCGACCTTCTTAACGAGATGAATGAAAGCGGGTATGAAGTCTCCGGAATTCCGGATAACAGCAGTGAACTCCTGGAAATGATGCAGGCACAGGGTATCAATGCCGGCTCCTGGGCTCCGGGTGTCATGAACGAAATGGTAGAAAACAGGACTGAATGGGGACTGCATCTCATAACCATGGAAACCTACAAAGAATGGTTTGAGTCCGAAATTCCAGAAGATCTGCGGTCTCAAGTAATAACGGAGTGGGGAGAACCCTGGGCTGAAGATCTTCCTCAGAATAAGAGCCTCATGATCTATGAGAACGAGACTGGGCAGTACATTGTAATCCCTTCCGTACGTTTCGGAGATGCCTGGCTCATGCCCCAGCCTGCCAGAGGCTTCCTGCAAAATGACGACACCCTTTACCACAGCAGCCTTGTACCTCCCCCGCACCAGTACATAGCTTTCTACCTCTGGTTAAACCATGAATGGCAGCCTGATGCAATTATTCATATGGGGACTCACGGTACACATGAATGGCTTCCAGGTTCTACTTACGGTATGAACCGGACTTCCGACTGGGCACCTTTACTGCTGCAGGACCTGCCAAACATCTATCCTTACATAGTTGCAAATGTGGGAGAAGGGCTGACTGCCGAATACAGGGGCAATGCCCTGATTATCGATCACCTGACTCCGACTCTTGAACGCAGCGGGCTTTATGGAGAATTGCTCAACCTTTCAATCAGTGTGGAGCAGTATTATGATCCCGGGCTTTCTACACAGACAAAGGCAGGGTACCAGACAGCCATAATCGATCAGATAATCGCACTTAACCTGAACGTTGACCTCGGAATCGAGAATGCGACTGAGCTTCGAGATTACAATGAAGAAGAGTTTGGGGATTTTGTAAAAAATATCCTTCATGAATATCTCGAAGATGTGGAAGGAGAAAACATTCCTTACGGGATGCATGTCCTTGGCCGGGTGCCCTCTACAAACCTGACAGATCCTGAAAAAGACGAACTTTCCGGAATGGTAAGGTCCATGCTTGGAGGAGACTTCAAGGATAATATCACTTTTGCCTTTTATCCTGAATCCGTTTACCCTCTCGGGATTCCGTCAAATGATACTAAAGTGAACAGGCTTGTCTGGGAAATCGTAACCAATAATACCAATGTTTCAACGGCTCAACTTGACGTTTTCGGGGAAACCAACAGTTCGGTTACCCTTGATCTTGAACAGGGGCTGGAGTATAGACAGCGGCTTCTTGATAGTGATGTGGAGATTAACAGAATCCTCTCAGCCCTGAACGGAGGCTTTATTCCCCCGGGACCGGGAACGGATCCTGTTATGAACCCGGACGCAGTGCCTACGGGGCGCAACTTCTACGGTATCAACTCAAAACTCTATCCTTCAAAGGCAACCTGGGAGCTTGGCAAATCCCTTGCAATCCAGCTGCTTGAGGACTATCATGATAAGTACGGGGAGTATCCTGAAAAGGTTTCATTCTCAAGGTTCGGGGTAGAGTTTATCCGCGACCATGGGACTCTGGAAGCTGAAGTGCTCTACATGCTTGGAGTGCAGCCGGTCTGGGATGAATACGGGTATGTAACCGGGGTTGAGGCTATCCCTGAAGAGGAGCTGCTTCCTAACTATGATACGGAAAAACCGGGAAGACCTCGTATTGACATTGTCTATACAACCGCCGGTATGAGGGATGCTTTTCCGGATAAGATCAAAATGGTAGATCGTGCCGTGAAACTTGCAAGTTCACTTCCTGCCGGAAACTATCCAAACTACGTAAACGACAGCGCCCTTGCAATATATGATTCCCTGCTTGCGGCAGGCTATGACAATGAAACCGCAACCAAGCTCTCCACAATGCGCTGCTTTGCAGTAATGGACGGGACTTATGAAATAGGGGTCTCAAATGCTATCGGTGCAAGCGGGAGCTGGGACGACGAAGCGACGATTGCAAATGTATACCTGGATAAGATGGGGTATGCTTACGGGGAAGATTTCTGGGGCATAAAATCCAGGGAACTCCTTGAAGGAAACCTGAAAAACGTTGAAGCCTCCGTACATTCGGATTCGTCAAACCTTTACGACACCCTTGACAACGACGACTTCTTCCAGTACTTCGGCGGCCTGAACCTGGCAACAAGGCATGTCAGGGGAGACGGAAGGACCCCAGAGATGTACGTTTCGGATACAAGAGATCCTGAAAGGGCTCAGATGACAGGAATGGGGGAGTACCTGAGCAAGAACCTGAGGTCCAGGTATTTCAATGAGAAATGGATTGAAGGGATGCAGGGCGCCGGGTATTCGGGCGGCAGGATGATGTCCGAGTTCGTGAACAACCTTTTCGGCTGGGAGGTCAGTGACCCTGATCTTGTGGATGACAGTGTCTGGGAGCAGACCTATGAGACCTATGTTAATAACCCTTCCATGAAAGAATGGTTCAAGCAGAACAATCCCGATGCTTACCAGTCGATAACAGCCAGAATGCTCGAAGCTGTCAGGCATGAATACTGGAAACCTTCGGACGAGGTTATCGAAAGCCTCGCAAAAGAATATGAAGAATCGGTAG
>NZ_JAQUVZ010000037.1 GCF_028693135.1 Methanosarcina sp.
TCAGTACATATGGGATAGAGTGAGCAATAAATTTGAGATGCCACCTCTGGCTCAAATCATCAGAGAAAAAAGCTCGTTGAGTTGAAAAACAGAGCTTTCCACTCAATTTGAAGGGGATACGGATTTTTCTTTAAAATCTACCTTGAGACCACCAGGTTTTGTGGTTCCTACCTTTAAGATATAGAAATGCTCACCGAATTCGATTGGCTGCCCACATCTTGAACATAAGAAGGGTGGATTCTCAATCGAATCAGCTGCACACTCAATGCATATCAGATCGGACTTATCCCCATGAACGTCCTTGAATTTTATTGGTTTCATATCCTGGCTGGTATCCACGACCAGCACGTCTTCCTTCAGTTCCCGACCACATATATTGCAAAATTCTTTCATTATGTCGCCTCCCTTCATTACGTCTTCCCTATTCCCAGAGGATTTCTCATAAAATCCTGTACTGTGCCTACAAGAGGTTTTTGTATTTTTGTTTTTCACTCAATTTTATTCCCCTTTTAGGCTTGCATCCTATTTATATCAAGTCTAATATTTAAAAATATTATTATTTAAGAGTATTGTCACTTGATTCAATATCTCCAACACCAGATTTTTCCTTTCCACCCTTAGAAAATTTACAAGGAATTTATTCAGGAAGGTTTGAATATTGAAGATCTCTGATACAGTAAATATATTGAGTTTTGCCCATAAGTTCTTATAAACATGATTATTTATTACCTGGTTTCCGGAAGCTTTAAAAAATCAATATATTTTTTATACATGCTAGCTCTGGAAAAACCTCGCTTTTTTGAGTTGCAGAAGGATGGAAAGTACGGAAGCACTGAAGATAGGGTAAGTCCCCTTGACAGTGAAGCAATCAGTGCAATGATCCAAACTGCACGAAATATTGCCCATGATTATGAGCATGGGTTTAAGGAGACAGAGGATCCTGAAATCTGCAAGGAGTGTGGGTTCAGGCTGTATTGTGATGGTATTAATTTGTGAAGAAAAGTCAGGAAAGTCTTTTTATCCTCTCCTGGCTGTTATGATTACTTCAGGATCTAGGCTTTTCTTGACAATGGCTGAAGCCAGATTAAAAGAGCTTGGATCTATTCATGCTTACATGGATACTGACTCTGTGTTTGTTACTCCTGAAAAGGCTCAGAAGCTTGCAGAGTTCTTTCAGCCTCTTAACCCTTACAACATAGAGATTCCATTGCTTAAACCTGAGAAAAAGGATCTCTGGTTCTATGGAATTGCTTCTAAAAGGTATGCTCTATACTACTATGAGAACGGAAAAATCAGGTTCATGGAAGATGAAAGGTCTTACAAGCTTCATGGGCTTGGACATTTAACAAACCCTTTTCCTAACTCAGTTGAGGATTGGCAGGCTGAAATCTGGCAGGATATTCTTAAACTTCATTATGGGCAGGTTACTGAAAGGGATATTGAAGAGAAATATTCTAATTTTTATGCAATTTCCAGGCTTACTATAACCACTTACAGTATACAAAAACTTAACTTTGAATTTACTGTAAATTATAATTAGCCTGTATCCAATTAATTATTGGGATGCAAAGATGATACAGATAAGTGGTACAATGGAATTACCACATTACCTACTTATATATTTTTATTCTGATCTGACAGGGGCATTTTTATTGGGGTTTTGGGATTGGCTATTTGGCAATAAAAAGAACGGAGAAGATCTCCAAATAATACTTAAGGAGATAGAAGTAATGATATTGAGCAGGCCATCGAATATTATAACTAGGCTCTGCAGGTGTTAACGTCTCGGGACTTTCCGGTTGACTGGGCTTTCACCCAGAACAATCTAATGTCGCGTCAGCGGTAAAATGTCGTATTTAATCGATTACATCTATTTAGAATCATTTAATCATTGAAGATTGACGCGACACTAGCAGTAATAATCTACAAAGACAGAATTCTGGGAGAAAGAGCTGAGAACATAGAGAAGACCATCGAATACTATAACAAGGCCTTGGAAGTGCGAACTCAGAAGGACTTTCCTATGGACTGGGCTGCGACTCTGAATAACCTGGCAAATGCCTACAAAAATCGAATCCTAGGAGATAGAGCAGAGAATATAGAGCAGATCATTGAACACTGCAACCAGGCCCTGAAGGTTTACACTTATCAGAACTTTCCCGTGTTATGGGCATTGGTTAAAAATAACTTGGGGAATGCCTACTGGAGCTTCACTACAGATTGCCGGATCCATTGGAATGACAGGTTGGCTGTTCCCCTCTCGGTCACTGGCCGAAGCATGATCTGCTCGATTTCTCAGGAACCATCACGGCAGAAGATATCGATTGTTTTGCCGTCAACCGTGACCAGCACCTTGCCGTTCTGCACCGTCAAGGCCTGCCCTGTCTTCCAGTGCTTCAGCCCTCCGGTTATCATTTTTACCACGCGCTTTGGGATTACCGACATATTCAGGTCCAAATAAATTGGATTCGGCATCCTGGTATATCCATTGTTTATGATCACCAGGGCGACATCATCCGTGGCGATGCGCAAGAAAGCATAGACCAGATCGTCCGACCAGAGTGTTATAGTCGTTCCGTATTTGAGAGCTTCATTCCCCTTGCGCAGACGTATAAGATCCCTGGTCCACTCATAGATATCGTGTTCCTTTTGGAACTGCGGTCTTGGGTGATTATCACTGCCGATCACATGCCATGGGAAATCGCGGCGAAGGTCGCGGTCATCGTCTGCCTTCCATCCCTCGAGCCCGACCTCGGTGCCGTAGTAGATCTGCGGGATTCCTCGCATGGTGAACAGAGCGCCCAGGCAGAGCTTCGTAACCTGGATTGCCCAATCAAGCCCGGCGTCTTCACCGGTGTGTTTTGTCCTGGCATGGCTCATTATGCGCCGTTCTAAGTCATGGTTATCGAGCAGTGTGACGAGCCTGTTCGCGTTACGGTATCCACCCTTGAGCGGATTGTCATCGTCAAGCACTCCCAGCGACTCCCCATCGTTCAACCGTGGGCGTGCAAGCCAATAGCTAAGACTTCCGTCGTAAATAAGAGTGGACCGCAGGGCTGTGCACAGGGGGAAATCGAATATCGAATCGAAGTCATGGTAGTTCTGATACACCAGGAGCTTACCCACGTCATCCTTGTCTTCAAACAGCACCTCCCCAATAAGACACACATCAGGATACTCCCCGCGAATCTGGGACTTGAAGTAATGCCAGAACTTGGGCTCCACGTGTTTGACGGTGTCCATGCGAATATTTGTGACCTTGCCCTCGGTGATCCAATCTTCGATGTTGTTGATGAAAAAGTCAAGCACTTCGGGGTTATCGTGATTGAAGTCCGGCAGGCCCGCCAACTCCTTCTTGATGTCGCTGGTCCCGCCAACGTTGAACCAGGTGGGGTCAAAATTTACCTGTGCCCCGTATCCCGCATGGTTCACGACCATGTCGAGCACTACCTTCATGCCCTTGGCTTCACATAAGTCAACGAATCTTCCGAACGTGCTCATGTCCACTGAGTTAGGCAAGCGGGTGCCGTCGAGCAGGCGACTGTCGATCCGCTTAAAATTGAGCGGCCAATAGTAGTGGTAGGGTTCCGAGTTGTCGTGGCTTTGGATGTTCTCGTAAACCGGCGTCACCCAAATCGTCGTCACGCCAAGCTCGAGGAGATAGTCGAGCTTCTCGAGAATGCCATCGAGTTTTCCTCCGTGGATGCTCGTGTCCGATGGATCGACAGTCCGCCTGTCCCTGCCAAAGAAGCGGTCCGTCACCACGAAGTAAATGATGTCATCCTGGGTAACCTGTTTGTTCATATTTCCTCCAAAGAACAGTTTGATTCATTTCACCTTAACCAATGTGATACGTCAACCTTCAACACAAGTTAAAAAACCAAGTTTTGATTTTTGGGATCAGCTCGCTAAACGAACATTAAATTCCTCAAAACTAACAGGCACAAAAAATGAAAGTACTTGAAAGTACTTTCATGCCAAATTGATTACAGAGTCACCAGAGCTATTGTAAAAATGAGCCCTCATTGTCCCCTCCTTCGCAAATCTTTCTGACAGATGTGTTCTTGTGTATTTTCAGTACTGCAGGTGGCACAATAGCAGTTCCACCGATTGTTTCAGCCAGAGAAGATTCATCGAGCCAAAGTTGCCTGTCGAGCATCGGGTACATTTTCTTGACCGACGACCTTGAAGGTTACTTCTCTGCCCGCATTCATAATATCTATTATCTCGAGTCCCGATGGAGTGCCGTCCCACCATTTGCTATTAGGCTTTGTGGAGTCGCCAAACTTCTGGCCAGTATTATTAAATAGATCAGTTGCATCGCCGGCATTGACCCCATGCTCTAGATCTTTTCGTCCGTCTGCCTGTTCAAGAGAGCACTCGTAATGCTTCCCAGAAGTCATATCTTGGTATTCATTGTCTCCGAGTTCATCACTGTGCCATATGGCAAGTCCAGAAGACGGCAGGGATTTATCCCTATTTTCAAGGTGTCTACATTCAATTATGTAGTATTCAATCTCGGCTGGATCTTTGAAGGTTATGAAAAACTCGTTCGTTTCCGCCTTGGCCTTATATGTGCCGTCTGTGAGGGGTGTTACCTTGTTGGCCCAGCCGGCCTTGTACTTGAGGTAGGCGTTGACCTGGACCGGATTTTTGTCATCTGACCCTCCAAAGCCCATCAGGCAATAATTGCCAACGCCACAGGACCTAAACCCGTCAAATCCGTAGTCGTAGAGATCAGGAAAGTCACAGACCATATGGCCATTCTCGTGGCAGAATGTTCCCAAAGTCAGCTCGTCGCCCATATTTGTGATCTGGTAATCATAAAATTTTTTCCCGTTTCCGATTTCGAAAGGAGTAGCCAAGGCCCAGCTATGAGGCCAAAGCCCCTTAGCCCAGTTGTTCACGATGTGTCCGGCGTAAAATATATTTAGGGAACGAATGAACCCCTCATTATCTGTGCTAAGACTGCTGAAATCGAACCCCTTTGCTTTTAGATCTTTTAGGGCCTCGAGGATCAGCTCCCTGGCCCTTATTCCTTGGCGTATGGATTCATTGGTATAGTAGTCCCTCGGATTTTTGGCAGTATAGTACTTTGTGACTATGTTCGTATAATTTAGCTTCCCCCCTGAAACATCGGAGAAATAATCATGGACAGATCCTGCATTCTCGAAGCCTGTATAGCCCTGCATGTTGCAGAATTTCTCTACTTCGGATTGCGGGATGGTGCATGGGACATCAGGAAACTGGACCAGAATACAAAGTCCAGTATAATCTCCCTTTGTCTCCTCACTTGGGGGAGCTGGGAGGATGTCCCTTGACATCGCTGCCATTCTTTTCGCCTGTTTTGCCTCCTGCCTCCTCTGTTCCCATCTTGTTGTGGCAGCCATCTTGTAGTAGGCCATCCTTGACTCCTGCCTGGCTGCTTCCTTTGATATCCTTATATGCCTCTTAATGCCGAGAACCGCCGGATCTACAAGCCCTACTCTGATGCCTGTAGGCTCTAGGAAGCTCTCATCGGCTGATAGCTTTGCATACCCATAATAGCCCGTGACCGGGTCCATGGTGACTGTGAATCCATCGAGCGTCTCGAAGACTGCGTAATTCTGGTTCCCCCAACCCCTAAGTTTTATCTGAGTCCCATCAGGTTGAGTAAACTCAAATTCTTTGTTGTAAAACGGATATGGCATATTTGATACCCCCTTTATTCATCTTGAGTAAATGTCAAAGTCAGATTCTAAGCTCCAAAACTAGCTGAAAAATTATCTAAACCTCCAGGAACTTAGAGTCCTTTTCAGTTAACATCGAACCTATAAAATTGTTCAACCCCCAAAAACTTTACAGAATCTGTTTGTAGTTTTACATCTTACCCGAATACTATGAATTATACTGTAAATTCTGAATACATTTTTTCCAGCAATTTTAGATTATAACCCTTGTTTGACGGTAGCCTATTTTTTCTTAAAATTTTATGGATTGTTTTTTATCTATTTGCCTGAGATAAATTACTTAATTAAATGTAATAAGGAGCTTATCCAAAACCCACTTCATTCCTACTCATTAATAATTTTTGGAATTGTCGTCCTGAGCAGATCCCTTAGGAATGACACAAATATAACTTATAAATTTCAGTTTGGGAATTGATCTATAGTTCCATTTCCCCCAATAACCATTCTTGGTAACAAAACCCCTTGATATTATATTTGAATCATTCCTCAGCTTTTTATTGCTTTACTGCTGAACAGCTTTTCCAGCATCTTTTGCTTCAGTTAGCTCTGTCAAAGATGTTCCGGCTTGCCATCCCGATACGGCTTTGCTCTGAAACTCCTTTGGTGCTTCACCGCAATCTATTGCCATCTCTTTGGAAAAGGCCATCTGTCCCATCTCTATGGAGGGGGGCATTGTAGCTGAGCCTGTACCAGGAGTTATAGTGGGTGCAGGCCCTGCATCCTCAGCTCCCAGAGTTGTTGCCTTTTCCAGAATCTCTGTAGGAGGAGTCTTCTGGATGGATATGGCCGAAGCAACTTCTTCTCCATCGATTTGAATAGTGATTTTCATTCCACGAGCCTCCTCAGGATAAGATTGCATATCGCCCTTCGAAACTCAGCTGGATATTGGTCAAATTTTTAACCGTAATCCAGTATGTGCATTGGGTTGCGTTTGCCCTTTCCACAGCCACCTCCCAACTTAAATCCGGGGAGCCACTCTTAGGCGTTGTAGGCATCATATACCAGATTACATGTAATGCTGGATTCCATCTCCAGGTAAACCAACGTTTAGTTTCTCCAGGACCTAGCGATCCTGTCCACTGTACACCTGTACTCATTCTCTTTCACCTCCAATAATCAGCATCATTTGCTTAAAACGTCATACCTACCCTCAAACCTCACAGGATCTCCAGTCAGGTTTTTGACTGTAATCCAATAGGTACACTGAGTTTCATTCGCCCTCTCCATCTCGACTGTCCAGGTGAGCTGCGGTCCTCCCGGACAGTGAGTTATGGGCATTATGGTCCAGAAGACATGCCATTTTGCAGGCCAGCCCCAGGTATACCAGAGGGCTGTCGAATTTGGGCCGATTGTTCCAAACCACTGGACCCCTGCAGGAGTAATCAGGCATTTTATATAGGGCGGTGGACCGCTCGGACTGACCGACCTGATCTTGAGTTGATTTCGATAATTATTCAATACCTGATTGGTCCGCGTATAGGCTGCATCGTCATAAGAAACAGATCCACCGAATGATCTATGAAAGACCGAAGCATTGGTCGGAACCAGTACTGCCGAAGGGTCTCCTTGTACTCCTTTCCAGGCTATTTCAGTCACAGGACCGTTGAAAAGCGAGGGATCGATTACCAGGATGCCTGAGCCGGACACCTGCACAGTCGGCGCCACATGCCACCCCCAATTAACTATACAGTTTGGGTTGTTAGTAGCTGGGGTCTTCAGGCTGCCGTAGATCCAGACCTTATCAGGCTGGACGCCCGCTGCAATCATCAGTCTGCACATCTCATGAGCCCGTCCCCAGCATCCATCGTCGGGGTACAGAAAAGGAATACATGGCGCTGCAGCGCTGGCAGGACAGCATGTCTCGGATTTGACCAAGTCAAAAAGCTCTTGAGCCTTTTGCGGTGATATCGAGACTAATTTTGGGGCTTCACTCACCGGCTGAGGTGATTGCACCTCAGCCGGTGCCATAGGGTTTGGGTTGGGCCTGATATCTATGATATCATGAGTGTTTGGGGCCTCTGTGACCAGTAAATCCTTATCTTCATCCTTTGCTTTTTTCAGGGCATCCAATAACTTCTGGAAATCCGGGTTTGACCGCCTTATATAGTGCTTAGCCTGAGAGATTGTCAGCTCTACTTCGACATCAGCATTGTCTAAAGGTTTGATGATCCCTACTTTCACAGACAGTGGAACTAACACTTCGGTTATGACATTGGTTTGAGGATCGATCTCCACGTAGACGGACTGTTTCGAATGGCGTATATTGTCAAGCACATCCGCCCATACGACCGACCTGCGATCTTTCAACTCTAGGTTACCGGACCCTCCGCCATCAAAATTCACCTCGATAACCCTGGCTGACGGTTCTCCTGCCACGGCCGCCACGGCTTCAATCGGTGAAGAAAGACCTCTCACTCCATCCATAATCAC
This sequence comes from Methanosarcina sp., assembly GCF_028693135.1. GTDB lineage: Archaea > Halobacteriota > Methanosarcinia > Methanosarcinales > Methanosarcinaceae > Methanosarcina. Next base: position 8,160 of record NZ_JAQUVZ010000037.1, read on the forward strand.
ATTTGGTTTGGCCATTCTTTCATACCTCCTCAGATTGAGATTTTCGATTCAGGATTTATTTGAACATTTTATCCGGAATTAATTAGCAACAGGTTGTCCTGTATTATTTGGTCGTGGACGTGAGTTATTGATTAAATCCGACAAAAAGAGTAGATTCACGTTGTTTGTCCAAGTTTGAGATGTCCCTTTATGTTTGCGGTTTTCAGTAACTGACTCCACTATCCGTAAGTTCTATGATCTAATTATATATTAACCGCTATATAAAAAAAGGAGAATATATGTTAAGAATTATAAAAACTTTTATTTTAGAACATATATTTTAGGACCAGTGTTCTCAAAATATGACTTCATTCCAAAATTAGGATAAAATATTTGGTAAGTCATGATGACAGTGAATGTGACAATATGCATCGATTTCAGTCATGTGTGAAGAGTTTTATATGATCGATATATTATCAATTCTTCTTTTTATACATGTTACTTCAATATTTAGGGAATCAATTGAGTTTCTAAATATAGATTATTAGGCACATTTATAGTGGCATTACAATAAATATCTGGATGGATGTCAAATTTTGAGCATGAAAGCATAAGTTAACAATCAACAATATAAAAAATTGTCTGCCAAAAGTAATTTAATAAGGGCGAGGATCGTGATGGAAGAACATATGATCTCTTCCAACTGGAAGAGCAAGAATGCAGTCTTGTACATTCGATAAGGATTATAAGCCGTGTATTGACTATTCTTCGGCATGCTGGTGTGAACTTTGACTAATAAAAGAAGGGGGACAATATGAGCGACAAGAATAACTTCGCTATGGTCGTGGGCAAGACAATTATGACAACCCGGAATTCAATCTCACAGGCGCTGTGAGCGATGCTCTTAGTTTTGTGGAATGGGTCCTCGGGGCCGGGCGGTGTTACAGAAGAGAACCTGCGCCTGCTACTAAGAGCCTATCCGAAAAGTGGTCACCTACTGTAACTTTTACAATATACAATATGTAAAACCGAAATGGATACTCTGATATTATAGACCTATTGTGACTTTTCAACATGCATTACTGACTTTTCAGATAGGTTCTCATTGGTCTTCGGTTAAGGAATTTTTTACCTGAAGGCTATCGATTTTGTACTATACGTCTACCTCTAATTTCGCCTTATTTACCCTAATTTGACAGAAGCATACATTTTATTATGTATAAATGGGCTTTATGCTCCTGTTTTCGTCATACAATTCAAAGTTCCATCGTGCGTCTTTTGATTTTTGAATGTTTTCATTTTTCCTAAATGTGCTATGCCGATGCAATGCGTTTTTTATAAAAAATACTGTACTAATTAGTGGAATCTGTCAAATTTGGGTTATTTACCTAAAATCAATTACCCTGTTTCAGTCCACAACATGTTAAAATTTCTGATAACTGTTGCGAGAATGGAGGCAATTTGTCATGATTCCTCACTTAACCGAAGACGCATGGATAGGCTCTTAGTTAAACTGATCGATGGATGATGAAAACCGTTCTGTGAAATGTAGGGCTACTGATACTCTTGGTTGTGTGTTTTCTCACGTGCCAGATAAAAGTCCGATCCGCAAGACAATAAAGAAACAAGAAGTTGTGGAGGGAGTATGGTCAAAAGGATTTTGTTCACGGGTAAAGTTGATCATCGGTATGCATGGGTATCCGTTCCGGTTTTGCATATTACCTAATGTAAAAGTTACAGCAGGTAACCACTTTTCGGATAGGCTCTAAGTCGATACTTCATACCTATCAAAAGTTTCTTTGTTGGCAATACTGACCTCCTACCTATTGTATAAAGTTTTTATTGGAATTTAATCCTTCATTCCAATAAAAAATGTGCGCTGTCAAGTATTATACTTAACTGTGAAAAAAAGAAGATGTGAATCAATAAAAGAAATATATTCTCAAATATTATAATTAAATGTGAAAAACAGAGTACGTGAACCAATAAAAGAAATTTACTATCAAGTATCATAAATGAGTAACTGTGAAAAATAGTGGGGATGAACCAAATGGTAAATAAAGCTCTCTGTGTAGGGATCAATGATTATCCTTACGAAGGCAACGATTTGAATGGCTGTGTGAACGATGCCAAAGCTTGGGCAGATTTGCTCGTTGATCATTATGGCTTCGCTCGGGATAATGTCAAGCTGATGCTTGACGCGGAAGCCACCAAGGCTAACATCATGGCATATCTTGAAAGTCTGGTTACAGGGGCAAAGCCTGGAGACATGTTGGTCTTCACCAATTCATCACATGGGACGTATGTTGCGGACACGAGCGGTGACGAGGAGAAGTACGACGAGGCTATTTGTCCCTACGATATTCCGGAGAACCTTATCATCGACGACGATTTGCGCGAGCTGTTTGCCAAACTGGCAGAAGGGGTCAGTCTGACCGTAATATCCGACTCCTGCTTCTCCGGCACGGTAACACGAGCTGCTGTCTCAGAGATCATCCCTGGTCTCAAGACACCGGATGACCGACGGATGAGATTTCTGAATCCGGCACTGATGGGCAGGCTAGTCTTGCAGAATCCATGGAAGGCTAAGCCGAAGGGAAAGACAAAGTACCCGGAGTCAAAAATGAAGGACGTCTTGCTGAGCGGATGCACGGACAAAGAATATTCCTATGATGCGCTGATCGGTGGAACGTATCACGGGGCGATGACTTACTTTGCTTTGCAGGCTATCCAGGAGGCCAATTACCAGATTACGCTCCAACAGCTGCATAAAAGGCTTCTCTTCCTCCTTGACAACGAGGGATACAATCAGCATCCTGAATTAGAGGGAAAGACAGCCAATAAGAAGAAGCAGATATTTGCATGATGATCGGGCTATTTGGTGAGGGAAAGGAAAAACTGCCCCGCGTGCTGCACATCTCCATTGCCCGGTATCAGAGAGACTTGCCAAAGACGGACGAGTCTCTACAATTTCTTATTTTCATCCATGAGGAAGGAGCAGGAATAACCTGGTAGCAGAACGTAACCATAGATTCAGAAAGCGAGTGCCAATTCCTCGAAACGACCCAGGATTTGTACTGGTGGAGCAAGAATGCTACGCTAACGCTCAAGGGAGCAAAAGAGCGTGTTCGTAGATTGGGGAGTCAGCTCTATGACACCTTCATAGGTCCTGACGGAAAGAAAGTCCTGGAAAGCATTATCTCCACCGCTGTTCTCCTTGATGTCGACGAGACGATCCTCAATCTGCCTTGGGAGCTCATTGGGGAAGAAGGAGAATATCGCAGCAAACACCCTTCGACCGACTGGTGACCACCCGTGTCATTCCCAAACCTGGCCGCAATCCACTGAAAGAGGACAACGTAGTGCGCATACTTGCAGTGGCCAATCCAACATTGGACCTTGCTGCGGGGGAACGCGAGGTTATCGCTCTTAAGGAATTGGAGGGTGAAGGAAGTCAGGTTGTAGCAGGTGGCAAGTTGTGGACAAGCCGTTATTTGAAGAGGCTTCCGCAGAGAGAGTGGCCCAAATACAGATATGCTGTATGTGAGAATTGTGAGCGGTACCAGAGAGTTATTGCCGATTCGGATGAAAAACTTGATGTTTGTGATTCATGCGGTATGCCCCTTAAAGGTAAATCGAGGGGAACTTTTATAGTACCGGAATTTGGCTTCATAGCAAGTAGAAAAAAACCAAAGAAGGTAGGGGAATCACGTCCTGAAAGAGCATATTCTACAAGAAGCTACTACTCAGGAGAGTGTGATAAAGATAATGAACGGATTCTCAATTTGAAGAGCAACATAGTACTCAAAGCGATATCGGCATCTCATGGGAAAATGAGTGCAATAAACCATGCTGGACATCAAAGGTTTAAGGTATGCAACTGGTGCGGTTACACCGTTCTTGGCAATGAAAAGATAGAAGAGACTCATGAAACTGTATTGGGTTCTCCATGCTCAGGTAAGCTCTACAAATACGACCTTGGCCACGAATACATGACCGATATGCTTCAGCTACATTTTGAAGGTTATTCAAATCCGGATATAGGATTCTGGCACTCTCTTTTATATGCAATTCTTGAAGGTGCCAGTGAGTCACTTGATATTGATAGACAGGATCTTGACGGTTGTTTGTATCCCACGGGAGGAGATTCATCTACTCAGTCTATCTTGCTATTTGATGATGTGCCAGGAGGAGCCGGGCATGTTAAAAGAATAGCTCAGGACGAGGATACTATTGTAGAAATATTAAAATGCACTCTTTCAAAATTAAAAAATTGTAATTGTGGAGGAGAAGGTGGAGATGCAAGTTGTTATGGCTGTTTGAGAAATTACAGAAATCAATTCTGCCATGATCAATTGAATAGGGTTGTAGTTATTCAATTTTTGGAGCAGAATATTCCGTGATCTATAACAGTTTAAGCGTTTTTCTCAAAAATTACAGGTGATCGATATAATAGGATTTATTCCCTGCTGAATTCTTCTGAAATTTTTGTTGAAGATAATAACGGAAGGAGAAAAGAGAGGTCGTTCATCAATAATAAGTTGAGATTTATCCCAAAATCTAACAAACTTGAGCCCTGCATATCATTTTCCACCTTGTGTACATTTCAATTTCCTACTCATGTGTAAGTTCAGAGAACAGATGCAGTTAACCAAAAGTACTCGAACGGAATATCAACAAGCTAAAAGTGTACGACCTAATTTCTGGTCGTCCATCATTATACGGTTGATGTTTCCATGATTAATTTTTAAGTTCTGGAAATGCTTACGTTTCATGCATCGAAGCATGTCTACTATAACCTCATTGAATTGCAAAAAAATGTATGATGCGGCATAAAGGATGTTTCGGAAATAACATCAACCAACTAATAGTGCACGACCAATGGAAATGGACTACCTAAAAATCAGGATTAAACGAAAATAAGAGTTAATAAAAAGATTTAGTGCGAGGGGTGGGATTCGAACCCACGAAATCCTTCGATACCGGATCTTAAGTCCGGCGCCTTTGACCTAGCTGGGCAACCCTCGCAAATTGAAGAGTAACTTTTTATTTTTATCTGTCCTACCTTTTAACAGCCTTTTTGCTTTTAGCTCTTTTCCTCGGGGTTTTGTTCAAGCCTGTAAATAGTTCCTGAAGTTTGACACCTCTGGACTGCTGATCGACTCTTGCGCTTGAAAAAACAGGCTGGTTTTGAGCCGCAAAAATTTCCTTATGCGGGCATGCTCTAAATAGAGTTAAATTATTTAAAGTTTATTCCTTACTTTATGGAGATTACATTTCTTGGCACTGGAGTTGCTATACCTGAAAAAGGTCGGGTACAGTCCGGATTACTTGTCAGTCTTGAGGACAAACCTCTGCTTGTTGATTGTGGAAGCGGCGTCTTAAGCAGGTTTCCCGATGCCGGAATCTCACACACGGAAGTAGATACCGTACTTCTCTCACACCTTCACCTTGACCATGTAGCTGACCTGCTCCCCCTCATTAAAGCAAACTGGCTTAGAGGAAAAACCGAGATGCGAGTATATGGCCCTGAAGGGACCGACGACTGGTTTTCAAAGGTGATTGGGGCTTATGAGTATATTCTGGACAGCGTGGATGTGGATGTTATTGAGGTATCTCCCGGAAAAGAGTTTACACTTGAGGGGTTTGATTGCGAAATAACCTGCGCAACTGCTTCCCACAGTGTTCCGACTCTGGCATACCGCGTGACTGCAGAAGACGGAGAATTTGTTTACTCAGGGGATACCGAGCCCTGCCGGAATATAATGGACCTGGCAATTGAAGCCGACCTCCTGATACACGAATGCTCCTTCCCTCCCGGCACACAGGTAACAAACCATACAACCCCAGCTACGCTGGCTGAAATGCTTGAAAACTATAACAATGAAATCGGAAGTATCTGCCTTACACACTTCTATCCCGAAATGAAAGGGCATGGGAGAGAAGCAATACACCGTCTCAAAGACTATGTTGATGGAGAGGTGATCCTTGCAGAAGACCTGATGAAGCTTGAACTATAAAGGAATTCGAATTGTAAAAAAGAATTCGAATTGTAAAAAAAAATTCGAATTGTAAAAATTGTAACTATGAATATTTGAACTATGAATATTTGAACTATGAATATTTGAACTATAAACATTTTAACTATGAACATTTGAACTATGAACATTTCAACTATTAACATTTTAACTATGAACATTTTAACTATGAACATTTGAACTATAAACATTTGTAATTTAATTATAATCCTAAATTTTGTGGGATCCGGAGAATTACAGAGATTTAAAGTCTCCGGTTTTCCACCTGCTTCAAGAATTTGAGACTTAATCCAGGATTTTAATTACTGGAATCTACTTTCTGGATCTTTTTTTCCGTTTAATCTAAGACACATATAGCCCATCTATAATAATAGCAGCAAAATAAACAATAGTAAAAAACAGAGTCTGCTTTTGTTCACAAATCAAACTTTTACAAATGAGACTTTTACAAATGAGACTTTTACAAATGAGACTTTTACAAATCAGACCGGGAAATCTTCGATTTTCTCTAAAATGTAGATTTCCGGTTTGCCAATAATCCCTGCTTTTTGCATCCTCTTTTTCAGGTCTTCGGATTCTACGAATTCTGTTGCGTTCTCTTTTTTATCCCATTCAAAAAGGATAAATATGTTGTTAGGTTCGTCCGAAATGTGAAAAAGCTGCCCGCCCTCGCATCCTGCTTTTTCCCTTGTCGTTCCATGTTCGTCAAAAACAGGTTTCCATCTGGAGTAGTCTTCTACTTTGTGCTTTACGACAACATATACCATAGTAGTCCCCCTTCTATAATATGGACGTTTTTATAAAAAAACTTATATTTAACTTTATCCCGGGCACCAGTATAAATTAATGAGTCGGGTCTATCGGGACGCTAACCCGGTGAGCTTCGGTAATATTTATATTCTTTAATAGTCATAATTTTTCTATCTGAATTTCCATTTCTTATTTTTGATTCCAAAGGTGACCAAAGTGTTTGACAAATTCATCCCAAAACAGAGGAAAATGTCCACCCGGGTAGGGGGACTGCTTACCCTCCTGGGTGAGGCAATGTTTTTGTTTTCAATCCTCAATTTCCTGATGATTTCCCGGCTTCAGTATTACAGTGAAGGGGACTCGTATATCAGGACTGTTTTTCCGCATTATTTGTTTTTTTTGGCAGGGTTGAGTACTATAGGCGTTGTTGCGATGTGGTTAGTGTACGTTTATGTCCTGCCGAGCAAACAGCGTTTTTCCCAGGAACAGGCAGTTAAGGACTCCCGGAGCCCGATGTATGAGAGAATCATTGAGGTGCAGGGGGAGCTTGCTGAGATGAGGAAAATGATGGAAAATCTCTCGGAAAAGGTAGAAAAGTTTTCGGAAAAAGAGTTGAGATAAGCATCTGATAGCGGATTTTTATCTGTGTATATTTTATATTTTCTTTAGGGGTCATAGAATATATATCTTTTTGTAAATTTTTATATAGTATCATCTCCGTCTCTAACTTAGTATAAATTTTCCAAAAGGTGATGTGGATGAGCAAAGATTCTGGTAATTTCTATGCTGGCTTGAAGTATTTTCTGTGTTTTATTCTTGTTTTTCTCTTGATAGTGCCTGCTTCTGCGGCTTCGGACGCAGATAACGAGCTTGTTGCAAAGGGAGCTGAATCTGTTCTTGATGAGAACCTTTCTGCGGACCAGATAAATCCAATCGTTTATGAGAGCAGGATTGTCTGGCAGGAGCGGAGAGGCAGTTATTTTGATATCGTCATGTATGACCTGGCTACAGGATCGAAAACGGATATCTGTACTGCAAAGGGGAGTCAGGAATATCCGTTCATTTCCGGGGATTACATTGTCTGGCAGGATAACCGGAGGGGAAACTGGGATATTTACATGTACGACCTGAAAACCGGGAAAGAAAAGGCTATCTGCATTGAAGACGGGGAGCAGACACACCCCGTTGTGTCGGCGGAATCCGGGATTGTTATCTGGCAGAGTGATATCGGTATGATGGCTTCAATGTATAACCTGAAGACAAAAGAAAGGGAAAATATCTCTTCATCGACTACAGAATACTCTGATCCTTTCATTGATGGGGATAACGCTGTCTGGCGGGAGAGGTGTTTTTCTGAAATCATACGCGGAAAACCTGCATATATTCCTGATCTTATGCATGGAGTCTACTTATATAACATCGCAGGCGGCGATTCTGAGCCAGTTTACACCAGTAATTCAAATATCCCATCCAACCCGGTAATTTCGGGTGGGATCGTTGTCTGGGAGGGACGAACAGATACCACACACGGAAAGTATGACCTGTATCTGTGCGACTATTTTTTCAATAAGACGCGGGTTACTATCTGCGAGGACGAGTACAACCACTTTGACCCCTTTATCTCGGGCCGGAACGTCGTGTGGGCCGATGACCGCAACTGTGTCCCCGGAAATTCCGGGAATTCGGACATCTACATCTACGACATAATTACAGGCACGGAAAAGCAGGTCTGCACTGCCGAAGGTGACCAGGAAAACCCCTGCATCATGAATGACAAAATCGTCTGGCAGGATTCCCGGAACGGAAAGTGGAACATCTACCTCTTTACCCTTGACCCTTCGGAAGAAATAGGGTCTGTTCATCCTGAACCAGTGCCGGCTCTGAGTGTGGTAAAAGAGGTAATCCCTGAAACTGTGAATCCCGGGGATGAAGTCACAGTCAGGGTCACACTCAAAAATACAGGCAACGTGGAAATTAATGACATAAAAGTAAGTGATAAGGTCCCTGAACCTTTCTCTCTCCTGAAAGGTGAAACGAGAGCAGGTTACACATCTCTTGGACCTGCTGAAACCAAATCGTTCGAATATGTCGTGAGCTCTGAGAATCTCGGGGCTTTCGATATGGGAGCTTCAGATGTCAGGTATACCTTCAGATATTACGATGAAGTGAACGTTGAATCTAACTCTCCTGCAATTGAAGTTACGGATAAGGACATTGTCTCTCTTTCAAGCAGTGAATCCAATGGTTCTGAACCCCAGGCTTCAGGCACAGGGAATCCCGGCTCCGAAACTTCTGACCGCGAGAGCGCCAGTTCTCCCGGGTTTGAGTTTATATCTGCGGTAGCAATCATAGCAGTTATTGTGTATGCCCGCAGGTCCGGGAAAAATTGAATTTTTCAAGTTGAAGAGAAGAAAGTCTCTTTACAGGACTTTCTTCCAATTTTGTCTTTTCTGTACCTGTTTTTACTTCTCCTTATTTTTGAACACATCTATTATTTAAATATTGTAAACTACATATTTCTACAGATCTGAAAAGTTATGCTCTCTTTTAAAGAACGGCTCTCTTTTCAGAAAAAAAATAATTTCTTCAAATCTTAATTTCTTCAAATCCTAATTTCTTCAAATCTTAATTTCTTCAAATCCTAATTTCTTCAAATCCTAATTTCTTCAAATCCTTAAAAACGATCTCCTGTTGATTATGCCCCCTGAAATTACCCCAATCCTTGAAGAACCCGCCCTCACCGTCAGGAACACGGAAACTGCACTGGTAATTGCCGACATCCACCTCGGAATCGAGTGGGACCTGTACAGGAGCGGAATTAACCTGCCTAGCCGTATGAAAGACCGGCTGGACCGGGTTCTGGGATACATACAAACATGTTCCCCTGACCGTATAGTGCTCCTTGGGGATGTGAAGCATAATGTCCCCCAGATCTCCTGGCAGGAGAAGGACGAGATCCCACACTTTCTTGAAACGCTTGCAGAATATGTGCATGTGGATATTTTCCCGGGAAACCATGACGGGGGAATTGAGTTTCTTTTTAGTGGACAAAAGGACATCAAGGTTCATTCGGTACGCGGTGAGGTCATTGACGGAACAGGGTATTTCCACGGGCATACCTGGCCTGCCCCTGAACTGCTGGCTGCATCCCACGTAATTACTGCCCATAACCACCCCACAGTCCGTTTTACCGATACCTTCGGGTATTCTATAGTTGAACCCGCCTGGATCAGGACCAGATTCAACGTTGAAACCCTGAAAGCTCGTTTCGGAAACCTAGATTTTGAAAACGGGAAAGATTGGGCAAACCCTGAGATCTTTATCATGCCTGCTTTTAATGAACTCTGCGGAGGCGTGCCCTTTAACGAGTCAACGCAGGAAGACCTTCTGGGTCCTGTTTTTTCATCAGGGGGAATCGAACTTGAAAATGCTGAAGTTTATCTGCTTGATGGGACAAGGCTCGGACTGCTCAGGAACATCCGCAAATTGCAGCATACCAGAGTCAGGAGCAAAACCGGGGGTTGGAAACGTAACTCCAAAAGTCAATTATGAGATGATCGGACAGGCAGCCAGAGGTTTCCTCTCTAATTAGAGGATTTATCTTTAGAGGATTCATCTTTGATTATTAGAGCGACTTTGCTGCAAAAATAACTTTTTGGCTTGAATTTTGCAATATATCTCAGATTTCCAGGGAAATAATTTATGTTCTCTTTCTGACTTTTAAGCTCCCAGCCAAAAAAGACACGTTCTTCAATTTTCTTGTTCTAACCTTTCTTTTAAAACCCTTTAGCAGTAACATTTTTCCAAAGTATCCAAACATCTTTATGAAATTAACTATATGATACTAATACAAATTTTTGAGTACTTTTAATAGATGGTCTGAAGCCTGGAAACTAATAAAAAAGTCTCTTAAATATTAATTTATCATTAATTTAAACACTTATAAACTATTAAAATTTTAACGCAGAATTATTCTGTTCTTCCTAAATGCACCATGTAATCCGTTTAATGTAACAAAGACTTTAGAATATTTTCAGGTCTCTAAATGATACTCTAAGTGGTAATTACTCACAGATAATTAAATCGAAATTTTAAAATTATTTTTGTGACTGGAGAGAAGTGGAATGGGAGGAAACTTGAGAAAGTCTGGTATTGAAGTTATTGGAAATGTGCCCTGGGGAACACACTTCTGTCAATTCTACCAGACAAAAGAAGATTTGACGGACATACTTATCTCCTATTTCAAATCAGGGCTGGAAAATAACGAATTTTGTTTATGGGTCACATCACACCCTCTGGAAGTAGAGGAAGCAAAAGAGGGCCTGAGAAAGGCTGTTCCCGATATTGATGTTTATCTGGAGAAAGGGCAAATAGAAATTATTCCCTATACTCAAGGATATGTAAATGAGGGGGTTTTCGATTCAGAGAAGGTCATAAACGAGTGGGGAAAAAAGTTAGATCAGGTCCTTTCAAGTGGCTATGAGGGGCTCAGGGTGGCAGGGAACACTTCCTGGTTGAAAAAAGGGGACTGGGAAGATTTTGTGGATCCTGAGAAAAAAGTGGAGGGCGATATCGGCAAACGACAGGTGATATCCCTGTGCCCATATTCTCTCGATAGGTGCAGTGCAGCAGCTATTATTGACGTAGCCTTCAACCATCAATTTTCTTTGGTCAAAAGGGAAGGAAAATGGGAGCGGATAGAAAATTTCGGGTGGAAAAATGTCACTGAGCAAAAGCAGGCAGAAGAGGAGGTTCCACTTTCGAGTGAGCCACGCACAAGGCTGAAGTTGGAGAGCATTCCCTCTCCTGCCTGGGAGGGGGGGAACATGGAGCTTTCTGAAATCATTGATTTCAAGGTGGTCCAGTCCCTCATGGATGATTTCTATAAGCTAGTTCACATTCCTATAGGCCTGAATGATCTCAAAGGTAATGTTCTTGTAGGTGTTGGATGGCAGGATATCTGCACCAAATTCCACAGGGTTCACCCCGAAGCCTGCAAGCACTGCGTGGAAAGTGACACCGAGCTATCCGCGGGCGTTGTCCCTGGAGAGTTTAAGATGTACAGGTGCAAAAACAACATGTGGGACATAGTGACTCCCATCATGGTAGCCGGCCAGCACATCGGGTATATCTACTCAGGGCAGTTCTTTTTTGAGGATGAGCCTCCGGACTATGAGTTTTTCCGGTCTCAGGCCAGACAATATGGCTTCAACGAGGAAGAATACATAGCAGCGCTTGAAAAAGTTCCAAGGTTGAGCAGGGAGACTGTGGATACAGGCATGGGCTTCTTCATGACCTTTTCCAACATGCTCTCGCAACTAAGCTACAGCAATATCAAGCTGGCTCGGTCGCTGGCGGAACGCGATGCTCTGGTGGACGCGCTGCTGGAAAGTGAGACGCGGTATCGCATGCTATTCGACCATAGCACGGATGCCTTTATCCTGAGTGACCCCAGAGGAAACGGGAGAATTCTGTCAGTTAATCCAGCCACCTGCCGGGTGCTGGGATGGGCGGAAGAAGAACTGATCGGCAGGGGGCGCGAGGTAATGTTTAACCTGGAAGATCCTGCGGTATCCGATGTATTAAACGAACTTATGCGCTCTGGATCAATAAAAGCCCAGCTCACTTACAGTCGCAAGGATGGAACTACGTTCCCTGGGGAGATAAGCAGCGCCTTTTTCACGGATAGTAATGGAGAGCCTCGGGCAGTCATTATCATCAGGGATATTACCGAGCGCAAAAAAACAGAAGAATCCCTTCAAAAAGCATACGACAATCTGGACGAAAAAGTTAAAGAGCGCACGGCTGAACTTGAAGAAGCTTATAAGTCGTTGGAAAAAAGTGAAAAAGGTCTTGCTGAAGCTCAAAAAATAGCTCATATTGGAAACTGGGATTGGAATATTATAACTAATAAATTATACTTTTCTGATGAAGTTTATCGGATTTATGGATGCGAACCTCAAGAGTTCAGCGTAACTCGCAATGTATTTTTAAGTTATGTGCACCCCGATGATCGAGACTATGTAGATAATTCCTTTAATAAATCTTTAAACGAAAAACCCATCAGTATCGATTATCGGATTATCTTACCTAATAAGGAAGAGCGCGTCATCCATGCACAGGGTGAAGTTATTTTTAATGACGAAAATATCCCTTTTCGAACGATAGGAACAATCCAGGATATTACCGAGCGCATAAAATCAGAAGAGAAAAATCAGATCTTAGCGAATATTGTGGAATCATCAAATGATGCTATTGGCACTATATCCCTTGACAGCATTATTACAAGCTGGAATAAAGGAGCAGAGCAAGTCTATGGTTATTTAGCGGAAGAAATTCTTGGAAAGCCCATATCTATCCTGGTTCCACCCCATTTAGAGAAAGAACCACAAAAATTAAGCGAACTGATTAAACGGGGAGAAGGGATCCCCCGATATGAGACTTTACGGTTAAGAAAGGACGGGAAGATAATATATGTTTCAATAACTCTTTCTCCGGTTTTTGATATCCATGGAAAGCTGACCGCAATCTCGTTCATTTCCAGAGATATTACCGAAAGCAGAAGAGCAGACGAAAAACTTCGAGAAAGTGAGGTGAAGTACCGTAACATCGTTGAGACAGCCAATGAAGGTATACTCATAACTGACAATGGAGCCATAATCACTTATGCTAACAAGAAACTAGCAGACATGCTCGGATGCACTCTGGAGGAAGTTATTGGGAGACCGACATGGGGCTTCATCAATGAGGAATATAAACCTATTGTCAAATTGAATCTGGAAAAGAGGAGGCAGGGAATAAGTGAGAGCTATGAATTGAAATTAATATGTAAAGATGGCTCCCCCCTCTGGACACTTTTAAATGCTAAACCCCTTTTCGATGAGGATGGCATGTTTATTGGCGTTATGAATATGCTCACTGATATCGACAAAAGAAAAAGGGCAGAAGAAGCTCTGGTAAAAATTGAGATTGCCCGTAAAAAAGAAATCCACCACAGAATCAAGAACAATTTACAAGTTATATCGTCTCTTCTTGACCTCCAGGCTGAAAAGTTCAGTGAGAAAGAGGTACTTGAAGCTTTCAGGGAAAGTCAAAGCCGTGTACTCTCAATGTCCCTTATCCATGAAGAACTCTATAAAGGGGGGGGAACCGACACGGTGGATTTTTCGGCATATCTTCAAAAGTTAGCTGAAAATCTTTTCAAGACTTACAGTCTTTGCAGTAAAAATATCCACCTGTACATGGATCTGGAAGAATATGCATTCTTTAATATGGATACTGCTGTCCCATTAGGAATAATTGTTAACGAACTCATTTCGAATTCTCTCAAACATGCATTTACTGAAAAAGAAGGAGAAATTCGAATCCGGCTTTGCAGGGAAGAAAAAAAGAACGAAATAAGTAAATCCCTTTTCAGCCTGACAATTTCAGATAATGGAAAAGGAATTCCTGAAAACATAGAATTGGGAAGTGTTGAATCATTAGGACTGCAGTTAGTAAGCATCCTTGTTGACCAGCTGGATGGAAAAATCGAGCTTATACGGAATCATGGGACTGAATCAAGAATTACATTCCGGGTAACGGAAAAATCAGAAATCCTGTGAATTAATGCAGAACCCTACGGATTAATAAGCAGAATCCTATGGATTAATAAGCAAAGTACATTTCCGCAACATAGCCTATGGGAGCAATTTTTCTCAGTGAACAATCGAATTTTCCTTACCATGACGACTTTTTTTCTCAATGTTTATATAAAATGCGTGGATTTATGGAAAAAAATAAATGTAAAGAATCAGGCTATTAGACAGTCATTATTCTTGATAACTCAGATTTTAAGCATTTGGCCGCAGAAGTAAATACAAAATTCACGGGCCTCCGGTAGACTCTTTAAAACCTTCTTCTGCTGCTTGTCTGGGCTAATTAATTGATTATTGATTTATTAATTCGTATCACCTGAAGAGGATGTACTGATTCAATGACTATGGAAATTAACAACACGGACCTGTCTGAAAAAATGCCCCTGGCTGATGACACCGATTTATCGGGCTCCAGGGCTTTTGACGACTCAAAACTTGTAAAATTAAACGGTATCATAAGCCAGGGACTCAATCCCTATCCCTATAAGTTCGAAAAGAACGGGGATATCTGCGATATCTTGAAAAAATTCGAGGACTTTGAAGAGAATGAGGGCTTATCTGTCAGGACCGCAGGAAGGCTCTACAATATCAGAAAGCATGGAAAAATGATATTTGCCGACCTTGGGGACCAGACCGGCAGGATTCAGGTGCTTGTAAGGAAAGGAAACCTCCCGGACGAGGAGTTCGAGACTTTTAAGAACCTTGTGGACACCGGAGATATCATCGGGATTCAGGGCGAAATTTTCAGGACAAAGAGAGGAGAAGATTCCATCAGTGTGTCCGAATTTGTCCTGCTTTCCAAATCTCTGTGTGCCCTCCCCGAAAAATTCCACGGCTTAAAAGACGTCGAGACCAGGTACAGGAAGAGGTATCTTGACCTCATAGTCAATGCCGAAAAGAGAGAAATTTTCGTTATGAGGAGCAAACTCATCTCCGAGATCAGAAGGTTCCTTGCCGAAAGGGAATTTCTCGAGTTTGAAACCCCTGTGCTCCAGACGGTATATGGAGGCGCAAACGCAAGGCCTTTCACGACTTTCCACAACTGCCTCGGACAGACCCTCTTTTTGAGAATTGCCCCCGAACTCTACCTCAAGAGGCTTGTTGTTGGCGGGTATGAGAAGGTCTTTGAGATTGCCAAAAACTTCAGGAACGAAGACATTGACACGACCCACAACCCTGAGTTTACGATGATCGAGGTCTACGAGGCTTACAGGGACTACAATGACATGATGGACTTAACTGAAGGTCTGGTCTCGGAACTCGTGTTCAAGCTGACAGGCGGCTACGAAGTCAAAATGGGCGAAAACACAATCAACCTTCGTTCTCCGTGGAGGAGGATTTCCATGGAAGACGCCTTAAAGGAATATGCCGGGCTTGATGTCTTTGCTCACTCTATTGAAGAGCTGAAGAAAATCGCCATTGAGAACAGGATTGTAGACTACGAAAAGGCAAAGAGCCACGGTGAGTTCCTTGCCCTGCTTTTTGAAGGCCTTGTAGAAGACAAGCTGATAAACCCGACTTTCATATACGATTTCCCTGTAGAAAACTCCCCCCTCGCTAAAAATCACAGGGAGAAAGCAGGTTTTGTCGAGCGTTTCGAGCTTTTCCTCAACGGCTGGGAACTGGCAAACGGCTATTCCGAATTAAATGACCCGCTTGAACAGGAAAAGAGGTTCGAAGACCAGGATAAGAAAAGAAAGCTGGGAGACCTTGAAGCCCAGACCATCGATTACGACTTCATAACCGCCCTCGGATACGGCTTGCCCCCAACCGGCGGCATGGGGCTCGGAATCGACCGGCTTACCATGATCCTTGCAGGTCTCGAATCCATCAAGGAAGTAATCCTTTTCCCGCAGATGAAAAGGGAAGACTGATTGATTTCTAACTTAATTTTGTTCTGCAGGTCGAGTTTGCCCTGCCAGGCGGACAGGCCAGTCGGGGAGAAAATCCCCTTCTTTTTTTATTTCGGAGAAGCCTGAAAGGCATCTTCCTCGGGCAGCATAGAACTTGATTCGGCTGAAGTCTACTTGCTGGATGAAACAAAATAAGGGACAGTAAATAATCTCAGGAAGCTATACCACATCTCACAAAATACTCCGGTTATGGACTTCAAAGAAATGTTTTCTTATTTTATTTACATCCCCCCTATTTTTGAATTGGGTTTAACTTTATTATCCCTGGTCATATTATATTCAATTATATTCTCCCCAAAGATCTCATCTTCAACAATACCTCTTTATAAGAAAATAACATAAGTTATTATGCAGTATAAAATTTTCCGATTAGATGAGCTACCCATAATTTAAACCTGTTCAATCCCGGAAAAGTGCCTTTGTATGCTGAACCTGAGACAAGAATCAGAAAATAATCCGTTTTTGAGTAAACCGGCCGAGGACAATCTAATGGCTAAAGAAGAAATATATAGGGTTCTATTTGAGCAGTCCAATGATGCAATTTTTATAACAAAGGGGAAGCGTATTCTGGAAGTTAACCCCAAAGGCTGTAAACTTCTCGGATATGAGAGGGCTCATCTTGAAAATATTTCTCCCCTCTTTCTCTTTACTGAAGAATCTCTTCCCGGCTTCCGGGACGCATTGAAGGTAACTCTGGAGAACGGATCGGCGTTTTTTGAGACACAGATCAAAAGGTCAGACAATAATATCCTCGACATAGAGGTTAGTTCCTCGGTAATGGGTGAAAAAAGTAAAAAGTTCCTGATAATCGCCCGGGACATCACTTTGCGTAAAGAATCGGAACGTTTAGTGCAAAAAGAAAGAGATAGATTGAGTGCTTTACTGGAAAAAAGCCTCTGTGGAATATTGTTAATAGAAGCCTCGAGCCACAAAATAGTTGATGTAAACCCCGTTGCAATAAAAACGATCGGAAGATCAAAAGAAGAGATCGTCGGAAATATCTGCCACCAATTCATCTGTCCGACCGAGGTCGGAAAATGTCCTATCAGTGATCTTGGACTGAACGTGGATAATTCAGAAAAAACTATCATCAATGCTCAAAGGGAAGTTGTCCCGATCCTTAAGAGTGTGGCTCCGGTAACCATAGGGGACAGAGATTATTTTGTCGAAAGTTTCATTGACCTGTCCGAGTGTAAAAGAACTGAAAAGAAACTGCTTCAGGCAAAGTTTGCTGCAGAGAGCGCAAGCCGGGTCAAGAGTGAATTTCTGGCTACCATGAGCCACGAACTGAGGACCCCTCTTACTGCTATCTTAGGTTTTTCGGACCTGCTGCTAGAAGGTATAAATGGAGAACTTGATGAAAGAAGTAAGCGATATTTAAATAATATTTCACGCAGTGGAAACCATCTCCTCGCCCTTATAAACAATATTCTTGACCTTTCAAAGATTGAAGCCGGGAAAATGGAACTAAACCTGGAATGTTTTTTCATTTCCGAAGTTTTTGAAGACTTGAAGTTGATAGCCTCCTCAGGCGCATTAAATAAAGATATTTCTATGGAATTCAATGTTAAAGATAACCTGTCTATCATTGCTGACAAAATAAGATTCAAACAGATTCTTTATAACCTCATAAGTAATGCCACCAAGTTCACCCCCGCTGGTGGGTTCGTCAGAATCTCAGCCGAGAGGGCCGAAAATATGATTCAGATACGGGTCTCAGATACCGGCATAGGGATCTCGGAAGAAGACCGGAAATACCTCTTTGAGCCTTTCAAACAGATTGATTCGAAAATGAGCCGGCAGTACGAAGGTACTGGCCTTGGGCTTGCTCTGGTAAAACAGTTTGTTGATATGCATAAGGGCAGAATATGGTTTACAAGTGTTCAGGGAAAAGGGTCATCTTTCATATTTGAGCTGCCCGTAAATGGACTGGATAAGACGAAAAAACCAGATAATGTATTGAAAGATATTGCCACCAAAGTTGGTGTATCTGCTAACTTCTCAGGATGAATAATTTCAGATTTTTATGCGGTATATTTATAGGAAGGCCGTTCCCAGCCCCGGTGGTGGATAGTACATCATTTTCTCCTCAGGCGGGAAGATCCCTTTCTCGGAAGCTGCAGGTTGACAGGGAGAGTATTTCACAGTATTGGAACCTATTTAAGGTTGGACGTTCTTTCCTAAATGCTAAAGACTCAGGGTTTTCCTGCTGAGTTTTTGAGGCAGCATCAGCTACAACAGCATCAAAAATGAGTTTTTGAAAAATGACGTTCAACAACACCTTCGACTCCTTCCATCCGAAAATCCAGGAAGCCCTTAAGACTCTGGGTTTCATAAAACCCACCGAACCGCAGGAAAGGGCTTTTCCCTTCATCCTTGACGGAAAACACACTCTTCTGATCGCTCCAACCGGCTCCGGGAAAACTGAATCAGCTGTCCTGCCGGTCTTCCACGCTATCCTCAAGAAAAAACCGGAGAAACGGAGCGGGATATCTGCCCTCTACATCACTCCCCTGCGGGCGCTTAACAGGGATATGCTCTCCAGAATTGAAATTATGGGGAAGCTGCTTGATATCAAAGTCCAGGTCAGGCATGGGGACACCCCGCAGAGCGAAAGGCAGCGTCAGTCTAAAAACCCTCCTGATGTGCTGATCACAACCCCTGAGACCCTTCAGGCAATGTTTACGGGCTCCCGCCTGCGGAAGAACCTTGAGACCGTAACCCACGTGGTTGTGGACGAAATCCATGAGCTTGCAGGCTCAAAGCGGGGAGCCCAGTTGGCTGTGGGGCTTGAGAGGCTTGTGGAAATCTCCGGGGAATTCCAGAGAATCGGGCTTTCGGCAACAGTCGGAAACCCCTGGGAGATTGCAAAGTTCCTGGCAGGGGCAAACCGGGATTTTACGGTTATTGAAGTGGCTCTTCTGAAGCTGCTGGAGTTCGATGTAATCAGCCCGCAGGTCTCGGGAGAATCCGAAGATCGGGAGGTCATGGAAATTGCAAAGACCGTGGGCTGTGAACCCGAATTTGCATCTCAGCTTCTGTGCATCAGGAAAATCGTTGAAGAAAGCCAATCCACACTTATTTTTGTGAATACCCGGCAGAGTGCGGAAGCTCTTGCAGCAGGTTTCCGAAAGCTTGGGGCGTCAATTGGAGTGCACCACGGCTCCCTTTCCTTTGAAGCCCGCGTCGAAGCCGAAGAGGCGTTCAAGTCCGGAGCTCTCAGGGGCCTGATCTGCACCTCGTCAATGGAACTCGGGATCGATATAGGAAATGTTGACCGGGTGATTCAGTACGGCTCTCCTCGCCAGGTCTCAAGGCTGCTCCAGAGGGTAGGAAGGGCAGGGCACAGGTTGCACGAGGTTTCCCGGGGCACGATCATCTCCATGGAAGCGGATGACACCGCCGAGAGCATGGCAATTACAAAGGCTGCACTCGAAGGCAGGGTTGAAGAGATTTCCCCGCACAGGAATTCCCTTGACGTTGTGGCAAACCAGATTGCAGGCATGGTTATGGACTTCGGGGAGATCGGAATCGACAGGATTTTCAGGATCCTCGGGTGGACCTACACGTTCAAGGATTTGCGGATTGAAGAGCTGCAGAGGGTGGTGGACCAGATAGGGGACTACAGACTGGTCTGGCACGAGAAAGGATCAAATGTTGTGAAAAAACGCAGGAAAAGCTGGGAATATTATTACGACAACCTCTCCATGATCCCGGACGAGAAAAAGTACGAGATCTATGACATCGTGAGTGGGAAGTCCATAGGGGTGCTGGACGAAGCTTTTGTGGTAAATTTCGCCCAGCCCGGAGCCGTTTTCATAACTAAAGGGGATATGTGGCGGGTCATTGAGATGCCTGACCGCGAACGGGAACCGGGTCGGGACAGGATCAAGGTCGAGCCGGTCGAAGGCATGGGGGAAGTCCCGAGCTGGACCGGAGAAGAAATCCCTGTGCCCTTTGAAGTAGCCCAGGGCGTGGGAAAGCTCAGGGCTGAAACCGCAGCCCTCATCCGGGAAGGGCTTGATGATGAAGCAGTTGCCAAAAAGCTGCAGTTGAAATATCCGGTCGCCAGGACAGCAGTGCTTGAATTTATCCGCCTGCTACGGGACCACGTTGAAGGAGGTTTTCCGCTTCCGGATGCCGACACAATCGTAATCGAAGACGAAGGAGACGCTGTGACCCTGAACGCCTGTTTCGGCCACAACACCAACGGGACGCTGGCAAGGGTTTTGACTTCCCTTCTGTCGGCACGTTTCGGGGGCAGCGTAGCCCAGGAGGTGGACCCGTACAGGATCAGGCTGACTCTCCCCCGCAGGGTCGGCCCTGTCCAGATCCGGGACATGCTTCTTTCTCTCCGCCCGGAACACGTTGAGCCCATCATCGAAATGACCCTGAAGAACACCACCCTCATGAAATGGAAAATGGTCCACGTAGCCCGCAAGTTTGGAGCCCTCTCCCGAAACATCGACTATGACAGGATCAGCATGAAAAAGCTCCTTGAAATCTACGAGGGCTCTTCCATGTACGATGAGGTGGTCCGCGAGATCTTCCACGATATGCTGGACGTCCCCAGGGCAAAAGAAGTCCTGACAAAACTTGCAGCCGGCGAGATTGCAGTCGAGGTTTCGGGTCCAACCCCAATCGGTTCAGCCGGCTTTGCCATGAAAAGAGACCTTGTAGCCCCGGAAAAAGCCGACCGTTCAATTGTGCTTGCCTTAAAGGAACGCATCATGAACGACCACATTATCCTCTTCTGCACGACCTGCAAGAAATGGACTTCCCGCCGGCAGGTCAAAAATGCTCCCGAAGAAATCATCTGCCCGGTCTGTGACTCAAGAATGGTTGCAGCCCTCAAGCCCTGGGAAGACGAGGAAATCAAACTTGTCCGGAAACAGGGAAAGGGCGTCCCGGTCTCAGCCGAGGAGAAAAAACGCATCCAGAGAGTCTACCGGAATGCCAGCATCGTGAACTCGCAGGGGAAAAAAGCCGTTATTGCGCTTGCGAGCAGGGGAGTCGGGCCTGAAACCGCGTCAAGGGTGATTGAAAAGTTGAGGGTGGATGAAGAAGCTTTTTACAGGGATATTTTGAAGGCTGAGAGGAATTATGTGAAGACGAAGAAATTCTGGGAATAAAAAGGGAAAGAATACAGGTGGACTATTAACACCAAGAAAGCTTAAAATTGAGTCACATAATTTCAATTTTTTACTTGTTTTCCTCTCCTTTTATACATATTTTTCCAATTTTCATTTGCTGTATTTTTAGTATCTTAAATTGCTATATCGGTAATCATCGAGGCTCATGCCACAATCTTTGCACATATAGTATGGTTTAATCTCCTCTGTATTGTTTTTAGCTCCACAGTTTGGGCACACAATATATTTTTCTCCAAGACCAAAGAAGGAAGAGTTTATTTCGTATTTTCTTCCATTAGGAGTGTAAAGATATCCGGAGCGTTCGACATGTTCATTCCCAAATACTTTACAGCATGATGGACATATTCCTGTGTTTACTATTTCTTCATCCAGTTCAAAACCACATTCTGGGCACTTGAATTTCTTTTTTCCAAGCCCAAAAAAAGAACTTTCTAATTTGTAGATTTCCCCATTCGTTGCATAGAAAAAATCATCATCAAGCTGTCCATATTTTCCACTTCTCATTGTATCTAACCTATATATTCAATTATTATCGTTTTTATGTATATTATCTATTTATGTCTTTTCAAATAAATATCTTATCTAGCAATTGAAATACTGCTGCAACGATTTTTTTGGCAAAAAACACTGCCAATCGCCATTTTGCTTTCTATCTTAATATTGGTAAATTTCAATCTTAAAAATATTTCAATCCATGTTGCAAGAAATGGACCTCCCGCCGCCAGGTCAAGAACGTGCCCGAAGAAATCATCTGTCCGGTCTGTGACTCAAGAATGGTTGCAGCCCTCAAGCCCTGGGAGAAGAGGAAATCAAACTGGTCAGGAAACAGGGAAAGGGCGTCCCGGTCTCAGCCGAGGAGAAGAAACGCATCCAGAGAGTCTACCGAAACGCCAGCATCGTGAACTCGCAGGGGAAAAAAGCAGTAATTGCGCTTGCGAGCAGGGGGGTCGGGCCTGAAACCGCATCAAGGGTGATTGAAAAGATGAGGGTGGACGAAGAGGCGTTTTACAGGGATATTCTGATTGCAGAGAGGAATTACGTGAAGACGAAGAAGTTTTGGGAATGAAAAGCTGAGAGGGAGTTATTCATATCGAAAGAGATTATCGATTTCTATCATAGAAGAGTGATTTTTGTCTGTTACTTTTTGAAAACATTCGTTTACTTCATAAGTGTAATTTCTCCATTACTGCCAACGTAGTAGTCTAATATATTTCTACATGTCCCATATGAGGATTCTTTGATTATTATGCAATCTTGACGATTTTTTATGCGTCGGGCGTTTTTATTTTAAATATTGACTTCCATAGTCAAAAAATTAAGCATATTGAAATAATTGTAACTTTGTTTGCATTGTAACACCTATTCAAAATAGATATTCAGGAAGGAGTTACAATGAGTAAAATTACAGAAATTTTAGTCAAAGAAGGAGATAAGGTTTTCAATGAACCTTATAAGTTTGTTAAATTTAACAATAATCCAAAAGCAAATGAATTATTAAATGACCTTAAGAACCATCCACATGCTTTTACCCTTGCTTGCATTATGGACCGCCAAATCAAAGCAGAAAGAGCATGGTCAATTCCATATGAGGTTTTTGAAGATTGCGAATTTCCTAATGTTGCAAAAATGAGCCACGAAGATATATCCAAAATATTCCACAGTAAAAAACTTCATAGATTTAACGATGAAATGGCCCTATATTTCTACTTGGCAGTTCAAAAAATTAATGATGATTATGATGGAGATGCTTCTAAAATATGGAACGACGAACCGAAGAGCGCAACATTAGTAAGAAGATTTCTTGAGTTTAAGGGAGTTGGAATAAAGATCGCAACTATGGCTTCTAATATCTTGGCTAGGAAGTTAAAGGTACCAATGGCTGATTACTGTTGCATAGACATATCGCCTGATGTGCATGTAAAAAGAGTTTTCAGAAGGGTTGGATTTATCAATGAAAATGCAACTGTTAACGAAATAATATATTGTGCAAAGGAGATTAACCCCGAATACCCAGGAATTCTTGATTTGCCTTGCTGGGAAGTTGGAAATAAATGGTGTAGGCCAAAAAATCCAAAGTGTAATGAGTGTTTATTGGATAAATACTGTCCTAAGATTATTGACTAATCTACGATCATTGACTAATTTCATAGTAATATTTTAATCGATTTAGGGTTTGCTCGAATGTGTTAATAAATCAATATTTTGGAATTTTCACCAATCTCTCAAAAATACACTGGTCATGCGATTAAAAAGTTCTATGCCAGTTACCTATGACTCCACGAATTGAATAAACTTCAGAACAGCGGCGCAATCAAAGAATTTCCAATCGAAGGATTTGAGGGGGCTGGGGCGGAAATATAATAAAAAAGTTATCTCGCTCTGAATCTCTCCTTTATCAAACCTATTTTTTTCTCTTAATAAGATTTAAAGAGTAAAACAGGCTTTCAGTGTAATGTAAAAGGAGAAGGTATTATCCGGCTGAGATACAAATTCCCTCAAGTAAACTCTGAAAGGCACTCAGAACTGATCACAAGCAACTGGATACAGCTACGTGAGCCGAAAAATTTCGTGTCCACTATACTCGCAGCAATCCCATTAATGATCCTGAATACTCTGCTTTCTATAACGGTCCTTGGTATATTTTCGCCTTTCTCTTTAGCAGATGTCGGCATTAACCCTTCACAACCGATAATGCTAACTATACACTTACAGGATATTGCATACCTTATCGGGCTGGTTTTTATTCATGAACTTATTCATCTTGTCTTTATCCCGGACTTTTTAATTTCGGATAAAACATTTTTAGGAATTACTTATTTTGGCGGATTTGTTTATTCTGAAGAAGCGATATCAAAATCAAGGTATATTCTTATCACACTGGCACCTTTTGTCTTGCTTTCAATAATACTGCCTGGCATTCTGGGGGCTCTGGGTCTATTAAATCCGTTAGCAAAGATCCTTATATTGTTAAACGCTATGAGTTCTGGCGTGGACATGCTGGGTTTGATCCTTATACTGATCCAGGTGCCTGATGGTGCATATTTAACTTCCAACGGGATAAGGATTTACTGGAAAAGGATAGATAAGAGCATTCCCGGAAGCAACTGAAGATGTATGATCTGAAGGTAGACAAGCAAAAATCTCTTTTTTCAAAAATTTCCTTGTGTCCTGCCGGTAACAGCTTTAAACACTCACAGATTAAACGTTATTCTGGTAAAGATGGAAGGTAAGAGCTTGAATTATACGGTCCTGATCGCGCAGGAAGAAGACGGGATATATTGCGAAAGTTCCTGACATCTCTGGTTGTTATACTCAGGGAAAAACAGTTGAACAGGCCATGGAGCGTATAAGGGAAGCGATCCAAGTCTGCCTTGAGGCCGAATAACACGAAAAGTATTTTTTAATATTAGAGTCCCAGCTCTTTCTTGAACTCTGAAAGGGGTATCAACGTTCCTTTTTTCTGGTTCTCATAACTTTCATCTACGAGCTTCCTCTCTTCATCAGTGAGTATGCGGTCTGCATCTACCATATGATATCTCACTCGATCTCAACCATAATAAATGGTCAGTATTAATAAAATCAATATCAGTAACTCGTTTTCCAGGCTCGGTATTTTTCCAGGTCATCTTTAATAAGGCTAAATGCAAAAGCAAGCACAGCGACATCATCCACAAATCCAATTAAAGGAAGGATATCCGGAGAGATGTCAACCGGATTTATGAGATACAGAAGAGCGAATGTTATCACTAATACCGTTTTCTTCGGAACCGGGTATTTCTTATTAAAGGAATCTGCTAACATTGAAAACAATAATTCTAAATAATCCAAAATTTTCCTGAGATCTGCTCGGCGGTGATGAACGCCTCCTACTTCTTCAGGAAAAACCGTGCTGATATCAGAAGCTTGATCTGGATTTTCATTAAATTGGTCAAGATTTGATCCAACTTTCTTCGCTCTGAAGTTATTGGTTTTATCCATGATAATCTTCCAATCTTGTATTAAATTGTATATCGAGTCTCTTATACTAACTATCAAATTGAATAGTATTTCTCTTTTTTGCATCAATTAAGGCAATATCTGAGTTTTCAACACTGCGCCTTTTAAAAACTGAGTTGATTGAAAAGAAGCGGTGCAATCGGAGGATTTTCGGTCGAAGGATTTGAGGGGGGCGGGGGAGGAAATATAATAAAACAGTTCTTTTTGGGTTATTGGGTAAGAATTCATCGTCAGTGGTTCTGTTGAAAAGTGGTGTCCACTTCTATTGAATTCGGAAACTTGAGAGGAGTTTTAGCGTTGTTTTTTGGAGCGGGGGCACGAACATACTCCATTGCAGGGGTGCACCAGGTCAACTTTGATCGGTTTAAATCAAGGATTTCTGCATAGCTAAGGAATGATCAAAATATAGCTTCACTGTTTAGTTCGGGAATTGCTCTATAGTTCCATTTCCCTAACTAATCATTCCTGGCAACAAAAATTCTTGATATTATATTTGTATTGTTCCTAAATAATGGACATAATAGGGAATCTGATCCTGGATTGTATCAATATTTCATAAATGGTGATTAAACATCATATAAATTAAAAATATTTTATAATTAGTTACAAAAAAATCAAAAAGTTTTTATTCAATTTTGTTTTCTTTTTTAGAGAGGATAATATGAAAAGCATAAAAGAGTTTAAATCAGTGGAAAAACTTGCCGTTATAGTATCAATAGTTGTCGGGATGTTAGGCATATATACCATAGTTGTAACCACAGATTTCGGTATCTCTGTGTCCCCCATGAGTGGTGATGCAATTCAGGGGACTCCCATACAAACAACAGTTACTGTAAAGGATGAAAGTCCGATTCTAAAGCACTATAATTATGAGGTTACTCTCGCAGCAAATAATCTTCCAAATGGAATTTCAGTTACCTTTTCACCCAATGGGGGCCCAAAACCTACCTATGTGTCCAATCTAATAATAAATGTAGACAAGATGGTGCCACCAGGTGATCATGTAATCGAAATCACAGGTACATCACAAGACGGGAGTGAAAGGACTTGTAAGTATATGCTCAATGTTAAACCTAGTCCAGGAGAAAATTTCGATATGGACCCAATAGGGCGTAGTGAATTTCAGGGAGATGTTGATGAAAACATAATTGATACCATGGACAGTACTCTTGGCTGGCTTCCTTTTGATGAAAAAATGGGATCCACAGAAAAAGTGAATTCCGTATCAGGAATGGAAAATGACGCTGTCGAAATAGCTTATAATCTTATGAAAGATGGATTTGTGGGTATTTCAAAAAATATTGATTCTGAAAAGCTAGCAGATGCAAAAGGAATAAGGTTTTACTACAAACTTAGTGGTGAGCCAAATACTATTCAGATCAAACTCATAGATCAAGACGGATTACACTTTGGAACATTATTTGCACAAACAAAAGCTGTAGATGACTGGACACCCATAGAAGTTTCCTTTAGTAATTTTGATCTCTGGAGTTCCGAGTCAGCTAAAAGCCTGAACCTGAAAAGCATTGAAAAACTAGAATTTGTTATTGCAAACAAACCCGAATTTGGGGATTCTCCGGGCACTGGAAGTGTCTTTATCGATAAGATTGAAGTGATTGAATAATTAAAGTCTCAATAAATTTATTATCAGTCGAATACCCCGCTAGCTTGCTGCGGGGATGGAAAACTTCCCCGATAACCGTTAATGATAATATGTAATTTATCAATTCCATTTTCCGGTTGTTAACTTCTACTCAAACTAAAGTTTTTAGGGTTATTGTTTTCTTTAACGAAATTTGGAGCGGTGGCGCGAACATACCCCGTTGCTTGCGGCGGGGTGCGCCAGCGCAACTTTGATTTCCGCCGAATACCCCGCAGCTTACTGCGGGGATGGACAACGGAATTTTGAAGCGGGGGGCGCCAGTGCAACATTGATTTGAGCTTATTCCAAAACAGATCTATTTGGCATGAAAGTACCTCTGATTTCGCACTCCGGACCCTCATTCTGAATTTATGATTATGTTGGAAGCAAATATAGCATTTTTGTCCTGTTAAATTGAAGTCAGGGTCCGGAATGTGGACGTGA
>NZ_JAQUVZ010000038.1 GCF_028693135.1 Methanosarcina sp.
ACTATTTGTCCACTGGCAAATGGGAATTTTTCCTGGGGCTGGATAATGGGAGCCGGATGAGCTGAGAGGTTCACGTCCGGTTCTGAGAGGGCCTGGGGGTGAAATTCCCCTGGGCTACTCACCTTGTGGTCACTGCCAGCTCGGAAGAATTAGCCAGAGAAATTAAGGAACTGATCAGAGCCTCTCTCAAAAAAAGAAGTCTGGAATTATCGGAAGAAAATACCCTAATTACTCATATTGATTATGGTTTTGACTTCCTTGGATGGAACTTCAGAAAACATGAAGGAAAACTTCTAATCAAAATTGCAATGTAACATCCTGCAGCCAGTTGTGGAGTATTCAATTGAAATAAAAAAGACAATTGAAATAAAAAAGAAGAAATGCGGCTATAGAAGATTCAAATAATATTACCAATCACCGGTCTCCAAAAAAATATAAAAGAGATCATAACTCGCTCGCGATTTCAAGAAAAGCGGGTCTCTTCTTAAATTCGGATTTCAGCTCGGAAAAACGTTTTACCCAGTCTGCTTCATCATTTAAGATATCGATATAGACATCTTTGACTTTTCCAAGATATTTGACTGCAATGCTGTATGTTTTCCTATTCCCGTTCGGTATGTTTCTATAGGCTTTCTGCCAGTAATATTCGATGATTTTATCCGGAAAATCATTTGCTAATTTATCTGCAAACTCATCAAAATCAACTTCTATTGAATAACCAAACCTGTTTTTTGGAGGATTAAAAATTGATTTGAGAACTGTTTCTTTCATACCCTTATCCAGACATATTCTCAAATAATCGTGAAAGTCTTTTTCTTTGATTTTACTAAATATTTCAGGCTCAATGGATTTCCAATCAGACGCTTTCAGGAATCCTTTCAATCTTGTGTACTCTGTATAATAGTGCCGCCTTGCAAACTCAAATGACCTCAAAAGAGCATCTTTTGCGTGCTCATAATCTCCTTTTGCCCTGTAATATTCAAATAACCTGTCCAGCATGTTTTTCTCTTCAGTATTGCGGGATAATGCTGTCTGCACAAGCCGCTCCAGGTTGGCTGTGTCTCCCTTTTTGGAGAAGTATTCCCAGAGAAATTCTAACAGCTCAGTAATCCAGCCCTCCCCCTCTAAAATACCTTTTTCTGCTGTTTCCAGGGCTTTTTCCAGATCCCCCTTTTCAACATAAAATTTAACCAGGTCCATTCATTCTTTACATGGATGAAAGGACAAAATCCGCAACTGTAGAAAGGAAGTATTAGAATTCAGTAACTAAGTTAAGAAAGCCAGATTCCTATGCTTCTTTAATTCACAAGACTAACCATATTGAATAATAAATAAAAATTTGAATTATAAATAAAAACCTGAATAGGAGGATTGGAATGAAATTAAGTGCACGCAATGTCCTGAAAGGTAAAGTAAAAAGAATAATTCACGGATCGGTTAACTCGGAAATCGTAGTCGAACTCCCGGGTGGTGTGGAAATTACTTCCATTATCACAAAAAACTCAGCCGAAAATATGGGTTTAAAAGAAGGAAGCGAGGTCTATGCAGTAATTAAATCCACAAGCGTGATGTTAGCCTCTGACTGACCGGCATCTCTGAGTGACCGATATGGTTCTGGCACTGTATGGTTCTTACTTCATAGAACTTAGCAAAACAGGTTATTACCAGTTCAAAATAGGTTCTCAATGACTTATTCTTAACAGGACAAATTTAGCAACATGAATTCATAAAGACGCAAATATAACAAAGCAAATATAACAAAGCAAACCGCCAGGAAAATAAATTGTTCTGAAAGTAATATTATTGATAGAGGGGGAGTTATTTTTGGAAAAAAAAGACAAAAAACCATCTTTACAGCCGGAGCCGATACCTTATCCGGAACCGAAGCCGGTTCCTTCACCCGAACCGATCCCTGACCCTGAACCGGAGACCGAACATAAGTCAGGAAAAACAAGATAATAACAGGTCAAGTACAACAGACATGATCACAAAAGTTTACATTTCTCATTGCGAACAGGACGAACCACTTGCCCAGGAATTGGCAAGGGCTCTGTGGACAGTGGAACTGGAGAGCTTTTCGTCCCTATACAGGAAAGCTCGAATTATTTCCCTGACTGAAAGAATACGTTTTGGCATCCGCCACTCGGACTGCGTTATCCCCATCATCACACAGGAAGGAAAACTATCCCCGGAGGTGAATCAGGAAATCGGGCTGGCGGTAGGAGCTGACCAGTTAATAATTCCGCTGGCAGAAGCAGGAGTGGAACTGCCTATCCTTATAAGTCATCTCCATCCGATTAATTTTTACCCTGAAGCCTATGAGGATGCTCTGGGGAAACTCATACAGAATATAAGGCAGCTTACGAAACTGGACTGGCTGAAGATAAAATGCCCTTACTGTGGAGAGGAAATGACCCAGTATATCACTCCTGAAGAAGAGGTGGAAAGAGCTCTTCTTGCAGGAAAACACCTTGAGACGATCTGCAGTTACTGCCAGAGAAAGATTTTCCTTGACCCGAGAAACTTCAGGCCCACGCCCTGAGCATTCTAACACAGGTAGGGAGGTGAATTCATGGAAAAAAGAATCAAAGACGAACCCGGAGAACCCATGGTAGCGCAATCCAAAATGGGAGAAGCTACAGTGAACGAGTCTGAAATCAGAGGTATTGGAGAGCTTACTCCTGCAGAAAAGAAACACCTGCTGTTACAGCTTGCCCGGGACAGAGTAAAAGATAGTTCTACCGGTCCCTGGGAAATTGTTGATGTCCGCAGGGAAGAATGGGAAACAATTAAAGCTACACTGATTCAATCCGTAGAAATTGACATCAGGGATACAGGAAAAGACGAACTCTTCAGGGTATGGTTCGATATAACAAAGTTAGAAAGAGAACTTGAGTCAATAACTTAAAACAGGCATTGAAAATTAAAAATATAAATGAAGAACTCAGAAATAAGTTCGGAGTCATCTGTAAGAAGCGTATCTGTTAAAAGTAAACTATCAGCTAACCCATCCGGTTTAGAATTATCTGTTCTTTCTTTTTATCCAATTTAGATTTAAAATGAGATACTATCCAGTGCCAGGAAAATGAAATGTGATAAAAGTGAAAAAAATGTCTCAAAAAGTGAAAAAGGAAGCGGAAATTAATTTTGCTTCCTTAAAACCATGTATCCGACCAGAAGAGAGATAGACAGCAAACCAATTGATATTAATACCTTTGATTTGCTACCCGTTTCTGATCCTTTTTCAGCACTTTCCAACCCTGTGATGCCACTTTCAGAAGATTGGTTTCCGTCCATTCCTATATTTTCTATAGAGGTTCCCTCTACAGACGATGGAGATTTGTCTTCCTCTTTTTCGTTAAGGGAATCCACTCCGGAAGCAACGATCGAGAATGGTGAAAAGCCAGGGGTTTCAGCTTCAAAATACAGGTATTTATTATCTTCTCCGACCTGTCGAGTAACAAGTTCACCCCATGCCTTATCGCTGTACCTGTAAAGAGCTATTGAACTTTCATCGACTCCACCTGCAACCCAGGATTTTTCAACCTTGAAACCTACAACTGCATTTTCAATGTTTTTCAGGCTTGCAGTTCCTTTATTCCCTACCCATATGTTCATGTTCTTGTAGACTTTACCTTCGGGAAGCTCTGGAACAATAGCAGATTTGCCCTTTAGCATCTCAACAGTAGTAGTTATTTTGCCTGAAGTCCTCGGGTCAAATTCTACATACTTAACACAGGTTACATTTTTCGGGAAAAGGAACTTCACATGTTTCCCATTGACAATGAACTGCTGTGAGAGTTCTTTTGCCTCAACGTTTTTGGCAGGCTCGGGAGAACAGACTCCACCACCACCGCCTGAACCGCCTGAACCGCCCGAACCACCGGAGGAATATTTCTCTTTTGTTATTGCAGTCGCATTAACCCATGTATCATTTACGTTCCCATTGATGTCTACTGTACGCGTACCGATGGTGTAACTCGTTTCGGGTTCGAGACCGGTGGCGTTGAAGAATTCGGCAGAGGTGTTGGTCTGGAAGGTGCCGTTAAGGTAGATTTCAGTGTGGTTAAAATCGACATCAAGGGGATTCTGCCATGTCCAATTTACCCAGGTAGTATCTTTTGTTGCTTGAAGATCAGTGATGCTCGAAGGAGGTAAAATATCGGGTGTTAGAGCGGTATATGAAGTAGAATTGTCCAGGGCAACATTGCCTGCTTCATCCACAGCGGATACATTTACAGAATGAGTTCCTTCCTCTGCAACAATACTTCCTTCCCAGATGTTTTCACCTGTTTTTGCAAGAGAAACGCCAGAGGCTGCAACGGAACGAACTCCAACGTTGTCAGTAACATCTACAGTGACAGTGATCGAATCTCCGGTGTCAGGTGTACTGCTGCTCAGATTGACAGAGTTAATAACAGGAGCTTCCGTATCCGGAGTAGTTGCCGTCGTGTAACTTGCCGATTTGTCAACTGCAGTATTTCCTGAAGCATCTGAAGCTGAAACCGAAACAATGTGAGTTCCTTCCTCTGCAACAATACTTCCTTTCCAGATGTTTTCACCTGTTTTTGCAAAAGCAACTCCAGAGGCTGAAACTGAACTAACTCCAACATTGTCAGTTACATCTACAGTCACAACAATAGAATCTCCGGTGTCGGGTGTACTGCTGCTCAGACTGACCGAGTTAATGACAGGATCTTCAGTATCCGGAGTAGTTGCCGTGTAACTTGCCGATTTGTCAAATGCAGAATTTCCTGAAGCGTCTGAAGCAATAACAAAAACTTTGTGAGTTCCTTCCTCTGCAACAATACTTCCTTCCCAGATGTTTTTACCTGTTTTTGCAAGAGAAACGCCAGAGGCTGAAACTGAACTAACTCCAACGTTGTCAGTTACATCTACAGTCACAACGATAGAATCTCCTGTGTCAGGTGTACTGTCACTTAAACTGACAGAGTTAATGACAGGATCTTCCGTATCCGGAGTAGTTGCCGTGTAACTTGCCGATTTGTCAACTGCAGTATTCCCTGAAGCGTCTGAAGCAATAACAAAAACTTTGTGAGTTCCTTCCTCTGCAACAATACTTCCTTCCCAGACATTCCCACCTGTTTTTGCAAGAGCAACTCCAGAGGCTGAAACTGAAATAACTCCAACGTTATCCGTAACATCGACTGTAACGCTAATTTTAGATCCGGTTGTGGTACTGGTTGGGAATAAAACTACAGATTCAATCACAGGTGAAATAGTGTCTTGCAAAGGCTTTGTTTTTGCACTGGAGTTAACCCATGTCTCATTTACATTCCCACTGCTGTCTACTGTTCTCGTACCGATTGTATAGCTTGTATCAGGTTCGCGATCTGTTGCGTTGAAATGTTCGGCAGAGGTATTGGTCTGGAAAATACCATCAAGATAGATTTCTACGTGATCGAAATCGAGGTCTGTAGGATTCCGCCAGGTCCAGTTGAGCCAGGTAGTACCGTTTGTGGATCTGAGATTGGTGATGCTCGAAGGCGGCAAATTATCTGTCGTTACAGCGGTATATGCAGTGGAATTATTCCAGGCAATATTTTTTGCTGCATCTTCGGCTGAAACATTAACAAAATGAATACCTTCAAGGGCTGTAATTATCCCTTCCCAGATATTTCCTCCAATAGACGTTAACTGAGATCCGGAAGCTTCAACAGAAGTTACTGCGACGTTATCAGTGGAATTTACAGTCACCTTGATAAGGTCACCAGTATTCGGATTACTGTTATTCAGGCTAACTGAGTTTATTACAGGAGCCTGAGTGTCAAGGACTTTAGGGAAAACTTGAACACAGTCTTCTATTGTCTTGTTATCAGAGCCAGCCGCATTGCTCACGATAAGTTTTACAGTGTAATTTCCTGCTGTAGAATAGATATTGGTTGAATTCTGACCAGTTGAAGTGTTTCCATCTCCGAAGTCCCATGCCCACGAAGTGGGTGTACCTGTGCTTTTGTCAGTAAAACTGACATTTAGAGGAGCGTTTCCGGAAGTTGGAGTTGCAGAGAAATCAGCAACAGGAATCCGGGTCTGAGGAGCAAACTTTACCACCCAGTAATCATAACCCCCATGATTTCCAGTCACATCGCCGTCGTTTGAATTGGAGCATCCAGCAACGATATAACTACCGTCAGAAGTTTGCTGAATACTTTCTGCGTCTTCATCATCTGAACCTCCGAGTGACTTTTGCCACACCATATTCCCGGTTGTATCCAGTTTCACAACCCAGGAATCATAACCCCCATGGTTTCCAGTCACATCGCCGTCGTTTGAATCGGATTCTCCGGCAACGATATAGCCACCGTCAGAAGTCTGCTGAATGCTGTATGCGGAATCAGAACTTGAACCTCCGAGTGACTTTTGCCACACCATATTCCCGGTTGTATCCAGTTTCACAACCCAGGAATCATAACCCCCATGGTTTCCAGTCACATCGCCGTCGTTTGAATAGGAGTCTCCGGCAACGATATAGCCACCGTCAGAAGTCTGCTGAATGCTATATGCGGAATCAGAACTTGAACCTCCGAGTGACTTTTGCCACACTATATTCCCGGTTGTATCCAGTTTCACAACCCAGGAATCAGAACCCCCATGATTTCCAGTCACATCGCCGTCGTTTGAATAGGAGTATCCGGCAACGATATAGCCACCGTCAGAAGTCTGCTGAATACTGTTTCCGGAATCAGTATCTGAACCTCCTAGGCACTTTTGCCACACTATATTTCCGGTTGTATCCAGTTTCACAACCCAGGAATCACCACTCCCATGATTTCCAGTCACATCGCCGTCGTTTGAATAGGAGTCTCCGGCAACGATATAGCCACCGTCAGAAGTTTGCTGAATGCTGTATGCGGCATCAGTAGCTGAACCTCCGAATGACTTTTGCCACACTATATTCCCGGTTGTATCCAGTTTCACAACCCAGGAATCAGAACTCCCATGGTTTCCAGTCACATCGCCGTCGTTTGAATAGGAGTCTCCGGCAACGATATAGCCACCGTCAGAAGTCTGCTGAATGCTGTATGCGGAATCAGAACTTGAACCTCCGAGTGACTTTTGCCACACTATATTCCCGGTTGTATCCAGTTTCACAACCCAGTAATCATAACCCCCATGATTTCCTGTCACATCGCCGTCGTTTGAACGGGAGTATCCGGCAACGATATAGCCACCGTCAGAAGTTTGCTGAATACTGTATGCAAAATCAGAACTTGAACCCCCGAGTGACTTTATGAAATGAAATTCAATATCAGATGAAGTTGCAGTATAACTTGTAGAATTATTCCAGGCAATATTATGTGCTGCATCTTCGGCTGAAACATTAACAAAATGAATACCTTCAAGGGCTGTAATTATCCCTTCCCAGATATTTCCTCCAATAGACGTTAACTGAGATCCGGAAGCTTCAACAGAAGTTACTGCGACGTTATCAGTGGAATTTACAGTCACCTTGATAAGGTCACCAGTATTCGGATTACTGTTATTCAGGCTAACTGAGTTTATTACAGGAGCCTGAGTGTCAAGGACTTTAGGGAAAACTTGAACACAGTCTTCTATTGTCTTGTTATCAGAGCCAGCCGCATTGCTCACGATAAGTTTTACAGTGTAATTTCCTGCTATAGAATAGATATTGGTTGAATTCTGACCAGTTGAAGTATTTCCATCTCCGAAGTCCCATGCCCACGAAGTGGGTGTACCTGTGCTTTTGTCAGTAAAACTGACATTTAGAGGAGCATTTCCAGAAGTTGGAGTTGCAGAGAAATCAGCAACAGGTGAGACATTGATATGATGCAGACCTACGTGCAGATCGGTAACCGGGGGTGGTATATCTACAAAACTACTATTCGCAGGTTCGTATCCAGGCGCTTCTACATGTACCCGATAAATGCCTTCGAGAACATCCCACTGATACATGCCATTTTGGTCACTGATGAGTGGATTTATATCGGGCTGAGAAACGGGGGGATTTTCGCCTGTCGGAACATTTTCCCAGCCGCCGTTACCATCAGGACGCTGAAGCCAAACAGATGCACCAGATATGCGTTTCCCTGTATCAATGTCGTAAATGTATCCCGCCGGATCAATGTAAATATCAAAACTTACGATTTCTGGGGTACAGCCAGATATTGTATAAGTTACTGTTGCTTTTCCGTAACGCGGATGGAATGTTGTTGTGTAGTTCCAGTCTGGAGGTCCTCCTGCCATATTTGCAACGATATCCTGACCACCGTCATCTATGTGAATATTTATACCAACTGCTGTTGCATCCTGACAACTGTGATACGAAAAGGTTGTCGGTTCAAACCACCAAACTACAGGTGTGCTTATTCCCCATAAATGTGGATTAACAACACTTACGTTTGGTGGAAGATCTGGGAGTGTGATCCTGGTCTGAACTTGTTGATCGTTATCTTCGTATTGACCCTCAAGATCTGACGTACTGATGCTGGCACTGTTAGGAATCTTAGTTCCGACTATTACATCAAGAGGGGTCATAACTGTTATGTATCTGTAACCATGATCTGAAGGACCAAGAGTCCCGATATCCCAGGTAACTTTCCTTGTAGAAGGATCATAAACTCCACCATCAGAAGCAGACTTGAAACTAACAACGTCTGATAATTCATCTTCAAGTAAGACATTGTTTGCAGAAATTGTCCCAAAATTTTGGTAGCACAGCGTATATGTCATCGAAGTGCTTGGAAATTCACTTACAGGTGCCTGTAGAGAGAGAGAAAGATCGGCCTCTCCATTAACTGGAACCGGAGTTATAAATTGCCCAAATGCAACAGGTCTGGATCCCACGGGCACAGTGGCTATAACAGTGTTGTTTTTTGTATCAATCACAGATACGTTGTTGCTGAGCCAGTTCGCAACATAAACCTTTGTTCCATCCGAAGTAGCAGCAACGCCTTCAGGAAATCTTCCTACTTTCACAGTGGATGTAACACTATTTGTATCCATGTTAATTACCGAGACAGTGTCCCAGTTGATGTTAGTCATGTATACTTGTTTTCCAAACGCGGGGATTGCAACTGCTATAGGATTTCCTAAAGGTCCTAAAGGCACGGTGGTTGATACAGTGTCTAATTCTGTGTCAATCACAGAGAAACTGCTATTTCCATAGTTCGCCACATATGCCGTTTTTCCATCCGGGGTAAATGCAATTCCTTCAGGCTCGTATCCTAAATTTATCGTGGTTTTAACAGTGTTTGTTTTTGTGTCAATTACAGAGACGTTACCGCCGTTTGTGACATATACCTTTTTTCCATCAGGTTTGACTGCAACACCATAAGGATCTTGTACAAAATTTATCGTGGTTGTAACATTGTTTGTTTTTGCGTCAATTACAGAGACATCATTACTTAACTGATTAGCCACATATACTTTTTTTCCATCAGGAGTTACTGCAACTCCCCAAGGATACCATCCTACATTTATCGTGGCTGTAACATTGTTTGTAATTGTGTCAATTACAGAGACAGTGTCGCTACCAGGGCTTGTTATATATACATTTTTTCGGGTTGGACTGACCGCAACTCCTTCAGGATAACTTTCTATGGGCACAGTGGCTACAACAGTATTTGTGGCAATGTCAATTACAGAGACGCTGCTGCTGACAGCATTCGTAATATATGCATACTGTTTGAACCCAATTGGAGCATTAACAGTTATAGCCTTTGTTTTTGAGCTACTAGCCCCATCCTTCATAACTGTAAGAGTTACATGGAAAACCCCAATATCTGTAAATGTATGAGGTGGGTCTCGTTCAGTTGAGTTGGGAGAACCATCTCCAAAGTTCCACTGCCATGAGGTGGGGGATCCTGTGCTGGCATCATAGAAATGGACTGAAAGAGGAACTGTTCCGATTGTAACATTTGAAGTAAAATCCGCAGCAACAGGAGCATTTAATACAGTAATATCCTTTGTTATTGTGCTGTTGTTCCCATCCTCTGCAACAGTAAGAGTTACGTGATAAATTCCTACATCTGTAAATGTGTGAGTTGCATTCTGCTCTGTTGAGTTAGCACTTCCATCTCCAAAGTTCCACTGCCATGATGTTGGCGTTCCAGTGCTGGTATCGTTAAACTGAACATCGAGCGGAGCATAACCCTCAGTGACGTTGCTAGTGAAGTTCGCTACAGGAATCCGGGTCTGAGGAGCAAACTTTACCACCCAGTAATCATAACCCCCATGATTTCCAGTCACATCGCCGTCGTTTGAATCGGATTCTCCGGCAACGATATAGCCACCATCAGAAGTCTGCTGAATACTGTATGCGTCATCCCAATCTGAACCTCCGAGTGACTTTTGCCACACTATATTCCCGGTTGTATCCAGTTTCACAACCCAGTAATCAGACTCCCCATGATTTCCAGTCACATCGCCGTCGTTTGAATTAGATTCTCCGGCAACGATATAGCCACCGTCAGAAGTTTGCTGAATACTTTCTGCGTATTCATCATCTGAACCTCCGAGTGACTTTTGCCACACTATATTCCCTGTTGTATCCAGTTTCACAACCCAGTAATCAAACTCCCCATGATTTCCAGTCACATCGCCGTCGGTTGAACCGGAGTATCCGGCAACGATATAGCCACCGTCAGAAGTTTGCTGAATACTGTATGCGTTATCAGAAATTGAACCTCCTAGGCACTTTTGCCACACTATATTCCCGGTTGTATCCAGTTTCACAACCCAGGAATCATAACCCCCATGATTTCCGGTCACATCACCGTCGTTTGAACGGGAGTCTCCGGCAACGATATAGCCACCGTCAGAAGTTTGCTGAATACTGTATGCGTAATCATGATCTGAACCTCCGAGTGACTTTTGCCACACTATATTCCCGGTTGTATCCAGTTTCACAACCCAGTAATCATAACCCCCATGATTTCCAGTCACATCGCCGTCGGTTGAACGGGAATATCCGGCAACGATATAGCCACCATCAGAAGTCTGCTGAATACTTTCTGCGAGTTCACCCCCTGAACCTCCGAGTGACTTTTGCCACACTATATTCCCTGTTGTATCCAGTTTCACAACCCAGTAATCAAAACCCCCATGATTTCCGGTCACATCGCCGTCGTTTGAATTAGATTCTCCGGCAACGATATAGCCACCGTCAGAAGTCTGCTGAATACTGTATGCGTTATCATAACTTGAACCTCCGAGTGACTTTTGCCACACTATATTCCCGGTTGTATCCAGTTTCACAACCCAGTAATCACTCCCCCCATGATTTCCGGTCACATTGCCGTCGTTTGAATTGGAGTCTCCGGCAACGATATAGCCACCGTCAGAAGTTTGCTGAATACTTTGTGCGTATTCACCCCCTGAACCCCCGAGTGACTTTATGAAATGAAATTCAATATCAGATGAAGTTGCAGTATAACTTGTAGAGTTGTTCCATGTAATATTTCCTGCAGCGTCTTCGGCTGAAACATTAACAAAATGAATACCTTCAAGAGCTGTAATTGTCCCTTCCCAGATATTTTCGCCAAGAGAACTCAGGGAAGAGTCGGAAGCTTCAACGGAAGTTACTGCAACGTTATCAGTAGCGTTTACAGTCACCTTGATAAGGTCACCAGTATTCGGATTACTGTTATTCAGGCTAACTGAGTTTATTACAGGAGCCTGAGTGTCAAGGACTTTAGGGAGAACTTGAACACAGTCTTCTATTGTCTTGTTATCAGAGCCAGCCGCATTGCTCACGGTAATTTTTACAGTATAATTTCCTGCTGTAGAATAGATATTGGTTGAATTCTGATCAGTTGAAGTGTTTCCATCTCCGAAGTCCCATGCCCACGAAGTGGGTGTACCTGTGCTTTTGTCAGTAAAACTGACATTTAGAGGAGCGTTTCCGGAAGTTGGAGTTGCAGAGAAATCAGCAACAGGAGGTACAGTTTCCGGGTCAGTAAAGGCCTTAATGCATACATTCGTGTTTGGATAAATCGTAGTTATGTCGATCCAAGTATTTCCATTAGTACTGACAAAACTTTCTCTTGGATTTGCTGTTGCATGACTGCTATAGACTGCTGTCGGATATTCTAAAGCAATAGGGGAATTTTGAGGTGTAGTTAGATTCAGGTTTACTGAGAAATTTTCACCGGCTTTGAGCTTAACTCCATAATTCAGTTTGACCGTGTGGTATCCTGCTGTTGGAATTGTACCATTCTGGGTAAGAACCGAAGATGTACTATTGAGTGTTGTACTATTGAGTATCTTAGAAGATGTACTATTGAGTATTCTAATTTCATAATTGCAGTTAGGGTCTGTTGCGTAGAAACTTACTGCTTTAAGGACTTCGTTAGATTGTGCAGTAAATACATTTGCACACCACATGTTTTTATTGGGTTGCCCAATTGATTGAGACCATCCTAATGGGTCGTACTGATAGATGTATTTATAATTATTTGGGGATTCAGCTATGTAGATCGCAGAAGCTTTTCCTATATTGGAGTCATAATAGGAAATGTAGAAATATCCTCTGTCACCCCAGCTAGTATTCCAGCTATTTTTCACGATAAATGCCCCATCTCCGGGTGGAACGCTGGAAAAATTGTTCCTATCAAAATTGTCATCCCAGCCCACAATGGTTATACCATGATTCGCATTCAAAGATCCGTTATAATAATAGCTGTATTTGGCAGGTAAATATTGGGGGGGATAATTGCCGTCGATGTAGATCATGGATGCTACCGCTCCATAGTTCATAATTGCAAATTTTATCTCCTTATTGTCCGAAGAATTCTGCCTAGACGACAGGAAAAGTACATCTTGTACATGTTTCTGTATAGTCAGATTTTGAGGGGACGCAACAGAGTGAGGATCATAAGGGTCATCGCTTTCGTTCACTGGTCCGCTCCAGCGAGTCAGGTAGGCAGTTGACATAACAAAAGTTCCCCCACTATTGGCATCACGGTCAAAACCATCCAAATAACTAGAAGAAAGCAGGTTTTTCATATTATTTTCTGAAAAGTCCCAACTTTCGTTCGGCATTAAATACGATTCAAGAGATGCATATGTTGCAAAAATCCAGCAAACACCTGCATCATCCTGGAATTTCACAGGTGTTACCTTGTTCAAAGCTCGCAGGTCATAATAAGCTGGATAATCTTGAGCAGATTCGTATGCGGCGGAAATTTTGCTGACATGACTGAGATCCATAGGCGAGGGAATATAACCCGTATATTGCCCTTCCAGGGACTGTCCCTTTAGAGAGATTTCTTTGTTCTTCAGGTATTCGATAAATTCAGGATTATCTGGTGCAAGTTCAAAATTTAGAGAAACTGCAGTCTGTTTTATGGTATTTTTCTGAATATCAGATACTTTTATTGTTTCTGAAGATCCTGTATCTGCCATCGCTATTGATGAACTTATAAACAAAAATAAAATTAGAAGTTCACTGAAGATCACCAATTTTGTTCTCATATTTATATCGCTTTTTATATTGAGATTTTTTTTCATGTTAATCTCCTTTCTCATTTTTTGATATTTCCTCTTCAACTTTATTCGCCTCTCTTCCCATATTTTGTAAATGAGCTCATCCTAAAACTCAAGATTTGCTTCTCGAATCTTGTATTCCGTATAATCGATCAAGTTCCTGATCATGAAAACGACTCTGGAAACTGTTATTTATTAAAAATAGAATGGCTTTTGGGGAGAGCTCAATACCAAAATTGGTTTTGGGATCAGTATATAAATGTGCAACAGTTTACACATTTTGAAGTTTATGCAAAAGTTTATATCTATAACTATAAAAGTTTATTTAGAATGTTGTATTATTATAATAATGATTGATAAATAGCAGTTATGGGAGGATCTTTAGCAATACCCGCATAACATTATATCTTTGAACAGATAGAGTCCGAAAAATAACCCTTTAGAGCAGAGTAGAAATTGAATAACTCTTCTCTAATCTAAAAATTGAGCTCAAAAACGATTTCATTTGAGCTCATAAAAACTTCAGTCCGGGTCAAGTAGGTTTCGGCATCCTCAGGAGAATTTCTTAAGGCAGGAAGGAAGCTTGAGTATCAAAATATCCCTAACAGAAACTTGCCGCATCTGAGGAAGAAAATCTGAAGATCGGAAAATAATAAAAAGTTTCAAACCGGAGTTTATACTTTGTAGTATAATACAGCATCAAGCGACGCATAAAATGTAGGGTATAACAAAAAATTAATTATGTTTGACACCAGTTCGAAGCATTTTAGTATAAAATCGACAAATATATGATTACTATTATAACCGAGTGTGTAACAAAAATAGCTAAATTCTCATTATGTAGGGTATAACACATAATCCCTATAACAAGACGCCCTATATTGTTTTCTTCCTTATAGGGAAGGAGAAAACACACAAGTACCAATCTTTGGGCGAATTCAAGATGTGGTGACGCCAAAATTGAATTAAATGGATTTGGAACTTAATTAATTTTTTGTTATACCTACACAATATCAATAGCTATAGCCCGATTTTCATGATATCTTATAAACTCCGGTCAAACTTAATTTTATGGAAATGTATCAAATTGCAAAAATAGATTCCAGTTAAGAAAAAAGCAAAAAATTACTCAAGAGGCAACGTCATAAAAACAGCGCCTACCAAAAAATAAAAAATAAAGCCGCTTTAAAAAGCAGCTTTGATTTTACTTAATGATGTGCGTGTTTCTGCTCGATCTGCTCTCTCTTGTACCCTATATAAGCCTCATCGACCGCTTTCAGGCACCTGTTGCAGACGTTTACCTCTTTTTTTACGACTCCTTTTGAAAAATCCGGGATCTGCAGTTCCACAGGGAAAACCCCGGTTTTATCTCCGCAGAGGGCGCATCTGCCTTTTCTGCATGAAGTCTGGTTTTTGTCTACAATTAAGTGGGTTTTCTGGGCGGAATCGAGACAGGTCTCACAGAGCCCTTTCCAGACCCCTTTGGGGAAAATGATTTACCCAAAGTGGATCTTGCTAATGAATCTGATTTAAGGATTCTAAAACATCAATCATGTAATGGTGAAGCTCGGGGAGTTCAACATCTATAAAATCGTATTTGCTAAAGCCCTGAGTATTTGATTCCATAGCTTAAAGCTTCCCAAAAAGGACACTTATTATGGAGTCACACTGAAAAAAGTTGATTTTTTTAGCAAAGTAATAAAAGAGAAACTGATATTACGCACTTAAAGCAAAATCAAGCACAATAGCCTTTGTGGTTTAACTTTATATTTTAGACAGCTAAAGGCTTAAAGGTATTGATTTCTCAGTTCAACCACGTAAGTCCTAACATATTAAGAACAGAATTGCCCACAGCAGTTCTGGCATCCGTTTTTTAAAAATTGGAAAAAAAGGAAAAATTACATAAAAAAATTACATGAACCGTTCAAATCTTTCCTTTTTCGCCTTACAGATAGGACAGACCCCTGGAGCCTCGTCCATGGCACTGAGATATCCGCAAACCTTACATCTCCAGACCGGTTTTGAAAGTTTTCCTGAAATTTCCATAGTT
This sequence comes from Methanosarcina sp., assembly GCF_028693135.1. GTDB lineage: Archaea > Halobacteriota > Methanosarcinia > Methanosarcinales > Methanosarcinaceae > Methanosarcina. The sequence goes on from NZ_JAQUVZ010000038.1 coordinate 15,518, forward strand.
TCCATCATCTCCTCTCTTTCAGCTTCCTCGGCTCTTTCAGCTTCTCTTTCCTCGTAAGAAGGACGCCTTTCCGGGATAGACTCCACTTCTCTTTCTTCTCGAATGACCTCGTCCGAAACATAAAGTGCACAGTAACAGGCCCCATAATCGTTAAGGTCAGGGTCTCTGTAGTAGCAGGGACAGACGATATCCAGGTCTTCCTCTGTATTTCCTGAAGCCAGTCTGCAAGGGCAGGCCCAGTAGCCGTAACGCTCCTCATTGGTCAGCAGCCCACGCACAAGGTCTTTTGTGAACTCGACATCAGGGTTCAGGTGGTAGCCTGATTTCTCAGCTTCCTGTTTCAACCGCTTATAGACTGTATCCACTTTCTCTTCTGATATGCCTTCTTCGGCAGCTTTCTCTTCTTTCAACCCAACTCCCCCTCAAAAGCCAAGAGCTTCACGGATTTGTTTTTCCTTAAAACCCACAATTGCCGTTTCGTCATTTATAATAGTTGTTGGGAAAGAAATTGAGGGGTTGAAACGTCTTAATTTCTCAACGGCGTTGCTTTCTTCTTCCCCTTCCAGCCTGTCCACATAAATGTACTCAAAATCCACTCCCAGATCGGTAAGCAGTTTCTTTGTTTTTTTACACCATACACAGGTGCTCAGCCCATACATTACGACCTTGCCCTTATCAATTCCGGAAATATGCTTTCCTTTATCTGTGTCCTGGTTAAAGATATTCATTCTATAAACCCCCTGCAATAATTAAGTTAGGTGTACGCCCAGGTGTTTTGGTCAAAGCAGCTTGTTGCTCTGGACGTCTGGCACTAAAGAAAAAAAACCGCCAGATAGCAGATTCCAGATTAGTAGATTCTAGATAATTTCTAGATCATAGATTCTATAAAGTCCTTATCAGAAAATGTCGGATAAAGTATATAAAATTGAGATATAATTTTCCATGGCTGCACGTCCTCTGAATACACCAGATTACTCGAAATGGAACCTCAAGAACGTTATTTTTTCATCGCCCTGCTTTTTTCCCCTTTTCATTAATGCCGGTAAGAGCCCCGGAACTGGATTTTCCTCTCACCAGAGACGCGAATACCCCGACAACACAGAAGATCGTAAACAGGATAAATGCATAATGTAAGCTTGAAACAAACTGGGGATAATACTCAGGAGTGATCTCCACAGGACCGATAACAACTGCAAAGATCATCATTGCGATACCCATTGAGAGCATCTGGCCGAGAAGCCGCATAGTCCCATTCATCCCTGATGCGACCCCGTAGAACCTCTTATCAACCGAACTCATAATTGCATTCGTGTTCGGGGAAGAGAAGAGCCCGAACCCTGCACCGAGTAGGAGAAGGATGAGGACCAGGTGCCAGATGGGTGTTGTTTCGGTAAGGAAACTGAGAAAGAAGAGCCCAATTGCATTGAGAGCCATTCCCGCCGATGCAACGATCCGCGGCTCAATCCTGTCAGAGAGATGGCCGGCAATTGGCGAAATCAGGGCCTGGACAACTGGCTGCGCTATCAGGATAAAACCAGCGTGCTCAGGTGTGAAGCCTTTTGTGTACTGCAGGTCCAGGCTTAAGAGAAAAGTCACTGCAAAAGTTGCGCTGTAATTGATGAGCGCGGCAAGGTTTGAAAGGGCAAAAATCCTGTTTTTAGTCAGGAGCCTGATGTCAAGGACGGGAGAAGGTATTTTCATCTCGTACAGGGCAAAGACGATAACCCCGAGAACTCCCACGGTTATGAGAGCGGCTCCTTTAAATGCCGGGAGATTTGAGAACCCGTACATGACAGCAACGACCGCTGCCCCATAGATAAAAGACCCTGTCAGGTCGAACTTCTCCCCCCTGCACTCTGCCCATTCCCCTTTCAGCTTCCAGAGGATGAGGATAACCGCTGCGATTCCTATAGGGACGTTTACGAAGAAAATGCTCCTCCAACCCAGATACTGCGTCATTAAACCTCCAAGGAAAGGCCCAAGGGAGAGCCCGAGATAAACTGCAGTGATATAGATCCCGAGAGCCTTCCCGCGTTCCCCCGGAGGAAAGACGGAGGTAACGATAGCAACTCCGGTCCCGAAGATCATGGCACTCCCAAGCCCCTGGATAACCCGGATTCCGATCAGTATTTCTGTCGAAGGGACCAGGGTCATTGCCAGGGACGCAAGGCTGAAGATAGTAATGCCGTAGAGGAAAACTTTTTTCCTTCCGTAAATATCTGCAATTTTTCCAAACGGGACGAGAAACACTGCTGAGGAGAGGAGGTACGCGGTAGAAACCCAGGAGAGGGCAATCGCGTTCATATGAAATTCTGCCCCCAGTGTCGGTAGGGCAATATTTACTGCCGAACCGTCAAAGGGGGTGATAAATCCGGCAAGTATCGCAATAAGAAGTACAATTCGTTTTTCTGTGGAAGCGGCAGGAGTAGCAGTCGTACGGAATACTTCCGGAACTTCAGCAGACGATCCGGTTTTTCTTTTTTCCTTTGCCATGTTTATCACTGATCAAAAGGGTCGTAATCTTTTATCTGGAGAGTCCGGAAGATTGCAGTGGTTTGTACAGGATGGGAGGTTTCAGCGATAGTTCTCTCCTCATAATACTTTTTGTCACGGTTGGCTGACCAGAAATCTTAGTATGACCTGCTTGTTATTAAATATTATACCATTCAACCGGTTTCGGACAAAGTAGCCAACCAAAATTAGATGAAGCAAATTAAGTTATATTATCAGGGCAAACTTAACTTAATGGCAGGGTAAAAGCTTGTCCAGCAGGGAATAGTAAACCAGGCCTGACGTGATGAGATTAAGTTTATAAGATATTAACTGATTAAGGATTCGACTGGGTTTATACAGATATTCTAGAGGTTATTGACTTACAATGAATGAAATCATTACCTGGATACTAATTGCACTTTGCCTGACACAGTCTGCTATTTTTTCAGGGCTGACGATCGGCATTTTCGGTCTTGGAAGACTGAGACTTGAGATTGAAGCTGAAGCAGATAACAAAAATGCAATTAAAATCCTGCAGGTCCGGCGTGACTCCAATTTCCTGCTTACGACTATGCTCTGGGGGAACGTAGGCGTAAATGTCCTTATCGCTCTGCTTACGGATTCCGTAATGGCAGGAACCTCAGCTTTTCTCTTCTCGACCTTTGGTATTACCTGTTTCGGAGAGATTATTCCCCAGGCTTATTTTTCCAGGAACGCGCTTGCGCTTGGGGCAAAGCTGACTCCTCTCGTCCGCTTTTACCAGATGCTGCTCTATCCGGTGGCAAAACCGACAGCGCTGATTCTTGACTGGTGGCTGGGCAGGGAAAAACTTGATCTGTTCAGGGAACAGGCAATGAGGATTATGCTCGAAAAACATATCGAGTCCGGGAAGACCGATATAGGCTCTTTTGAAGGGATAGGAGCCCTGAACTTTCTTTCCATAGATGATGTCAACATTTCTGACGAAGGTTCTATAATAGACCAGAGAAGCATTATCTCTCTTCCTGTGGGAAATAACCGCCCTGTTTTTCCGTCATTCAACAGAGAACCGTCTGACCCCTTCCTGCAGAAAATAGAAGCATCCGGAAAAAAATGGGTAATCATCACCAACCCGGCAGATGAGCCTGTAATGGTGCTGGATGCGGACGGCTTCCTGAGAGATGCAGTCTATAAAAAAGGTCCTTTCCTTCCGCTTTCTTACTGCCATTTCCCTGTAGTGGTAAAGTCTCCTAAAACCAGGCTCGAGAAAGTAATCCGGCAGTTCAAGGTATATCCGCAGTACCCGGAAGATGATGTAATTGACCAGGACCTCATTCTTTACTGGGGTGAGGAAAAGCGTATAGTAACAGGGTCAGATATTCTGGGCCGTCTACTCCGCGGAATCGTGGTCGAATGCGATGTGGGCTCTGGGTGTGAGGTACCTCCTGAAAGGTCTCCGGGATTTGTCAGAAGGGCAACTTTCAGGAAAGATAGAGGAAAAGAAAACATAGAACAAAGAAAGAAGTAAAGGGCAAAAAATCATAGAACAAAGAAAGAAGTAAAGAGCAAAAACAAAGGGTAAAAAAGTAATGACAAAGAAGTAAAGGGCAAAAAAGCAAACGTTACTCCTTAGTTACTCTTTATATGCAGGGAAGGTCAAAACCCCAATTTCCTGAAGAGGCGAGCCCACTGCAAAGTGGTAGAGATCCTGGAATTCAAGCCCTTTAAGTCCCAGAGTTTCGTGCAGAGGGTCGTCGAAAAAACACCCTATCCCGCAGCCCCTGAAACCTCGAGCTTCTGCTTCAAGATAAAGGAGTTGCCCGAGGATTCCACATTCCCAGAAAAGATAAGGGTACATCCATGAACCATATGTTTTTAGAGGCTCTTCGAACTCCGAAAGCATGCATGCGGTAAAACAGGCATCTTCTGCCTTTCTCTGTGCACATGAAAGCTGGGCTGCAAAATGATGCAGTTCCTCTTCCACAAGCAGGTAAAATTCAAGATCAGAAGGGCAGCTTTCTGGCCTTTCCCACAGAAAATCCGGCCTGAAGGCGGTTTTAAATTTATCCTTTTCTCCGGGTTTCCGCAGAAAGATATAAAGACCTTCACGAAGTCCCTTCACTCTGTTTACAAAAAGGAGCATGTGTACAAAGGGCCCAAAAGCCAGTGTATCGAAAATGGGATTTTTATCGGGGAGGGTTCTTCGCAGTATGCCGTAGAAACTGTCTTCTTCCATGTAAGCACTGTTATTCATTTCCAGGGCACTTCGTCTCCTGTGAATAACGCTGCGTAGAGGGACTGTCTCAACGCCTGGACGGATTTCGTAGCCAGAAGTTTTCCCGGATAAACCTGCAGCTCTGCTTTCAAGCTTCGGTTCCGGCTTCTTTTCGTCGGCGTGGTAAGTTTCGTTCTTTCTGGTTACTGAAGCGGCCTTTTCAATTTCAGTCCATTCTACATGTGCAGGACTCAAACGGTTCGGAACCCCGTTCCAGGAAAGCTTTTCAAAATCCGAAAGTGCAGACGAAGATACCTTACCTGCCGGACCTTCCTTTCCTGCAGGATAAACTGCAAGCAGACAGGCAGGTTCTTCTTTTTCAGGGCCCTGCCTTCCGGAAACGCCCAGAAGCTTTGCTATGTCCTCCGAGCCCATATCCACAAGCAGGCTTGTTCTCCAGCCAGGCCCTGCTGCAGCAAAGGTAAGGGCAGCAATAGCATGTCCCAGGTCATGGTTTGCATACCGAAAAGCCCGGATGCCGTATTTCCAGGCAACCCGCCAGTAAATTGAAGTAAGCCCTATGAAAAATGTGCCTTCCGGAAAGCCGGAACTCAGCTTTTCCCAGGTCTCCGGGGAAAATTTCGCTCTTACCTCAAGCGCGTGCTGCAAAGGCGCATAATGGCAGACAGCCGGTTTTTCCAGCAGCTCCGGAACCGGACCGGAAATAAGGTAAACCTCTGTTGGGTGAAGGTTTCCACTTGAAGGATTTATGCGGAGAGCCCAGCTAGAACTTCCTGCTTTTTTCCATACTGAAATCGCAAAGCTGTCAAAAAAAAGCTGAGAAATGCTCTTCCGGTTCAGCTCAGAGGGTCCCAGTTTCTCCTGAGAAAATGCCTGTTCATATGCAGGAGAAAGTTCGGATTTTATATCTTCTCCATTCCAGGTATCGAGCTTTAAGAGCGTAGCTCCTTTGTAGTTGAGAAAAGGGTCTGGCTTGATTGCCATTTCAAGGTGTCGAGGACCGGGAGCATAGGCTTTAAAGCCATGCTTGCTAGCCTGATGATAAGACAGTATAGCTTCAAGTTCTTCATTCATAATAAGGCACCAGCTTTGCTACCGAATAATTTACTTTAAAAATATCATGCTTTTTTCAGGGCTTTAAGAACGGCTTTTCCAAAGGCTTCCGCACTTTTTGGGTCTCGTCCTGTCACAACCCTGTCCGAAACTACAACTTCCCTGTCCTGGTAGACAGCCCCATGCTCCTTTAGTTCGTGTACAGTATCCGGACTACTAAAAACAGTGCTTTCCTTCCCCTTCAGAATCCCTGCTCTTGCCAGAACCACAGGAGAGATGCAGATCGCAGAAACTACCTTTTTACGGGAGTCAGCTTCTTTTACGAGTTCACGCAGGTACTTATTGTCCCAGAGGTACTTTCTTGAACCCGACCCTCCTGAAATTACTATCGCATCATAATCCTCAATTCTGGCTTCGGATATCCTGAGATCGGGCTTAATCGTACCTCCCAGTGTTCCTTTTGCAGTTTCAGTAAACTCGGCTGCGACCGTAACCTTTGCCCCTGCAGCTTCAAAGATCTGCTTTGGAACAAAGCATTCTTCATCCCTGAACTGTTCCTGAGCAATAACAAGCAAAATCTTTTTTCCTTTATGTCCTGGTTCTGTCATCTGGCTACCTTCCTGTAATTTAAAAAGCACGATTTCGGGCGAGATTTATTGAAAAACACTAGAGCCTGAAGAAATATGGATTACTGAGAGACCTAATTTTTGTCGTATGGACCGAATTTCAGTCTTAGAGACCTGGTTTCTGTCGTTCTGTCGTATAGTATCCTGCGATGTATCTGAAAAGACCGGACACGAAGACTGAGATTAGTTTCCTTACTTTAGTTTCCTTACCTGAAGCTGAAGTAGACATACAATCTTACTCAGATATTGAATTAAAGGACACTGAAGTTAACCCTACCCAGGTAAGAATATATCCCTGAAGATGTGAACTACCCCTCCCTAAAAATTTCGCTTAATAGCTCAAGTTTTTGAGGACGGAGCTTCCTGCTTCATGCTTGGCGGTTGCCGTTTTTTCCAAGTCCACAGGCTCAAACTGTAGTCCCTACAGCAATTTTCTTAATATTGATAGCGGCGTTAATGTCTCTATCATGCGTATTTTTGCAATCAGGACATTGCCACTCTCTAATATCTAAACTTAATTCTTTAAGTTTATAACCACAAACATTACAGATTTTAGAGGAAGGTTCAAACATGCCTATTTTCAGTATAGTTTTTCCTACCCATTCAGCTTTGTACGTTAATTTCAGTACGAAAGAATACCATGCTGAATCACTGATAACCTGAGCTAATTTGTGGTTTTTCTTTAATCCTTTAATATTGAGAGTTTCAACGGCTATTGCTTGGTTTTCGCTGATTAACCGATTTGAAACTTTATGCTGGAAATCATGCCTTTGATTACTTATTTTTTCGTGGATTTTCGTAAGTTTATAGACTGCCTTTCTCCGGTTTTTCGAACCTTTAACTTTCTTAGAAACTCTTCTTTGCAAACATTTCAATCTTTCAAGAGAGTTTTTCAGGAATTTTGGGTTATCAATTTTTTCTCCGGTAGAAAGAGTAGCGAAAGTCGTAACTCCTACATCTATTCCAATCAAGGTAGCATGAGAAAATTCTTGTTTTTCGGGAAGTTTTTCTCCATCATTAGTTAGAAAACTTATGTAGTATTTTCCTGTTGGTGTTCTGGATATAGTTATAGTTTTCAAACTTCCTTTGCTAATTTCCCTATGCATCTTAACCTTAATCCAACCAAACTTAGGCAACAAAACTTTGGAAATAGATGTATCAAGACTATAGTGTTGAGGAATCTGAAAGGAAAAATGGTGATCTTTTTTCTTTTTCTTTTGAGGATACCCAAATCCAAAATTAAAGAAGTTTGTAAAAGCTTTATTCAGATTTCTACTTGCTTGTTGCAATGCTCCTGCATTAACTTCTTTCAACCAGGGATACACTTCTTTCAAAACTAAGAGGTGATTATTAAGGTCAAACTCCGAGAGACTTATTCTGAATTTTTTATACATTAACGATTTGATTTCAAGGAGTTTATTATAGACAAAACGACAGCTACCGAAGTGTTTTTCCATAAGAGCTTTTTGCTCCTTATTAGGGTAAATTCGGTATCTGTTACCTCGAAGCATCTTTATAATATACTCTTTGTAACTATATGGAGATATACGAAATTATTATCTTCGGATTGTGGGGAAGTTGACGCTCTCATCTCCCACCTGTCCAATCCGGTTCTACCGGATTGTCCGAGGAAGGAGTCTTCCCGCTTCGGGAGATAAATGGATGTCTTTTCTTCCAAATTGCGACTCGCCCGAATTGCGATTCGGGAGCCTGCGGTCCTTTTCGCTTCGCTCAAGAGGACTACTTAAATATTTATGACCCATACAACGTCATTCGCTTTACCTAACCATTTTTGTCACGCTCGACGCAGGAGAGTGGCTTTTCCCAAAAATAGAACAAAAAGAAAAGCCACAAAGCAAAATTGAAGTAAAAGCTTGTGAGAATGCAGTCAAGACAGGACAAAATTGTACTTGAAATGTACCTGAAAAGTAACCTTATTACGTCTTATTTTATTGATTTTTACTGCTTTTCCAAGCTTCTTCTTCCTTTTTCTTTTCGATTTCTTCCTTCTTCTTTCTTCTTTTTTGAAGGATCACCAGACAAACTGGTGGAGGCACGTTATGACTCTGAAAGTGAAAAACGGATTCTAGATAAAGGGAAGTATCTCTCGTTCAAGGTAGGATATTTCTCTATAGCATTCAAGATATTTTAATAGTCTTATTATGAGTTAGGCAGTTGTTTTTTCTGGCTGACAGGCTGAATACAATCGAATGAGGTTCAGGAAAGTGCGCCAGCACTTCCCTTACTTAACAGGCTATACCTTACTTTAACAGGTCACTCGCACTTACAAGAGGCACAAGTTCAGCTTCTACTTCTTTCAGTTTTTCCCTTGCCCCTTCTTCCCTGTCCACGACGGTGATTACGTATTTTACACGGGCTCCGGTCTCCCTGACTACCTCGATCGCATCCTTAACCGAGCCTCCACTGGTTGTTACGTCTTCGAGCATTACAAGCCTGTCTTCGGGTTTCAGGTTTCCTACAAATCTGCTTTTTGTGCCGTAGTCCTTGACGGATTTCCTGACTATCAGCAGGGGGAGCTCAGTTTCCAGAGAAACCGCGGTTGCCAGAGGGACTCCTCCTAGTTCCACACCTGCAACGGTGTCCACATCCATTTCCCTTACCCTGAGGGCCGCCTGCCTGGCAATAATTTTCAGGGTTTTAGGGTCAGTGCTGGCTTTCTTAATATCTATGTAATACTTGCTTTTCTTTCCCGAGGCGAGCGTGAAGTCCCCGTAGCGGACAGCTCCGCAGGCTTTGAGGGCTGCGATCAGTTCCTGTTTTTGTATCTCGAATTCGTTTTCGGTATCTGGTTTTGATTGACTCATTATCTCACCGGTGTTTGCAGCCTTATCAGCGCTATAAATATTTTTTTACGTTTTTTTAAGTTTTTTAAGTTTTTTAAGTTTTTTTCCTCTGATTTTTCCTGTGATTTTTCCTCAGTAGTTATGCAGGGCTTTTCTCAAATCTTTTTATGCAATTTTTTTAGTACAGGATCTTCATAAATATTCCCCGAAAATTTTCCCAGGAAATTTTCACCAGGGTTCTTTTTTCACACCTATAAAGTATCCGATTATGTTTGTCGTAAGATGGAGCAGAGGCGTCATTATGAGGATGGTAAGCACGATTCCGGGGGTAAAATTGTTCACGAACCATTCCGGGGATGCAAGGTATGTGAAAACCCAGGCTCCCACAACAAAGTCCAGCTGATCTACAAGAGGCAGGGAAGCTCCCCTTTTCAGGCCCATCCTGCGCTTGAAAAAGCTCTTGAACATATCCCCGAAAAGGGCGCCGGAGGCAAGGGCGAGGACAACTATCAGAGCGCTTGCGTAGTCCGGGCCAAAAGTGGGCATTTCAATTCCCATAATCTCAAAATCCTTCGTACTCAGCCAGATCTCAACGCATCCTGCAAGAAACCCGCAAAATATGCCTGAAAAAAGCCCTCTATAGGTCTTTCCATCTCCAATAAACCTTCTTCCGTCCTTATACGTCCTGCCTCCGTCAATTGGTTTCCCGCCCCCAAAGACGGCTGCAAAGGGATTGGAAAGGTATGCAGGAATCATCAGCCAGAATGCTTTGATTATCAGCTCGATCGTAGTATCAACTCTCTAATTTCCGGTTCGTTCTTTCCTAAGACAGAAGTTAACTTCCTTCCATATCCTTATCCTTTTTATTTTTATGTATGACTTGTTTACAAAGTTAGCCAGAGGATTATTTTCCGCTTTCCTCTCCCTGTATTCTTCAACTTTTTTCAGGTACGTTTAAATAATGTGCTTAAGTAAATATTATCCCTATTTAATAGTATTTATTTTATTAAGTTATAATATTAGATCACATTTTTCAAGGTTTTTTATGAAGCCGCTCAACAATATTCTCACAGTTCGCAGCACCTTGCTTGCCACGGTCTTTGTCCTGGTGCTGCTCGCAGCTCTGATAACAATGGGGCTTTTAACCCCTTTTATCCTGAGGGTCAGTACAGGAGAAGAAATCCTTCTCGATTCTGCCTATTTTAACCTGCGTGCAGCTCTGCCAACCCTTGCTCTGGTCATGCTGCTGACCCTGTGTCTTCTAATACGAAGCGCAGGGAAAGAGGAAGGCCTTCTTGTCCTTGGGATTGGAACTGTCGGTTCTGTGCTCTCGGTAATTTTCTCTCCCTTCTCAAGCCTGCCTGTTAATATTGCATTTCCACTTCTTGCAGCAGCCTTTTTTGCGGTTGTGTACAGGCTGCTTTCCTTACGGGAAAAAACCCTGAAAGGAACTCTGCGAAGGGCGGGTTCCCATATTATCCACCTCGGGGCAGTCCTGCTTCTTGTTGGCATTCTCTTCAGCACGAACATGAAGCTTGAAGATTCTGCTGTTGTACCCATGGGAGAAGTGGGCACTTTTAAGTCTATGGGTTACAGCGTTTATGTTACCAACATCACATCTGGAATTGAAGGGGACCCCTACGGGAGCTATCCTGGCTCAGCTTACGTAAGTACCATAGATTTTGATGTGTACAGGTGGGGCCAGCCTTTTGACAGCGGACAGATCAGGTATATAAGTGATTTCAAGTGGGAACAGTCCTACACCGAAACTTATATTCACAGAGGGCTTCTGGAAGAACTTTTTATTGCCCCAAAATCCGTGGATACAAAAGCCCAGACCGTGGAACTTTATATCCGGAAGGTGCCTTTCATGACCGCTCTCTGGGGTGGATTTTATTTGATGGTACTGGGCATCCTGATACTCTTCCTCTCGGATTCTCTCCTGAGAGAAAAAGGTACCTCAGGAGATGGTCTTTCTGGAAACCGCTCTTCTGAAATAAGTTATCAGGTAGATGAAAACAAAAACGCTAATAGAAAGAAGCGAGTTAGTAAAAAAAATGTATGAGACGGGTGTGCAGATGGTGATAGCATGAATACTGGAATGGGGCTCATCTGGATAGCGGGAGCTTCCGGACTGCTTGCTTTTTTAACTTCCCTGTTTTACTTCTTCAGGCAGGACAGGAAATTTCTTGTCCTTTCCGAAAAGCTGGAACTTGCAGGAGGATCGGGCATATTAATCGCGATATTTCTGCTTGTCTACCATCTGCTTGTTGTGGACACGGAATACAGTTATGTCTTTCAGCACTCCAGCACTGACCTTGCCTGGATCTACAGGTTTTCGGCGCTTTGGGCAGGACAGGAAGGGTCATTTTTGATATGGACAGGTTTTATCTTCATAATGCTCGCCATAACGCGTTTTACAGGCACTGGTAAAATTCTCCGGGAAACAAATCTCTTTGCCCTTATGAGGTCGGTTTCACTCTTTGTAGCCTCGGTATTCCTGCTGCTCCTGGCGTTGAAAAACCCTTTCTCAATGTATTATGTAACAGGTGCAGGAATACCTGAAGTTACAAACTGGAACCTCTTTGTGGAACCTTTCGTTGTTTCTTACGGACAGGGCATGAACCCTCTACTCAGGAACCTCTGGATGGCTATCCACCCCCCTCTTCTGTTCCTCGGCTATGCAGCTTTCACCCTTCCTTTCGCTGCTGCAATTGCAGGCCTTGTTCTCAAGGACAACAGGTGGTCTGAACTTGCAACAGGCTGGATGCGCGTCTCCTGGCTCTTCCTTACTCTTGGGATCGGATTCGGAGCATTCTGGGCATATGAAGTGCTTGGCTGGGGTGCCTGGTACTGGACCTGGGACCCTGTAGAAACTTCTTCCCTCATTCCCTGGCTTACGGCAACAGCTTATCTGCATGCAAAGTTAAGGATCCGCCAGGGAGAATATGCTTTCATGCTCCCTATGCTTGCACTTGTCTCTTTTATCCTGGTCATTTTCTCGACCTTTGTCACAAGAAGCGGGCTGTGGGTATCTGTGCATTCCTGGCAGGACTTCACAACAGAAGGGATGATAATTGCCCTCTTCCTGCTGATCCTTACAGGTTCGAGCACGTTTCTCCTTGCCAGGAAGTATTTTAGCGAAGAATAAATTAGTGAGGAATAAAGGCTCTTCGCTATTTTGTATGGGTTGAAGATTCATATCTGCAGGTATTGTGCCCTGTGTGTGTTGAAAAATGCAGGTACTGAGAGTGAAAAAATGGTTTTGAGACAATTTGTATATCTGAAAAAAAATTAAGAAATGTAAGTGGAGGCCCACTCCGGCTTTTCCGGTGGGTTTGTCTCCAGCATTTCTCTCCATTTTTCATCGGTCAGGCGGTCGGACATGGGCTGCTTGAACTCGTAGTAGCTCATAACAGGCCCTGCAGCTAGGAAAACCCTGCCGTCAGGAAGCTTGTAAGCCACAATCACCATATCCACATATCCTGTCCCTTCCTCAAGCACGAGTTCGTCATTTGGTTCGGTGTGGACGTCTGCAACAAGGATAGTTTTTCTAGCGTCTTCGTCGACACTCACGCTCGTTTTGATTCTTTCTCCAAACTTGAAGATGTAAAGTTTATCTTCTTCTGTCAGTTCCTTATTTTCAAGTTCCTTTTCGGAAATCTCGATAAGCTTTTCCAGGACGCTCGCGAGGCTTTCAAAGTTTCGTCCTGTATCTTCATCAAGCGCATCCAGTTCTTCAAGCCCGTCTGCAGTCATTCGGGTAAGGGCAAGCAGCCTGTTATAAAATTCAGGCACAGGCTCAACATACCCTACGGTTTTGTCCCCAAACACAGGAAGTTCCGACTCCATTACATAGTTTTGCTTAGCGTAGAGAATTGTATCGTGCCTGAGTTCGGTCCAGGAAGCCAGCGAGGTGCTCAGTTCCTTGTCCTGCCAGGCTTCGGTCTGCATAAAGGTCGGGTATCCTGAATCGTAGTCTTTCAGGAGGGGCTTGAGGGAATAAAGCCAGGACCAGTAGAGGTTCCTGTTCCAGTCGGCTGCACTGAAGTTCGAAAACTCCGAATCCAGTTCCTCGTACCTGAGACTGTAGTTTTTGTAACTGGAATCGTCCAGTTCGTCGAGCCAGTAAACAGCCCTTTCCGAACCCAGGAGAGCCATCGCATCAAGCCCGCGCGGGAAGCCCCTGTTGTTTCCGTACAAGGAATCTATATAGGTAAATGGCATATGTCCCGGATTTCCTGTGTACTCTTTAGTATAGGGGCCGGTGAGCCTGAAGAAAATGTAGGAGTCCGGGATAAAACGCTGGCCCATAAACCTGAAACCTTTTGTATCCTCCAGGAGTTCATCGGCCTGTTCGGCCGTTAGAATGGGTTCATGAGTTCCGCTTCCTGTGCCTCCGTAGATCTCCGGGCTCCGGTATCCGGCAAGTTCTACTTTCATCTCTCCTATCGTTGTTGCATTAAAACTCTTTGACCCGTTTCCAAACACTGTATCCATTGCTTCCATATATTCATAAGGTCCCAGGTCATCGGAGACACCGACATAAAAAGCAGTAATCGTGTAGATCCGGTCCCATTTCTGAAGGAGATCTGGATTGTTTTCAAACCGGGAGGTGATCAGACTTGCCTGGATTGTCTGGATACGGGCTTCTTTTTCCGGGTCTTCGGCCCGGATTAATTTTCCTTTAAGCAACATGCTCATCCTCCCATGCCACATGAGAGCCCCGAAGTAATTCTTCAGGAGTTCCGAGTGAGTGTAGTGTCCCCTGGGCACATATTGAGAATAATCTTCTTCGTACAGGAAAATCGGAGAGGGAGCAAAGCCTTCGTGAGCTTCGATAAGAGTTAGTTCAGCTTCGACATCATCTTTTACAAATGCAGGAATCTCAAACTGATATTTTTCCTTTACTGCCGGGTCAAAGTATGTTCCTGCCTTCGGGTCGTAAGGGTCTTTAATCTCCATGATCTGATATTCTTTTGGCTGGAGCAGGCTCAATGCACCCGCAAAGTAGGCTGCGTTTCTTCTTGCGGCTTCTTTTTCTTCTCCTGATGCGCTGTTATAATCCTCTACAGATGCGTTAAGCAGGGCTTTATCGAGTTCCCACAAAAGGCCATATAATTCATTTTGCTCGACCTGGCTCATGCTATCGTCAAACTGGACGTGGTAGAGGTGGAGAAGAGTATCCGAAGTTATGAAAATTAGCTGTCCCTCTCTTTCAAGGCTGCCATACATAGCAGTGATATCTTCTTCCTTCGGGTTGTAAGGGTTGGAAATTACCACAAATCCGTTTTCCTTCAGCTTCTCCAGGGCTGCCTCATCTGTCAAAAACTTCTGAGAAAACTCTCCGTAATTCGTAACATCCGATTCCTGCAGGGGCAGTTCATACTGGGGAGCTTTCAGCTCTATATCAAGGGCTTCAAGCCTGTAGTTTCCTGCAAGCGATGAATTTCCGGTCTCAAAATCGGAAAGATTTACTGCTTCGGTTTTCAAATGACCCGTCAAAGCGTTTTTATTATTGTCTAAATCTTCTTTCTGTTCTGTCCCGTTCTCCCCGCTTAACCCGGAACTTTGCTCCAGGCATCCTCCTGTAAAAAGGGAGACTAAAAAAATAAGAAACATCAAAAGAGTTACAACTGTCTGAGTTAGATTCTTCATTATTTCATCTCGGTCGCTTTGGATCAGTATCTGATTCGAGCTTTGCTCGCTCAGAAAAGGTGGGGTTTTACCTTCGAAGTCAAGTTTCAGATTATTCCTGTTTTGCAACCAAAGGTTCGTATAGGGGGTCAAACTTTTTAAAAATTTAACTTTTCCATATGTTATTCTCATTACAATATTTCAATCTATTCAAAATCCAGTAGTCATATCCAGCTACAAAATTTGATAAATAAAAAACTGTCCATTCCCTGTTACCTGGTTGACTTTTTTGAATAAAAAGAAAAATTAAGAAATGTTTCTGATCCTTACAACCCTATTCGCTATACAGAACCGTTTCCGAACCGTTCTTGTTCCGCTCGACGCAGGAGAGCGGTTTTTCCCGCCAAAAAAAGAAAAGGACGAATATAAAAGCAGGAAAGTAAAAACAATTGAGCACACCTATGAAAAATATGTAGAAGTAACCGTGGAAACCTGTAATTTTTTTGTTTCTTTTTGTTTCTTTTTGCTTCTTTCTACTTTCTGGATAGGGCCACCAGACAAGCTGGCGGAGGCGCTGATATTTACCTGTAAATTGAAAAGCCATTCCCGGATAAATCAAAGTTGCGCTGGCGCACCCCGCCGTAAGCAACGGGGTATGTTCGCGCCATCGCTCCAAATTTCGTTAAAGAAAACAATAACCCTAAAAACTTTAGTTTGAGTAGAAGTTAACAACCGGAAAATGGAATTGATAAATTACATATTATCATTAACGGTTATCGGGGAAGTTTTCCATCCCCGCAGCAAGCTAGCGGGGTATTCGACTGATAATAAAATTATTCTCCCGGTTCCGGGGGTTTTCCTTCAATGTTTGCTTCTTTTTATTACGGTGTCGCTTTTTTGGTTATTTTTTATCTGGCTGACAGACCGGCCCAGGCCCAACGCGGCGTGGGGAAGACGGATTGAAAGCTTCCAGCTCCGGGTATAGAATAGATCAAACAGTTAATGAGGGATCACCAAAAGCTGAAAAAAATAAAAAAATTAAAAAAATTAAAAAATAGTTGAGAGCAAAATTAAGAGGTATATGTGGAAACCCACTCCGGCTTTTCCGGCGGGTTTGCCTTCAGCATTTCTCTCCATTTTTCATCGGTCAGGCGGTCGGACATGGGCTGTTTGAACTCGTAGTAGCTCATAACGGGTCCGGCTCCTACAAGAATCCTGCCGTCCGGAAGCTTATACGCGACCACGATCATATCCACGTATCCTACTCCTTCTTCGAGTACAGCTCCCGTGTTGCCGTCGGTATGGACGTCAGCCACGACTGTGGTTTTTCTGGCTTTATCGTCGACGTCAGTTATGACTCCCTCAAGCTGGTCCCCAAAATTCTTGATGAACTCATAATCTTCTTCAGTCAGTTCTTCGTTTTCGAGTTCCTTTTCCGAAATTGCCTGAAGCCTGGAAAGTATAGTTTCAAGGTCTGTAAGCCTTGCTTTTGATGCAGGCTCAAGCACGCCCATTTCATCCAGGCCCTGGTTTGTCAGCTTCGTTAAGGCAAACAGCCTGGCGTAGAAATCAGGGACCGGCTCTACATAGCCGACAACTGGTTTTTCTTCAGGCGGCATTTGCATTGCGCTTTCAGTCATGGTGTAACTCTGTTTGGCATAGAGAATGGTATCGTGCCTTAGTTCGGCCCAGGAAGCCAGTGAAGTACTCAGTTCCTTATCCTGCCAGGCATCGGTCTGCATGAAAGTCGGGTATCCTTCTCCATAGTCTTTCAGGAGGGGCTGAAGGGAATAGAGCCAGGACCAGTAGAGGTTCCGGTTCCACTCGGCTGCGCTGAAGTTCGCAAACTCCGAATCCAGTCCACTGTACTGGACACTGTAATTTTCGTAACTGGAATCGTTCAGTTCATCAAGCCAGTAAACAGCTCTTCCTGAGCCAAGGAGAGCCATTGCATCAAGCCCGCGCGGGAAGCCGCGGATAGGTCTTCCAGCTCCTGAGATTACGAGAGTGAAAGGGGCATCCCTTTCTCCCTGATATTCTCCTGTATAGGCTCCGACCAGGTTTGAGAACATGTAAGAGTCCGGGATAAAGCGCTGCCCCATGAAGCGGAAACCTGTGGTATTTTCGAGGCATGCGTCAGCCTGTTCCGAAGTGAAGGGCGGCTCAAGGACACAGTTTCCTGTGCCTCCGTAGATCTTCGGACCCTGGTTTTCGGCAAGTACAGCCTTTAACTCCTCTACTGCTATTTCATTAAACTCCCTCTCTCCATTGCCAAAGACCTGGTCCATGGCTTCCATGTATTCGTAAGGCCCCAGGTCATCGGAAAAGCCCACATAAAAAGCCGTAACCCCGTAGATCCTGTCCCAGTTTTTAAGAAGCTCAGGCTCGTTTTGGAGCTTTGAAGAAATCAGGCTTGCCTGGATGGTCTGGATGCGGGCATCTTTTGCAGGGGCTTCGGACGTTATCAGTCCGCCCTTCAGGAGCATGCTCATCCTGCCGTGCCACATAAAAGCTCTGAAATAGTTTTGCAGCTTCTCAGAGCGGGTATAGTGGCCTCTTGGCACATACTGGGAATAGTCTTCTTCGTACAGGAAAATCGGAGAAGGAGCAAAACCACCGTGAGCTTCGATCAGAGCCAGTTCAGCTTCAACCTCTTCTTTTACAAACGATGGGACCTCAAACTGATATTGTTCTGCTGAACCTGCAGGGAAAAGAGCCGCGTCAACAAAACCGTAAGGGTCTTCTGCTGCCTGTACCTGTGAGGGCTTCGGCTGGAGCAGGCTCAAAGCAACCGCAAAGTAGGCTGCGTTTCTTCTTGCAGCTTCCTTTTCTTCTCCTGATTCTCCTGAAGCACTGTTAGAAGCACTGTTATATTCTTCTACCGAGCTGTTCAGCAAATCAAGGTCGGTCTCCCAGAGAGTATCATAAAACTCCTTTTCCTCTATCTGGCGCAGGGTCTCATCAAACTGGATGTGATAGAGGTGCAGAAGAGAATCCGTGGTAATGAAAACAGGAATTTCCTCTTTTTTGAGGGTCACGTACATTGAAGTTATGTCCTCTTCTGCGGGATTGTAAGGATTTTCTATTACCACAAAACCATTACTTTCCAGCATTTTTAGAGCTGATTCATCAAGAGGAATTCCGGCAGAAAAGGCTGCATAGTTGGAGATTTTATCCCTTTCCAGGGGTAACTCATAAGAAGGTGCTTTTAACTCGACATCGAGGGCTTCCAGACTATAATTTCCCGGCAGGAAGGCGCCCTGCCCCAGAATCCCCGAATAAGTTACATACTCCGTTTTGAGCACATCTGCGGCGTAGCCGGGCGTGTCCTGCTCTGTCTCCTGACCGGAGCAGCCAGCAAAAAAAACAAAAAGCAAAAGCATCAGGAAGACTGATGCGAATTTGATTCTACGGTTCATTATCTATACCTCAGACAAAACCAGTAAAAAATAATTTGAAAGTAAAGTTATTAAGTTTTTCTTATGTAAATAAGAAAAACCCTCTTTTTCCCTGTTAGTCGTTAGGACTCAGAGGATCTATTCTGAAAAGCAGAATCATGAATAATGCAGCCACAGCTCCTGAGCTCAAGATAAGTGGATCTCTGGTGATATTAAGAAGCGTGCCTGCAACAAGTAACAAAGCCCCTATTAATAGTAGAATATGGAATCTTCTGTTCAAATTATTTTCTCCCCTGTTCTCCCATTTTGGTATCTAAAATTTTCAAATTATTTATTTAAGACATTAAAATATACCCTGATTCCCTATAATTAGTTGTTTCTCTTTAGTTATTTATTTTTCCACAAATCATTTATTTTTTATTAAACTTCAAATTATTTTGAAGTTATGTTTTGAAACAGACAGTCTAATGATAATGGTAATGATTATTTCCTCTGTTTATTAAAGTCTCCATGAAAAGCCATCCCAAAAAATAAAGGTGAATATTTTTTGATTCAGTGTGAAAAAAGTTGAGACATTTTTCAGAGCATGGAGTTGAATGTTTTCTGCCAGAAACGGAAAGGTAACTAACTATAAGTTAATAAATTTTTAATTAAGTGAGTGGAGGTTAAAACCTGCCTTCGGCAGGTAAACATATAAATTAATATTATTAATTTTATATCTATTCCCTGGTCTTCCCATGGCAGAGAAAAACAGCAGTCGAAGAGTTGAATCCTCCTTAAAACGTACAAGGTTCTTAGGTCACCTTGGTCTTATGGCTGGAGTTTTCAGAGAACTTGAAGTTGACAAACTGATAGATGAGAAACTTCCAAAAAAAAGGGATCACAATGTCCCTCACTCAGTTTGCATCCTTGCCATGGTACTCAATGGTCTTGGTTTCATAGGGCAACGTCTGTACCTGTTTCCTGATTTTTTCAAAAACATTTCTACTGAAAGGCTTTT
>NZ_JAQUVZ010000039.1 GCF_028693135.1 Methanosarcina sp.
CTTTGAGTAAGTTGATTTCGTCTCGAAGCTTTTGGTTCTCTGCTTTGAGGAATTCAAATTCGTCGTTCTGTTTTTCAATGATGGAAAAAAGAATACGAAAAGCTGTGGCATATCTTTTATCCTCAATTTCATCAGGATTGATGTCCAGTGACGCCAGCAATTGTTTTAAAGCTTCGAGTTCCATTTTTTACTCCTAAATATGATAAGGGTAAATGGAATAACTATTATATTTTTCCTGTGATTGAAAATCCATTTAATTTGAAGAGGATACATCTTTTCTACTAAAATATAAGAACAAATGGAAAGATTAGATATTAATATAAAAAGTAATAAATTTTTTTGCTGGTTGAGTGCTTTAAGAAAATCTTCTAATTCTTTTTTGTAACTTACTATGAATTCTATGCCTTGACGACAAACATGGAAGATATTTTTTATTTTATTAATTAAATTTTTCTTACTTTCATCTAGCCGAAGCTGTTCTTTATTCAACTCAGAGTTTTGTTCTGAGTATTGCTCAGATAGCTTTGACACAAAATCCTCATTAAGTTTTTCTAAGTCTTCGCTCTTGCTATCTACACTTCCTTTTAATGTTTTTGTGCTACCTTTAATATTTTCGAGTAGCATCTCGAAATTCTCGCTAGATGATTTTGCTTTTTCGTCATAAGGCATAGAAACATTTCACATGGTCATTATTGAGCATTTATTTTTGATTAATTTGAATAATTGCAAATAGTTTGTGTTAAAATCAACGAACATGATTAACTATTTTGTTCCTTAAATATGTTACTTTTTATTTCTCTTAAAAAAAGATATGAAGGATCAAGTTTTAGAATGTACTAATAGACTTTTTTCTTATTTTTTTCATAAATTCTATACTCGAGCAACTCATGAAAGAAGCTAAATTATTTTGCCTTTTTACATGGTGATGAATAAGAACCCTATAGTAAAATTAGCAGCTAGCGTTCTTCCATGTGAAAAAAATATGTTTTGTTTGCTGGTGCGGGTGTATCAAAAGATTCAGGAATCCAAACTGTATGGGATCTAATGTTGAAGACGGCAAGTTTGCTAAACCCTTCTGATCCTTCAAGTTGATGAAGAGTTGAGTAATAAATAGCAACATTTTGATCGTGAGTCAAATTCTGAAGTTCAAAAAAGGTTATCTTTTATTTTTTTGACTACTGTTGCAGATAAGCTTGAAAGTTTAATTCCTTTATTCCCCTGAATTTTTCCTTTTATCTCTCCTTTTTCATTGTCTGAGAACTTCTTAAGAGGAATTGTTTTTGTAATTTTCACGCCATTCCCGTAAAAATCTGCTCCGAGAGATATTGTAAGATCTGTATGAGATTCAGAAAAGTGGACAATTATATCATCAAGCTTCTTTTCCATTGAATCTATTTTTTGTTCCATGCATAATTTGGGAATCAACGGAATGAGGGTGGATACCATTCCATACTGTTTTGGAATATCTTTTTGTTCCCTAATTTGTTGAATTCTATCGAAAATATGCTGATTTGCAGGTACTCTAGAAACACTTGATTCTAAAGCAAAAATAAGGTTTTCGACATTCCAGGTCATTTCTTCCTGACTACCAATTTCCCATTTCTGAACTTCTCTACTGACAGCGCATGCAATTTCTTGTGCATCAGTACCTTGAGATTCCCGGCACGCAGTCTTTGCTTTTTCCTGGATTTCTTCGAGGAGGGTTTTTAGTTTTCGATTTAGGATAGGAAGCCCTTTTTTTATTGTAACTGTAGCATAAGGTGCTGCATCCTCTGCTTCAGTAAACAGCTCAGCAGCTTTTTCACAGTACTTTCTGTAAAAATTAAGTTTTTCTTTCTTAGCTTCCAGATCCATATTTTTCAGATTCTGTACTTCTTCCAATGCTTGTGCAAGGTTTTTAACAGCTTCGAAGAGTAATTTCTTGTTTTTTGATCCACCAACGGCCTCTTTTGCTTCCGCAAGATATTTTTCAACTTCATCATTTACCTGCCGTTTTTCAGCTTGGATTATCGTATAAAAAGAGTGATAGAAAGGTAGACAAAAGTTGGAAGGGTTGTAAGAGTCAGATTCTTTGGAAGATTTTTCAAAAAATTCTATTGAACGTCCCAGTTCTCTCATATATTCTTCTTCACTTTCAGATTGAGATGCCTTATATATACAAATTTTTCCAAGGTGGTGATTAGCACGTACTCGGTTATCGACGATTTCATCTAAACTCAAGATGCATAAATCCAAAAATGCCTTTTCTTTATCAGGTACATGTTGATATGCAGTTCCTATTGCATTTATTGCCCCACTTCTCACTGCAACATTTGCGTCTAGAACCAATCTGTCTAAATCCTCCCATGCCAATTCTTTCTCAGGTAAATACTGAAAAACACCCCCAAGTGCTTTTACTGCATTACTTCGGGCACGAATATTCTCATCGAATGTCAGTCGATGTAAATCCTCCCATGCCGTTATCTTATCAGGTATTATTTGAAAAATAGTTTCTATAGTCTCTGTTGTTCTCCAAGCTACATAAAAATCTCCGTCTGCAATCAGTTTGACTAAATCTTCCCATGCCTGTTTTTTATCAGGCACATATTGAAATGCAGTCTTCAATGCCAATGCTGTTCCCATTCTCACATAGCTACATTTATCTGAAGTCAATCGATGTAAATCTTCCCATGCTTGATTTTTGTCAGATACATATTGGAGGACCATCCCCATTGATTCTACCACCCTTAGTTTTACCCCATCATTTTCATGAAAAGTTAATTTAACTAAACTTTCCCATGCATATTTTGTATTAGAAACATATTGAAAAGAAGGGGTTCCCATTACCCTTACGGCCTCATATTTTACACCTATATCATCAATATCGTCATTTAAAATCAGTTTTACTAAATCTTCCCATGCTTTGTTTTTATCCGATATATCCTGAAAAGCAGTCACCAATAAGTTTTCCGAATCATCATAAAAACTTATATTTCCACTTGAGCTCAGTAAAACTAACTCATTCCATGCCTGATTTTTATCTGGTATATATTGAAAAGCAGCTATGAAAGCTTTTTTTGCTTTATATTGTACGGTTGGATCCTCATCACAAATCAATAGGAGTAAATCATCCAACGCTTGATTTTTGTCAGAGGTGTATTGAAAAACAAGTCCCAGCGTTTTTGCTACACTATCTCGCACAAAAAAATCTGTATCTGATGTCAGCTTATGTAAATCATCCTCGGCCTGTTTTTTATCAGGAATGTATTGAAAAGCATTCCCTATTGCTCTTGCTGCATCAACTCTCACCCCTGTATTAACTCTCCCCTCTCTATCACTTCTCACCTCTCGATCTCTATCTGAAATCAGCCTATGTAAATCATTCCCTGCCTGTTTTTTATCAGGAATGTATTGAAAAGCATTTCCTATTGCTCTTGCGGTATTAACTCTGACACATCGATCTCTATCTGAAATCAGCCTATGTAAATCATTCCCTGCCTGTTTTTTATCAGGAATATATTGAAAAGCATTTCCTATTGCTCTTGCTGCCCTTTCTCGCACACATGAATACAAACATCTATCTACAAAGTTGTAAATTTGCTGTAAATTCAAAGTCAAATTTTTGCATACAGAATTTAATTTGATTCTTGCGATATGGGATTTTCTTCTTTTTAACTTATTGATATTTGTGATTTCACAGAAAAATCGGCACACAGCCCATTTATTTAATGTCAACCTATGTAAGTCATCTCCAGCCTGTTTTTTATCAGGGATGTATTGAAAAGCAACTCCCAGTGACTCTGCTGCCCCCTCTCGCACATTTTGATATTTATCTATAGACAGTCTGTGTAAATCCTCCCAAGCCTGCTTTTTATCAGGGATGTATTGAAAAGCAACTCCCAGTGAATTTGCTGCATTAACTCTCACCCCGCGATATTTATCTATAGACAGTCTGTGTAAATCCTCCCAAGCCTGCTTTTTATCAGGAATGTATTGAAAAACAACTCCCAGTGAACTTGCTGCATTAACTCTCACCCTGCGATATTTATCTATAGACAGTCTGTGTAAATCCTCCCAAGCCTGATTTTTGTCCGGTGCATATGGAAAAACAATTCCAATTGCCCTTGATTCTTCCCGTAGCCCTTCTCTATCTTTATCTGAAATCAATCTGACTAAATCTTCCCAAGCCTGTTTTTTGTCCGGTATATGCTGGAAAATCGTTCCAAGTGCTTCTTCAAGTCTCCAACGCACATCTCTATCTTTATCTAAAATAAGTCTGTGTAAATCTTCCCATGCATGTTTTTTGCCCGGCACATGTTGAAAAACAGTTTCAATTGCCCCTGCTGCCCCAAATCTCACAGTTTTTTCTTTATCTGAAATCAATCTGACTAAATCTTCCCAAGCCTGTTTTTTGTCCGGTATATATTGGAAAATCTTTCCAAGGGCATCTACAACCCTCCAACGCACATTCCAATCGTTATCTGAAGTCAGTCTGTGTAGATCTTCCCAAGCCTGTTTTTTGTCAGGAATAAATTTAAATCTATGGATTAGATCGGTCACTGCCATTTCACGTTCTTTTGGATCTTCACTATTACACTTCTCATGGATCTCTTTCTGAATCTCTTCCTGATCGACCAAATCTTCACACCATTAATCCTCTAACATTCTCAAATTAATAAATCATTCTTTTTTATTACGCTATCCTATCAATAAGATTACTTTATCCACATACCACTTTCCATCCAACTTTTTCGTCGGCCGTTGAGAGCCCGGGATATAAAACACAATTTCAACCAAACGAACGCCCTCTGCCTACCAAGCAAATCCAAACGATGTGCTCTCCGAACAAACAACAAACAAAACCGAAAAACAGTCCGAAAAGACATATTACAATTTAAAAAAAGAGAAGTCCGTTCCTCTAAAAGGAACAGACAAAATCACAAACTTACTTCTTATCCATAACTTTCCTGTACATCCTCGCCTGGAACCCGTGATACTTCGCAAACCCTTCTGCATCCTTCTGGTTGATGAAGAGTTGAGTAATAAATGGTAACATTTTGATCGTTGAACCAAATTCTGAAGTTCAAAAAAGGTGATCTTTTATTTTTGTGACTAGTGTTGCAGGTAAGCTTGAAAGTTTAATTCCCTCGTTCCCCTGAATTTTTCCTTCTATCTCTCCTTTTTCGTTGTCTGAAAACTTATGGAGAGGAATTGTTTTTGTAACTTTCATGCCATTTCCGTAAAAATCTGCTCCGAGAGATATTGTAAGATCTGTATGAGATTCAGAAAAGTGGACAATTATATCATCAAGCTTCTTTTCCATTGAATCTATTTTTTGTTCCATACATAAATTGGGAATCAGCGGAATGAGAGTAGATACCATTCCATACTGCTTTGGGATGTCTTTCTGTTCCCTAATTTGTTGAATTCTATCGAAAATGTGCTGATTTGCAGGTACTCTAGGAATACTTGATTCTAAAGCAAAAATAAGGTTTTCGACATTCCAGGTCATTTCTTCCTGACTACCAATTTCCCATTTCTGAACTTCTCTACTGACAGTGCATGCAATTTCTTGTGTATCAGTACCTTGAGATTCCCAGCACGCAGTCTTTGCTTTTTCCTGGATTTCTTCGAGGAGGGATTTTAGTTTTCTATCAAGAAGGGGAAGGCCTTTTCTTATTAAATCAGTAGCAAAGGGTGCAGTTTGTTCAGTTTCATTCATTAACTCTGAAGCTTGCTCACAATATTTTCTGTAAATATCAAGTTTTCTTTTCTTGTCTTCCAAGTCCATATTTTGGAACTTGTTTGCTTCTTCTAATGCTTTTGAAAGGTTTTCAACCGCTTCTAAGAGTAATTTTTTATTCTTCGATCCTTTGATTGCATTTTTTGCCTCATCAAGGTACTTTTCAACTTCATATTTTGCCTGCTGTTTTTTGGCGTGGATTATCATATAAAAAGAACGATAGAACGGCAGGCAAAATTCGGAAGGATTGTAAAACAATGCATCGAAATATTCTTTAGGAGATTCTTTAGGAGACTCTTTAGAAGATTCTTCAAAAAATTCGAGTGAACTTTTCAGTTCTCTCATGTATTCTTCTTCGCTTTCAGATTGAGATGCCCTAAATATACAAATTTTTCCAAGGTAGTGGTTAGCACTTACTCGGTTATCGACTATTTCATCTAATGAACTCAAGATGCATAAATCCAAAAATGCCTTTTCTTTATCAGGTACATGTTGATATGCAGTTCCTATTGCATTTATTGCCCCACTTCTCACTGCAACATTTGCGTCTAGAACCAATCTGTCTAAATCCTCCCATGCCAATTCTTTCTCAGGTAAATACTGAAAAACACCCCCAAGTGCTTTTACTGCATTACTTCGGGCACGAATATTCTCATCGAATGTCAGTCTATGTAAATCCTCCCATGCCATTATTTTATCAGGTACTTTTTTAAAAATAGTTATTATAGTCTCTGTTGTTCTCCAAGCTACATAAAAATCTCCGTCTGCAATCAGTTTGACTAAATCTCCCCATGCCTGTTTTTTATCGGGTACATGTTGAAATGCAGTTCTCAGTGCCAGCGTTGTCCCGTTTCTCACATAGCTATTTTCATCTAAGGTCAATCGATGTAAATCTTCCCATGCTTGTTTTTTGTCGGACACGTATTGGAAGACCATTCCCATTGATTTTGCTGCCCTCAGCTTTAGCCCATCATCTTTATGCGAAGATAATTTAACTAAACTTTCCCATGCATATTTTGTATCAGAAACATATTGAAATGAAGGGGAACCCATTGCCTTTACTGCCTCATATTGTGCAGTTATATCATCATTTGAAGCAAGTTTTAATAAATCCTCCCACGCCTTGTTTTTATCCGGTACACACTGAAAGGGGGTTACCAATGTATTTTCAGAATCTCCATATACACTTCTATTTTCACTTGAAATCAGTTTAATTAACTCATCCCATGCTTGATTTATATCCGGAGTATATTGAAAAGCGGTTATAAATGATTTTGATGCCCTATGTCGTACAACAAAATTTTCATCGTAAATCAATCTGAGTAAATCATCCCAAGCTTGGTTTTTATCAGGAATATATTGAAAAGCAACTCCTAGTGAACTTGCAGCATCAATTTTAACCCTTGGGTTTTCATCTAAAGTCAACCTATGTAAATCTTCCCAAGCTTGTATTTTATTAGGTAAGTAACAAAAAGCAGTTCCCATCGAAAATGTTATCTGTTCCCTTACATCATCTCTTCTTTCTAAAGTCAATCTATGTAAATCTTCCCACGCTTGGTTTTTATCAGGGAAGTATTGAAACGCAATCCCCAGTGCTTTTGCGGCATTAACTCGCACCTTTTCATCTTTATCTGCTGTCAGTCTGTGTAAATCTTTCCACGCTTGGTTTTTATCAGGGAAGTATTGAAACGCAATCCTCAGTGCTTTTGCTGTTCCCTCTCGAACATAGTGATTTTTATCTGATGCCAGTATGTGTAAATCTTCCCATGCCTGATCTTTATCATTTATATATTGAAACGCAGTCCCCAGTGCTTCTGCGACATTAACTCGCACCTTTTCATCTTTATCTGCTGTCAGTCTGTGTAAATCTTTCCACGCTTGGTTTTTATCAGGGAAGTATTGAAACGCAATCCCCAGTGCTTTTGCTGTTCCCTCTCGAACATGGCAATCTTTATCTAATGCCAGTCTGTGTAAATCTTCCCAAGCCTGAACCTTATCATATATATATTGAAATGCAGTCCCCAGTGCTTCTGCTGCTCCCTCTCGAACATGGCAATCTTTATCTGCTGTCAGTCTGTGTAAATCTTCCCAAGCTTGAACCTTATCATGTGTACATTGAAATGCAGTTCCCAGTGCTTTTGCTGCTTCCTTTCGTACTTCGTTTTCTTTGTATATTTCCGAAAAGCCAGTAAAATCAATCGACTGTTGCTTACATCTATATATAAAACCTCTTGAATTCAGAGACCTTATGAAATCATCTAAAGTCAGCTTTACTAAATCTTCCCACGCCTGTTTTTTGTTTGGAAGATTTCTTAAGTTACTCAGTTGATCAGCTGCTTCTAAACGTTCAGATGGATCGCTACTTTGACATTTTCTATGAATCTCTTCCTGACACTCATAAGCTGCTTTCGTATACACCAATTACTTACACCACTAACCCCCTAACACTCCCAAATTTAAAATCATTTCTACCTGCTTTTTTGTCCTTTAAGTGGTCTTACTTATCCAGTAGAAATAGTTATCATTTCAATTAGGCGATTTATAGTGATTCTTTTTCCATGGTGTGTCTACTATCTGTTTTTTCCTTTTCATTTCAGTCACGGAGAAGCCTGTGCTGTGCACAGTGACAATAACCGTTTGAGACACCTATTACGGTAACCCAGAAAAGATCTAAACAATCAGCCGCTTCGCTACCCTGAAAACAAAAACAACTCGAAAAAAGCCAAAAAAATAAGTAAAAAAGAGAAAAGTCCTGCCCCTCCTCTTTAACCAAAGGGCAGGCAAAAAATTAACAAACTTACTTCTTATCCATAACTTTCCTGTACATCCTCGCCTGGAACCCGTGATACTTCGCAAACCCTTCAGCATCCTGCTGGTTAATGGTCTGGCTGTCAAATGAAACGAGATCCTCAGAATAAAGCGCATTTGGCGAACTGCGGGCAAGGATAGTAAGTGCGCCTTTGTAGAGCTTCACTTTCACTGTGCCTGTGACCCTTTCCTGGGACTTGTCGATAAAGGCGTTGAGGTCAGCAAAGAGAGGATCGTCCACAAGGCCGCCGTATGCCATTTCGGACCACTGTTCTTCAACGGTCTTCTTGAACTTCAGTTCCCCGCGGGTGAGAACGAGTTTTTCGAGGTCGGCATGGGCTGCGAGGAGGACGGTTGCAGCCGGGTGCTCGTAGTTCTCGCGGGCTTTTAAGCCAAGCACACGGTCCTCGATCATATCTGTCCTGCCGACTCCGTGGGCGCCTGCAATCTCGTTCAGGGATTTGATGAGGGGGTAGCCGTCCATCAGCTCGTTGTTTAATGAGACCGGGACACCGGCTTTAAACCCGATATCAAGGACGATGGGCTCGTCAGGAGCTTTTTCCGGGGACTTTGTCCACTCGTAGATCTCTTCCGGCGGGACGAAAGAGGGGTCTTCAAGCCTGCCGCCTTCGATGCTGCGGCTCCAGATGTTTTCGTCAACACTCCAGGGTTTGGACTTTGTGGCTTCGACAGGGATTCCGTGCTCTTTTGCGTAGTTGATTTCCCATTCGCGGGTCAGGTTCATTTCACGCATCGGGGCGATAACGTCCATATCGGTCTGGCGGAAGACGGCTTCGAAGCGGAGCTGGTCATTGCCTTTTCCGGTACAGCCGTGGGCAAGGGCAACTGCGCCTTCTTTTATGGCTGCTTCGACCACTTTTTTGGCAATCAGCGGGCGGGCGACGGATGTGCCCATAACATAGCCTTCGTAGTTTCCGTTGGCTTTGATCAGGGGGAAGATGTAATCTCTTACGAACTCTTCCTTTGCATCGATCGTGTAGTGCTTGTTGCTGATCTTCTGGGCTTTTGCGTCAGCTTTCCTGATATCTTCTTCGGGCTGGCCGACGTCAACAGCAATTGTGATTACTTCATCGTACCCGTACTTTTCCTTGAGGATGGGGATGCACACCGAGGTGTCAAGCCCACCGGAATATGCAAGTGCAACTTTCTTTACCATGCTTTTACTACCCCTTATTTGGCGGATTTGTGATAAGAACAATAATAATTAACGTGTTAATGGTTTAACGTGTCAATGGATTAACGTGTCAATGGATTAACGTGTCAATGGATTAACATGTCAATGGATTAACGTGTCAATGGATTAATAAGTTTAATAAGTTTTATAAATTTAATAATTTTGGTAGCAATATGCCAAGTCCTGATAAATTTGACAGCTAACGGGCTGGCAAGTTTAAAAACTGATTATCGTTTGCCGGAGGATGGAAAGCCACCCTGCCGGCTCTGATTCTCATTCAATTATTCCGTTTCCGCTGGCACAGCAGTTTTTTAAAGCAGTACTTTTCAGAGATCCTGCTGCCGGTCTTTTTCTTTACTTTACTGCTCCATCTCTTTATGGTACTCGTTGATGGATTTGATCGTTAGCGCTTCCCCTTTCTTCATGGTCTCGATCGCATCGGCTGCAGCAACAGCTGCCTGGATGGTGGTGATATAGGGGACCTTGAAGTCAACAGCTGCCCGCCTGATCCTGTAGCCGTCCTTCCTGGACTGCTTGCTTGTGGGGGTGTTAATTATGAGGTCAACCTCGTCCCTGCGCATCATATCGATAACATTCGGGCTTCCGTCGTGCACCTTTTTTACAGTGTCCATGAAGACCCCGTGCTGTGCAAGGTAGTTTACAGTACCGCGTGTGCCCATGAGTTCAAGGCCTGCTGCCTGCAGTTTCCTTGCAACTTCCACAAGTTCGGGTTTGTCTGCTTCCCGAATAGAGAGGAAGACTTTCCCGGTTAGGGGCAGGAGATTATCAGCTGCAAGCTCTGCCTTATAGTATGCCCTTCCGAAATCATAGTCAATGCCCATGACTTCTCCCGTGCTCTTCATTTCGGGTCCGAGGACAGGGTCTGCTCCTGGTAGTTTGTCAAAGGGAAGGAGGACTTCTTTGATCGAGACGTGTTTCGGCTTTGGCTCGTCCGTGTAGCCCAGGCTCTTTAAGCTGTGCCCGACAATCACTTTGGCTGCAATCTTTGCAAGAGGGAGGCCGACCGCTTTTGAGACGAAAGGAATTGTCCTGCTTGAACGCGGGTTTGCTTCAAGCACAAAGACCTTCCCGCCCTTCTCTGCCATCTGGATATTAATCAGGCCCTTGACCCTAAGGCCCAGAGCAATCTTTCGGGTGTAATCCCTTACCTGGTCAAGCACATCCGGGGAGAGAGACTGGGGCGGGATTACACAGGCTGAGTCTCCGGAGTGGACCCCGGCTTCCTCAATGTGCTCCATGATTGCCCCGATAAGTACATCTTTCTGGTCGCAGACCGCATCCACATCGATTTCGCAGGCTGCTTCAAGGAAGTCGTCGATAAGGATGGGGTGTTCCGGCGAGACCCTGACTGCCTCTTTCATGTAGCGTTCGAGGTCGATTTCGTCATAAACAATTTCCATTGCCCTGCCGCCGAGCACGTAAGAGGGGCGCACAAGTACCGGGAAACCTATCCTTTTTGCAACCTCGATTGCTTCCTGATGGGAAGTCGCATATCCACCTTCGGGTTGGGAGATGCCGAGTTTCTGCATAAGGAGGTAGAACTTTTCCCTGTCTTCGGCAAGGTCCATGTCGTCGGGGTCAGTGCCCATGATCATGGTATTAAGGTCTGTCCTGCGCTTTAACTCCTTTTTCAGGGGGATTGCAAGGTTCACCGAGGTCTGCCCTCCGAACTGCACAAGGACACCGTCAGGCCTCTCACGTTCGATTACGTTCATTACGTATTCCATTGTGAGGGGTTCAAAAAAGAGCTTGTCCGAGGTGTCAAAGTCCGTTGACACGGTTTCAGGGTTATTGTTAATGATATGGGTCTCTATGCCCTCTTCCCTGAGTGCGATTACTGCATGGACGGTACAGTAGTCGAACTCTATTCCCTGCCCGATCCTGATTGGTCCTGCCCCGAGGATGAGGATTTTCTTCCTGTCAGTGGGGGTTGTCTCACAGGTGTCTTCGTAAGTGGAATAGTAGTAAGGAGTTGCTGCCTGGAACTCGGCTGCACAGGTGTCCACCATTTTGAAGGTAGCGAGAATTCCGTATGCATGCCTGAGGTCGCTTATTTCCTGCCTGGTCTTTCCGGTCAGCTCTGCAAGGCGACTGTCAGGGAAACCCATCTTTTTTACTTCGCGCAGGAATTCAGGATTTAGTTCTTCTACGCGGATGCGCTTTTCCATATCCACGATATTCTTCATCTTTGAGATAAAGAAGGGGTTGATGCTCGAAAGTTCGGCAATTTCCTTTATCGACATTCCCCTCTCAAGCGCGTGGAAGATCACAAAAAGGCGTTCGCTTGTTGGGGTCTTGAGGAGAGTTTTGATTTCTGGTTCTTCCCAGCGTTTTATTCCCAGCTGAGAGTCGATATCAAGAGATTTGAAAGCCTTCAGGAGGGACTCTTCAATTGTCCTGCCTATTGCCATGATTTCTCCCGTACTTTTCATGGCTGTGGTCAGGGTCTTGTCTGCGGTGGTAAACTTGTCAAAAGGCCACCTGGGAATCTTTGTGATCACGTAGTCCAGAGCCGGCTCAAAAGAGGCAGGAGTGCTCATGGTAACGTTGTTTATGATCTCATCAAGTGTCATTCCGATTGCAATCTTTGCGGTAACACGTGCAATCGGGTAGCCTGTGGCTTTGGACGCAAGGGCGGAAGACCGGGAGACCCTTGGGTTTACCTCGACGATTCTGTAGTCGCCTTCCTTTAAGGCATACTGGATATTGCACCCTCCTTCGATCTTGAGGGCACGTATGATCTTAATAGAGGCACTTCTGAGCATCTGGTGCTCTGCATCGGTCATGGTCTGTGAAGGGGCAACAACTGCCGATTCTCCGGTATGCACGCCCATGGGATCGATGTTTTCCATGTTACAGATCACGATGCAGGTATCGTTTGCATCCCTCATGACCTCATACTCAACCTCTGCCCAGCCGAGCACGCTTTCTTCAATAAGCACCTGATTGATGCGGCTGCGCCTGAGCCCGCGTTCCGTAATCTCAAGGAGCTCTTCTTTTGTGCGGGCAATTCCGCCGCCAGCCCCGCCAAGGGTGTAAGCCGGGCGGACGATCAGGGGTAAACCGAGTTCTCCGACAACCTCTTCGGCTTCTTTTAAGGAATGGACTGCACGGCTTAAAGGAACTTTTTCCCCGATCCTCAACATGGTTTCCTTGAAGAGTTCCCTATCTTCCGTGTTTTTGATAGCGTCAACAGGAGTTCCCAGGATCTGAACCCCGTATTTTTCAAAGACGCCCATTTCTGCAAGTTCACTGGTAATATTAAGGCCTGTCTGTCCGCCAATGCCTGCAATGATCCCGTCCGGGCGCTCTTTTTCAATGATTTTTTCTACAATTCTGGCATCAAGGGGCTCGATATAGACCGAATCAGCCATTTCGGGGTCGGTCATAATGGTTGCAGGGTTTGAGTTTACAAGCACAACCTGCACGCCTTCTTCTTTTAAGGACCTGCACGCCTGGCTTCCTGAGAAGTCGAACTCTGCAGCCTGTCCGATTGTGATCGGCCCTGAGCCTATAAGCAAAACTTTCTTTATGTCCTCACGTTTTGGCATCAGCAATCCCCTCCGAGGACCTTTACGACCTTGCCGAAGAATGTCTCCTCGGTATCCATGGGCCCTGCCTGGGCTTCAGGGTGGAATTGCACACTGAAAATGTCCAGGTCTTTGTGGGAGACCCCTTCAACGGTTTTGTCGTTTGCATTCAGGTACTTCACGTAGAGCCCTGTCCCTTCAAGGGAATCCGCATCCACAGCATACCCATGGTTCTGGGAGCTTATGAAAATCTTGTTTTCAATAAGGTCCTTTACTGGCTGGTTTCCTCCCCTGTGCCCGAACTTAAGCTTGTAAGTCCTGGCTCCCATTGCAAGGGAAATTATCTGGTGCCCGAAACAGATCCCTGCGACCGGAATTGTGCCTGCAAAAGCTTTTACAGCATTTATCGCGTCGGTTGCTTTTTCCGGGTCTCCGGGCCCGTTTGAAACAAAAAGAAGGTCAGGTTCGTACCCTGCAATTTCCTTTGGCTTTGTGGTTGCAGGGACGAGGGTAAGGTCAATTCCCCTTTTATGCAGGTTGTTTATGATGTTCCTTTTTATCCCAAGGTCAACTACAACTGCATGTTTGGGTTTGCCACTACCCTTCCAGGCACCGGCTGCTCCGGGGATAAAGCGGGGTTCCTTACATGTTACAAGTGCGATAAGTTCTTCATCCGTTATCTGTGGAAAATTCCTTGCCACATCCACGGCTTCTTCCCCATCGTCACTGCCAGTGATCAGGGCTGCACGCATTGTCCCGCGCTCCCTTGCTCCTATGGTGAGCATACGGGTGTCAACGCCTTCTATCCCTGGTTTTCCTTCATCCTCTAAAAATTTGTGGATAGAACGGGTGGATTTGTAGTGATAGGGTTTTTTGCAGGCTTCCCGGACAACAAGCCCTTCAGCATGGATGTTGTCGGACTGGAAACGCTCTCCACTGACACCATAGTTTCCTATAAGAGGGTAGGTGAACATTAAAATCTGACCCTTGTAGGAAGGGTCAGTCATAGCCTCCTCATATCCCGTAAATTGAGTCGTAAAAACAAGTTCGCCGCAAGCTGTGCCTTCGGCACCAAAACCGGTGCCCTTAATAATTGTTCCGTCTGCTAATCCTAGTACTGCTTTCATCATCTGAACCTGCGAGTAAATGACATAAGACATGTATAAGTGTTGCGATGATTTTCCCGATTACCTTATTTTTCTATTTTGTTCAGTCTGTTTATATATAAATATTTCAATTTATCAAAATATTTCAATTAAATCTTTTCTTTCGAGAATCTTTCTTTCAAACTACATCAAAATATTTCCCCGTAAACCCGGTGCTTATCAATAACAGAAACAGAATCTTAACACATTATAAACATATTAAGAATAATTTTGATACATCAATGAAATGCCAATAAGTTGCTAAAAGGTTGCCAAAATTTGCTAATGTGTCTTCAAAAAAATAATTATATATTCATTAAAATAAAATTATACCACGAAACCAGAATATGCTGAATTCATGGCAAATTTCACACGTTTTGATCCCGAGTTTATATATTATTTATGCTAGTTTTATTCTTTCAAATGTTTGTTATATATAAATGTTCCGCAAAAATATAATATATGAGGGGTACAGATTTAGAGGTAAGAAAAATAAGCGGTTTAAGCTGAAAAAATTAGGGAGTTCTCTTAAATCTATATTGTATTTATATTACATATATATTTTTTGACTGTATAAATTTAGTTATACAGGCGGCAAATTAATTTTAATAAATTTTAGTTTTTATTTCCCGAGTTTTTTGTGGTAATTGTCTACCTTTTGTAAGAACTGTCGATAATTTTTGGAAAAATTCGGTCAAATCGGTATTATTATGAACAAAAATATAAAACTAGAAGTACGAAACATTACCAAAGTTTTTGGTAAGCATCCCCAAAAAGGAATTTCCCTTCTAAATGAAGGCTTATCCAAAAGTGAAATTTTTGAAAAGACAAAACAGACCATAGGGCTCGACAATGTTAACTTTGAGGTCTATGATGGAGAGATTTTCGTAATAATGGGGCTTTCAGGTTCTGGGAAATCCACTCTTCTGCGCTGCTTGAACCGCCTTATCGAACCAACGAAAGGAGAGATCCTGATCGATGGGCAGAACATTACTGATATGAACCCTGAGGAACTGAGAAATACCCGCAGGAACAAGCTTGGAATGGTTTTTCAGAATTTTGCCCTGCTGCCTCACAGATCTGTCCTGGATAATGTGGCTTACGGACTTGAGATTCAGGGAATTCCTAAAGAA
Organism: Methanosarcina sp.; assembly: GCF_028693135.1. Classification (GTDB taxonomy): domain Archaea; phylum Halobacteriota; class Methanosarcinia; order Methanosarcinales; family Methanosarcinaceae; genus Methanosarcina. Next base: position 15,555 of record NZ_JAQUVZ010000039.1, read on the forward strand.
GAACGCTACTTAAAGGCACTTGAAGCCATAGAAACCGTAGGGCTCAAAGGCCAGGAAAATAGCAGGATAACACAGCTCAGCGGAGGCATGAAGCAGAGGGTAGGACTTGCAAGGGCGCTTGCCAATGACCCTGACATCCTGCTTATGGACGAGGCTTTCAGTGCCCTTGATCCCCTTATCAGGAGCGATATGCAGGATGAGCTGCTTTCCCTTGAGGACAGAGTGCAAAAGACAATTATTTTTGTCTCCCACGACCTGGACGAAGCCCTGAAAATCGGGGACCGCATAGCACTCATGAAAGACGGGGAAATTGTCCAGATAGGGACCCCTGAAGAGATCCTGACCGAACCTGCAGATTCCTATGTTTCGAGGTTCGTTGCAGGGGTCGACAGGTCTAAAATCCTCACCGCTGAATCGGTTATGAAACGGCCGGACCCTATCATATCCATCAATTCCGGGCCCAGGGTTGCCATTCAGTTGATGAAAGACCATGGAATCTCCTCGATTTATGTGGTTGAGGGGAAGAACAGGCGCCTGAAAGGGATAGTTATGATAGGGGATGTCCTTGAAGCCCTGAAAAAAGGAAAGAGCCTTGAATCAGTAATGATTCCGGATACCCCCCGTGTAGCTCCGGATATGCCTCTTAAAGAGGTAATCCCTCTGATTGCAGACAGCCAGTACCCTCTTGCAGTAGTCAATGATTCCGGAAAGTTACTCGGGATTATAGTCCGGGCCAGTGTGCTTGGTGCCCTTGCAATTTCCGGAGAGATCGAGCAGGACGAGGTTCCCGAAGAAAAAGCTTCAGAAGAAAGTGCCTCAGGAGATAAAATTCCTGAAGAGAAGCCTCCTGAAGAGAAAACTCCTGAAGAGAAAACTCCTGAAGAGAAGCCTCCTGAAAAAACAGTTTCCATCGGTAAAAATGAAGGCGAAGATGGGCAGCCACCCGAAGGCTCAGGCGGCTCTGGCAATATAATTAACAACGGAATTGACAGCGGACCTGTGCCTGCAGAAGCAGGAGCAAATAACGGAGCGCCTGCCAAAGCCCCTGACAGGTCTGATACCATGCCGGGCTCTGAGGTGAAAACATGCTGATTCCCCGGCTCCCCATCGGAGACACGGTCGAGTTTGCTGTGGACTGGGTCGAAGGCAATTTCGGCATATTTCTGGACTTTATAAGCGATCAGCTTGATTTCCTGATCACGGGTTTAAAAGATGTGCTTCTTTTCCTGCCTCCGGAACTCTTCATCCTCGTAATTTCCCTGCTTGCCTACTTTGCGGGGAAGCGCAATATCAAGCTTGCAGTCGGGACTGCATTCGGTTTTTTCCTTATCCAGAATATGGGGCTCTGGGTGCTCTCGATAGAGACACTCGCCCTCGTGCTCTCCTCTGCCCTGCTTACCCTGGTTATAGGAATTCCCGTAGGGATCCTCTGTGCAAAAAACGAAATGCTTTACCATATTGTAAAGCCCCTGCTTGATCTCATGCAGACCATGCCGTCTTTTGTGTACCTGATCCCTGCCCTGATCTTTTTCGGGCTCGGAAACGTCCCGGGCATGATCGCAACGGTTGTCTTTGCCATGCCCCCCGCAATCAGGCTTACCAACCTGGGGATCAGACAGGTCCCAAAAGAGCTAAAAGAGGTCGCAGACGCCTTTGGCTCCACGGGCTGGCAGAAGCTTGCAAAGGTGGAACTGCCTGTGGCTCTCCCTACCATAATGGCCGGGGTCAACCAGTGCATTATGCTCTCCCTTTCAATGGTCGTCATTGCAGCAATGATTGGAGCCAGAGGGCTCGGGTACCAGGTCCTTTTCGGGATCCAGCGGGTGGACATCAGTATGGGCTTCGAAGCAGGGCTCGCTATTGTCATAATAGCTGTTGTCCTGGACAGGATTACCCAGAACCTCAGCCCCAGGTAAAAAATTCCTAAAAACATTCCACTCCTGATGCCTTTGAAACAGGCACACAGGATTCAGAATTTCACTTTAACAGGGACGCCTCCTACCAGACAGCACCATACAGTGTAAAACAGTATCTGGAAGAGGTGTATCACTCACTTCAATCCCCTGAATATTCTCAAAATAAGAATAAGACTGGACATCAGAAGTCCGGAAATCAGAAGTTAAAAACCAAAATAGAAATAAATTCAAAAATAGGTTGTAGATATTTTGACCAGTATAAAATTAAACCCTGAAGGAAAAAAGATCGGATCGATTCTTACAATCGTTCTGATCATAGGGCTTACCCTCTTTGCGGCAGGCTGTGCAGAACAAGGAGATGAAGCTGTAGAAGGAGCAGAAGGAGCAGAGTTAAGCGAGCCTGTGAAAATAGGATATGTCTTATGGGACGGTGAGATTGCAAGTACCAATGTGATGCAGCAGGTGCTCGAACAGGCAGGGTATGAAGACGTTGAAATCATTGCAGTTGATGTAGGTCCCCTTTATCAGGGGCTCGCTGACGAGCAGTTTGATTTCACCACATCTGCCTGGCTTCCCTATACCCACCAGACCTACTGGGAAACTTACGGAGACCGGCTCGACTCTGTCCATACAAACCTCGAAGACTGCAGGATAGGGCTTGTTGTGCCTTCCTATGTAACTATCAACTCCATTGAAGAGCTCAACTCTGAAAAGGATAAATTTGACGGGAAGATAATCGGCATTGACCCCGGAGCAGGCATCATGCAGGTATCCGAAAACGCAATTTCCGAGTATGGCCTTGATATGGAGCTTGTCTCAGGCAGCAGTGCTGCGATGACCGCTTCCTTGAAAAAAGCCATTGACTCCGAAGAATGGGTAGTTGTGACCCTCTGGTCTCCCCACTGGTCTTTTAACCGCTGGGACCTCAAGTACCTTGATGACCCTAAAGGCGTTTACGGCGAGGCTGACCACGTTGAAACCCTGGCGAGGCTCGGGCTCGAAGAAGAAAAGCCCAATCTCTATGGCATCCTTACTCGCTTCCAGTGGACCCATGACGATATCCAGGCAGTAATGGTGGACATTGAAAGCGGAATGGCACCTGAAGAAGCCGCAGCAAATTGGGTAAAGAGTAACCCTGAAAAAGTCAATGAATGGATCGGAGAGAAGTAAATTTCTCTTCCATTTTCCATTTATTTTTTTTCGCCTAATTTTTTATTTTCACTGTCTGTCTTTTCTTTCTATCTTCATTTTCTTTCTATCTTCATTTTCTTTTATTTTCATCCTTTTCCAGGGCGGTTTGTTCGAATAGCTACAGGTCACAGCCGCCGTACAGTAGCAGTATAATATGGTATAGTAGCAGTATAGTATCATTGCACAGTATCATTGCACAGTATCATTGCACAGTATTATTACAGTAGAATAGCAGTACAGTTAATAGCTTCAGAAAAAGCAAAAGACACTAATCCGGGGTCACTTTTATGGAAAAACCGAACTTCAGGACAGAGATGCTCAGAACCCTCGAAGGCAAAACTCCCTCTCAGATACCGGTTGGCACCTTCACAACCGCGCCTGTACTCGAGCTTATGGACGTGAGCGGGGCGGCCAGGCCCGAGGCTGACAGTCAGCCTGAAAAGATGGCAGTACTTGCCTTTTCACAGTACGTAAATGCTTCTTTTGAAACCCTGAGGTACCCTTTTGATATGGTTGTGCTCGCAGAAGCCCTGGGCTGCACAATTGACCCCGGCACGAAAGCGAAGCTCCCTGCTGTGCTTAAGGGTTCTATGGAAATCTCTCCTACAGTTCCGGAATTGCCTGAAGATCTCCTGGAAAGGGGCAGGATCCCTGCTGTCCTGAAAGCTACTGAAATCCTCAGGGAAAAAGCCGGCTCAAACCTTCCCCTCATTGTGGGCATGGAAGGCCCTGCCGATCTTGCAGCCTCTCTTTGTGGGACTACCCGTTTCCTGAAATGGACTATAAATAAGCCTCATATTGTGAAAAGGCTTGTCGAACTCTGCACAGATGCCTGCATTGTGTACGGCAGGGAATGCCTGAAAAGAGGAGCGGATGTGGTAGTCATCGCAGATGCCGTCTCCTCCCCGGTCATGATTTCCCCGGATGCTTTCAGAGACTTGATAAAACCGGGCATGAGCAGGATCCCGAAAGCTCTCGGGAGAGGAAAAAGTGTGCTTCACATCTGCGGAGCTGCAGATCCCATAATTGCAGACATGGCAGAGTGCGGGTTTGACGGGCTCAGCCTTGAGGAAGGCATAAAGGACCTGAAAAGCGCCGTGCATACAGCCCATGAATCCGGCGTTGTGGTAATTGGCAGCGTTTCAACGTCTCGGACCCTATTTGCCGGAAAGCCAGAAGATGTAAAGCGAGAAGCTTTTGAGTGCCTGGGAAGCGGGGTGGATGTCCTTGCTCCGGGCTGCGGGATTGCCCCGGAAACCCCACTTCGGAACCTGAAGGCTCTGGTGGAAGCAAGAAATGAGTTTTGCGGGAGAAATCGATGAGTTCAATCATTCGGATGTCTCTTTAAGTCACTAAGTCACTAAGTCATTCTAATATATTTCCCCGGTTATCTGGATGCCCTTTTTAGTCATCTCAATATATTGAATTGGTTATTCAGATGCACATTTTAGGTATCCAGGTATACTTTCCAGAAAAAGCCGCCGGCTTCGAGGATGATGAGGGTGGAAATGCCCGAAAAACTCAAAAATAAATATTTTTCCGGGAAATTTACCACTCAATTGGCCTGGAGAAGAGCCTCTGCCAGCTTTTTCCCGCTTTCAAAAGCCTTTTCGAGCAAAGCTTCATTCTTTGACACCGCCCCCTTTGCAAAGCACCCGGTAGCAAGGAATTTATCCAGCACATCATAACCCAGGGCCTCAAGAGGCATACCGAGGGCTTCGAGCGTAAAGCCCATTTCTTCAAGTTTTTCCTGTTCGCAGACTGTAAAAACAAGGGCCTTTCGTCCCTGGTCTCCAAGTTTGCTCGAGTAAGGTCCCGGACGTTCGTCAGTGAAATTGTAGTAAGGGTAGAGCCGGTCGATGAAGGCTTTCATCGGGGCGGTTACGTTGTAGTTGTAGGTGGGAGAGCCAAGGATAAGGCCTTTTGCGGCTTCGATCTCGGGGTAAAGGAGTTCCATTCCGTCGTGGAACCTGGTACAGGTCCCGGCTTTCCTGCACGCTTCGCAGCCGATGCAGGACTCTATCGAATATTCCCTTAACAGGACTTTTTTCGTTTCAGCTCCTGCCGATTCCGCTCCTTTCAAAAAGCTATCAAGCAGGATGTCGGTATTCCCTCCTTTCCGGGGGCTTCCGCTTACTCCTAATATTTTTACGGCATTCATCGTGTAAACCTCATATTATGTCAGGGCTGGCGGGTTAAATAGGTTCCATAAAGAAGTCCCATTCTGTTGTAGAATCGGAGTAATAGAAGTTCAAGTCAGGATTAATGAACCTTATTAAATCTCAGAACATTATTTATTATAAAACTCCAGATATATATCTGAACAATTATCAGGTTTAAAAAAACTAATTTTGAAACATAAACTAATTTTGAAACATAAACTAATTTTGAAGACGAATTCCGGATAATGCAGGTTCAGTTACGAATTCCAATTCCGGAGATTCTAACACATGTGGATATGAGGCAAAAAATGGCAAAAATGGGAAAAATGGCAAACACACTTAGAGACCTTGACAGATCCGCCGAGGAGAACTACGGCAAAGCCAGGGTCTTTTTCAAGATGGGCAAATATGAAGAGGCTCTTGCTACCTGTGGGAAAGCTACGGATGCCTGGAAAAAAATGGCAGACCTGCTTTTTGAAAAGGGAAAGGAGGACAGCGGAAAAGAGTTACTTGAAAAAGTTCTGGAGGTTCGGTCCTGCCGTGGAATGTCTCTTTTCAAGCTCGGAAGATATGGAGAAGCTCTCGAGATTGTTGACGTTATTCTGAAAGTTAAACAAGACAGCCCGATCGAATGGTCTAACAGGGGTTTTGTGCTCTCTGCGCTCGGCAGGAATGAAGAAGCGCTTGAAGCCTTTGAAAAAGCGCTTTCTCTTGATCCCGCATCTCCCAAAATCCTGACCAGCAAAGGAGTTGTTTATTTCAGGATGGGACTCCCGGAAAAAGCCATGGAAACCTTCGACAAAGCCCTGGCAGCCGAACCCAAACAGGCTTCTGATTGGGCATGCAAACTTCCAAGGTTCAGTTTCTTTTCCCGAAACAAGGCCCCCATCATGAGGCCTGACAATGCTGAGACCTGGCACTGGAAAGGCAATTTGTTTATGGAACTTGGGGAAAGAGAAAAAGCCCTGGACGCCTACAAACATGCCCTCGAAAGCGATCCTGACCACCTGAATTCCCTCTTCCGGGGCGGTGGACTCCTCTGCGAAATCGGGGACTATAAAGAAGCTTACAAGTGCTATGCTCGGACCCTTAAGTTAAGCCCTGGAAACGAAGCTGCAAAACAGGGAAAAGAGTTATGCGAGGCAAAGATCAACGAATGAGATATAGAACAGCCAGAACAGCTTTAAATCGAATTATCCAGTATTCTCTTCTGCACCGCGCAAGGCTGTAGCCAGCCGCCGGCAATAAAAAAGATAACGCATGAACCGGCACTCCTACTGGGTGAGATCAAATACTATCAAACCACGCCCTGGGCTAAGAAATATTTCCCTTGAATCCGGGACCCACTTTTCAATCCACAGGTAATAGGACGCCTCCGCCAGCTTGCCTGGCGGCCCGTTAAAAAAAGAAAGAATTGAAGAGAAAAAAGAAGTGAACGGAAGGAAGAAAGAAGAGACTTGAAAATAAGGAAAAAAGAAGAGACTTAAAAAATATTATTTTTCATATCGAGCAATTCTGTTTTTTTCATTCTTACGATTTTTCAGGATAATTCGCCGACCGGATTTTTCTGCCTCTTTTATTTTGACTTATCTTCTTTTTTAACTTCATCGGAATGGCCGCTCTTCGAGCGTGACAAGAACGACCCGGTATAGCTAATAATGTTGCACTTGTGAACTATTTGTAATTCAGTCCTCTTGAGCGAATCTCGCTGCTAAAATCCATCCAGTAGTCCTCTTGAACGAACGAAGCGAGTGAAAAGGACCGCAAGCTCCCGAATCGCAACTCGGGAGGTAAAGCTTATAGTTGCAGAGGCTGTTCAGATACAAAGGTTAAAAAGAATCTAAGTCCTAAAAAAGAATCTAAGTCCTAAATTTTGTGTTCCAGGGGTTAAAAATGGAAAATATACTTCTCACTATTATGAAATTGAGCCTGTTTGAAACCCTCTGCGTTACAGGCTCTCTGATCCTTATTGGCATCATCCTGGGTTTTATTGAGAATAGATCCAACTTCTATATCCAGAGTGTTTTTGGCATGAAAGGAATTATGATTACAGCCTGGATAGGCACCCCAATCCACGAACTTGGCCACCTGCTGATGTGCTATCTTTTCAAGCACAAGGTAAATGAATTCAAGCTCTTTCGCCTGAGACCCAGGGACGGAGTTCTCGGGTACGTCAACCATAGCTGGAACCAGAAAAGCCTCTACCAGAATATAGGGAACTTTTTCATAGGCATGGGTCCCATCTTCAGTGGAACCTTCTCCCTGATCCTCGGGATGTACCTGTTCCTGCCTGATTCATTTGCTACTTTTGCAAACTATCTGACCCTTGGCTCCGGCCAGCTCGACTCCCGGACGTTATCGAGTATTTTCGTGCTGACAGCCCAGCTTTTTAAAAGCATTTTTTCAGCAGAAAACCTGGTTTCCCCCGGTTTCTGGATCTATTTTGCCCTTGCAATAGGAATTTCTTCCCACATAGCCCTGAGCAAAGAAGACCTTAAAGGAGCAGGAAGAGGCCTGATTACAATATTCACTTTCATTTTACTGGTAAATGTGATTGCCCTTATTCTCAATGCCGATTTTTCCAGCTTTTTTACCGGAATTCTTGCCTTAAATGTTTACCTTCTGGCGTTTTCAATGGTTTCGGTTGTGTTTTCTTCAATCAGGCTGGTTTTAAGTGCTTTTGTTTATGCGCTTGTGTCCAGTATCATGTGATTTGCAGCAATTTTTTCTCTAATAGTCAGGCGTAAAATTCTGGTTCATGCATCTTTGGTTAAGTGAGGAATCATGATAAATTGTATCCAGTTCCACAACAGTTTTCCAAAATTGTATCAGTAGAGGGGGTGGAGCAAGGTATCGATTTGAGTAAATTGGGCAAAATTTGAGGCAGACTTCTGGTACAAAATCGATAGCCTTCAGGCAAGATAATTCCTTAACCGATGACCAATGAAGGTAACTCAAAAAAACGCAACGCTGTTTTGTGAAGATTTCTCACAACTGTTTCTTTTCTAAAATTGTCTTAACTAAAAAGAGTTTCTATTTTATAAAATTCCTTAAATAAGGGTCAAAAAAAGTAACACCGTTTTGTAAATACTTGCATAATGTCTTTTAGGGAGTCACCATAACCAAAAATAAGTTAACTCTTGTTATAAAAGTGGAGTATTGCATCCACTCAGCCAAAATTTTGTAGATTTATAGATAAGTTTTTAGTTAGGTATAAAAATTTATATTAACGGAAATTAACTTGATAAGGTAAACCTTGGAGTACCTATGGATGCTGCATCTTCATCATTTCTTACTGGAGTGTTTTTAAAAGTTGTAAGTAGTATCATCTATTCAACTATGAAAAATAGTAAAAATAAAATTTTAAATTATTTGTTTAGTCCATCCAGTATTGAAAAACTCATATATGACAAAGTTGATTTTAAAACTGTTATTGAGAAAAATATAGAAATCGAGGATTTTCAAACAATTGTAAACTTGGAATTATTAAGTAAATTCCTTAAAAGTAAAGAAGTTAGAGATATAATTCATCAAGTATATGATAATAATTCAGTTATCAACGAAGATGAAAGTTTATCTGAATTAAAACGCAGTTTTTCTCTTTTGTTTGTAAAATCTCAAGAGACTCAAGAAAATGAAGATTTGTTTATCTTAGGTTCACAAATCTTTAATGCTTTAATCGAAGCATGTAACAAAGCTTTTTCTGACTCTATCATTTGTGATGAGAGCTTATCATCACATGAAGCAGCATCTATCTATCGAGAAAAAGTTCTACGTGACGATCATTTAATGTTGCACCAGGAACATGGCTACCTTTATAAAAAAATGGACCAACTGTGTGAAAATATAGAGCCAATAAGTAACTTAAGTAAAGAATTGCTTGGGAGCGAATATCAAACTCAAATGAATACAATTAAAGAGTTTTTAGATGAACATAATCCAACAAAGGCTTTAGAATCTCTAAATAAATTGAAAAATAAAGTTTGGGATGATTCATCTCCTAAAGTTAAGTATAATCTTTTAAGACTAGAAGCATCAGCTAACCTTCAACTTGATGAGTATAAAAATGCGGGAAAGTGCTTGTTACAAGCACGTCAATTTAATTCAGATGATGAAAAAGCAAAGGTTAACGCTGCATTTGGATTTCTTATACTGGGAGATAAATGCAATTCAGATAAATTGGCTCTTGATGTAGTTAAGACAAACCCCGCTAATGCTCGTGCATATTCAATTCTTATAAAAACTGGATATTATGATAATCTTGAACAAATTCCTTGTTACTTAAGGGATAATCAAGATGTTGCTTTAGCTCTTGGTTATTTTTATTACAAAAAAGAAGAACTTGATGAAGCGAAAAAATGGTTGGAAATAGCCATTGAAAACGAGACTGAGAACATTATAGAAGCTAGGCCATTTCTAGCTTCAGTATTACTTGAGAGAGTTTTATCTGATCCTAAAACTATTCGGGGAATTCAGTTAAACACAACTCATACAAAGGAAATAGAAAGATCTATTGAGCTGTTTACTGTTTCATGGAATTCAATCAATGATCAAAATCTACGAATCCTTAATTTACATTGGTTAATAAATAGAGGAATTGAAAAGCGTCTTTTGGGAGATATTGAAGGATCAAAAGATGACATAAATTCTGCTTTTAATTTAGATCCTTCCAATTCACAACTCCTTAAGTTCAAAGCTTTGATCGAGTTTGAGAGCGGTGAATTCAAAAAAGTAATTGATTTGCTTAAAGACAATGTTTACAATGAAAAAGAAATCGGAAATCTTATACTATATTTTGAATCGTTAAAAAAGCTGGGTAAGTTTACAGATGTTATTAATGAAATAAATGATTTTTTAAAACATAACCCGCAATTTGATTCCAGGGACCACTTGGAAAGACTTCTTATTTACAATCATCTCGATTTAGATAATTTTGATGAAGCAAGAAAATTGGCAGAATTGCGAATGCAAGAAGGGCAAGAAAGTATCCAAAAAGTAATAGATCTTTCACGTGTAGAGCGAAGAGCAGGAAATCAAGAGAAGAGTATTTCCATTCTCAATAAGGCAAAAATTAATATTTCTGGTTCTGAAAAATATGAAGAATTATTGGATCTTGCCGATGAGTTCCTTAAAATTAAGCAATTTGAAGATGCATGTGCAATTTATGAGATTTTTGTGAATGCGACTCAGATTACTGAATTAACCCATAAAATAGTAGAAGCCTATTATTTATCAGGTAACTTAGAAAAATCTTTGGGAATATGTAAAAATTTGAGAAGTAAGTTTGGACCTATAATCCATATCACTAATATTGAAATAGCTATATATAATGAAATTAATTGGCTGGAAGAAGAAAAAAAGGTTCTAATCGAGTATATTGAACATTTTCCACAAGATATTGGAATGAAAATTAATTTAGCAATCTTAAACCAAAAATGTAATAATTATGATGAAGTAGATACATTTCTTAAAACATCATTTAATGTCAATTCTATTCCTGTCGAACAAAGTCTTAATTTAGCTATTTTGTTTAATGAAAGAGGTCTATTCCAGAAGTCAATTGAGCTATTATATGAGTTAAGAAGAAATAATTTCGATAATGAAAAGGTGCATTTGCAATATATTAATTTAATGTTATATGAGAATAATAATAAGGAATGGCTCCATCCAGAAAAGGTTGATCTAAACTCAGTTGTAGTAATTGAAGAAAGAAACGGAAGGGAACAAAAATACATAATTGAGAATAGAGAAGATACAGACTCACAAAAAGGAGAACTAAATATAAAAAGTGCCTTTTATAAAAAAATCGCAGGTAAATCTGTAGGTGACAAAATCTCCGTAGGTCACTTTGTTTCTGAAGAAGTTACCATAAAAGAGATAAAAAGCAAATATGTGTATGTATTTCAAGAAAGCTTTGAACAGTTTAATTATCTCTTTCCAAATACTCCAGCTTTATCCAAAATCTACACTGTTGACAAAGATCAAAAAGAATTTTCCCCAGAAGTGTTTATGAAAAAAATTAAGGAAAGTTTTCTTTTAAATGCACAACATAAAGAAAAGGCCATAAAATATTACCTTGAAAAAAGATTCGCTATTTGGGATGTTGCTAGTATTTGCGGCAGGGATATTTATGAACTTTGGTCCAGTTTTATAAAAGATCCTAATCTGGGGATTTATTGTTTTACAGGGAATCGTGTAGAACAGAACGAATCATTAAGCTATCTTAAAAGGAACTTGAGACTAATTATCGATCCTATATCTGTTTTGACTCTGATCAGCTTGAACGTCGGAGATATAATATTAAATCACTGTGGGAAGTTTGGGGTTGCCCAATCAACAATTGACCTATTTCAACATATAAAGCTTAAGCAGAGTGGTATGTCTTCAAGAGATCATATGTCTATAATATATAAAGATGGAGATATCTTCTTTCAACAAATCACAGCAGACGCAATGCAAGAGTATATTGAACAAATTCAAAATATCTTGGATTGGATTGATACAAATTGTGAAGTTATGCCTTGTAAAAAGGCACTTTCTATTAAAAGAGAGAAAAAGAAAGAATATGATAATTTATTTGGTCGAGCATTTATAGATACGATTCTTATAGCAAGCGAAGAAGGTAATTTATTGTATTCAGATGAGCAGATAATTCGAAATCTAGCTAAACAGGATTTTAACACATATGGAATCTGGACACAAAGTTTGTTATTTTATTGCCTAAATGAGAATCTGATTCAAAAAGATCAATTTAATGAAAAAACAATTGAATTAGTGAATCTACATTACTATCATACGGTTATTGATTCAAATGTCCTTTTGGAAGCTGCAAAAAAATCCGGTTGGAAAATGGATTACCCATTTATAAGTGTGCTAAATATACTTGGAAGCAAATACTGTGACGAAAACTCTGCTTTAAATGTAAGTTCTCAGTTCATTTATTTAATTTGCAAGGAAAGGATTCCCATTGAAGACTTCTACATTTTATTCTTTAGCTTATTAAATACATTAGTTGAAGGAAGATGGCCTCCTTCGGTTTTAAACAATTTAAAAATTAAAATTGTAAAACCATTTGACCTATTTTCGTCAGATGTTGTTGTAGAGATCTTGAAACTGATTGAGACATGGGATATAATTTATTACGGATGTTGTAACTAATTAGGGTCCTTAAAAATTTGTCCGCTTTTTAAGGATTAATAAGCCTTATTTCCTAAATTAGATATTTTTAAATTGTCCCCCATAGCAAAATACAGGTTTAAAATAATCAATTTTGCATTTAAAGAGATTAATATTCTCAATTTGATTTTTAAGAGCTTATTATTCCTTTTCTAATGTTAAACTTGGTATAATGGAAAAATGTAATCAGATGTCACAATTCCAAATAAATATAGTTTGTCAAAAAATAAAGCTTTTCTGGCACTCAGTTATCTATTTCAAAGCTTAATTTTATCCATTATATTAAAATTTGGATTTTTAAAGTGTATTTTTGGTTGGTAAACTCTAATTATATGTATATAGCCTGAAATAAGCATTCTGAGGTCTTAATTTACACACGGATTTTGAAGGACCCTAAAATAATTTAAAAATTAAGAATCAATAAATTGAAAGAGGTTTTGTAACTATTCAACCTACCCCTACATCTGGTTTTCTGTAAGTAACTAGTGTCTAGGAAATTTAGTTCTGAGTCCTCAGAATTAAGAAAGGGACTACGGATAAGGTATTGTCTAAATATTAACGCCCAGTAATTAATTTGCCACGACACTAGCTTATCTTATTGAGGATATATTTTATACCATGAAAACGTATCTTGGAAACTATTATAATTACTTGTACTAAAGATAATTTTAAAGGTTTGATATCGTTCAGGAAGAACGCTTGAATGATATTCACCGCCAGCATATTCCTTATGTGTAGCCGTATTTCCATATATATCGTAACCTTTTTCGGCACAAAGTGATTCAATATCGTTAATTGTAGTATTTTCGGATTGCAAATTCTCCGCTTCAATGTTATTAAAAACGGTTGAGTTCATTTGCAGACCAACTTTCATAAACAATTTTTTGCTTTCTTTAGATTGTAAGTTTATGGGAAAACTCAACGGATTTCCAGAGGAATCAAAACCTCCCATATCCATGTAAGTATAAACTAATATGTTGCTTGAAATATCACTTATACTGTAATCAATTATATTGACAGGTTTTTCCCCCTCGTTAACAATTATACATTCAAAATAAACTGGGATAATAGCTGATTGTTCTTGATAAAAGAAAACTGGAATTACTTTGGAAGGATAATCAGTGGTGTATCGAGAAGTTAAAATGTTAATATTCTCAATCTTTTTTTCTTCATTCTCATTAATCTCGTAAATTGCTACAGATGCTGATATTATTAAAGCAAGCACTGATAGAACTATAGTAATATCATCTTTTTTCATAAAATACTCCCATTTGACCGATTATTTATCTACTCTTGTCACCAAAACAATATTGGTGGCACTAATGTTCGTGAAAATTCCTACGGAATATCTATCAACCTTTAATCGTCAATTCATGACGTAGCTTCTTGTCGCACCATCTTACTTTCGACAGGTCGACATTAAAAATCAGAACATTTTTCACGATGCCGTTTTAGAACATTAGATAACTATTTATTAGATTTAAAGCTGGTTAACGTGTGATTCAACTCTCACGACCTATATAAGCACTGAACAATTTTTCATTAAAGTTTAGTGTGAAAGATTAATAATTGGTCATATGTAAACCTAACAACTACACACAATTATGGAGCATCATTTCAAAATCGTCATCATCAAAAATGATCAAAAATTAAATGTCGACCTGCCGAAGGTAAGGTATATTAGTCAAAAACAGAATAAAAAGTTTAGCCTTTTAACTTACTTTTCTGAACTTCAATTTATCAAATAGAATAATTTATTATTAAGATTTTCAATTTCAAATTTAATATCTTCATTAAGAGATTGTATCTTATCAACTATTTCTTCTTAAAGGTGCTACCAGTTAAAAACAGAATAAAAGTTTAGCTTTTTAAACTTACTTCTGAATTTTAGTTTATTAAATCAATTAATTTATCATTAATTATTTTTATTTCAGATTCAAGTTCTTTCTTAAAAGAAGTTATTTCATCAAATAATCTTTCATCTCTTTCATTCACGGATTCAACATAATCATCACTTTCAAAAACGAGGGAAACGTACCCCAGATATCCTTCAATCTTTTGGAATTTTTCTCTGATAGGCACGCTTGATAAATATTTGTATTTATAAAGTTCTTCTATATTATCATTTTTCAAAGCCTTTAAAATATATTGAACACAAAAAAAGTCATAATTATGTCTCTCATTATTATAATTAGGATTTCTTTCAGACATTAAATTCTTAAATGTAAGATACCCCTCTTTTTCCGCCTTTTCCATTTTACGTAACAAAGGATAATAAAAATATTCAAGTTTTCTTTGTATAAACTCTATTTCACGTTTTTTCTTTCCATCCTCTAAAATGTCTTTTGTGATAATAGTATATTTTACAGTGACACACACAAGAATCCCATTAAACCCTATATATACAAAATCATTGATTGGAACCCCCTTGACTCCTAAAATGACCATAATAACAAATATACACAAAGTCATTAAAGAAAAAAGATCATATTTTCTGTTTTTTGATTTTGATAGGTTTTGAATTTTATTAGTTATCGGTTTTAACATCTAACTCACCAATCACAGTATCAATTCAAAGAACCGGTGTCGAATAACTCAAAGTGATTTCCAAATTCTTTGCTTTTTTGCTATTATATAGTTTATAATTATTCTTTAAGTCAATTATTTTTTTAGAACATGCATAGCAATTTTTTCAAAAAATTGAACAGATTTATAAGATATAACTAACATCTTATTAATAATAGTGAGGGAGATTATGGAAGTAAAACAGTGTTGGAATTGTGGTGCTGAAATAGATGATAATGAAATTTTCTGCCCAAAATGTGAAGCAAGGCAAGGAAAATCATTTATTGGCTACCTGTTGCAATATGTAAGTTATGGAACCATACTACTAATTATTTTAATTATAGGATATAACTATTTATTCATTCCACTAACAACAGGATCATTTGAAAATACTAATCCTACAGTAGCTGTTAATGTAAATAATGCAGACACAGTTGAAAATAAACCCGTTGTACCTCAGTTGACACAAGAACAAAAGAATATCCAAATATGTGAGCAAATTGCAAAAGAATATTATGAAAACCACAAATATATGATGAATACATATGATTGTGATAACATGGCTCAAGATGTCTGGAATATTCTTCAATCAAAAGGAATTCCGGCACAAATAGTAACTGGAAATCTTGAATTGAATGAACAAAATGAACAATACAGTATTGAAAAAGCTAACCATGCTTGGGTAATTGCTTATCCTAGTAATGATGGTGGTATTGCTCTAGAATGTACTGGTGGATATACATCAACTGATAAAAAATATTTTTCTGGATTTTTCTTTGATAATCCTCAAGAATTGAGAGATTATTATTCATTACTTGATACTTATAATACTAAATTAAATGAATATCAAGCTTCAATTGACTATTATAATAAATTAATTAAACAATATAATAAGCAAGATGGAATTACTCAGCAATATATGGCTTCAGGATTACTTGTAGCAAAAAATGATGTTGAAGTAAAAGAAAAAGAATTTGATAAAGTAAACTACAGATTGGAAGAAGCGAATGAAAATTTAAAACCTTATAAATAATTTAATACATTAAATAGTATGAACACATTCATTACTATAACTCAAAAATTGTGGGGAATAGTAATGAAATGTAAAATATTTTATCCAAGCCCTTGCCATATTCTTCAAATAGCTCTTGTTCTATTATTTCTTGAACATCTTGATCAGAACCAGACATATATCATCTAAGGAAATTGTCTACTCAATTAAACCTTACTATAAATTCCTTTAGATTTATTTTCTTTAACTGCTTAACTCAAACCTAACCCTTTTGCTGCCTTTCCTTAAGTCTTTTTTACTATTTTACCTGTAAAATTTACATTTTACATTTTACAGTAAAAATATACATATTTTTACTTTTGACTTGAAACTAATGCTTCCCACTTATTCACTTGTTCCATAACATGAGCATTAAGAATAAATGGCTCATCACTCTTGGCATTCTGCTTCATATAATGCAATGTCCTTTTAGAAAACCCTGATTTCTTCCAATCAACGTAAGTTTGTATGCGTACCCTGCACGCTAAGGGCTGTCCACTACTGCTCAAAAAGAGGAATTGAAATCTTTCCGATTATGCAATTCAAAAGGAATGTTTTTTCCAGGGAAGCAGGGTGATATCTGATAAACAGATTTTGTTTATTAATAGAAATGCATTTTTTAAAACTCTGTTGGAAAAATTTCCTTTACTTGAGAAACTTGGATAAGCTTTTTCAATATATGTTAGGTTTATAATCTCATTTAGCTTATTTCAACCCTGGAGATTTTAGGGTAACTCGGAATTCCCAATTTAATTTATTTTTATTTACAGGTAAGAAATTACATCTGACCATCGCTTCTTTAAACTGCTTATTTGTGATAAAGAAACCATCTGGTGCTTGTTCAAAAAGAATTTTAAGTGCATAACTAGTGTAATTTTTATTTGGTGTTTTTTGTGGGAGTATATTTAACATTATCCAATTATCCACGGTTTTTTTTTCAATGTCGGTTACTTCGTAATCACTCATTTTACTCACTCCTATCTGTCATAATTTGTCAATAAAGTACCACTGAGCTATGCCTTGATTTCCTTTACTTGTGACCCATACATTTGTTAAAAGACCTGAACTAATTCCTAAAATGATACACCAATAAAAACAATAAGATCTCCATCTGAAACATCTATTTGAGACACACTTACACCAAACGTGCTTTTAGTTTTTCTTCATGAAATAGGTTTAGGTTTCTTGCCGGCATGTACACTTTTGTATATTTTAATTCTCTTCCTTTATTATGGGGTTCAGGTCGTTGAGTTAACACAGAGATCACAGATAAAGCCAACCCAGGAGTACATAGGTACGAGCCAATTATAGCCTGATGGTGACAAGAACCGAGGGAGAGTGGGGTGAATTTGATTTTCAACCAGGTTGATAACATCCAGATTAACAAGAAACCTGAATAGCTTCTGGAGGTCATAAGCTAAGCTGGTTTATCGCATTTCCCAGAAAGTTATTCAGAAAAAGAGAGTTATGATCGTAACCGGAAAGAAAAATCATAATAAGATAAGATAAATTAAAAATTAAGAAGGAAAGGTGACAGGACTCTGGAATAATTGAAAATCAGTCCTGTCAACTGCTTATAGCTGTCAACTGCTTATAATATTCTTACATCTAATTTTTCTTCAATTTTTTCTCGGAGTCCCCTACAGTTATTGAATAGCTAAAACCGTTGGCATTTTCCGGCAGAATTGTAAGTTCCCAGGTCCCGATCGCTCCGGATACTTTATAGGTTTCTGCATTCACACCGTTACTCTCATAGTTTGAATCATCTTCTATTGACCAGACTGGGAAATTGTACCACTGAGAGTATACATAACCGCTTTGAGTTTTTTCTACAAGGTTCATATTTACAGGGTTTGAATTGAATTTCAGGTTCACTTTAAGACGCGCTTCTTCCTTTTTCGGGGAAACACGCACCGATGAACCAGAGTTATAACCATCAGCCGAAACAGTAATCGTTATCGGGTCTGCGGTTGTAGTGGTAAAGGTTTTTACATAAGGAACTGAAGGCTGTTTGCTAACAGTAAATTCCAGGTTAATTTGCGGGACTGAACCGTCATTTTCTTCCCCATCAGCGTTCATTTCTATTAAACCGCTGTAAGTTCCGCTCGCATCCTCTGGAACAGGGACCCGGATGGTCATCTTTGTGATTTCCCCGGTTTTTATAACTGAAGGTGCAGAGATCTCTATTACATCATCACTGAAAGCAGGTTCAATATACGGAAAATAATAACAGCCGTTATTCGTTACTTCCGGATCGATAGTGACATCTTTGCCTGCCACGTTTTTGATTTTTATCTCGTATACATATTCTTCTCCAGGTTCAATGGAATCAGAAATGTAACTTGTCTGAAGTTCAATTTTCGGACGAACAGGCACTGAGATCCCAAGGCACATTACATTGACATACTGGGGGGCAGTATTTTCTTGAATATATCCAGGACCTTCGTACTCGTAACTATAAACATCGTCCGTAAAGACTATCAGGCCTTCATATTCCCCACTTTCCGCATCCTCTGGAACATTTACTTCAACCTTAAAGTCCTGCTCCATACCCGGCTCTACATCTACGTTTGCCGGGGATATTGTAATCCAGTCTTCGTCAATTACATAGAAGCTGTCAGGCGCAGCCATAGTTTTCGGGGCTACATTAATAGTTTCACTGCCTTCGTTCCTGAAACGGACATCAAAAGTTTCACTGTCTCCCTGCATGACACATACATAATTATAAGTAGGATTTATAGAGTGCTCGGTGTAATTCCCGTAATCTGTTACCAGTTCAGAGGTCGTAGAACTTTCGCAGGTTATATTTTCAGCTAGTGTCGAGTCAACAGCGAAATGTCGTGAAGAATATATTGTATACTGTTCATAATGAATCCAAGAGGATCAATCATGAATAGATACACTGTGACACTTACCGAAGATGAACGTGAAGCCCTTT
>NZ_JAQUVZ010000040.1 GCF_028693135.1 Methanosarcina sp.
CCGGGTTTTAACATTGCTGCAGCTTCGTTCTGGATAGCCACGCATTTATTATGGATATCTATGGCATACTGCGGAAGGGAAGAACCAAACATGTATGTCATGGTTTTATCCGTATGGTAGCCGTCAACTCCGCACCCGACATCAACAAAGACCAGGTCTCCTTTCCTTAATTTCCGGTCCCGGCTTCCGAGCACGGGTGCTGCAGGGCTCAATCCGCGCTTTCCGCCAGGGCCGTTGAAATAACACGGGTAAATGGAGCTTTCCCCAAAACAGACATTACCGAGAATCATCTCCGTATCGAACATTCCAAAACGGCATGCTCCATGATGCCCTTCCTTTACCAGAACCGAAAACAGTTCAGTTGACAGGTCAACCTCACTCATTCCTTCCCGCAGCATATCCGGTACAAGGTCTTCAAGCACATGCTTGTGAATTTTGCCGGCTTCTCGCAGCAGAGACAGCTCATATTCACTTTTTACTGCCCTCACAGCGGCAATCTGGGTATCAACGGATTTAACATTCTTAAAAGGGAAGTATTTTTGAAACCGCTGATATAAGGCAAGTGGGACAACTTCAGTTTCCAGGTAGACTGCGTCCGGAAGCTTGCTTCCCTCACTTCCCTCACTTCCTTTACTCACCGTACTTACACTCCCTGCAGCGTCCCGGAAACTGTTCATAGGTTCTATATTAGAAAATAAAGATTCATCAAGAGCCCTTTCGTAACTGCGCCGGACCCAGAATGTTGCTTCTCCGTCCTTCGGAATGATTAGCATCCCGTCCTGCATCGTGCCCGTAAAGTAATAAAGATTGATTTTCCTGAAGATAACAGCCATTTCCCAGTCGGGATTTGATGTATACATATGTTTTCTGAAGCAGCTCATGCGGTTTTTCAGTTCAGTTAGAGGTACTTTCTTAATCATGGGAATCCCTACTAAGTTTATTTGCTATCAATTATAGAAGTGTAACCCAGGACGGGAAACATTAGAGAATATTGGGGAATATTTGGGAACGTTGGCTGAAATTAGAAAATCCAGTAGAAAATGAGGACTTATAAGGACTTATAGATGCACAGATTAATGTTAGTTTTCATAATAATCCTGTAAAAGATAAAAAGAAACCATCCACAAAGTGTACATCCCGGTTTTTTAAAAATAGAAAAAATAATTAGCAAAAAAACAAATTAAAAGGAAACAAAAAGTAAAACCAAAAAATATTTTTGAAAAGGGGTTATCATGCTTGGGAAATTCGAGGACCTTGTTGAAAAGGCATCAGAGATGGGTCTTAAAGCTTATTTTCTGAAGGCAGGAGACATTCCGATTGAAAACCGGATTGCCCTGAAGTGCGCTTACGGGTGCAGAGGATATGGGAAAAGGTTGAGCTGCCCGCCTCATATAATGTCAATTGATGAGTTCAGGAAGGTTATAGAGGAGTACAGCAGTGCACTTCTTCTTATAGACGAATGTGACACAACAGGAATTAAGGATGTCCTTGAAGCCTGGTCAGGGCTTCGAAAGGATTCTTTTCATAAGATGTTCGAGCTTGAACAAGAAGCTTTCAGGGAAGGCTTTACCTTTGCACATCTTCTGAGGCCCGGCTCCTGCAACGAATGTAAGGTCTGCAACCTTGAAAAATGCGTAAAGCCGGAAATGAGGCGGTTTGCCCCTGAGGCTGTCGGAATAAATATCCAGAAGGCAATGGAAGGGGCAGGGCTTGTACTTGAGTTCTGCAAACCTGAAAAAACCTCATGTGTCGGGATTTTGCTGCTTGAGTGAAAATATGAGTGAGCCGGAGGAGATTTGAGCTAAAACTGAATGAAAATCTCACAGCATGTAATCTCACATGTAATCTCACATGTAATCTCAGAGCCCAGGATCCCAGAGCCTGTAAATATCATCTGCAGTAACTTCCCTGCCTGTTCTCCCATCAACGGAATTCCCTTAATGCTGCCCTGGCAGGTAAATTTGCCAGAGAGTAGAGTTGTTCAAGGGGCATGGAAAGTTTCAGCATAAAGATTCCTTTTGTATCCACAGGCGAAGCTTCGGATTTTTCCAGGAACAGATTGCCATCAGGAGAAAGGTTTTCAAGAAGGTGGACTGTGCGACTGTTAACTGACCCGTACCCGAAGATAGTGTCATACCCCGGTTCTCCGAGATCTTCGGCTGAGGAACACAGGATCTCGCGAATTTCACTGCCGCTCTTTTCGGGGTACATGTTCCAGATAAGAGCCCCGATCCCTGCAACAGAGGGAGCGGAAGCGCTTGTGCCCATAAAGAAGCTACCCTTTCCGTTTGTGCCTGAAACTCTCACACTGCCAGGTCCACTGAGATCGATCTTGTTCCTGAGTTCGTATCCTGGATAGTAGATGCTTACAGGACCACGCGAAGAGTAGGGTGCTATACCCTGGTTTTCCTGATTTCCGGAATCAACAGCTCCAACACAGATAACGCCCGGAACAGCAGGATGCCCGAATACCGAGTCCTCCTCAACCAGATTATCAGGATGAACCTTTACGGCGGAGTTAGGGTAAATATAAACTTCCAGTATCCGATCTTCTCCGGAATGCTTTTTGACAGATATACCCAGTGTTTTTACAGTTTCGTCACTATTGATGTATTTGATATATTCAAGGGGGGCGCCTGTGCCACTCTGCATCTTTTCACTTGCAGCAATTTCTTTTCCGCTGCAGCAGTCGTAGAGGTAAAGGTCGTAGTCATTTTCGGAACAGTTCCAGGGGTCATTCCACTGGAGAACCACAGTAGCTTTCTCGCCTGGGGGGACATCCATATAAATATTTTTGGAGGTGCTGGTCCCGGAACTGAAATCATGCCAGCCTGAACCGTTGTCAAAAAACATACCCTGATAATGGCGGCCTGCGTCATTACCTGCTGCACTCACATAGAGAATATCCTGGCTTTCTATTACTTCCTTGATATGGGAAGCTACAATTCCATCTTCGAAGAATGGTTCATCAGGCCAGCCCACGTCATCGCATATAATCCGGCAACCTTCGGCAAGGAGGGCATCAACAGCTCTGTTAAACTCAAGCTTGTTGCTGCCTGCGCTATAGAAGTATAGTTCTGCTCCAGGAGATGTTTCGTGGACTATTTCGAGCATTACAGTACCCTCTTTTCCTTTTCCGGAAGAAAGGATGTGTACATCCTCAGGAAGAACTCCCGATGCCATGGCTTGAGATATATCTTCTACTCCATCGGAAATTATCCCTACTTTAATTCCAGTTCCTGTTACACCGGCCGGTTTCCAGAAATCTTCTGAAGAAGAGGGAAAAGTTACTTTTTCTTTCCGGTCCACCTTTCTTATAACAGGAGAAATGGCCGGCTGAACCGAAGATACTCCTTTAAGAGAAGAGAGTTCCTCAAATGATTCCACATTAACGAGGACTGCAGCAGTGAGGGAGGCTTCATCCCATCCTTTAACCCTGGCACAGGATTCTAGCACTCCTGCATCTGCACCGGGAAAAAGCCGAACATATGCAGTCAGATTCTCTTCGGCATCTTCTTTGTAGATTCTGCCTGAATCTCTTTCCACCAGTTCCGAAAGAGATGAGGGGGAGCTCAATAATCTTGAATTTGATGAAACCAGTCCGGAAGATAATAAACTGGAAGATAACAGACCCGAAGTATCCTGTTCAGCTTCAATAGACCCGACTCCGCCACGTACTACAAAATTAAAATGAGAGAATATGCCTGTAAAGACTATGACTAATATTAACAGGTACAATACTCTTCTGGTGTAACTCCCCAGGTACACTACCCCCCGATATTGCTTATATAGTAAGTTAAGGATGCAAACAGGATACAGGTATATGCAAAGTAATTCCTGCAGTAATACCCGAACAGGATGAATTTATTTTAAGATAGATCGAGATACATTATAAATATTTCTATGGATTATTATAAGAAAATTGAAACAAAATAAAAAATAAACATAATCTAATAGAAGATTATATTTTAATAGACTGAAAAAAACCTGAATTACAGTGTAAAATAATTTATCAATAACATTAAGTAATATAATTAAGTGATCAAAGACAGAAGATATATTAACTTCCGGACATATGTTATGGGAAATCACAGCAAACTGGAGGTCTTGTTCAAATTGAATTCTGAAAAGCTGAAAATAGCTGTTCTTGGAGGAACCGGCAACATAGGAGAAGGAATGGTCCTGAGGCTTGCTCTTCAAAACCTCATGCCTGATGGTGTGAAGAATGAGATAATTATCGGGTCCAGGTCTCTGGAAACTGCAGATGAGGCTGCAAAAAAAGCTTTATCAGAGCTTGAAAATTGCGGGTTTGATACATCAAAGACGATAATTACCGGCATGAACAACCTTGATGCCGCACAGGCAGCCGAAGTAATAATACTTACGATCCGTTTTGACCACGTTTTGTCTTTGCTGGAAGAGATAAAAGAGTCCCTTGAAAATAAGATAATTATTTCACCTGTGGTCCCGATGGTAAAAGAAGAGGGCCTTATGACATACAAGCCACCGGTAGAAGGCTCAGCAGCCCTTGCAATCAAGAAAAATGTCCCGGAGTCTACCAAAGTTGTTGCAGCTTTCCACAACATACCTGCAGGAAAGCTCAAAGATGTTGTTAAATGCAAAGCCGTACACGATGCGCTTGTATGCAGCGACGACGCCGAAGCAAAGAAACTTGTTATGGAGCTTACACGGAATATGGGCTGCCTCAAACCTCTGGACGGCGGACCTCTTAAGCAAGCAAACACCATGGAATCTCTGACACCGTTGCTGATCAATCTCGCAAAACTGAATGGGCTTAAAGACCTTGGGATAAACTTCTCCTGAGAAATAAAATAGAAAAAAAGCCGGAAGAATGGAAGAATATATCAGGGCGAAAGCTACATGTAAAGAATAGAAACCTGTTTGGGATGTGGGGTTCCGCATAAATAACCTGTTATATATATAATGACTGATATATTGATAGATGTCAACGGTTTTACGAAACATAGAAAAAATATAACCTTTGCCCATAGACACGAAACCGGACCGGCAAATTGAAATGAAAATATAAGGTTACAACCACCCCTGAAAAGAGATACCCTAATTTTGTTTGCAAAAAAGCCTCCAATAAACATTCGGTAACTGTGGTTCATCTCTCGATCTCGGATTTTAACCCCGAATAGATTTAGTTTATGTTAAATATTATGAGAGTAATACGAACATATACTAGAGAACTTACCGGAAGAGAATCATTGAAAGAGTAACCTAATTGAGAGAGTAACACGCTGGAAAAATCTGCAAAAAATACTCTGCTAAAAATAACCTGAAAAGAAATAATTTGCTGGAAATCCCCTGAAATAATCCGGTAGATAGGTTTCTTCATCCTGAAAATCAGAAATTCTGCCCTGAATGCAGTATTTTACCCCAATCTGTTTCTTTCGATTATATTCACTTTTCTAAAACTGAAGAATCAATATAAAAACCAGACTCAAAACCAGACAGTGAACCTGTATGAGTGAAGAACTGCTAAAAGTGTTAAAGGCAGCAGGACTGGACATACTTTCCTGCATGCACTGCGGCACATGCACAGGAAGCTGCCCTTCGGGACGGCATACCGGGCTCAATACCCGAAGAATAATTCGAGATGCGCGCAAGAACAGAGCTACTGTTCTCTCAGATGATGCCCTATGGCTCTGTACAACCTGCTACACATGCCAGGAGCGCTGCCCACGTGGAATACCAATTACAGATGCCATTCTAGAGCTAAGGAGGCTCGCAGTCAGGGAAGGGTTTATGCTTCCCGAACACCGCCTTGTTTCGAAAATGGTACTTGAGTGCGGACATGCAGTCCCTCTCGATGAGGAAACAAAGAAAAAAAGGGAAGAACTCGGCCTGGACCCAATACCTGAAACCGTCCAGAAATATCCGGAAGCTCTTGAAGGGCTGAAAATCCTTCTCAAAACCTGCAAATTCGACGAGCTGGTGGCTGAAAAATAAGGAGGCAGAAAATAATGGAAAAACTATCGCTGTTTCTTGGCTGTATCGTACCCAACCGCTACCCTGGAATTGAGAAAGCAACAAAACTCTGCCTGCAGAAACTTGAAGTTGATGCATCCGACCTGCCAGGAGCCTCCTGCTGCCCTGCCCCAGGAGTGTTCAAGTCTTTTGATAAAGCAACCTGGCTTGCCCTTGCCAGCCGAAACATCGTCCTCTCAGAAAAAATGGAGAGGGATATTCTGACAGTTTGCAACGGGTGCTACGGGTCCCTGGCAGATGCTAATATAGAACTTAAAAAAGACCCTGAAATGAAAGCCCGCACAAACACCTGCCTCAAAGAAATAGGCATGGAGTTTAAGGGAACCACAGAGGTAAGGCACATAATTGAGTTTCTGTACAAGGAATTCGGACCTGAAAAACTCAAGGGCTTCATCACAACCCCTCTTGACCTGAGAGTAGCCCTTCATTACGGATGCCACCTGATCAAGCCCTCAAAGGAGAGAAACCTTGGAGAAACGGAAGCTCCGGAATTCTTTGATGAGCTGGTTGAAGCCACTGGCGCAAAAAGTGTGGATTATACCGACAAAATGATGTGCTGCGGAGCAGGAGGAGGAGTACGTTCAGGGCACGCTGCCGAATCCCTGGAAATGCTTGAACATAAGCTTGCATGCATCCGGAATGCAAAAGTGGACTGTATTGTCAATGCATGCCCCTTCTGTCACCTTCAGTTTGATAAGGGGCAGCTTGCAGTCAATGAGAAGTTCGGAACTGACTACTCTATCCCCGTTCTCCATTACTCCCAGCTTCTAGGCCTTGCTCTCGGCTTTTCCCCGGATGAGCTGGGGATAGAACAGAATGCAGTCCAGAACATTGAATTTCTTGCAAAAATCTATGAGATCAGTGCCGGCTTAAAGTCAACTACCCAATGCTAAAGCAGTGTGGCTTGCAAAAGCCCTGGTTGACCAGCCTAAGTCTTAATTGACTACGTTGGAAATGTCATGATACCTACGAATGCTTCCTCAGTTTGTAGCTCTATCGTGTAGCATTAAAAGTCCTGAGAGGTAGGGGCGGTGTGCTACACCTGACAAGCATATCCAACATTGGCGAGGGGAGACGGTTTTCCAAAACCGTGTTACCTGTTATGGAAATTCGTTTCCAAAGCAGAGTGGAGAAATCCAAACGTGAAACGGAATGCCAGAAAGTTGACGGCATTCCTCCCTGCGCTAAAGAAACAGGGCTTCCTGCCTGTCACATGTGAATAGCCGGAAATAAGGCAAAAAGCTTGAAAAAAAGGTTTAAGGCAAAAAAGTTAAAAAAGCGTTTTAAGCTGAGAACCAAACCTCTCCTGGCTTGACTCCAGACCTTCTTATTCTCCTACATGCATATACCAGAGGCACTTCTGCCTCCATTTGCAGGTTCCACATACCTCTTCGACATCTGAAGCTTTGTTAAATTTTGAATTTATGAGCCTGAAAGCTTCGTCTGCCTTCACAACGGTTCCGTCATCTATCCTTAATTTCTCCAGGACAACGAGGTCCATTTGCCTTATCCTGCGGGAGAGGACAGATTCCTGGATGGTACATTCCCTTTTACTGGGGCAGGAAACGCAAATTGCATCACACACGGTTACAAGCTTGAGAAGTCTGGAAGGAAGAGCCTCAAGGTCCGAAATCACAGCCCGCATATTTGCAACAAAAGCCGGACTGTACCCATACCCCTGGAATCCCTGGATACAACAGAGGTGATGAGCTCTGATTTTAAGAAGTTCGGCATCAGGTTTAGAGTCTGTTTCAGATTTGCATAGAGATTTTTCGGACATGCATTTCTCCGGAGCTTAAAATCATAAAAATTAAAGAGTTCGTTCTAAAAATTTAGTCGATAAAATCAATTTCTGAATCCCCGAGATAGGGCAGCTCCAGAAGAGGAAGTGTTATTGAAGGAGCTTCCGAATATTCTACAAAGAGAATATCATAGCCTGTTTTAAGCCCCAGCATGAGATTCAGGTCAGTACAGTCGTCGTTCAGGAGAAGAGCCTGCCCTATAGGATTACAGGCAGCTTCAAATTCCAAATTATCGGTTTTTTTGATGCCAAGATTTTCTTTTTCGATGCTGCAAACCTTGCAGCAAACTGAAAATACCTCAAAATATCTTGAAAGGATATCATAGACCCGCCTTGCTTCTCTCTCATGCTCAATACAGAAAGCAATTCCTATCTTCCTGTATCCTAGCCTCTTTGAGTAAATTGCAATTTCTTCTAATTTTGTCCTTTTTGTAGGGTCTGCCTCAAGCCAGGCGGACATCTGGATCGCTTTAAGATCCTCGCCGCTATACTCAAGTCCCGATTTGATAACAGAGCAGTTTTTGCCTACAAGGCATTCTTTATTCCGGCACAACGCACACTGCACACTTTTTCTCCAGAGGATTTTTAACACCAATAGGATACTATAATCATAAATAAACTTTGCAGGTATAAATATTTCCATGAAAGTCAGAAAATGCACTGGTAGAATTCATTAGGTTATCATAAATGATCAAAATGTAATCAAGTATCTTCAAAAGATGTTATCAAACATCTCTTTGGGTGTAACCCTACACCCTCCACTCCGTCTGCAAATGCTTTTGGAGTTGCTTTCCTGATGATGTTCAGAGCTCCGTTGACATCGGCGTTGATAATTATCCCAGTTGCGGATTTGAATAGACCTCGTTTGATCCTTCTGCCTACGTATTTAGCTCTGTGTTCTACAGGTTCGTTATCCAGGAAACTACATTTTGATGTATGACTCTCTTCTTGAAGTATAACTTCTATGTTGACTTCCTGAGCTTTATACTGGATCATTTCAATTAACCTGGCCAGGGGGAGCTGAACGAACTTCTGGTTGTTTTTTCGTCCCATATTAACGTCTTGCTTCCAGTTTTCGTTTTTGCCAATTATGATTGATTTGACATTGTTTTTGATAGCGTAATTAACGATTCCACGGCTAAGTTTGTGGAAATAATCCTTTATCATGTTATTTCGTTTGAAGTCGAGTTTTGCTAATTTACTACCCCATTTAATTTTAGCCAGATCGTATATGTGCTGAATCCTGGCTTTTTTCATGTTATAGAACTGATTAATGTTGTTTGCAGTATTACCCTTAACAACAATTGGGTTTGCACCAAAGTTGTTTGCGATAGTTGCAATATTGTAAACGCCAAGATAAATTCCTAAAACTCGGCTTGAGTTAATTTCATTCTAAGAAACTGTTTTGTCGTACACGATTTCACACGTATCCTTATTTGCGTTTGGGATTACCCGTACTTCTCTGAGGTCCACATCAACTAATCTGGTTTTCAATTCCAGGTTTACCGCTTTTGGGAATTTGAGTATACCATTAACGATTTTACATTGCTGGTTTGTGAATACCAGGATGTGTTCCCCATCTTTATGTTTGTATTTGGGCGGTTTAGGGCGTCCCATAAACAATTCAGGAGATTTTGCGTATACCTTTAATGCCTTGAAGAACGATTTCCAGCTTTTATCCAGTAGTTTAAGTACCTGTTGAGCAGTCTGTGCTGGCAATGCTCTGTATTGTTCTGTGTTTTTTAGCATTGAGTAAAGCTGTTTATACCAGATACCTTCACCTTTTTCACCAGTTTCCTGGTAAAGATTATCATTTTCAAAGAATCTTTGCCGTATTATGTAGTTGGCAGTATTAAACAAATTTTTGGAAGCATGAGCTAGTCCTGAGATAGTTTCTGATTTAAATTGAATTTGCTCAGTTCTAGTCACAAGTGCCATTTTAGTCAATCTCCAGCTTTTATACGAGTACGTTGATTGATAATATCAGATGATTATATAAATTACCATTATTACCATTTTTCATACCCATAAGGAAAACAGATGAAAAAACTCAATGAGAAAAGAAAAAACCTCATTTAAAAATAAAAAGTAAAAAATAAAAAATAAGAAAAAAAATCAAGGATTATTTATGCCTTGCTTTTGGCAACGGACCGGCATAGAGTTTTTCAAGGGAATTAACAATGTCTTCAAGTTTATTGAAAGGAATCCCTATAAGCATTTCATCATTTTCGATGTCAGTGGCTTTTCTACACCCGAAGCAGCCTAAAGAGATATTTATTTCCCCTGTCAAGCTCGGCAGAATAGTTGTGTCGGCGCAGGTTGCCTGAAAAGCTGCACTGCTGAAGTTTGCCCGTCCACCTTTGTAGTAGGTACTTGCCGGGATGACCCAGTAAATGGTTTCCGGCTTATCCACAAGAATAACTACGTCGGGATCGACCTTTGCATCCTTCAGAGGCCCTACAATGGTTGCAATTCTGCTTTCAGGCTCAAAAGCGGGGCGCTTTGCGATCATTTCGGCTGCCGCTTCCACGCTGTTAAACATCCCCAGGTTATGATGGAACTCTCCTGAAGCCACTTTTTCAGGTGTAGGAATAAGCCCAAGGCTTGAGGCTCCTACCACACAGGCATGTTTACCTGCAGGAATAATGAAAGATTCCCCTTTCCTAGCTTTCATAATAGACTGACAGTGCCTGAGGTTTTTCTCGGGCTCTTGATACCCTTCGGGTATAGGCTCTCCTTTTTTAACAACTTTCACTGCCACCGGTTCGTACCTGAGGTCAAGTAACTTGACCAGTTTCTCTGCAAGTTGAGTATAATCCATTTTATTCCCTCATCAACTACGTATTGAACTCACTACCGAATTACTACTTGAGTTATCAACTATTTAGGAATAATATTAAAAGAACAGACTTCGATATTAATTAACATTTGCGATATTATTTGACTTTCTAATTTTTCAGTTAAATTATTCGGGAAAATTAAGGTTCCCTGCTCTGGATGGTTTTTAGATACATTTATTTTTAGGAAGTATCTGAAAGCCTCATTTCGATTTCTCCCCAGAGGTTACGGATAATATTTGCAAACTCTACAGCCCCGGGGTCCCCGGAATGAGCGGCATATTCGATCACAGTTTCTTCCTCCATCATTGCCTCTGTAGTTATGTCTGCATAAGGCAAACAGGCAAGAAGAGGAATTCCGGCTTCCCTGCAAAAAGCCTCAATTTCAAGGCTCTTTTTCTCGTTGATATCATACTTGTTAATGCAGGCAACCGTCGGGATTCTGAAATGTGCGGTAAGTTCGATTGCCCGTTTCAGGTCGTGGAGTCCGGAAACCGTGGGTTCGCTAAGCACAAGGACAAGGTCAGTTCCGGTAATTGCTGCAATAACCGGGCAGCCAGTGCCGGGAGGACCGTCAATTAGAATGAATTTGCAGGAATGTCTATCTGCAAGTTCTAAGGCCCTTTTTCGGACCACGTTTACAAGTTTTCCACTTGCTTCTTCTCCAGTGTCCAGTTTTGCATGAGCCATTGGCCCAAAACGGGTTATGGAGGAAATTACCTGTCCGGAAACTCTCGGCATCAGAGACACCGCGTTTTCAGGGCAGGCGACAGTACAGACCGCACAGCCTTCGCAGCTATACGGATTTATCGTGAAGTTTTCAAGGACTGC
The DNA here is from genome assembly GCF_028693135.1 of Methanosarcina sp. Classification (GTDB taxonomy): domain Archaea; phylum Halobacteriota; class Methanosarcinia; order Methanosarcinales; family Methanosarcinaceae; genus Methanosarcina. The sequence continues at coordinate 11,485 of NZ_JAQUVZ010000040.1, forward strand.
TCCGAATCTGCAGATTTCCCGGCAGATGCCGCAGCCAGTACAGAGTTTCAGGTCAATGGAAGCAAGTTCCAGTCCCAGACAATCCTCTGTTTTAAGTACCTGGGGCTTGAGGATCAGAGGCAGGTCGGATGCATCAACATCACAGTCTGCAAGTACAGTATTTTCTGAGAGAGAAGAAAAAGCAGCTGTAAGGGTGGTCTTTCCACATCCACCTTTTCCACTAATAATAGCCAGTTGCCTCATTGTACCCCCGTGCTTTTGCAAGCCAGTGCTTTTATCGTTTCGAACATCTCTTCGAACTTTTCCTTCCACTCGGGCATTTCCTTAACAAAGGGGATCCCTTCTGAATAGAGCCTGGCAATCATCCTATCATTAGGAATACGAAGCAGAATAGGAATCCCCTCAGCCCTACAAAAATCTTCCACCCTTGAATCCCCAAGCCCGTCCCGGTTGAGAACGACTCCCACAGGAACCTTAAGAGCTCTTGCAACTTCCAGGGCAAGAAGGAAATCATGAAAACCGAAAGGAGTAGACTCTGTCACAAGCACACAGTAGTCAGCACACCCCAAAACTGCAAGGACGGGACATGCCGTTCCAGGGGGGGAATCAATGATTGCAGGTCTGCTCTCATCGATATGCCGCTGAAGCGACCTGATGACCAGCGTTGCCATAGCTTCCCCTATGTTCAGGATACCGTGGAAAAATGTGAGAGGGGTGTCAGATGACGCTTTTTCGATTATTCCGATAGACCTGGACTTTTCTTCTATGGCTCCTGCCGGACAGACAAAGCTACAACCACCACAGCCGTGGCAGAGGGAGGGAAAGAGCAGGATTTTTTTGGGAAGGGCAGCCAGAGCATTATACCTACAGAAATCAGCACAGTCCCCACAAAGAGTACACTTATCAGGATTGATCTCCGGGAATAGACAGGTTACTTCTTCTACAGGCTCCAGTTCAAAACCCAGAAACAAGTTGCAATTGGGCTCTTCCACATCACAGTCAAAAAGCTGCACATCTTCGAGAGCAAGGGCAAGGTTTACTGCAACTGTGGTTTTCCCTGTGCCGCCTTTACCGCTTGCAATTGCAATTTTCATGAGCTGCGCCTTCTAACCCTGTACATAAACTGAGCATCCATCAGTGATGATGGTCGTGTCCTGAGTCATCGTGCCCGTGTTCTGCACAGGTATTTTCAGCACTGGCATTACAGAGTTTACCCGCTTTCCAGGCTTCAAGTGTATCCTGAACCGTACCTCCGGCACCCACGAAAACATCGATTCCATAAGACTCAAACATCTTGACAGCTTTGTACCCCAGTCCTGAACAGAGCATAATTTCAACCCCATTATTATGGAGGAACTTAGGCGGCAGGTCTGGTCCCCCCATATGTTCGCTGGTATTGGGGATCACAGAAACTTCTCCACTGTCTGTATCCAGGATTGTATAAGTGGGAGCCTTTCCAAAGTGCTGCTCTACGGTCCCTGACATGCCGTTGTTATCTTTTGTGGGTATACATACTTTCATACAGGTCACCTTTTAAACTTTAAGACGTTTTACATATTTCTAAATATTTCACATAAAATATTGTTACAAAATGTTTTGGATTTTTGATATTTTGTTCTTAGTTTGAATCTTTAACCTCAGTTTGAACCTTTAACTCAACTCTTATTCATACCACTATGAGTCGAAGCATTCGAGTTCTCAAGGAGAGCAAGCTTTCCGGATTGATATTCTCGAAGGGCAAAGGCTACAGTACCTTTGATTCCAGAGTGGGTTTCAATACCTGCTTCGGATAGTATGGAAAAAGCATTCGGCCCCACACTTCCCGTTAAGAGAGTGTCTACCTCTGCACCCACCACTGCCTCTGCGGCCCGAATTCCTGCACCACCGGAGGCTTCCGAACCGGGATTTATGATTGATGTTACGGACCCTATCTCCGGGTCAATGATCACGAAATAATTGCATCTTCCGAATTGAGGGTCCACTTCAGAATCAGGATCCTTGCCACAGGCACTTATGCAGATTTTCATATTTATATGCTCCAATATAAAATCCGCTGACTCTCAAATTATACATTTTTCGGTAAATTATTCAAAGAAAGTGGAGGCACATCAACCCCTCACAAACGCAGAGAAGTCAGAGATATAGAAAGTACAATTTCACACATATGAGTATAAATATTTATAGTTTTCTATCTGAAAAGAGAAATGGTTATATATTTACTCTACAATGTGCATAAGTAACCTATGAAAAAATGCAGAGGAAGACCAAAATGTCCAAGGCGTGTTGAGCAAACTCCTGATGTCACATATTTCAAACCGCGAGGGGTCCCGATGTCGGATCTTGAAGTGATGTCCCTAACAGTAGAAGAACTAGAATCCCTGCGGCTTGTGGATATAGAAGGCCTCAGGCAGGAGGACGCAGCCGCCAGGGTTGGGATATCAAGGAGAGCGTTCTGGGAAGACCTGAAAAACGCCAGAATGAAAGTAGCTATTGCTCTAAGCACAGGAAAAGCGATCGAAATAAAAGGCGGCAACTATATCAGTACTAAGTGTTCTGACACTAATGAAGATCTTGGCGCGTAAAAGAAACAATAAGGGATAAACTGAAAATGCGGAAATTATATACAGGCGATAAAAAATGAAAGATAAAGTTCAACCACTGGAAAGTTTGTCGAAAAAACCCGATGAGCCCAAAATAGTAGTCAACCTCAGGCGTATCAAAAGCAAAATAATGGTAATGAGCGGGAAAGGCGGAGTAGGAAAAAGTACAATTGCCGCAAATCTCGCTGTCGGGCTTGCCCTACGCGGGCACAGGGTAGGTCTTCTGGATTGTGATATCCATGGCCCGACTGTCCCTACGATCTTTGGACTGGAGTCCGCAAAACTTGAGGTAAATGAAGAAGGAATTATCCCAATTCAGGTGCTTCCCAACCTCTCAATAATGTCCATTGGTTTTCTGCTCGAAAACAAAGACTCACCTGTAATCTGGAGAGGGCCAGCTAAAATGGGGGCAATCAAGCAGTTCCTTGAAGAAGTTTACTGGGGAGCGCTTGACTTTCTGATTATCGACCTTCCTCCGGGAACGGGAGACGAACCCCTGAGTGTAGCCCAGTTGATCCCCAACTGTGACGGTTCCGTACTTGTTACAACCCCTCAGGATGTAGCCCTAATCAGTGTCCGGAAATCAATTACATTCTCGGAAAAACTAAATATACCTGTAATAGGGCTTGTGGACAATATGCATGGGCTGATCTGTCCTCACTGCAATAAGTCTATAGATGTATTCGGAAGCGGAGGCGTTGAAAAAGCCGCAGAAGACTTTAATGTCCCCATCCTTGCCAGACTTCCTATAGAACCCAAAATCGCAGAAATGGAAGACAAGGGCACGATCGTCCAGGACCAGCTTAAACACAGCACTGAGTGGCAGAAGAATTTTGACAATGTCGTGACTGCCGTAGAAAAAACCCTTGACGAAAAATAAGGTAGAGTAAAAAGGAAAAAGATTTACATAATTCAGAATAGTTGAAGCTTCTATATCGGACTTACATTTCTCTATCAGAATAGATCCTTTTTTATGTTTCTTTTCCTTTTTAGTTTTTCTTTCTTTTCTTTTTCCCTGGTGATCCCTGATTAATTGGTTGGCATTATTCCAAAATAACCGCTAATGGAACCTCACGTTCTCTTTTCACGCGCCGCGCAAGGCTTGAGCCCGCCTGCGTACAGTAGATAAAAACTCAATCAATGGCCTTAATGGGAGCTTTAATATAAAAAATATCAATCATGTAACAGGGAACGACTTTTTCCTTTTTATCTTTTAGTCATAATAAGTTCATCCCCATCTTTTGTTTTTCACTCCTGCCACAGGACTCTAATATAGTAATTGATATGTATTCTATCGAATCCCTTAAATCGAGAATCACAGATAGTTATTTACAGATGGTTAGGACCTTTGTTTACGGTTAATTATTTGTGTTTGACGGATAATACTATTGCAAAATTCAGACTTTCAGAATCAGTAGAAGCAAAATTATTTGTGAGAAGAGTGAATTATTAATACAGAAAACCTACAGAACTACAAAATAAAAAACCAATGTTGAGATTATGAATAAATTAATTATATTACTGATCCTGCTTGTATCTGTACTCTTTACGGCAGGCTGTACTGAAAACCCGAAAAACACCGCAGCCGAGCTTACTCCGGATTTTAGAGGTGACCAGGAAAAAAGTGTTGTTGTAGAACTAACTGATCTGGAACAGATAAACACATCTGTTCAGGAAGGCCCTGTCTTTGTGAAACTCGGATCCGAGGGGTGCTCTGCATGTAGGGAAATGGAACCCATAATGAACGAACTGGCAGCGAAATATGGAGGAAAAGCCACGGTTATGTCTGCAGATGTAGCCAATAGCCATCAAATTGAAGCTTATTTCGGAGCGTACTACATCCCTGATTCCTTTGTAGTCGTGGGCATTGAAAACGGAGAATATGTTTACATGCAGGAAGACGGAAACGTTACCACAGACAGATCCCAGGCAAGAGTTCAGGGGCTCAGGGAAAATCATGTGTATGAAGAGCTCATAAAAAGAGCCATTCTTTACTATGAAAATACAAAGTAAAACAGATTTCCGAATTAAAAACTATCGTAAAAAACTAAACTGAAAAACATCGAATCAGAACCATGTATTATGAAGCTATTTCCCCTCTAGCTGCATTTGGCGCAGGAGTGCTCAGCGTCCTGTCCCCATGCATCCTCCCCCTCCTTCCTGCAGTTCTGGCAAGCTCAACAGGAAAAGGAAAGTTAAGGCCCCTTGCCATAGTACTTGGGGTATCGATATCCTTTACCCTTATGGGAGTTGTGACCTCCGCATTCGGAGCAGTTTTTCAGGCATATATAGGTCAGCTGAAAATCCTGGCAGAAATCTTAATCATTACAATGGGCATAGCAATGCTTTTTGAGATCAGCCTGTTTAACGCCTTTGCAAAGTTCCCCATTCTTGCAGGAATGAACGAAGGCGGACCGATCTCTGGCCTTCTTTTAGGGCTGTCCCTTGGGGTGCTCTGGATCCCCTGTGTGGGTCCGATCCTTGCCTCAATCCTGACCATGGTTGCCCTGGAAGGAAACGCTGCTACAGGTGCATTAACCCTTTCCATTTATTCTGCAGGGTTTGCGGTGCCCATGCTCCTGCTCGCATACTCGGCTCATCTATCCACTTCTAAAATAAAGCTCATATCAAAGTACGATGCAGCCTTCAAGAAAGGAGCAGGGATAGTGCTTATCCTTGTAGGGCTCTCGATGATCTACCAGAACCATTTCAGATGGCTGCTTTAAGTTTTCTTGAACAGTGTGCGTACATTTAAAACACAATTTGAAACACAAATTTGAGAAGGAAACAGTAAATTAGGCCTGTTTCTTCTCACATCATTTCGTTAAATTCTATGAAAATAGGGACAATTTCAGGGGACTCGCGGTTCTCATAAGGGATATCGCCGTAGTCCCTGTAGTACAAACGTATGTCGGCAAAAGCGTGGCTATTCGGAAACTCCAGTTTAGCTGTGCTTGTAATCTGGTTATCCATGGTTACCTTAAATATGTACTCTCTTTTTTCCCGGTGGAACCTTAAACTAAAAGGACGAGATCGTGACACATCACCCCTGGGTTCCAGAAGGTATGTTTCGTTTATTATTGATTTGTTATGTTGATCAAATACTTCAATTGCCACTTCATGGCCCTTAATATCATGATTGTGTATTACAAAAAGCGATGCTGCAGGTCCCCTGAACATGAAAGGAAGAGAAACATAGAAAAACAAAGTGATTGCCAGGAGCATAAAAAAGATAACCAGTTTGCCATCATTGCTGCCCAATTAAACCCACCCTGAAAATAATACAGAGAAGAAGACATACGAGAATAATACATACATCAATTCTTACAATATATTCTTGATTCGAATTACAATATGGGACGCAACAGATAAATATTTATTGCAAAGATAAATAATGTCTGCAAGCAGCAACTAAAAAGCCGACTCGAAAATAAAAAACAATCTGAGATAAAAGAAAAAAAAAGAAAAAAAGAAAGCAGAAAGTGTTATTCTTCACTTTCTCTTGCGATTGCTACGAGCTCGTTTACGCAAGCAACAGCCATCGGAGTTCCTCCCCTGGTCCCAACACAGCTGATTGAGGGAATGGGAATTTTCAGGTCCCTGACCATTTCCCTGGATTCTGCCGCGTTTACAAAACCAACAGGAAGCCCGATTATAAGGGCAGGCCTAACACCTTTTTCGATCAGTTTACAGACCATGATGAGGGCAGAAGGCGCATTTCCAATTGCGATGATGCTTCCGTCCAGCCGGTCTCTGGCAGCCAGGAAACCTGCAGACGTCCTGGTTATCCCGTACTTATTAGCAATTGCAGCATCCAGGTCTTCGTCAAGCACGCAGATGATTTTGGATTTGTGCCCGACTTTTGTGACCCCGGCTTTTACCATGTTGATATCCACAAAGATCGGCGCGCCTTTTTTGAGAGCTTCCACGCCTGCAGGGATGGGGTCATTGTTAAAGCGCATGATATCTGCAACGGAGAGGTCTCCGGTGGCAATAACGCAGCGCTGGCGGAAACGGTCTTCTGGGGTGTTGTTCCCGACGATTTCCTGGATCATTGTCCGGCTTTTCATGTAGATGGCTTTTGCCTCTTCAGTCCTTGCGCCTGAGTCCCTGCAAATGCCCACAAGTTCAGGGTCAACATCCACGGTAAGCTCGGTAAACTCTTCAAGGTTTTCAAGAGCCCCGGCTTTCCCTTCATTGTTTTTTTCAGTAGTCATATTTCTTCTGATACCCCCTGGGTGTTATGATAAGATCCTTTTTCGGAGACTTCCAGATCCTGGACTCCCCGTTGCCTACGAGAATGACGGTGCTCATGTCCACCCAGTCCTCAGACTCCATGACTTCCCCGAGGGTTGTCACGATCTGGTCTTCTCCCTCACCTCTCATGGCATTCTTGACAAGCCCCACCGGCACAGAATCAGCCTTGTACTTGCGAATGATTTCGATTGCCCTTGCAAAGTTGGACTGTCTCTTGCGGCTCTTTGGGTTGTAAAGCCCGATCACGAAATCAGCGTCTGCAGCCATATGAAGCCGCTTTTCGATGACCTCCCAGGGAGTTAAGAGGTCGCTTAAACTGATCACCGCAAAGTCCGTCACCACGGGTGCACCGAGAATGCTGGCCCCGGCAAGGATTGCTGTGACCCCAGGCAGGATTTCGATGTCCACGTCAAGGTTCTCGTGTTCAGCGACCTCCATAACGATGCCTGCCATGCCGTAGACGTTGGTGTCGCCCCCACTGATCATGACCACGTTTGCGGATTTTGCGAGTTCCACGGCTTTCCGGGCTCTTTCAACCTCTTTTCCCATGAAACTTCGGATTACCTCCTGAGTACCGAGAAGGCTTTCCATCTGGTCCAGATAGGTACTGTTCCCGAGAACATAATCGGCATTGAGGATTACGTCCCGGGCTTTTAGGGTAAGCTGTTCCACGGAGCCCGGTCCGATCCCTACAACGTAGAGTTTTCCGCCGGATGCCTTATCTTGCGATTGCGATTGTGACTCTGCCATAGACTTTCTTCCTGAAAATCAATTCGTGTTTTTCCGAGAGGGCCAGCGCGGCAGGCTCTGCAACCCCTTTTAACCCAAAGCGCGAGGCCTGGGACGAGGAAGGGGGGTTGTAGCTGTTCAGCACTTCATCCGGCAAAAACTTAACCGGAATGCCGAGCAGTTCACCTGCTTCCAGCAGCCCCTGTTCATTTTCTTTAAGTTTCGCAGAAGCAAAAGCCGGAATCTCTTTGAGACTCAGGCCGCACTCATCAAGCGCCTGTTTTACGGCGTCAATGACTTCTTCTTTTGTTATGCCCCTGCGGGTTCCGATTCCGATAATCATCAGTAATCTTTAATCCACTGCTTTTTTATGCAGTTTCTTTATAAAACCTTAGCAAGAAACCTCTGAGTATTTAGCTAAGGATAGTTGATAGCTAAGGGGTAGTTGACTTAATCGGATTATTAGCTGTTAATTGTTAGCTTTGTCCGGCACTTTCATCCTTTACTTCAACAGCTTGTTTTTTTCTTACAAGCACGGAAACATCCTCGTCCACAATAACAATCCTGGGGCCCTTAACCTCAAGAACCTCTACCTGCTGGTCAAGGAGTGCACAGTTTACAGCTATTGTGGATTCTTTATTGAAGATCTCGCAGCCAAACCTATCAGCAATTCCCTCAACCGAGGGTTTACCGTGAACCTCAGTGGCTGTGGTGAGCACAGGAACTGCACCCAATTCCGCAATCTTTCGGGAAATTTCGTTTGCCCCGTGATGCCCTCCAAGGAGGGGAATTGCAAAATTCAAGTTTGAGTCCACAACTACCACTGCAGGATCTGACCACTTATTATCGAGAAGAGGGGCAATGTCCCTTACCACAATTCCTGTAGCAAAGACTGCAACGATTGCTCCGTAATTTTCAAAGGCAGTCCTGAACACGCCTTTTTCATAGAGAAGAAGGTCGGCTTCAAGATGCTCTGCTATCCTTGATGCAATTTCCCTGTTTCTTTCAAAGGTAATTACAACGGTTCCTGGGCCACTCCGTATAAGTAGGACCTCCTGTAGTTTTTAGGGTCAACAACCCCACCGATGATTATCATTGCCGAGCGCTTGATCCCTGCATCTTTCACCTTATCTGCAATATCTTCAACAGTCCCTGTGATGACTTCTTCATCTTCCCAGGACGCATGGAAGACCACTGCAACAGGCGTATCTTTAGGGCAGCGGACTTTTTCCATAATTTCCCTGATCTTCTGGGTACCAAGGAAAATTGCCATGGTGGTATTATAGGCAGAAAGCTCGGGAATAAGGTCTTTTTCCAGGGTTTTTCCCGCGGGGCGGGTGATAATAAGAGTATCGGAAACCCCATTGAGAGTAAGCTGGGTGCCCAGCGCGGCTGCGCTTGCAAAAACGGACGAGACGCCTGCTACCCTTTCGACTCCTATATCGTATTTTCTCAACTCTTCCATCTGCTCTATAACAGACCCGTAAAGAGAAGGGTCTCCGCTGTGAAGGCGTACAACAAACTTTCCTGCATCCACGGCATCGGCAATTAGTTTCGTGGTTTCATCAAGGGTAAGCCCGTAACTGTCTACTTTATCTCCCTTCGTGTAGTTAAGGACTTCAGGGTTTACCAGGGAGCCTGCGTATATAACAAGATCCGCTTTTTCAAGCATCTCACGCCCCAATACGGTAATCAGTTTGGGGTTTCCAGGGCCTGCCCCTACAAAATATACTTTTCTTTCCATCTGACCATTCCCTTTGCTTTCCTGTTAAAAGTTATATGCTGAAATTCAAACTCGTATACTGAGACTCAAAGTAGTGTAAAGATCATTGAAGGTTTCATTCAGGTGGCTTCATTTCTTTCCGTAAATGATGCTGAAATAGTTTCCTTTTTCCGGGATATCTTCTTTCTTATTAATAATCAGCTCATTGTCCGAAAAGAGCCTCTCTGCAAAAATAAACTCCCTGTATCCTTCAGCTTCGAGCTGTCCCATGATCTTTCTCGGCTGTGTGGCTTTAAGGTGGATCTTATATCCAATCTCAGAGCCGTCACTTACCTCAAAGGAGCTCTCGACTGCTACATCAGTCCTTGCAGCAAAAGAAGTGATGGAACTTATTCCCGGCACTGTCGAAGTCTCAACATCCGGGTAGTACCTGTTCATGACCTTTTTCAGGTGGGAGAAAGTAGAGAAAAAGTTAGGGTCACCTATAAGCCCGAAAGCTACTGTCCCTTTTCTTGACTCTTCTGCTACCCTGTCTGCATTTTCTTTCCAGAGGGCGTTCAGGACTTCTATATCCCTTATCATGGGAAACTCGAGGATTTCGGCATCCGCATAAGGGGCTACAAGGTCTTTTGCCAGGCGTCCTGGAACATATACCTTATCGCTGTTTTTCAAAACATCCACTGCTTTAAGGGTCAGAAGCCCAGGGTCTCCGGGACCAAGTCCTACTCCTATTAACATATTATCGCTCCATAGGTTTTTTAATAGGTAAATGTAAAACGTGATTTAATTAAACTGGTGGGGAATAAAAGGATTATTTTCAAGCTTGTTTTTTTCCGACAACTATGTATACCGGGTTTTCGGGTTTGAACATAGTCTCGCCGGCGATCGGGGCACTTCTCGAGACTGCAACGTGGACTACCTCATCAAAAATTCCCAGTCTCTTCATAGCCTCGATCGTTCTGACAACGGTTTCAATGCGGACTGCGTTTACCACAATGCTGCGGGCTTTTTTTTCAACAAGTTTCTCAAGTACGGTGTCAATGTTTTTAGTTCCGCCAACAAAAGCGCAATCAATTGAATCGATAGACCCTCCGGAACCAAGGAGTTCCGAAGCTTCACCGGCTAAAACCATAGCATTTTCGAGCTTGAAATTCTTAAAGTTCGCTTCCGTAGCAAAGAGGGCTTCTTTACGTGCATCGATTGCATAGATAATCAGGTTCCGGGTAATCCGGGCTGCTTCAATAGAGACCGAGCCCGTACCGCAGCCTACATCTGCAAACCGGTCCCCATCCTGCAGTCCGAGTTTGGAAAGAGACACTGCAATTATTTCCGGTTTAGTCGGACCACCGCTAACACTTACTATTTCGGACATGTTCTACCTCGGGAAAAGTAAAGCAAATATATTGAATATGAATTAAATATATGGCGATATAATTTTGAAATTATATTAAATCGGGGTATAATAGTTAGAGCCGCCAATATACAATTTTTATCAGGTGCAAACCATATGCAGATGCATATAGAAAGACATTCATAAATTAGACATTTCAGATTTACCCGATTATAAATATAACTTGCTGTAGATATACCTTATTATCGATAAGAAGGGCAATAAAGGAAAGTAAACTTTAATGAATCAACAAAAGAATCGGGAAAAAACATATAGAAAAGTTTGTACTGGTTTTGAGCCGTACCTTAAAAAATGAGTCTTCAAAATTGAAACATCAACTTCCTTAAAAATAAAAATGAGGTTTATCTTAAGAGAGCGTTCTGCAAAGAATGTCGGAGAAAGGTTTTGAAGAAGTGATAAAAAGGAAATATTCTACTATTTATAAGGGAACATGCAAAACATTTTTATGATATGAATTTAAAAATACCTATAGCAGCTTTAAAAGAAAGAGATTTTAACTATAACAGCATATGGGAATTAAGTCTCCGACACTCCCGATAACAGTGTCTCTTTGAGGAAAAGTTAAAACGCCCTTTTAAGAAAAAAGATAGATATTCCCCAAAATAAATGTTTTTTAAACAGGAAGCTGAACTTCTTCGGTTTAATATCTGATTTTTTAATCTGTATACATAACAGCATCTTTTTAACAGGAAAAACCCCAGCAGTGTAAGCCCGCTCTCTCGATGCAGGACCCTGCCATCTGAAGGAAAGGAGGATAAATAGATGAAAATTTACGAATCATATGAAGATCTGCCCAAGCTAAAGCTGCCTTATGGAAACGAAATATTTATAAGTGACAGCACTATTCGCGACGGCTCCCAGATGCCGGGAATTGTCTTGAGCAGAGAACACAAAATTAAAATTTATGAATACCTGCACGAGATAGGGATTGAGAAACTGGAAGCCTTTGTATTCAATAAAAGAGACAGAGACGCTGTTGACCTTATGTTCGACAGGGGATATGAGTGTCCTGAAATCACAGGATGGGCAAGGGCTTCAAGAGCTGACATAGACAAAATTTTGGAAGTTGACGGGATTAAAGAGACCGGGATTTTGATGTCAGTCTCGGATACGCACATTCATTCGAAGATGAGGCTTTCAGGCAGGGAGGAGGCTGAGGAGAAGTATCTTGACGCCCTTCAGTATGCAGTAGACCACGGGCTTCGTACACGGGCTCATCTGGAAGATATGACGAGAGCTGACAACTACGGCTTTGTTTTCCCCCTGGTAAAAAAGATTATGGAGATCGATCCTAACTGCATTATAAGAGTCTGCGATACCGTTGGATATGGGATGCCGTTCATGAATATTGATGAACCTTACGGAATTCCGAAAATTGTCCAGCACCTCAAAAAAGAGATTGGGGTCAAGAATATAGAAACTCATATCCATGACGATTACGGATTCGGAGCAGCAAGTTCAATTACGGGTTTCTGGCATGGGGCCAACTGGACAAGCGTGACCTTCCTGGGAATCGGAGAACGTGCAGGAAACAGCGAGATGGAAAAAATTCTGCTATTTCTGGCAGACAGAATTGAAGGTTTTGAGAAATATAATCTTGAACCTATTACCCGTTTTGCAGAGTTTATGGAAAAAGAACTCGGGCTCAGAGTCCCGAGAAACAAAGCTGTGGTCGGGAAAAATATATTTGCCCACGAATCAGGAATCCATGCCGCAGGTGTCCTGAAGAATCCCTTCAACTATGAACCCTATCCCCCTGAACTGGTAGGAGGTACCAGGCGTCTCCTCGTAGGGGATTCTTCAGGCCTTGAGGTAATACGTCACAAGGTCCAGGAAACCTTAAACGACCTCCTTGATGTCGAAACCACAATCGAAAAAGATGACAGGAGACTGCTGAAGATCCAGAAAGAAATCCAGAAGCTCTACGATAAAGAAGAAAGGGTTTCCTGTATCTCAGATGAGGAACTCCTTGCTTATGTTGAGAAATACTTCCTCTACCAGCCAATCTGTGACCCGGCACATACAGCTGGAGGAAGACTAAAAAGCAAAGGGAAAATTCAGGAACCAGATGACGAAAAGGATTAAAGTTGCGAAAGCGAGCAGAAGATATGGAACAACAGAGAGAAATCAGAAATAGAAAGACAAAGAATCAATAACGGAGAAAAAAGAAAGCAAACGAAGAACTCGGTTGCTTTCTGAGCCTCATTTTTCGGATTTTCAAATCTTCATTTAAGGATTTCTGCGGTGTATTTTGCAATCTCATCTGTCATCTGACTGAGTTTTGCGCTGCCTCCAAGGTCATAAGTCACATACTTGCCTTCGGAGATTACACGCTCTGTGGCTTTGAAGATAGCTTCTGACTTCTCCTTTTCACCAAGGTAGTCCAGCATCCAGGCCCCTGCAAGCACCGTTGCAACAGGGTTTACTTTATCCTGGCCAGCATACTTGGGGGCTGAACCGTGAGCAGGTTCAAACATTGCAAAATTGTCTCCGATATTTGCAGAGTAAATGAGCCCTATACTGCCAACAAGAGCTGAGCATTCTTCACTGATAACGTCCATGAAGAGGTTGGTTGAAAGGAGTACCTTTTTGTTGAAGAGCTGGGGGTTCTTGATAAGCTGCTGGGCAATGTTATCAATATGATAGGGCCAGACCTCAATGTTCGGGTAGTCCTGTGCCACCTTTGCAACTTCTTCTAAGAAAGAGCCACAGGTCATTTTCAGGATATTGCTTTTATGGATGGGCACAACAGTGTCGTAACCTCTCCTTTTAGCGTCCTCAAAGGCATAGCGGGCAATCTTGCTGGATGCCGTGCGGGTAATCTTTCTGATTGCAATGGAAACATCGTTTGTAAGCTGGATTTCCTCTCCTATGTAAAGCCCTTCCGTCCCCTCACGCACACAGACCATCTCAACATCTCCGAGAGGGGCACTTGAGTTAGGGAACGTCTTTATTGGCCTGACATTTGCATAGAGGTCGTACTTTGTCCTGATAGATACAGCCACACTTCTCGGAGAACCGATTCCTCCGGGGGTTGTGGTAGGGCCCTTGAAACAGGCATCGGAGCTGTCAAGGAGCTGCCAGGTTTCATCGGGGATAAGGGAATTACCTCCATGCTGCTCCCACCAGCCGGCTCCGGCCTCACACATCAAGAATTCGATATCAGTACCAGCGGCTTCTGCAACTTTAAGCATTGCATCCACAAGTTCGGGGCCTACCCCGTCACCTTTGATTACTGCTGCGGTTTTAGTCATGTTATCACCAGATCTATAAGGTTCGTGTTAAAAGAACCGTAGCGATTTAAAAGTTAAAAAGGGGAAACTTTTGAAGAATTTGGAAAGAATAATTGAATCTTACCGCGTACTCAACGTAAAGCTCATATTTCAACTTTTGGGTAATACTATAATAGTAATATGGAGTAATGCATCCAGAAAATAGATACGAGTCCACAGAATATAATCCTGTCCTCGTGCCCTACAAAGATAGGCACAGTGTTCAAGTCAACCGTTAACTGCACATTCAATGAGTATTCAAGTTATAGTATTCAGAATAGCATTTAAAGTATAGTATTCAAATTATAGTATTCATATTATTGAATTCAATCCAGAAAGCCCTTCATAAAAATTCCAGAGATTTAGAATTCATACTATTGAATAGAGAGTTGTGAAGAGAGTTGTGAAGAGAGTTTTCAGGAACCCTTCAAGGAGTAAACATGCCTGCAAAAATCCCGATTACCGACAACCATATGCATATAGACCCAAGAGCCAGAGGGCTTGAAGCCGTAAAAGAGTTTCAGAGATCAGGCGGGACGCATATAATCCTGGTCACCAAACCCACCTGGTCCCTTGGGATTACGGTCAGGAAACCTGAGGATTATCTTGCGGTCTTTGACGAAACCGTGGAAATAGCATCAAAAATCCGCGAGATTGGGGTCGGGGCTTTTCCGGTTCTGGGAGTTCACCCTGCTGAGATCTCAAAGCTTGCGGAATATATGGAACTATCAGAAGCTACGGAAACCATGAAAAAGGGCCTTGAAATTGCTGCTGGATATGTGGAAAGAGGCCTTGCGGTGGGAATAAAATCAGGACGCCCGCACTATCCCGTATCCGCAGAGATATGGGCAGCCTCGAATGAGATAATGGAACACGCCTTTTCTCTCGGAAAAGAACAGGACTGCGCAGTCCAGCTCCATACGGAAAGCGTGGGAGAGCCCGAACTTCAGGATATAGCAGAAAGGGCAAAAAAAACAGGAATAAAAATGTACAGGGTAGTCAAACATTACTCTCCCCCCCTTGTAAAGACGTGTGAAGAACTTGGGATTTTTCCAGGAGTCATATCGGTTAAAGGAGCAATCGAGCAGGCTCTTAAAGAAGGGACTCGCTTTATGATGGAAACTGATTATATCGATGACCCTGACAGGCCGGGTGCGGTACTTGGCCCGAAGACGATCCCGAGAAGAACTTTAAAACTCATTGAAACGCACGGGGAAAAACCTTTCTGGACCATTCACAAGGAAAATCCTGAAAAGGTTTATGATATAGAGATTGAGATTTAACAAAAGTTAGAAGAAACTAATTATAGTTAAAAGAAAGCTCCATTTAAAAGGGATGGTGCGGCGATAAAAACGCAGATTATAAAAAAATAGCAAGAAGTTTAGAGGGAAACCTCTTCGAATGAAAACTCTCTCTATTAGAGTTGTTTCCGAGAGGAAAAACCTGTCGGAAACGGTTATTACTGCTGGAACAAAACCTCAATATAAAGCTTTACAGTTAAAACTCACACTTATTTGCGCTTTATTTTTACTATGTCGCCAAGAGTAGTGTCTTTCTTCATGTGAGAGACTTCCTGTCCTGAGGCATCCGTGCGTTCGGTGAGTTTGATATTAAGGGTATGTTCCAGTTTCTTTCTAACGGGCTCTTCGGGTACTATTTCGCTTCGCTCTATCTTTCTGATGAGAGATGCTTTTTCCTTGATGTTTTCAGCCAAATCCTCCAAAGACCAGCCTTTGGCTTCCCTGGCGTCCCTGATAATCTGATCGTAGTTGTCCAGAAGTTCATCTTTTAATATATCGAAGAAATCTTTTTTTGGCCTCTTTTCAGTTCGTGGTACCGTACGAACTACCGGAGAGACTTTCCTTGATACGGGAGTCCGTTTGTCAACGGGCTTACCGTACGGTGCACATTTCGGACAGACCTGGAGTTCGCTGTTATCAATTGTAACGGAGATAGGCTTTTCACGGATCTCTGCACCACATATTTCACACTGCATATTAATCACTTCGAAAACGCTATATACGGTATGAACTTAAATAATATTCGGAGCTCCATGACGGAAAGTACCAAAAGTAAGGATGAAAGCATGCGCAGTCACCTTGTGAAGTCCGGATCTGTGTATGACGGAATTGAGCCTGGAGAGCTGGGGGAGTCAACTGAAAGCGTCCAGGACCGAGTGAGGCAACTTGAAAGCCGCAACAGTTTTCTGGAAGAGCAGTGTAGCCAGATAGAGTCTGAAAAACGCTATCTAGAGAACCAAAAGATCAAATATGAGAGAGAGATACGAAAGCTGCAGTCAGAGCTCGATCGTATGAAGACCTCTCCGTTGATCATTGGTACGGTTATTGATGTGATCAAGAATGACCGTATAATCGTCCGTAGCAGTAACGGGCCTCAGTTTCTGGTTAACGTTTCGCAATATATTGACGAGAAAAAACTGCTTCCAGGGGCAAAGGTTGCCTTGAACCAGCATACACTTGCTATTGCAGAGGTTATCCCTTCAACAGAAGAGCCTTTTGTTGCCGCAATGGAAGTTATCGAAAGTGTTGAAGTGGATTATGATCAGATAGGCGGTCTTGAGGAGCAGATTCAGGAACTTCAGGAAGCAGTCGAACTTCCGCTAATTGATCCTGAACGCTTTGCCCGGATAGGGATTGAGCCCCCGAAAGGAGTACTACTCTACGGGCTTCCGGGAACAGGGAAAACCCTACTTGCAAAAGCCGTAGCCCATAGAACCAATGCGACATTTATCAGAGTTGTGGGCTCTGAACTTGTACAGAAATACATTGGGGACGGCTCCAAGCTGGTAAGGGAAATCTTCGAGATGGCACGGAAAAAAGCTCCCAGTATCATCTTTATCGATGAACTGGATTCAATAGCTGCAAGGCGTTTAAACGAGACAACTGGTGCAGATAGAGAAGTTCAGAGAACTTTGATGCAACTTCTTGCAGAAATGGATGGCTTTGATAAGAGGAAGAATATTCGGATCATTGCAGCAACAAACAGACCGGATGTCCTTGACCCTGCAATTCTAAGGCCAGGCCGTTTTGACAGGCTTGTCCATGTTCCGATGCCCGGAATAGAAGCAAGAGGAAAAATCCTCGAGATCCATTGTGAAAGGATGACTCTTGCAGAAGAAATCGACTTTAAAAAGCTCGCAAAAGCTACCGAAGGGATGAGTGGAGCAGATCTGAAGGCAATTGCCACTGAAGCAGGCATGTTCGCGGTCAGAAAAGACAAGGAAGTCATTGAAATGGGAGATTTCCTCGAAGCAGTGGCTAAAGTATCTGTGGCTGCAGATACGCAGAAAATGATGCCTAGCAGCCCACCTGAGACGACAATGTTCGTGTAAAAAATCCGGGGAGTCACAAAAAAAATATTTTAAGGGAGCCCATTTTTACCGGAAAAAATTCCTGTTTCCCGTTGATTTCTGCTGGGAGTGGCGTCATGGGGAACCGGCAAACTATTTTTGTAATTCAGACGTAAAGATACCTGTGAGTTCAGATTTTCATATCAAACCTGAAATCCGAATTCTGGGCATAGACGACTCTGCGCTTCTTCATGAAAGGGTAATGATAGTAGGAACTGTTTTCAGAGGAGGAGACTGGATAGACGGAATCCTGCGTTCGGATATCACCAGAGACGGCCTTGATGCTACCGAGGTGATAAGCACAATGATAAAGAATAGCAGGCATTACAGTCAGCTCAGGATTGTCATGCTTGATGGGATCACTTACGGAGGCTTTAATGTTGTTGATATAGAGGAGCTTTACAGAGAGACAGGACTTCCTGTTATTGTGGTCATGCGTGCCTACCCGGATTTTGAAAAGATTCGAGCTGCCCTCAGGCATTTCTCCGATGGAGAGGTGCGCTGGGACATGATAAAAAAAGCAGGCAAGATAGAAAAGCTGATCACGGAAAAAAACAGGACTCCAATTTATATCCAGAAAGCCGGGATAGGAGTAAAAAGCGCAGAAAAGATAGTTCGCCTCACTTCAATAAGAAGTAATATTCCGGAGCCTCTCAGGGTTGCCCATCTAATTGCAACAGGCATCATCTTAGGGGAATCAAGAGGAAAAGCGTGAACTACCCCTGAGCTAAAGATTCAGGGGCTTCCTGTGTGACACCTCTGCCTAATGGCAACAAGTAAAGCAGGCTCTAACCCACGTTCCGCAGGTGAAAATATGTACTTGAGCTTCCTGTCGGGTTCCAGAAAAGATCAGGAAAAAGGGAAAGATAAAAATACAGGAACCAGCCTCAAAAAAATATAAAAAATAAAAAAATATACATTTGATGCAAAGAAATTAAATAAGATCGGGCAAAAAAGAGAAACAGACCAGATAGTCCCGAAGAGCAAGGAATATAATATCAGACCGGGATAGAGTAACATTAATAAAATTATTAAGCACATACAGTGCAAATTCAAAAACTGGAAAAGGAAAACTATTAAATTGGAAACTGTATATGTGATGGTTAAAATAATTTGTTTCTTGTTGTAATATACCTGTTTCTAATACAATCCGTTAAATGATCATCCCAGCAGAATGGAGGAAAACAGTAGTATGAGATCCATTGTTGAAGAAGCCCTTGCTCGATCTGCCCTGGAAGGACGTGCCGGGCAGGGTGAGTACTCAAATTCAGATTACTCTAATGAAAATTTAGAAGTGGATGCTGAACTTGAAGAAATACTGAGGAGCCTTAAAACAACTATCAAAGTAGTAGGTTGTGGAGGCGGCGGTTCAAACAGCATCCAGCGCATGATGGGCGAAGGTATCGAGGGAGCAGACCTTGTTGCTCTGAACACTGACGCTCAGCACCTTCTTCATATACGCTCCGGCAAAAAAATTCTCATAGGGAGAAAGAAAACCCGAGGACTTGGAGCCGGCAGTCTCCCCCAGATAGGAGAAGATGCTGCAATCGAGAGTATTGATGAGATTAACAAGATCGTCCAGGGCTCAGATATGGTTTTTATCACCGCAGGCCTTGGAGGAGGAACAGGAACCGGATCAGCACCTGTAGTGGCTGAGGCAGCCAGAGATGCAGGAGCCCTTACGATCGCAGTCGTAACCCTCCCGTTCAGCGTGGAAGGACATGTCAGGAGGACAAACGCCGAAGCCGGCCTTGAGCGTCTGAGAGATGTTGCAGACACAGTTATCGTTGTCCCCAACGACAAGCTGATTGAAGTGGTCCCAAGGCTTCCACTTCAAGCTGCCTTTAAAGTCTCGGATGAAGTTCTTATGAGAGCAGTAAAGGGCATAACCGAACTGATAACAAAGCCCGGACTTGTCAACCTTGACTTTGCAGATATAAGAACTGTGATGCAAAACGGAGGCGTTGCTATGATAGGGCTTGGAGAGGCAGACGGCGAAAACAAAGCTGTCGAGTCGGTCCAGAAAGCTCTGCGCAGCCCGCTCCTTGACGTGGACATATCAGGTGCGACCTCTGCTCTTGTTAACGTGGTTGGAGGCCCTGACATGACCATTTCGGAAGCCGAGTCTGTGGTCCAGGAAGTCTACAGCCGCATAGACAACAACGCCCGCCTGATCTGGGGTGCGCAGATTGACCCAGACCTCGAACAGACAGTACGCACTATGATCGTGGTCACAGGAGTTACCTCTGCCCAGATTTACGGTCACGGGAACGATAAGAACATTACATATAAGTATGGAATTGACTTCGTAGAGTGATCAAATAAGGAATGAAACAGTAAAATGGGTAAAAACGCTCGGTTGGAGAAAAAATACTGTTTTCCCCCTTTTGAAGGAAAAAGAAGGAACGTAGGAATATAAAATCCAATCGAAAACTATTTTTATGGTAAATGCAGTATGGTGCCGATACAATTCGGCATCAAAAATGAAATATATTTACTGACACGAAAAGGGTTTTACGTGAGTAATGTCATGCGTCTAAATTTTTGGATGTTCCAAAGACCGTGCCAGTGATATCTTCATATAATAGGAATTAATAATATAATCCGCTCGTCCTTCCTGAAAGATAAAATCCGATATTCTGCGATATAAAAACAAATTTCGGAGATGTAACATACATGGGAAGAGCCGCGCACAAAACTCCAGATAAAAATAAAGATGTATATAAAAACCTGGATGTGAATTAATTGGCAGAATCCACATTTGAACCGAAAATAACCACAAAAAGCGTTGGTCAGGCAATCCGGGCACACCTGAGGGTCCTGAAACTTACGAAAAAACCGTCCAGGGAAGAGTTCTTGACCATTGCCAAAGTTGCAGGTGCCGGCATACTGGCTGTGGGCGCAATTGGATTTATTATATATGTACTGCTGACAATGTTGCCCCAGTGGGTGGCCCAATGAGTGAGGACTCCCAGATATTCGTAATCAAAACCACGGCAAACCAGGAAAGGTCAGTTGCAACAGCCCTTGCAAGGATTTCGAAGAAGGAGAAACTGGACATAAGGGCAATCCTGGCTCCTGATGAGCTCAAAGGATATGTCCTTGTCGAGGCGCCCAAATCCGGAATAGTGGAACTGGCAATCCAGACAATCCCACACGCAAGAGCCATTGTTAAAGGGAGTTCTTCAATCGCGGAAATAGAACACTTCCTTAAGCCCAAACCAATAGTGACCGGAATTAAGGAAGGGGCTATAATTGAGATCACCTCTGGACCCTTCAAGGGAGAGAAAGCCCGGGTTAAAAGGGTTGACGAAGGGCATGAGGAAATTACTGTGGAACTCTTCGATGCTGTGGTTCCGATCCCTATCACGATTCGCGGCGATACCGTAAGAATACTCAAAAAAGAGAAAGACTAAGCCAGAAATCGGATGGAAACTCCTTAAAAATTCCAGCTTATTAATAAACAAAAATCACCAGTACTCAGAGTGGATTGAAACAAATCTACAAAATTTAGACTATATAAAACCGGTGAGACTCAGATGACAAGTATTGTTGAAGCACTTGTCCCCGGAGGAAAAGCGAATCCCGGACCACCATTAGGTCCGGCACTTGGTCCGCTCGGGGTCAATATAAAAGAAGTGGTCGAAAAGATCAATGCAAAAACAAGGGACTACAATGGAATGCAGGTCCCTGTGAAGATAATTGTTGACGACAAGAAAAACGTCGAGATCGAGGTAGGCACTCCTCCGACCGCATCCCTGGTCATGAAAGAGCTGGGGATTCAGAAAGGGTCAGGAAATGCAGGAAGTGAAGTTGTTGGAAACCTCACCATCCCGCAGGTTGTAAAGATCGCCCGTATGAAAAAGGAAGACGTGCTTTCTTATGACCTCAAAGCCACAATGAAAGAAGTAATGGGCACCTGTGTCCCTATGGGAGTGAACGTAGAGGGAATGAAGGCTAAGGACTGCCAGAAGGCACTCGCTGAAGGCAAATTTGACGATTTGCTTGCAGGCGAGGAGTGGTAAGCCTTCTACTCCCTTTACATTTTAATTCGTGGTCTGTCTACACACCAATAGTTTTAAATTGGATACCACTAATAGCACAAGAGCCTTGAACAGTGTTCTACTGGAATAGCTTAGAAAAAGTTATTGGTGGCTACTGTTAAGAGTAACAGACCTCGGATGGGAGCCCCTACAACCACCGTAGTAAGCCGTAACGGCTGTCTGGACATTAAGTTCAAACACTACGGGGAGGAACAAGATGGTAGAAAAGAATATACTGGAAGCTGTCAAGAAAGTCCTAGAGGATTCGCCAAAACGCAATTTCTCAGAAAGCGTGGATCTGGCGATTAACTTAAAGAACCTTGACATGAACCAACCAAAGAACAGAGTCGATGAAGAAGTAATTCTTCCGCACGGGCTCGGAAAAGAGCTGAAGATCGGTGTTTTTGCAAAGGGTGACGTTGGCCTGAGGGCAAAAGCTGCCGGTGCTGCGTATGTTATTTCTGACGTTGATCTCGAAGAGCTGGTAGCTGACAAGAACAAAGCCAGAGTTCTTGCAAACGAATGTGACCTTTTTATTGCAGAAACTCAGTTCATGCCTATAATCGGTAAGAACCTTGGTATTGTTTTGGGACCCAGAGGCAAGATGCCTATCCCACTCATGCCGAACAAGGATATAGGCGAAATGATCCAGAGCAAGCAAAATGCGGTCAAGCTCAGGTCAAAAGACAGACTTACCTTCCACGTGGCTGTCGGCAGAAGGACTATGAATCCTGACGACCTTGCCGAAAATATTGAGACTATTATGGCCAGGCTTGAGCGTGTCCTCGATAAGGGCAAGCACAACCTCAGAACGGTCTATGTCACAACAACCATGGGGAAATCAGAGAGGGTGGTGTAAATGGCAGAAGAAAGGCATCACACCGAGCACATCCCACAGTGGAAAAAGGATGAAATCGAAAACATAAAGGAGCTCATCCAGTCCCACAAAGTTTTCGGGATGGTAGGGATTGAAGGCATTCTCGCAACCAAGATCCAGAAGATTCGCCGGGACCTTAAAGACGTTGCGGTGCTCAAAGTCTCCAGGAACACCCTCACAGAGCGGGCTTTAAACCAGCTCGGGGAAACCATCCCCGAGATGAACAAATACCTTGACAAACAGACTGCTCTGGTATTTACCAATGAAAGTCCCTTCAAGCTTTTCAAATTGCTTGAGCAGACAAAAACTCCTTCCCCAATCAAAGCAGGAGCAATAGCTCCTATGGATATAATTGTCCAGAAGGGGCCTACCAGTTTCCCACCTGGTCCGATTCTGGGTGAATTCCAGAGCGCAGGGATTCCCGCCTCAATAGAAGCCGGGAAGGTAGCAATAAAGGAAACTAAGGTTGTCTGTAAAGCAGGTGAGGCAGTTCCACAGAAGCTCGCCACCATGCTCGCAAAGCTGGAAATATACCCACTCATTGTAGGGCTTGACATGAGAGCCGCCTACGATGCCGGGACAATTTACGGGCCGGAACTCCTTGCAATTGATGAAAGCAAGTACTTCTCTGACATTATCAGGGCAGCTCAGAACGCTTTCAATCTCTCAGTCAACACTGCATACCCGACAAGCGCAACAATCGGCACCCTGCTGGCAAAAGCCTATGCAGAATCAAAGAACCTTGGTGTCAATGCTGTTATCCTTGAACCGGGA
>NZ_JAQUVZ010000041.1 GCF_028693135.1 Methanosarcina sp.
TCAAAAGCTATTCAAAAGCTAGTCAAAAGCTATTCAAAAGCTAGTCAAAAGCTATTCAAAAGCTAGTCAAAAGCTATTCAAAAGCTAGTCAAAAGCTATTCAAAAGCTATTCAAAAGCTAGTCAAAAGCTAGTCAAAAGCTAGTCAAAAGCTAGTCAAAAGCTAGTCAAAAGCTAGTCAAAAGCTAGTCAAAAGCTAGTCAAAAGCTAGTCAAAAGCTAGTCAAAAGCTATAATATTTGCGCAATATTTATATTTTTTAGCAATTCCACCTAACCTTTTTATGACCCATTCATAATCCATTTGTTTTGGGATGGTTTTATAACTTATTTTATATATTTTGGCGGCGGTTTTGAAGCAGATTCGAACAACCGTCCCCATCAGCAGCTCGCGAGATTTCCCCACTTCCCTCAATTTCCTTCCCGAATTGCACTTTGGGAGCAAAAGATTAAGTGTTTCCATAAAGATCCTGGATAATTTTCAGGACTATTTTTTTGAGAGCAGGAATATCATCTTTTATGGTATCCCAGACAGCATTGATGTCCACACCGAAATAATCGTGGACCAATTTATCTCTCATGCCTGCTATTCCTCTCCAGTGGATCTGCGGATATTTATCTCTCAGAGACTTTGATAGGTTTTTAGTAGCTTCACCGATTATCTGGATTTGCCTGATAGTCGCATCCTGAAAAAGGCTATTTGATAGGAACTCTTCTTCAGTAAGATCTTCGGTATATTTTTCAATCAGGGAAACTGACTGGAGGATGTGACTGAGATATACTCGATCGTCCTTTTTCATTCAGAGATCACTCTGGCTTCTTTTTTAATACCATCAATCAGGTAAGGACTTATCGATTTCTCAGTAAGCAAATCGACTTTTATGCCCAGGTAGTCAGAAAGCTCCAGTTCTATATTTACCAGAGTGAGCAAGCTTTTCCGTTCGGCAAACTCAACCAGGACATCAATGTCGCTTTCTGGTTTCTCTTCTCCCCTAACGTAAGACCCAAAAACAGATACTTTAGTTGCTCCATATTTTTTTAGAAAGGAATAAATTTTGCGAAACAGATCTTCCCTTTCTTTCACAGTGTGCATGTTGATATATCTCGTTTTTTTTCAATTTAAATCTATCCCGCCCGAGTTTCGCTTCGGGAGCACGAGGTCCTTTTCGCTGCGCTCAAGAGGACTGAATTTTAGATTTTTCTTACCCATAAAACGTAATTCGCTGTCTCTCGTCATTTTTGTCACGCTCGACGCAGGAGAGCGGCCTTTCAAACAAAGAAGAAACAGAAGAAGACAGCCTATCCACATGCACCGCCCAAGCCATAGTAGGTATTAGGAAACTCTTATACCCATCATTGAGACACTACCCGCCAACCCAAGCCATACGTTCTCAAACTCTAGAACCCCGATTTTATACCTTAGATCATGTATAACAGCCCTATAATCACACGTTATTGAAAACAAGTACATGCCTAAGGCGACAGGGCATAATTCATCAAACAACGTACTCAAGGAAAGTAACATTGAGAATTTTCACTTTCCCCCTTCCGCACAAGCCGGATAGGGGTGCGGGCAGAATGCGAAAGGGGGAAGAGAAAGTGAAAAATGGCATACAGAATAGGATTAGGGTTAACTCTACTGTAGAATTTTACTTATTAAATAATCATGAATTGTATTCATTTAGTGATTCTCCAAAAAGCTTTTGATTGAATTAATTACGATAGTTTTTAATTTGATTGATCCTAACTAAAATAATAGCATGGGTGATATGGACGCAGAAAACACGGATGCATTGAGTGAAGACAATGCTCTGGAATTATT
Organism: Methanosarcina sp.; assembly: GCF_028693135.1. Classification (GTDB taxonomy): domain Archaea; phylum Halobacteriota; class Methanosarcinia; order Methanosarcinales; family Methanosarcinaceae; genus Methanosarcina. The sequence goes on from NZ_JAQUVZ010000041.1 coordinate 1,819, forward strand.
TGAGCGAACAATAGAAATCGAGCCGGAGAATGCATTTGAATGGATCAGTAAAGGAACTGCTTTAAGCGACCTTAAAAAATACGAAGAGGCTTTGAAAGCATTTGAGAAAGCGATAGAGATAGAGCCGAAAAACGCACGTGCATGGATTAATAAAGGAAATGTTTTAGACGACCTTAAAAAATACGAAGAGGCTTTGAAAGCATTTGAGAAAGCGATAGAGATAGAGCCGGAAAACGCATGTGCATGGATTAATAAAGGAATTGCTCTAGGTAACCTTGAAAGATACGAAGAGGCTTTGAAAGCATTTGAGAAAGCGATAGAGATAGAGCCGGAAAACGCACGTGAATGGATTAATAAAGGAATTGCTCTAGGTGACCTTGAAAGATATGAAGAGGCTCTGGAAGCATTTGAGAAAGCGATAGAGATAGAGCCAAAAAACACAACTGCGCGGAATATTAAAGGAAATGCTCTAGGCAGTCTTAAAAGATACGAAGAGGCTCTGGAAGCATTTGAGAAAACGATAGAGATAGAGCCGGAAAACACAGCTGCATGGATAAAAAAAGGAATTGCTCTAGGTGACCTTGAAAGATACGGAGAGGCTCTGAAAGCATTTGAGAAAGCGATAGAGATAGAGCCGGAAAACACAGAAGCATGGATTAATAAAGGAAATGTTTTAGACGACCTTAAAAAATACGAAGAGGCTCTGAAAGCATCTGAAAAAGCAATCGAGATAGAGCCGGAAAACGCACGTGTATGGATTTGTAAAGGAAGTATGCTAGCCAACAATTTTAAGAAGTACGAAGAGGCTCTGAAAGCATTTGACAAAGCGACAGAGATAGAGCCGGAAAACACAACTGCATTGGCTAATAAAGGAATTGTTCTAGGTAACCTTAAAAAATACGAAGAGGCTCTGAAAGCATCTGAAAAAGCAATCGATATAGAGCCGGAAAACACAACTGCATGGATTAGTAAAGGAAATGCTCTATATGGACTTAAAAAATACGAAGAGGCTCTGAAAGCATTTGACAAAGCGACAGAGATAGAGCCGGAAAATGTAAGTGCGTGGATTAATAAAGGAATTGCTCGAGGTGACCTTAAAAAATACGAAGAGGCTCTGAAAGCACTTGAGAAAACGATAGAGATAGAGCCGGAAAACACATATGTATGGATTAGTAAAGGAATTGCTCTAGGTAACCTTGAAAGATACGCAGAGGCTCTGAAAGCATTTGAGAAAGCGATAGAGATAGAGCCGGAAAACACAGCTGCATGGATTAATAAAGGAATTGCTCTAGATAACCTTAAAAAATACGAAGAGGCTCTGAAAGCATTAGAGAAAGCGATAGAGATAGAGCCGGAAAACGTAGGTGCATGGATTAGTAAAGGAAATGCTCTAGGCGGTCTTAAAAGATACGAAGAGGCTCTGAAAGCATCTGAAAAAGCGATAGATATAGAGCCGGAAAATGTAAGTGCGTGGATTAATAAAGGAAGTATTCTAGCCAACAATTATAAGAAGTACGAAGAGGCTCTGAAAGCATTTGAGAAAGCAATAGATACCAAGCCAAAAATTGCACTTGCATGGGTTAATAAAGGAATTGTTCTATATCAACTAAAAAGATACGAAGAGGCTCTGAAAGCATCTGAAAAAGCAATAGAGATCAGGCCGGAGAATGTAAAGGCATGGAATATTAAAGGAAATGCTCTAGGCAGTCTTAAAAGATACGAAGAGGCTCTGAAAGCATTTGAGAAAGCAATAGAGATAGAGCCGGAAAACACAGAAGCATGGATTGATAAAGGAAATGTTTTAGACGACCTTAAAAAACATGAAAAGGCTCTGAAAGCATTTGCGAAAGCGATAGAGGTAGAACCTGAAAACACAGAAGCATGGATTAAAAAAGGAACTGCTTTAGGTGCTCTTAAAAGATACGAAGAGGCTCTGAAAGCATTTTGGAAAGCGATAGAGATAGAGCCGGAAAACGCAGATGCATGGGTTGGCAAAAGCATTGTATTTTCCAGTCTAGAACTATATGGTCGTGCTTTGGAAACAAATGCAAAAGCACTAGTATTTGAACCAAAAAATAAAAATGCATTAATAAATAAAGCGGTTGTTTTTCAAAAGCTTAAAAAATATATAGAACACCGAGAATCACTAGAAGATGCATTTAATATAGATCCGAATGATCCTGTTATAAATAATTACTTAGCTGAATATTACTTAACTTTCGGAGACCTTAAAAATGCTTCAAAATACGTAGAAAACTCTCTTTTGGTAGATAAGAAAGACCCATTCTCTTTAGGTCTTAAAGGCAAGATCAAAATTGAAGAACAAGATTATGATAAATCAAGTGCATGTTTTAAAAAAGCTATTTCTTCGGATATAATGAATCCTAGTTATCTGTTATGGAATTCTTATGCAAAATACTTAAAAGCAGAACTAGAGTTTGCAGGGGATGAAAAAAAGTATCAAGATATGATACTTGCAATCATAAGGGAACTTGAAAAAGTAGATACATGCGGTTCTCAGATAAATAAGAATAACATAAAAGTGATTCCTCATTGGTTTATAAAAGTGGTTCCTCATTGGTTTATAAATTTTGTTATATTCACAATAAAACTTGCAAAAAGAACTTTGATTTACTTAAATAGAAGTGAAAAATGGACAGTAAAAATGTTAGCAGGAATGAACTTGTTGTTAAGTAATCTAGAAAGTCCAAAGATTATAGCATACAACTATTATTTCTTGGGTTGTTTCTACTATAAAATTAATGATTACTTTACAGCAGTCGAGTATCTTAAAAAATGCAAGAACTTAAAATCAGATTCTCATGTCAAGAAATCTGCTCACGATACTCTTGACAATATATGGAACAATAAAGTAAGACCTTCAATCTGGGACTGGTGGTTATATTCACCCATAAACCGTTTGACTCGAAGGTTCGCATTCGTAGCACTTATTTTTTCTTTGTTTGGAATTTTACTACCGTCGGTAGTGAATAAAATTATTGATTTTGCATTGATACAGTTTTCAAATATATCTGCTTACAAGCCATTGTCATATTTCCCAATTATCGAGCCAGCCATGTCTACGATTAACCGTTACTTCGATAGTTTTTTTTCTTCAATTAACTGGCAAGAAAACACAATATCACCTACTTTTCTGGTTTTGATTATAATTTTTATTCTAGGATCACCTATTATTCAGCACTTTAAAGGTAGCCAAATAGAAATAGAAATACGCCCACCACCAGCTTTCGAATTCATTCCAAGTTTGATTGAAAGAAAACTTAAAGATTTAGAATTTAGTACGCCCACCTCTAGCTTTCGAACTCATTCCAAGTCCGATTGAAATAAAACTTAAAGATTTAGAATATGATAACCTCGATATGAAATTTTACATTGCGATGTAAAGAACTGCTTATATCAATATAGAGAGAGTATGTTAAGTCATCCAGATCTTAAAGTCCTTTCAACTAACTTTGTCAAGGTATCGGTTCAAGTTTTATCGCTATGCGGAAATATAAAGACGGGTCACCAGTACCATGAAACATACGCCACAGATTTATTCGATGCAGGAAAACGTAATCGCCGTTTCTTTTTGCGCCGAGCAAACCTTTTAGCATGAGTAGTCCTACAGCTACAACTTTCGACAGAAGACGACGGATGCAAACTATAAGAAATAGGAGAAGGAGTGAAAGATGTTTCGAGAATAGGCTCATAGAGCCAATACTCAAAAATAAAAGAAGAAACTCCAGATTTATTAATAACTTTGATAGTATGCTCCTCAATTCGCAACATACCAGAGGATATCTTTTTTAGCATAGAATAAGTAAGAGAAGGTACACTTTGAACGAATGTCCAAACCGGTTTACTTACTCGCAAGCGAATATAATTATAAAAGGTAGACTCAGACTTACAAACATCACTTAACAGCTTATTGTCATACTCTTTCATGCAGACAGATCTAGGCTGAGTATAAACGCTATGGTGAGTAGTTTATTTTTCACAGTCAACTAGAGACTTTGAACTCTTGCCAGATCCGAGCAAGCCGGTTTCTTTACGCTCTTTACTCCATACCAAGTCAGGCTCTTCATCTTTGCTAGTATCACACCGCCAGACTTTGGAGCATTCCCAATCTTCACACTCTTGTATTTCAGGCTTCATTATTTTTGAGAAATTTTGAGAGCAGCCATGATAACTGGGTTTATTGATACAATTTCCTTGAAACTTTGTTTCTAATATCATTTTCACAGTCCCACCTGTGAACATTTTAGACTCTCTTTTTATTTATTTTTGGAAGGGCCACCAGGCAAGCTGGCGGAGGCGTCTTATTTTCCCAGGAAGATGCGAACTACATTTGCCTGACAGATATCGCCCGGTACAAGAACCCTGATCATACTGATGACCTCATCCGCAACTGGATCAGAAACCGAAATACTGTGGAATTCCTGGGTATGTGGGAACAGCTCAATAAACCGGATTTTAATCCCGTCGAATTCGACGGGGTTAGAATGCAGGCAGGTTTGAACAGCTTTACTCTGACCCCCAAACAGTGGATCGAAAAGAACGGAGCTGTTGGGATCATTTCCAAAACAGGACGCTACAGCGGCACTTACGCTCACAAGGATATCGCATTAGAGTTCGCTTCCTGGATATCCGTCGAATTCAAACTCTACCTCATCAAGGAGTTCCAGCGGGTTAAAGAAGACGAAAACCGCCGCCTTTAGCTTGCATGGAACCTCAACCGCACCCTTTCTAAGCTTAATTACCGCATTCACACAGATGCCATCAAGGAGCATCTCATTCCTCCGGAGATCACACCTGCTCAGGCAGCTATCACCTATGCCAACGAAGCCGATGTACTTAATGTCGCTCTTTTCGGGAAAACAGCTAAGCAATGGCTTGACGCCAACCCTAAACTCTAAGGCAACATACGCGACCATGCCACCGTGGAGCAGTTGCTCGTGCTGGCTAACATCGAGGGCATGAATGCTGAGTTTATCCACATGGAACTGGAACAGGTAGAACGCCTCAAGCGCCTCAACCAGATAGCTATCCGCCAGATGCAGACGCTCACCACCCGTGTTGACGCCGCCCGTCTTCCCACAGGCAAAGAGGAGAAGCCATGAACGACATTCTGCTAGAACCGACGCATAATTCTCGCTTTACCACGCTAATGGACCGGCTCATGCCAAAATGGCAATTCTACAGGGATAAATTGAATCAGTTACCTGTCAGCCATGAGAACTGGATTTATTGATACAATTTCCTTGAAATTTTGTTTCTAATATCATTTTCACAGTCCCATCCGTGAACATTTTAGACTCTCTTTTTATCTCTTTTTATATATTTATAGATCTTTTGGGACAGTGTTCCCAGAAAAGCTGGCGGAGGCGCTCTATTAATTGTGGATAATAATCCGGCTTCCCGGAATAAGGGAATTATTTCTCAAGCAGGTAGAGGATTTGAATGTCCACTTATTGTATACTCGCGTCTCTTGCACGCGAATAATAAAGCATAGATCAGTGTTTAACTGGAAGTGTTTTTTATATAAATTAGTAAACTTCAATCTAAAAAGACATAAAGGTCCGTTGATAGAAAAAGTTTAATACATTAGAAGATAAATTTCAAAGTAATCCGGGGAAATGGGGGTTCAAATTCTGGACATAATGCTAAAACTTCAGGATGCTGCCAGCAGCCTGCAGGACGTTGTTAACAGCCTTAATCAGAGCCTGCTTCAAGGAAAAAATAAAGAGGAAGAGGAAACCTGTCCGCACAGGATAAAGCAGACGAAAAATCGGAAAACGATTGCTATCAACTGCAAGGAGTGTGATGCCGGGTCTTCACTTAATGATTCTCACTGCAGGAAGAACATCTTCGGCATCCTTCAAAAAGAAATTCATGCCGACTGTCTTGTACTCTCAAAGCTCTATGAACGGGACTACGAAGGAAAATCCCTGGCTTTGCTTTATGCTCTGGCAAGCTTCAAGGGAACTATTGCAGCGTACAGGAGCACTGAAGTTGTGCCTGAAGCGTGTTCCCGGCCCGAGAAAAAGGAGTGCAGCCTTGAGAGAAAAGAGATAATTTCTACCCTTGCCGAAACCGTGGAGACTGACCCTTTAAAAGCCCGGCTGGAGTTGAGGGAGATTATTCAGGGGAAAATTCAGGGGAAAATGACTGGTAGAGTTCCGGATACAACTCCTATCTGCCTGGCATGCTCTGAGTGTTTTTACAGCGTCCTGAACGAAATCGAAGAGAAAATGTCTGGTTTTCCTGAAGTTCCTGTCATCAAAAAGTCCGGTTACAATCTGGCAGCGGGCTGGTTAGAAAATGTGGAAGAAAAGGTAAACCGTTCAGAAGAAAAAGCAGGGAAAAAAGTAAAGGGAACAATTGGAGGAAAAGCAGGAAAGAGATCCGGAAACCTGATCGAAGACATATCTGGAGAAGTAAACCCTGCCTCTTTATCCGGCCTGGTCCCTCATTCAGTTCCGAGTGCTGGAAAGAAGAAAAAGGGCAAATTTGCAAATAATTTCACAGATTCTACAGACAATTTTTTCGACTATGAAAGCAGGATCAAATCTCACGTCAGGCCGCCTTTTTCCAGTTCGAGAATTTATACCGAGGCTCCTGAAAATACTGAATTTCTTGAATGTTATGACATTAACGGCAGGGAAGGAAGAAACCTCGAGGTCTCTATTTACCGCTACACCGACAGGCCGGAAAAGCTGTACATGCTCAGGCCTCCCGAGTACAACCTGCGGCAGGAGGAACTCAGGCTTCTTGAGGTAGTCCGGAAAAGGATGATCAGGCACAGGCCAAAAGACCTCGCCTTTGCAGACCCGACCGGAGCCAGGGAGTACTTCAAACGCATGGCAAAAGACCTGCTGGGCGAAGAACTGCTGGAAAGCGGGAAAGCCTGCGGTCCGGATGAACTTGAAAGCTATGCCGACCTCCTTGCAAGGTATACGAACGGGCTCGGGATTTTAGAAGACCTCCTTTCTGATGCCGGGATAACAGACGTATACATCAATGCCCCTGCAGATACGAATCCTGTGCACGTTGTGATGGATGGGGAGGAATGTACAAGCAACGTATTTCTCTCGCAGGACGACCTTGATTCTCTTGTCTCAAGGTTCAGGACGATCAGCGGCAGGCCCTTTGGAGAGGCTATTCCTGTGCTTGAACTCAACCTTGAGGCTTTCGGGGTAAGGGTATCCGTAATAGGAGACCCGCTCAGTGCAAACGGGCTTGCATACGCCTTTCGAAAACACTCCCTCACCCCCTGGACCCTGCCGAAACTGATCAATACAGGCTCGATTTCTCCTTTTGCAGCCGGGTTTTTAAGTTTCCTTATGGACGGGCAGGCTTCAATCCTTGTTGCCGGAGAAGTGGGAGCCGGAAAAACATCTCTCCTATCGGCAATGCTGCTTGAAATCCCCCAGAAGTACAGGATCCTTACAATCGAAGACACCCACGAACTTCCGACAGAACAGCTCCAGGAGCTTGGCTGGAAGGTACAGGGAATGAGTTCCTATTCTTCGGTTCTCAAATCAGGAGCGGAAATGAGCCCTGAAACCGCTCTTCGGGCTTCCCTGAGGCTTGGGAGTTCTTCTCTGGTGCTGGGGGAGGTCCGGGGGCCGGAAGTAAAAGTGCTCTACGAAGCCATGCAGGTCGGAAATGCCGGGAACTCCGTTATAGGGACCATCCACGGCTCATCCGTTGAAAACGTATACGAGAGAATCGTACACACCCTTGGAGTTCCTCCCGCTTCTTTCAAAGCGACCGATGCGGTGATAATATGCTCAGGCATCAGGCCCGGTGGGAGCATGAAAAAGATAAAACGGGTGAGCCAGATTGCAGAAGTGACCAGCACATCGATAGAAGACCCCGAACCTTCCGAGCTCTTTACCGATATCATGCATTATGATGCCTCTCAGGACTGCCTGCTTGCAGGAGAGGTGCTCGAACAGGGGCAGTCCGAACTTATAGGAAAGATTGCCCGGAAATGGGGGATTTCCATTGACAGTGCCCTGAAAAATATCGAACTCAGGACACGGATAAAAGAAAAGATAGCAACTGAAGGGGTTCGCAGTCCATTCCTGCTTGAAGCCGAAGCCGTAAGCGAAGCAAACAATATGTTCTGGCTGCTTTCGGATTCCATTAAAGCAGGCGATCGAGCTGGTTTTGAAACAGGTCCCGACTCTATCTCAGGAGCCGATCTTGAAGAGCTTTACAGGCAATGGGAAACCTGGTTTGAAAATTTTGCCCGGATACGGGCCGGAACAGGAAAACAGAGGGGAACAGAAAACCAGGAAACGGGAAACCAGGGAACAGGAAAACGACTATCAGAAGAAAAACAGCTGCTAGAAGAAAAACGACTGTCAGAAGAAAAACAGCTGCCAGAAGAAAAAATAACTGTCTGAGGCCAGAAAAATGGAAGAAAGCAGCTGGTACGTAAGAGCCTGTAAAACCACAACAAAGCAGTGGGGATGGACTGTTCAGGATCCGGATGCATTCAGCAGGAAATGCGAAAAAAGCGTGAGCCCTGAGTACAGAGACGCCCTCCGGTTTACCGGTTTTGACCTTGAAGCCTTCGAGACGGTGTTATTTTCTTACGTGGGGACGTTTGTAACCTTAATATTACTCCTCGGGATAGACCTTTTCCTTCTTCTGTCCAGAAGTTTTGAATCCCGGACTCTTTTCATTATGGGAACCCTGACCTTTATCATTCCTCTAATAGTCCTTTGCTACCTGAGCGAGTATGTGAAGATAAAGGCAGGCTTTATGAAAATCTCCTCCCTTGGAGATATCCCGGAAATCCTGAGTTATATCATCATGTCAATGAAGCTGGTCCCGAATCTTGAACATGCCGTACTCTTTGCAGCCCGGAACTCCGAGAGGCCGCTTGCCACGGACTTAAAAAAACTGACCTGGGACCTGAATTTGAGGCTCTACAGCAGTATGGATGACGCTCTCCTCTCTTTTGCCGACCTGTGGGGCAGAAACAGTGAATACTTCAAGCGTTCCCTGCACCTGATCAAAAGTTCAACTGCCGAGCCGGATGAAGCCCAGAGAGTCATTACCCTGAACCGCGCTCTTGACATCAGTCTTGAAGGCACTGAAAGCCTGATGGAATCTTTTGCAGCAAAGCTGAAGACCCCAAGTTACGTGCTCTACTCAATCTTCATCCTGATCCCTCTTGCCCTGGTAGCTCTCCTGCCTGCGGTCACGGTTGTAGGGATGAAACCCGAGATTACAGACCTTGTCCTCCTTTACGATTTTGTATTTCCTGTCCTTGCAGCAGTCTACTCAGAATATATCCTGATGCAGAGGCCTGTTGCCTTTATTCCCAGGCATATTCCGGATTCCCATCCCGACCTTGCAGATATAAAGCAGAAAAAGCGATTTGCCATACTCACCGGAGTCCTGGTCTGCGTCCTGACAGCTCCTCTGGGATATCTGCTGCTCGCGGCCGGAAACCCGGGAGGAATAGTGTCTACAACTCCTCTTGGAGGCTATCTCCTCCCTGCCCTTCCTTTAGTTGTGGGAGGCATTGCAGGGATCTCAATTTACCTTTACTTTTCATCTATTCCGTACAAGAAGATCAGAGACAGGATAAAGCAAATGGAGCAGGAATTTGCAGATTCCCTTTTTGTGCTCGGCAGAAGGATTTCAGAAGGAAAAGCCCCTGAAGAAGCCTTTGCCCACACTGCCAGAACCATGGAAGGCTCAAAAATAGGGGAAGCCTTTGAGGAGATTTCCATGAACCTTGTCAGCATGAGGACGAACCTCAAAGATGCGATCTTTGACGACGAATTTGGGGCTTTCAGGCACGTGTATTCGGAAAGAATCCGAAATACCATGCTCCTCTTCACGGAAAGTGTCCACAAAAACCATGAAGCTGCAGGAGCTTCAATTGTTAAGCTTGCAGATCACTTAAAAGAGCTCAGTGCAGTCGAAGAGCGCATAAAGAGTTCCCTCTACGACGTTACTTCAACAATGCGTTCTACCGCCGCAATCTTTGCCCCTCTTATTGCAGGAATTACCCTTGCCCTTTCCGAAGTCATTACAAAAATCCTGAACCAGGTAGCAGAAAGAGTCAGCAGGGTACCCGCAGACCTGTCCGGAATGCCTGTCGAAATCAATCCTGAAACTTTTTCACAGTCCATTCCTCCGGACCAGTTCCTGCTTGCAATAGGGGTTTACGTTGTCCTTATCAGTGCCATCCTCACGCGCTTTGCAGGAGCCATAGAATATGGAGGCGACCGGATGCAGCTGAAATACGACCTCTCCTGCATGCTCCCGATTACAGTTATTATTTTTGCGGTTTCGGCTGCTGCGTCAAGGATTATTTTCAGCGGGATGGTATAGAGATTGAATAATTGCTGGAAAATGACTGAAAAAGAGCTGGAAGAGTCAGGAAGTAGCTGAAAAGATAACAAATAAGGTAATTATTCAGCCACTGATAAAAAAGTATTTTTTCAGCAAAATGCTGCAATTCTCATGATAATAGCGGCGTTCCATTGAGCGCTGCTAGAATAGCATCCATGACATTCAGGTCAGCCATTCTGAAAATCTCTTAAAATTTCAGAAATATACAAATCTAGAAAAGCATTTAATATTTATTAACAGATTAAGAGCATGGACAATGGTTTTTCAAGTTATGGTTCTAGTACAAGTCATGCTATCCAAATGATACCTGAAGAATTCATTATTGCAACATTCATAATTTTCTTAATAGTAATTATCTTTATTTTTTATTATAGCAAAAAGAAAAAATGACATTGTTTTCAATCGGACATTTGACCTAAATCTCACTTTTCACAGATGTTCTTTCAATTATCATAATTGTTCATGCTCTCGTTTTTGCTGAAAACCTTCCTGGTTACTCAAACATGTGTTCTTGAAATATCCTACAATTTTCGACTTTTTGCCTTCATTGAAAACTTCCAGCACCCATTTCCCGAAGCTTCAGCTGAGATAATAACAGAAGTCACATTAACAGAAGTCACATCACGGAACTGAAGTACGACCTCTCCTGCATGCTCCCGATTACAGTTCTTATCTTTGCGGTCTCAGCTGCTGCTTCAAGGGTTGTTTTCAGCGGGCTGGTATGAAATTGAATTAAATTAGCTGGAAAAATAAGAAAGAAGATGAGGGGATTTAGCTCCCCTTTTTGTGTTTCTCACTGAAGCAGACATTTAGCCTCTTTTTTACTTTCTTCTATACAGGAATACTGCAAGCAGACCGACTAACCCATAAATAATTCCAAAGCTTGGCGAGCTCATACTTTCTTTCAAACCAGTATCTAGTTTAGATACAGGTTCCTCACTTTCCGCATCAGTTTCATTGATCTCCTTGGTCTCTGACTCTCCCGAAAGGATTGTTTCCATCCTGGGTTTCAGATTTCCATCTTTGTCCCATATTCCCCAGTGAGCACCCTGTGGACCTTCGTAATTAGCTTTCCATGTTTCATCAAAAGCTTCAAAGTAAAAGTATTGAACGTTATTCTTACGTGCCCATGATACAAAATCGTTGAAGTATCTTGCAGAGTTTTCCGGGGAAGGCACGGCACTTTCAATAGTATTTCCTGCACTGGGCCACCCGGTTTCAGAAACAATAATCGGCTTGTTATTTATTTGATCAGCTATACTCTTATAGACATTATCCTGCACTTCTATTGCAGAATCAATGCTCGTACCCTCCCAATAGGGGTAGCTGTTATACATGACAACATCACATTCAGCCATTACCCTGGGGTGATTAAGAAGTTCACTGTACGTATCTGCTGTTGTAACATTGATACCGGGTACTGCCTGTTTAACGCGCCTGATATATTCAATAAGCTGGTCTTCGGAAAGATCATTTCTTAGCAGTGTTTCACTACCTACGATAGCAAGATCCACATACCCATTCTTAGATTCATTGATCAATTCGTTTATCTGTCTATCATTTGCCTCAGTGTCACTACTAAGCCATGCACCAATTGCGGTCTTGAGCCCCAGCTCATGAGCCACCGGACCAATATATTCCAGACCGTTCTCCGTGCCATAGGTCCTTATCCAGGTAGTGTGCGGAGCTATAATCGTCAGACGCTCTATGACCTGTTCTCTGTCCACCTTGGACCCATAGTTCGGGTTCTGCCCATCTATATAGGGACTGAAGTCGATGCCGTAGAGTTTATCGCTATTCTGTGATGATGCAGAGAGTTGAGTTAAATTCTCAGAAGAAATCGAACCTGTTCCCGTGCTTCCGGAAGTTTCTCCAATGCATAGAGCAAAGAAAATTGTGATTACAGCAATAGTCAGGATTACGCTTTTTTTTATTTGTTTATTTCCCAACAACTTCTTCCCTCCTAAAAAGTCAAAATTAGCTGGTATCTCAAAAACAAATCTTAGTAATTAGTTCAAGAGGTACTATTTAGATATGGTGAAATTTTACTGAAAATCCCAAGTTAGTGAGCCTTTAATAACATCTTGATTGGCATTATTTTAGGGGAGAAAACGGCTACATAGATGTATAAAGGAAACTGACACAATCAAACAAAAAGAAAGTAACATAGGATTTGTTTGGTAACTTTACCTCTACTTCCAAAATATGTGAAACAAATAGAAAAGTTTAATTCTAAAAGAAAAATTACTACATAGTTGTAAAGTCAAGAATATCTGGCTGTTTTCTGAAAGGTACAAAAACAATACCTTTACTTTTCACCTTAGTTTATCCAGATTTACCTTTACTTGACAATGTTCATTAAAACCCACCTTCCGCAGAAGTCCACAAAAATATCACCTATTTTCCCAATATGGCAGTCGTTTAAAAACTAATTACCCCTATAATGAAAAATAGTGGACAAATCGGTAAATGAATTCTACATCTGTGTACATCTACGGGATGTATGTTAAAAGTTTATCAGGAAAATATTGTTTATCTTGAAAAATACTGTGGAATAGAGGAATCAATAGTTTATTGACTTTATTTAGCATGAAATTACTCGTGTGTACTTTCATTTTTTGTGCCGGTTATTCGGGAATTTCATGTGCGTTTTAGTGGTTAATGGTTATAGATTATTATTGTCATGACAAATTGAATCTGTAACACAAATTAGAGATTGATACCTCTATAGACATCGTTTTTAGGGGTAAAGTGTCGCATAATTAAGTTGCTCAGACGCTAGTTGAATGAAGTGCTTCTTGACGCTAAAAGATCAGGCTATGTGAATGAGGAATCTATATGGGCATTATAAGATGGATTATACAATGGATTTTAGAACATGGGGATTTTGTAGGATCCGTGATTGCAGGCGCACTAATTGTGATATTTAAGGCAATGTATCAGTATTGGAATGACCCTGCAACTAAGAAAGTTGACTTTAAACAATTTATAAGAAGTTTCTCGACTCCAACGTCTTTTCGGAGTTCTCTATTAATATTTATTCTGGGTGTATCAGTCTCTTTTGCAGCAATAACTATAGTTTACCCTGATCCCATACCCGAACCAGAAATAAATATTACTTATACTTCAGATACGGCCAATATTACGGAGAATATAACTGGAACTGCAGAATATATTCCCACAGGAGATGAAATCTGGATTTTTGTTCACCCCCATACAGTAAATAAATATTACCCGCAGCGTAGTAGTGCAGTTATTCAAAATGGAGAATGGTCACTTTCAGCAGGTATAGGTTCCGAAAGTGATGCTAGTAAGAAATTTGACATAATAGCCGTGCTAGCAGATACAAAAGCTCAAAAGGAACTCAATACCTATTTTGAAACATGCGAAGAGACTGGCGAATGGCCCGGGATGGATAAAGTTCCAGACAGTGCTAAAGAATACGACAGAGTTACAGTAATCAGAGAACCTGTAACTAAAAACCTAGATCCAGAAATACAAATTACTTATCCTGTAAATGGAGCCAAAGTAGGTATTAAAGAATTTATCAAAGGAACACAAAAAAATATTCCTGACGACAAAGCATTATGGGTAGTTATTTTCCCTTATGAGTCATATAACTACCATCCGGTTAAAGAAGTTAATATCCAAGATGATGGCTCAGATTTTACAGTTCCCATCACTATAGGTACAGAAGAAAATTCGGGTGAAATGTTCGATATAATTGCCGTGTTGACAGACAAGGACGCTCAAGAGGTGTTCACAAATTATCTTGAAACAGCTGCTGAGCAACAAAACTGGCCAGGGATAAGTAGTCTTCCAGAAGGCGCTGAGGAAATGTACAAGGTTACAGTAACAAGGAAATAATAACGGAATTTCGAAGCTTTGATTTACCTATTTATCCATAAAAGCCGCTTGTTTACAGCAATTTGTGAGGCAATCGAAAAAGTAGTTAAAGTACCAAAAAAATATGATGAAGGGAACCGGATCTCTTCATCTTTTATTTTACTACAATATGAGTATTATTTCACCTTTTTTTCCTTTCTTCTATACACAAACACTGCAAGCAAACCGGCGATCCCATAAATCATCTCAAATCCCGGCGCGCTCGCACTTTCTTTTGAACCAGTTTCCTGTTCAGCTTCAAGTCCTTTACTTCCCGCATCGGTTTCATTGACCATTCTGGTCTCTGATTCAAGCTTTACTCCAGTTTCATGTTCTCCAGAAGTGCTTTTTGCCTCCCCTGTAATAACAAAGGACGAGAATTCCGGGGTTTCGGCTGTGAAATACAGGTACGTGTCATCTTCCCTTGATAAGCTGGCTGGCAGTTGCTCCCACATCTTATCACTGTATGAGTTCAGGGCTATAGAAGATTGGTCTATCTTTTTATCCTGTATCCAGTCCTTTTCCACCTTGAAACAGACTGCAGGGTTTTCGATGTTATTTGAGGTTGCAACTCCTCCGTTTCCGACCCAGACATTAAAGAACTTGTAGACCTCACCTGCAGGCAATTCAGAAACCAGAGAGGATTTGTCTTTCAGCATCTCGGCAACGGTTGTGGTTTTGCCCAGAGTCCTCTTTGCGTCAAAGCTCACATACACAACACAGGTTGCGTTTTTTGCGAAATCAAACTTTACCTCTTTGCCGTTTGTAATGAACACCTGGGAAAGTTCCTTTACCTCAACATTTTTTGCAGATTCGGGTGAGCCCCCACCCCCGCCACCACTGCTTCCGCTGCTGCTGTGGCTACTCCCTCCACTGGAACTGGTAACTTCTGGATCTGTAATGTCTGCTGTAACGACGATGTAGTCTGGTTTTGTTACTGTACTGTTACCTGTGGCATTTTCCACAGTCAGACTGATTGTGTAAGTCCCTGGCGTTGTAAACGTGTGTGTTGCATTCATGGCGTGTTTTGAATTGATACCATCACCGAAATCCCAGAGCCAGGAAGTTGGTGCTTCGATAGTCCCGGTATCAGTGAATAAAACAACCAGAGGTGCAACACCAGAAGTTACATTCGCAGAGAAATCTGCCACCTGGGCTTCAGGAGCTGTGACCGTTATATAATTGTATTTTGTTGCAATAGCCATCCCGCCGCGGGCATCCATGTATAGTGTTACGGTATACTTTCCGGGCTTTTCGTAGACATGCGTTGCATATGGTGTTGCAGAATCATTGCCGTCCACCACATAGGTTTGAATGACTCCATCTCCGAAATTCCATTCACGCCATATGGGATAGTTTGGAAGCTCAGCATCCAGGTCGTCGACGAATGTCACCGTTAGCGGGGCATTTCCAGATGTTACATCGGCCGAAAAATATGCATGGGTTACAGGCTCGTCCATGATCCCGACGAGTACGTAACCGTATTTGCTTGTTGTATTGCTGCCAATAGAATTAGCTACGGTTAAGTTAACAGTATATCCGCCCATAGCAGTGTATGCATGTTCCGGGTTTTGGGCTGTTGAAGTGCCACCGTCCCCAAAGTCCCAGAGCCAGGAAGTAGGCGACTCGGTGCTATTGTCGATGAACGACACGGTTTCATTTATGGAAATTGATCTTCCATACTCGCTCATTTGCTCTGCCTGCGGAGAAAAGAAATTCGCGACCGGTGCATGTGAAGGAGTGACAGTAATACAATTTAATTTATTCACTGTGCTACTGCCAGCAGCATTGGTAACTGTTAGACTAACGTTATAAGTTCCCGGACTCGTGAATGTGTGTGTAGCCGTTCGGGCATGCTTTGAGGTAATCCCGTCTCCGAAGTCCCAGAGCCAGGAAGTTGGAGACCCACCAGTGCCGGAATCAGTAAACAACACTACCAGAGGGGCATTTCCGGAAGTTACATTGGCTGTGAAGTCGGAAATAGGTAATACTGAGTTATACTTAGCTGTGAGTGGTAGATAGTCATAGTTCTTTTCAGATATTGCATAAGCTGAATCTGCAATACCATCTCCATTTGCATCAATAGCAGTCTGAGAGAACCCAGTTCCATCCGGCTTTGCCCAATAATTACCTCCAATATATGATCCACCAATTATGTTTGTACCCACAGTGAGTGAGTTGTTCCAGGTATATGTGTTTTCAAAGTCTCCAAACTTTACATTCACTGTGTTATTGAAATAATTATTATAGGCTCCTTTAGTTTCTAAAGAACCAACCACTTTAAGCCCACAGTCTGAGCAGTACATTATTTTATTTCCAATTAAATTTGCACCACCGGTTTCTCCGGCTACTACTCCTACACCACAATTTGTGATTTCGTTGTTTTCTATATCATAAGATAAGCCAGAAACATGTATTCCGACATCACAGTTGTTTATTTTGTTACCACTAATAGGTGGTACATATCTTTCATCATAAACATAAATTCCTATAGGACAATTTAAAATTTCATTGTTTGTTATTTCATTGTAATCACCACAACATGATACGTCTATACCAGTACCACCAGTGATTTTGTTTCCAGATATAATAATACCAGAACTCTCAGATCCTACGCCAATACCACCATTTTCAATAATGTTGTTTGTTATCTGGCTCATATTGTTTAGATAATATTCATTATCACCTAAAAATGCGTTATTAACGTAAACACTGCCATCTATATCAAAGCCAGTTAGTGTTATGCCAACATTGCTTAGAATGATAGTTGCCATAGTGCTGTTTGCTGGTTCAATAAACACGTTATTTGTTTCTGGTTTAATTGTTAGCCTTGCTTTTGAAACGTTTATGTTTTCAACATAAGTTCCAGGTTTTATTATAAGTACATCTCCAAGTTCTGCACCATCTACAGCTTCCTGTATTGTAGAACTTGATCCACTTCCGTTGCCCACTATAATATCTCTTGCCGATACTGTAGATGGTACTCCCACCAGGAATATCAAAGTAAAAACTATAAATAGAGTTTTACTCTTCACTTTATTTCCCCCACATAGCCACTATCTTTCAAAGATAGTGCAATACATCCTGTACTATCTGTTTCAGTCTACCCACTTAATGTTTCAGTCTACCCACTTAATTAGATAATTTTAAATTAATAATATCACATTTCTTTAAATATGAATTATATTTATTGTTAATTGCACATCCTATAAATAACCAAACTATGCCCTTAATAATAATTCAATAAGTAAAATTCCTTCTGACTTTTGCTACTTACCAACTTTGATTCAAAATTAGAGTGGGCGAAGACAGAAATATGTAAAAATGTAAAAATGTAAAAATATAAAAAATACAAAAATGCAAAAAACACCAGAAACAACTTTTATGCAGTATCTTCTCCGATAATAAAACTGATTTAAAATAAAGTTAGAAACATAGAAAGAAGCTGAAGAAAAGAGTAATAACCGAAAAATAGAAAGAAATTGAGAACAGGAAAAATTAAGAAAACGTGGGATGAGCAGAGAAAAGAGTAAACGAAGTGCAGCTCAGACGATCTCTGCTACCTTCTTTTTCGACGCTTTAAACACTTCTTTTGCCCTTGATTCGGTAAGCCCGGCCCCCATTGCAATTTTCAGGGCGGTTTCATCGGTGATCAGGTTCTCAGGGGCATGGGTATCGGTGTTCAACACAAGCGTTGCCCCGATTTCGAGGGCAAGCCTGGCAACATGGCCATTTGTCCTATTGTGCCCGTTCCTTGCAGTGATCTCAAGAAATACATTATTCTCTGCCGCAGTCCGGACGTCTTCTTCCGAGATCAGGCCGGGGTGAGCCAGAATATCTACATACTCGCAGGCAACAGACGCTGCATTTGTCCCGGGAGCGACAGGCTCTGAGATGGTTTCTCCGTGCACGACCACGATTTCCGCACCCAGATCTTTGGCTTTCTTTGCAATAGGAGCAATCTTCCTTGGAGGGACATGCGTCAGCTCGACTCCGGACAGGACACGGATATCCCATTCATTTTCCAGGTACTTTGCTTTCTTTGCAGCCTCAAGAAGCTGTTCGAGGTTTGTATAGTCTGCGTGGTCGGTAATTGCAATAGCCTCGTAGCCGTGAATAACAGCCCGCCTGACAAGTTCGCTGGGGAGCAGTTCCCCGTCACTGAA
The DNA here is from genome assembly GCF_028693135.1 of Methanosarcina sp. Taxonomy (GTDB): domain Archaea; phylum Halobacteriota; class Methanosarcinia; order Methanosarcinales; family Methanosarcinaceae; genus Methanosarcina. The sequence goes on from NZ_JAQUVZ010000041.1 coordinate 20,256, forward strand.
AATTGTGTGAGTATGAAGATCAATCAACCGGATCACCGTGTTTGAAAAAACTTAGACTTTTTCCACTATTATATAGATTTTCCCTTACAGAGATATAGTTTCCCCATAAGGTATATTTCTGGCACTTATTAAGGACTTTTTAAGTACCCTCATGATTCTAAGGATTTATTCGGTTTTTTCAGGATTCCCGGAGTTTTCAGGATTACCAGAGTTTTCAGGATTACCAGAGTTTCCAAGCCTTTCTGCAACATCGGCAAAAGCAAAATTCGGTTTGACATCTGTTATACTGATCCTGACCTTTTCCCCTACTTCAACTTCCTTTACGAAGACAACGAACCCTTCAATAAGCACTGCTCCATCTCCACTTGAGCCGAGCTTCTCGATATCTACAATGAAATTGTCTCCTTTCCTGAGGGGAGCTGTAAGGAATTTCTTTCCGACAACGTAGATCTCCGCACTTTGTGATCTGGATGCTTGTGGGGAATACGCCTTGACGTGAACAAAGTTATCCCTGACTTTGTCCATGTAATCTTTGAACATATCACCCTGAAAGACCTTTACCACAAAGTTTCCCTTTGGCTTGAGTATCTTCTTTGCACACTCAAGGGCCGAGGTTGAAAGCTCAATTGACCGCGCATGGTCGTAAGACCAGTTTCCTGACAGGTTGGGGGCTGCATCACAGAGCACCACATCAGCTCCTTTAGCCCCGACAATCTGGATAATTTTCTGTATTGTCGAGTCTGCATTTATGTCGCCCATAATGGTCTCGACCCCTTCAATTGAAGTGATCCTCTGCAGGTCCACGCCCAGAACCTTCCCTCCGGAAAGCTCTTTTGCGACCTGAAGCCACCCCCCCGGAGCTGCACCTAAATCAACAACCGAGTCTCCCCGATTGATAATTTTATGTTTATCATTGATCTGTTTAAGCTTATAGGAAGCCCTGGACCGGTACCCATCCTCTTTTGCCTGGTGATAATAATAATCTCTTCTATCTCTTGCCATTGCTTACCTTCCCGCACTGAAAGCTCATATAGCTTGCGCAAAAATCTTATTGTTAACCAATTGGCAACAATAAATTTAGATTAAATATATACTTAGATTTATATATAATTAGTGTTCTTCGGAATTGGTGAAGAATAAACAGATTTTCCTGCATATGCTTTAGAATAACTAGCTAAAAATACATGTAATCGTGTCTCATCCAAAACTCGCTCTCGAAGATCCTCTCCGAAACATGTTTTAGAAGAGTGGTTTAAGCAAACAACTGAAGAAACTGGGCTCATAATGCATGCACATAAAATTAATACTGTTACCATTTTCGGATTTTAACTCTAAGTTTTAGTATACGCTTGCAGGGCAAACTAAAGCCTAAAATGCCAAAATGAAAAAAAAAGAAAATTCTATTGATTATAGAAATGAAAAAAAATTATTTGCTTGTTAGATTAATGTCTCTCCCTGCTACTCCAATTAATTCCCAGTGTGAGTCTCCATAAACAGGATTTGGATATTCATAGTATCTATTTGTGTAAATTTCAACTAATACATTATGTTGTTTTTCTTTCTCGAAGTCAAGAAGATGGCTGTAATGATACGGCTTCAAATACTCTAAAGTGAGAGGTTCTTCATATAAAGGAGTGTAATCCCCTAATGTGCTTGCAGCACTCATCGAACTTATATGGACATAAACTGGTAAAATATCTGTTTCAGGGCTCTCTTCAAGGCTTAGAGACTGCGAATTCTTGTGAAGATAAACAAAATCCATTGAGAGATTTCCTTTTACATAACTATCATTTATCGCCCCTTTATCAATCCAGCTGATATTATTAATTTCGACATTGTTCTCAGGCAGGTCTGACTCAAACGGGAAGTACCATGCGACAATTGTAAGAATTAATAATATGAACACAATAAGCAGGATCTTTAGAGCTTTCAATAGCAATGACTCTTTTTTCAGATAAAATACCGTCCCAATTATTATCAGGATGAGAAAAGCAGGTATCAGTTTATTAGCGGTCAATCGGTCATCTATTGTATTTGAAGATATCTGATTTTCGGACAATTTTTCCGTTTTAATTCCTTTTTCATTATTTAGTAATGTGTTGTTTTCGACAATGTTGCCTGTAGTGTAAATGAGAAGTATGCCATATTTGTCGTTGGAATTTATTTCATTGTTCCGGATAAGAGCACCGTCACCTCTGGAATATATTCCATTTTTGTTGTGTGAAAGCTCGTTGTTCAGGATTCTATTGTTTTTATTTGCATGAAGGAGAGTTAAACCCGAATCTCTATTGAAGCTGAAATTATTGTTTTCCAGCCGGTTAGTCTCCGAATCCCACACAACAGAACCGGTTAATGTATTATTGACAGCACTGTTGTTTTCTATTTCATTATTAAAGGATGAGGTTAAACAAATACCATGTTTATTCTCAGTAACAACATTTTCTTTTACAATACTGTCATTTGTTCTGAACAGGGCTATCCCATAATTTTCGTTAAGGCTTGCATTGTTCCTGGAAATTATATTGTTGTTTGAAGATTCTGCAATTATTCCATATCGATTATTGAAAACCGTATTTTTATTTATGAAGTTGTTATTTGAGCCGGATACATTTATTCCATGCAAACTGTTTGAAAATAGAGAATTACCTTCGATTTTGTTTTCCCGGGAAGAGGAAAGTAGAATGCCGTCTTCGACGTTTGAAACACTATTATCTGATATTTGGCAGTACGAGGCATTGTCCAGATATATCCCGGACCTGAGTTTGCTCTCATTTTCGGCTGTCAAATTGAAACCAACTATGCTGGTGTTTGATGAACTTATGTGAAATATATGATTTGAAGAGTTTGGAGCTTTGACAGTTACATTAAATGAGCTATTGTCTGCAGTTTTTAAGGAAAGTGATTTGTTGATAAACAGGTTTTCAGAATAAATCCCACTGTAAACAATAATGATATCCGTATCATTTGCATTATCGATGGCGTCCTGAATCAAAGTATAATCTGCATTTTTTAATCCTACCGTGATCACGTCCGCAGATACAGGACCTATTGAAAAGAAAAGAAGCAACGTAACCAAAATGATTTTCATTTTCATAAAATTACCTTTTAAGATAAATTTGTAATTTATTTCGGTTGAATATCCCGCTAGCTTGCTGCGGGGTGCACCAGCGAAACTTTGATTGAACTATCTAAAAAATAGGTCGTTATTTATAAGATAATCCCAAAACTCAGAACTGTATCTCCAAGTCCTATTTAGAACAGTTAACCAAATTACCAATAGTTCTAAAAACTTTGTGGCTTAAGAACGAAGGTGGTTTTGGAATGATCTAAATAAACGACGGCATTCATTAAACGTTTACAGTTGGTTATACTACAATGACCATACCATTAGAGTATAAATCTGATCCTCCTACATTCTCATATACGTTCTCTTCGAAATTGAAAAGAGGATTAGATGAGGGATACCAATACATTGTACTTACTCCTGAAACATCATTTGGGTCATTTAGCTTAAAGAATTCACTGTCATCATTATAACCCCTAAGAACGACAGCATGTGCTTCACCCCATACACTTTCTTCTGATAAATAAAATGGTCGTCCTGTATCAATATAGTATTGGGCACAATCAATTACATATGACAATGATCCTGTGTGACTTCTCTTATCTGCATCAATATCTTGGCTTTGTAAGTAATCTTCTGCTTCTGTAGCAGACATTGAACCATAGTCATCCCAAATAGGTCCAAGTTCTGGATTATTACTATTGTAGAACTCTTCCAGCATTGCACAGACTGCAACTCCACATGCCTGACTCGCTTCAGAATAGCTATAACCTTCATCCAAACACAGTTCCCATTGACTTCTATATGGAACAGTTATGTATAGACTGCTTTTCGTGCTTTCTTCTGGAGTAGTACTCTCATACAAACCAACAGATGAACCTTTCAAAATAATATTGTACTCCGTTTCGTTATTAAGGATGGTACCAGCTAATCCACCGTGACCATCTTGATAAAAAATTCCATGTAAACTATACTTATTATTTTCATCCACAAAGTCGGCGAATGTTGCATATCTTTCTATTGCACCTTCATATCTTGTTATGGTTGCATAACCAATTTTCTCATCCCCAACAGTACTATAAATTGGTTTAGCTCCTTCTGGTACATCCCATCCGATAAATTCTTTTTTTGCTTCGCCTTTCAATTTGATTTTTTCTTCTTTTCCATCAAGATTAATCACACCTTCAAGAATAACAAGATTGTTTTCGTCAATAGTACCCGATAGAGAAGCTGTAGCTGATTTTTCACCAGTGATTTTTATGCTTAAGTCAGTATTAGATTATTATTTTCTGAAGGAATTGTCAGAATTCCATCGTTTAAAGTTAAAATAACATGTTCGACATTCGAATTGTCAGATATTTTTTCTGCCTGGGCGCCTACTATTGGTACAAATGATACCAACACTAGTAGTAGTGTAGTAAAAATCATCTTTTGTTTCGATTTTTGCATTTATTTTACCTCATCAGATTTACTCCAGAGGCAAGATTACGCAAAGTTTAAACAATATCAAAGCTAAGTATAGCTTGCCTCCGGGCATCTGTTGTGGAGTTCAGATAACCGGGAAAGCACATTTGAACTCCATATATTCCTTTTTATTGAGTATTTAAAAGTTTTCTGGCCAGATCATCAAACTGACTATTTTTATACATTTTCAAATATTCAATAATCCCCTGATTTTCGATTGTTTGAGAACATGGACAGAAAACTTATAAGCTAAGAGTTATAGCTAGTGTTTTTTAAGATAAAAAATTTAGAACTCATGCAGCCCGGCAAGTATCTCCTAATAAATAAAAGATCCTGAGCCCCTCTACGGGTATTATGTTCTGGCCCGCTCCGTTTATGAAAATCTGTGAGCTGAACAGGTTTAAGATGTCCATGGACAAATCAAAGCAAACCCTGGAAAAGACCATTTTCCTCAGCAAGGAACTGCTCAAATCCAAACCTGAAAATCGAATATAACTATTATATTATATGGAGACAGGCTCGTTACAATTAAATATGCCTTCTAGAATTCTGAGAGCTGAAAATGCAACTGTCAAAAAACGAACGAGAAACAATTTCATATAATCTTACCTCCGAATCTGTGAAACTTAGCATACTTCTTTCAATTGTTGGGGGATTTCTGGACACTTATACATTCATAGGGCGAGGCGGTGTTTTTGCCAATGCACAGACCGGGAACGTTGTCCTCGTGGGTATAGAGGCTGCAACAGGAGACTGGGAACAGGCAATGTTTCACGCAGTTCCCATTTTAGCGTTTATAGTCGGAGTAGTAGTCGCCGAGATGATAAAAAACCTTCAATACGCCTGTTCATTCCGGATGCCGAGAGGGCAGTCTTAATCCTTGAAATTACGGTCCTTTTTGTCATAGGCTTTATACCCTACACAAGCCCGGATATTATTGTAACTGTTGCAGTTTCGTTTGTCTCTTCAGTCCAGATCTCTTCATTTCGCAAATTGGTAGGCTCCCCATATAGCACAACAATGATCACTGGAAATTTACGCTCAGCAACGCAGAAAGCTTATATTGCTTTTACAAAAAGAGACTGGAAATCAGCTCTGCGAGCAATTCAATACTCTATAGTTATCATTGCTTTTTTAGCAGGAGCTATTTCAGGAGGGTTATTGACATCACTTATCGGGGCCAAAGCAGCATGGGTGGCTGTAATTATATTAATTGGGTCCGTAATTTTGTTCAGTATAGACAAACGGAAAAATAAGTATGCCAATGCTGTGGTATAATAAATTGTACAATAATTTACCGAAGATGAATAAACTGTTTACAATTGACAATAAAGAACAGGCTGCAGTCGCATGTTGAAATTATTCAAAATTCTTGATAGTAACGTCAAAGTAGATATCTTCTGGAGCTTAAAACCATTCTGAGGATCTCTTCCCCGCCTGTTTTCTCAACCTTAATATCAGCCGGCTTTTCGATAATCTCGAGGTTCAGGGGAAGGCGCTTCTGAGCTTCCTTTATGAGCTGGGCATCCCCGCTCATAATAACGCAATCGATAGGAGAGTTTTCCTCAAGGACTTTGTCCAGGGTTTCAAAGAATTTGTCCATGTGGTGGGCAATATCCTCTTCCCTGAGGCGTTCGAAACGGCGCTGGGAAAAGCCTCCCTTGCTGTGTTTTTCCTTGACGCTGCTCTTGATAAGTTCTTCCGTATCGAAGACCCGGGCATCAGGGGCAAAGCCTATGAAAGACTCACCTGCATGCAGGACAAGAACGAGCATGCGGTAGTCGGTGTTCAGGCTTTCCTCAAGTGTAGCTATCTCAAAACTGTCCTTAATTTGCCAGGAAGGAAAGGCGATCGGAACAGGAGGGACTATGGCTTCGGAAATCATTCGGTGCAGGTCGTAGAAAAAGACCATCCCCGTCTCAGGGTCAAGCCTGTCAAGAAGGGAGCGGGTCTCCTCTTCGACCAGACCAAGGGTTTTTTCAGGAAGAAAGGCTGAAAGGTGAGTTCCGAAGGGCAGATAAACGGTTAAAAGGTCATTTGCAGGAGAGTGAAGGGACTTGAGTTTGGAAAGGTAAGCCTTAACAGCCGACTGACTCAGGGTTTCAACTCCGCGAAACTCCAGCTTGCCCTGGGCCTCCTCCCTGATTGTTTCAAGTTCGTGGGAAAGGGTATGGGTCCGGACGAGCTCCTGGTTTAAACGAGATTCGGCTTCCTGTCTGTCCGCAACTGCCTGCCTTGCAAGGACTTCTTTCTTTTCGAGCTGGTTTTTTGCACCCCGAAGGTCAAGTTCGAGTTCAACTATCCTGGAGTTAAGCCTGTCAACCTCAAGCTCCAGCCGATCTTTTCCGGAGATTTTTCCTAGAATGGACCCAAAACCTTTTTTCCCATCTGCGGTAACTTCTCTTGTAACTTCCCTTTTTGCAGCTTTTTTATCGGTCATCTGCCTTCCTGTCCTTTATCATAATATCTAATCCCACCCAGGAAACTCCCTAAAGCAACTGAACTATACAATGAAACTGAACTGTACAATATTAGTAATACCTTATTAATTATGCGAATTACAATAACGGTGCTATAAGCCAGTTACAAACAGGTGGCAACTGTATTGAAAAAATTATATAATTAATATGGTATTTATGACACATGAAAACTATTAAACTATTAGCTACGCTCGATAATAGAAATTGTATTTCCGACGATACTTACTCACAAAATGGGGTATCTGTCAGATTTAACCGATCTTTATATTTCGAAAGTTTTAAGAATATCATATTTAATGTCACTGTGATTTCAGGATTTTTTTAAAAAAAGTGAGCTCATTTCCATACTTAATTCTTATCGATTACTTCGGTGCCTGAATGAAAAAACCATTGAAAGAGTCTCAAAAGCGGAGGATCAAATGAATCCTGGCCAGAAAAATCCAGACGTTTCCGGACTGGAACCTGAAAAATCAGGTCAAAATGAACCGGAAGGAGTAAAGTTAAAGGATTGGATGGACAGGAAAAATCCTGCCCGGTCCAGGGCTGAAAAAATCCACCCTACCCTCTGGATCCAGGGGCAGAAGAGTTCTTCTCTTGCCGGAAAAACTATTGCCCTTGGGGTTACCGGGAGTATAGGAGCGGTCAGGGTAGTTGAACTTGCAAGGGAACTGATCCGGAACGGGGCAGAAGTCCATGCAGTCATGACCGAGGCTGCAAAGCATATCCTGCACCCTGATGCGCTACACTATGCTACCGGAAACCCTGTGATTACGGAACTTGGAGGCAGGGTGGAGCACGTGGAATTTTGCGGGTTTAAGGGCAGGGCAGACCTCCTCCTGATAGCCCCGGCAACAGCAAATACTATAGGAAAAATCGCATACGGAATAGACGATACCACAGTTACCTCTTTTGCAACAACATCGCTTGGATCTGGCATTCCTGTCATGGTTGTCCCCGCAATGCATGAGTCCATGTACAGGCACCCGGCTGTGGTTGAAAATGTAGCGAAGTTGAAAGGCTGGGGGATCTCCCTGGTGGGCCCGAAGTTTGAAGAAGGCGTTGCAAAAATTACCTCAAACGAAGAAATAGTGCTTGAGGTGGAAAGGGCTCTCGGGAACCGGAGCCTCGAAAACCGGAAAGTGCTTATAACAGGCGGCTCCACTGCTGAACGCCTTGACCCTATCCGGATCCTCACGAATAGGGCCTCCGGAAAGACGGGCAGGGAACTTGCCCTTGAAGCTTACCGCAGCGGAGCTGATGTGACCCTTGTGCACAGGGACAGGCTCAGGCTTGCAGGGATCAGAGAGGTCTTTGCCGAAAGTGCCGCGGAAATGACCGAAGCCGTGCTCTCGGAACTGGAAAAGGGATATAATGTCCTGATAAGTTCTGCAGCAATTGCAGATTATACAGTTGAACCTTCGCCAGAGAAGATCAAATCAGGAGGGGAATTTGTGCTCAAACTGAAACCCACTCGAAAACTGATTAGAGAGTGCAGGGAAAAACACCCTGACCTGGTGATCATAGGTTTTAAAGCCGAAACAGGAGTAGGGAGGGAAGAGCTCCTTAAAAGAGCCGCTGCAACCCTTGAAGGGACAAAACTCGATATGATTGCAGCAAACGATGTAGGAAAAGGTGGAATGGGTACTGAAGAAAATGAACTTTACCTGCTGGGGCTGGGAAAAGGCGAACCCAGGCATGTCAGCGGAAACAAGCGCAAACTTGCAGCCTGTATCCTTGAGGAGGTAACCGAAATTTTGAACTCACGCCAGGCCCTCTGAGAACCTGATCGGTTTCTGGGAATTAAAACCAACAAATGGAGCTGGTACAGTACCTGATCTGCTATATCGGCTGATTCTGCAAATTGTCCTGCACAATTTCTACAAAACAGAAATTTCTATAATCGGAATTTCTACAAAACAGAAATGAACTTTGAAAAATAGCTTAAACAATAAAAAAGGCGTTTTCCATGTATACATATGAGAGTGAAGGGGCTGACTTTTTAGCAAAAGCATATGCTCCAGGGCATATAACAGGTTTTTTTCAGATTCATGAGCATAAAGACCCCCACCAGAAGGGATCTACAGGCTGCGGAATTGTTCTGAATGGAGGAGTTACAACCGAAGTAACGGTTGGAAAATCCGTGGAAAAGACCGAGATATTCCTCAATGGAAAGAGAGTTGAAGGCAGAACCACCCGTACAGTGATAGATATGTTAACCGATGTGCCTTTAAGAGTAAAGAGCTGGGCAGAAATCCCGATTGGGTGCGGGTTTGGAGCCTCGGGAGCAGGAGCTCTCGGAGCAGCTTATGCTCTGAACAGGGCGCTTTCCTTAAATAAAACCGTAAAACACCTGACTGAATACGCTCATGTAGCTGAGGTCGTTAACTGCAGCGGACTTGGGGACATTGCTGCCCAGTCCAATGGCGGAGTGGTAATCAGGCTGAAGCCCGGAGGACCCGAATTCGGAAGCATAGACAGGATTCCAGCTCCTGAAGCAAGAGTTTTCTGCATTGCATTAGGGGAGATTTCTACAGACTCTGTCCTGACAGACGAGGTTGCAGCAGGAAGGATTAATACTGCTGGAAAAGCCGCAATGTCCGAACTGCTTAAAAAGCCAACTCTCGAAAACTTTATGCAGCAGGCAAAAGACTTTGCCAACAATACAGGCCTCATGAGCAGTACGGCAAAGGATGTAATTGAGGTTGCACATGCGAGCGGAGGAATGGCTTCCCAGGCAATGCTTGGAGATACGGTTTTTGCAATCGCCCCATACACCCAGGAATTCCCACTCTACGAAGCTCTTCAGGAATTCGGGCAGGTTATGGAATACGGAATCGGAACCTGTGTACCGAGATTGATGTATGAGTGATTTCTCCCTGTCGCCTACCCACCTGCCTTCTGATGAAGGCAAAGAAAGGGCTTCTTGAGTCATCCCTCAGAACCATTGCTCCCAGGTCATCCCTCGGAACCATTGCTCCCAGGCCATCCATCGGAACCATTGCTCCCAGGTCATGCAGGCTCCACCCCGTGTTCCACAGGTGTCAGTGTTTTATGGAGCTGCCTTTAAGCTTCCTGATTCCTCAAGCCCAATTCCTGAGCCTCAGAGTATCGTTTTAACTTGTTGTTTTCCTTTGGCCTGGTTCTCACATCAGGTTAACTACTAGAATATAGGGGTTGAAAAGACAATAAGGTTTGATGATAACGAAAAACTAGAAAGTTGGAAAGTTAAGCAAGATATTTGCTTAACTGCGGGGCTGCACTTTCATCCCCCACCTGCTGGCTGATGCCCTCCGGGGAAGGGGACTTCCCGCTGTGCCTCTGTACACCCAGAGTTAATAGTTGACTTTTAGATAGCTACTTCTTGAAATACTGAATATTTCAAGGAGCTTTAACTCCTCGTTATCTTTAGAAAATACTCTCCGCTAAAATCTCTATATCCTGTTCTCATTACTTTTACTGCAATGTACCCTTCGGATTTTCCGACAGGCAGCTCAGGATTTAAAATATTTATTATTACGTTTCCATCAGGGCCCGTGATGCCTGAATACGCCTTCTTTCTGTCCGGACTCCAGACAATTACGTTTGCTTCTCCCACCCCACGGTTTTCCCTGTCAAGCACACTTATCTCCAAGCTAAAGTTGGACTCTCCTCCTCCGGAGTTGAGGGAAAATGTGCTTATATTTGATGTTGCATACATGGGCTCCGCAGGTTCCGGAGCAGCTGAAAGGGCTGAGAGAATCGCATAAAACCCGATAAAGCCAACTATTGAGAGAACTACAATTCTTATTGGAAGCCCGACAGTTCCGGATTCATTCTCTATTAAATTTTCAGGCGGCATATGCAGCTTTTCTTCAGCCATACTCGACCCCTTCTTCTCCAGCTTTACTCATGCCAAACATGCAATTAGCGAGTCTTGATAATCATCACTGCATCCTTTCTCTCATAGTCATAAAATCCGTCTGCCAGGATTTTCAGGTCCATCGTCCCTTCATTCTGGTTCGGGTCAAGTTGGACCAGCGCAGTTCCCGTTGTTGTCAGAACAGTAACCCCATTAATGTCAGTCGTGTTTGATGCTGCACCTCCGAGTCCCCTGAGGACAGCGTTTGCACCTCGCACCGGGTTTCCATCTTTATCTGTTACCTTTATTGTTGCTGATACGACAAATGGATCCTCAGCAACAGTAGAACTTACTATTATCGAGTTCCCTAGTTGAATATTTCCTGCTCCTGATGTCTCTTTGACAAACACTGACATTTCCTTTGTAGGAGTTGGTATTATCGAAATAAGCGTTGCAAGGGCAACCATCCCTACAACGAGCATCACGACTATATTAATTGGTAATTCCATTGCTTTCTCGTCATTTCTGAATAATTGAAATCCCCTCATATTTCCCCCTCGTTTTTACTCCGTAAATTTTTATCTTAATGATACAACATTCTATGAATATTCAATCATTCTATTTATAACTTTGTCATATTTAATCTAGTGTAACTTTTTATGATCAAATTGGTGTGTATTAATTCAAGGAATCTATATCCTTATATAGTCCTTTTTACCATAATCTTCTTACTATCGTACAATCAGCCTTACTAATTGCTAAGAAGGGGAAACAGGTTTTTGACTCAAGAATGTTCTGATGAACCAGATGAATCGGATCATAGACGTAGTTTTTTGTGTCTTTTTGGACTGCATGACTGGAAACGAAAAAGCGGAGCGCTCTGCTGTCTGCCAACAGTGCTAGAAAAACGTTACGAATGCGTTCGCTGTGGCAAGTACAAGGTGATTTTTGAACGGGAGAAAAGACCCTGCAATATTTCTGCGGACAGATACTGACCTGAAATTTTTATTTTATATTTTTCAGGTGTATTTTTCTTAATTTTTTTCTTCGTTTTTTCTTTTCTAATTATTATATTTCTTCCCACGTTTTTCAAATTATTTGCTCGTAAACTTAATCTATTTTAACTTTGTTTGTTAGAACTATGAAAAGAATCGTGATTATCGATTACGGGCTTGGAAATCTCAGAAGTGTTCAAAAAGGGCTTGAACACGTTGGAGCAAGTCCCGTAATTTCCGGGAACCCCGAGGAGATCATGGCAGCAGATGGTATTATTCTTCCTGGGGTTGGCGCTTTTGTAGATGCAATGAAGTGTCTGGTTCCTCTCAAAGGGATTATCGCGGAATTTGCAGATTCTGGGAAACCAATGCTTGGGATCTGTCTGGGACAGCAGGTTCTTATGAGCTCTTCCGAAGAAGGTAGGCTGACTGACGGGCTTAACCTCATTCAGGGCAAAGTGCTTCGCTTTCCAAAGTCCGAACTTAAAGTGCCCCACATAGGCTGGAACAATATAAAGATCAAACAGGACCAACCTCTGTTTAAAGGCATTCCTGAAGATTCTTTCGTATACTTCGTACACTCTTATTATGTGGACACAGGTGCGGAAAACACCCTCGCATCATGTGAATATGGGCAGGAGTTCTCAGCTTCTGTCGTAAACTCAAAAGGCAATGTTATGGGTACCCAGTTCCACCCCGAGAAAAGTGGAGTCACGGGGCTTAAGATTCTGAAAAACTTCGTTGAAATGTGTTGAAATACATGCATCTTAATGGTACTTCGTTATAGTGTACTTCGTTATAGTGTACTTCGGTTTCGCAGCTAAACCTTTATTTTTCGTTTTTTCGGCGGTTAAGTTTTAATTCCGGGGTATTTTATATAATAAATAAATCCAGAGATTAATGCTTGAATTCCAAAATAATCTGCTCTGCGCCTTTTAAAGCAGTGACAGATATCTACAAGAAGATGGTTACCATGGATATAGAAGGCTATGCAAAACGGGCTCTCAGAAAGGACCCTTCAAATGAAGCCGGTCTTGAGGCACAGCTTGCTTCAAGAATTCTTGAAATAAAGAAAATAAACCCCGAAAGGGCTCATGAGATTGCAGCGGCAGTTATTTGTGAAGCAAAAGCAACTCTTCACACGGAAGGGGAGGTATTAAGCTCCACTCTCTCGGGAGTTTCCATGGGAGAATTCGGAGTAGGTTCGAGAGGCACAGGGGACTTTTACGTCCATTCCAAGCTGGGAGAAGTAATAGGCAAGACAGGTGCAGTAGTTGACAGTGCCCAGCTTGACGACTCAGGGGTTGTAAGAATAGGTGATGAATACCTGGTGGTTACGATTGACGGCATACATTCCCGCCTGAGTGATTTTCCTTTCC
>NZ_JAQUVZ010000011.1:0-20478 GCF_028693135.1 Methanosarcina sp.
GTCCCGGCAACGGTTACATCGAATCCCAATTTAGTCAGCTTATGGGAAAGATACAGAGCAATGCTGGTTTGAATTGGGACCTCTGGACATCCCATCATGAGGAGCACTTTTACGCCGGTCATAACATCATCTCTCATATATTTTATCTGATGGATCTTATCTGATGTATATTATTTATAAGAATGGGATATGGCTAATCCTGAATTCCAACCTTTGCAATTGAGATTTCGGTGGAAATCCTTGAAACCAGGACAACGTTTTAATTCAAACATGTTTCCCATAGTGCCGAGTTTCAATCCCTCTAAGGTATGATTAACCATTCTCATGTTATCATGTAGTGAACTGTTGAGATCATCTAAAACTGTTCAAGCTTCCCATAAACAAAGAGGTTGTAGAAATAATTTGGATTAAATTAAGGATTTCTACAGAGCCCTCTTTTACTCTTTTCAGAATGGACTATCTCTATATATCATCCCCCCATTATTTTAATTTGTAGATATTTAAGTAGCGACCATTTGAGGCAGTTACAACCATCAGAATCTTTCTGGTCTGATCTAAAAGAAAAAAAAATCATAAAAGGTACAAAAATGGTATGTTTAAGCGAACTTGACTATGAGATCCTCCTGAAAAATGCAACCCTCAAAGAGTGTGAAAACCTTATTAAGGAACATTCGGAGGAGGTGTACCTGGTACCAGGAGGGTATGATATAAAAGGTATTTTCCTTCTGGGTACAGCTATTCCTGTTGGTTTTTCAGGAAATGCCATTCTATTCCAATTCATAAAGCCCTGCTTCGGTCTCTTTGTAATCAGGATGAAAAATGAAGAAGAGGAAATCAAGAAACTTAGAGAGCAGTATAAAAAGGATAAAAACGTAAAGAAGATAAAATAAAGGCTGGCAAAAGAGCTATTATCTGTAGCTGTTTGCTTTCCCTTAAAAATCTTCTTTATGTTTATTATCAAGTTTTTTTACGCGGATTTTCCTGCATTCTTTAGTTTCAGGTTACATTATACAGAGCGAAACTTTCACTTTTCAGACTTTCACTTTTTTCGTACATGCAGCCCTGCACTCAAAGAACCCGGCGGAAGGCAATTCGTGTATTGTGGTTGCAACAATCATGCCTTCCCCGATTTCTTTTACAACCATGATAGGTCTACCTTTGTCATCCTCAAGAACAACGTCAGCATCGGTTTCTGAAAAGTAACCGTCACATCCTGCAGGAGGAATAATGTTTTCGATAAGTTTCTGAGCTTCATGCTCACCCACCGGCTGAGGCGTGCAGGGGTTTTCTTCCATTACGTACTTAAGAGAAAAGGGCAGCCATTCATAGTCATATTCAGGGACAAGAGGACTGAAGACCAGCAGAGTCCCTCCTTTTGCCACAAATTTTTCAAAGGAACGTTTACCACGTTCAAGCCCGACACCTGTTTTTGTATACTGCGTATTTGCAAAACCGGTAGGCAGGAGAAGAATTTTACAGGCAGGCAGATAAGGAGTACCAAGGGATGTCGAGAGCACTCGGCTGCACTCAAGCCCATATTCAATAAACAGTTTTTCAAAGAGGAGAGGACAGTCCCACAGTAGAATTACGTCACTCATGAAAAGGGATAGGAAACACCCACATATGAATTTATCTCCGCAGGCTAAAAAACTCATGGTGTAAAGGAAGGCTCATACTTTGAATTCACAAGTCCGGATTCAGAGAAGTGGTTGATGCCCATATTTTTTCCGAATTCAAAAACAATCATATGGGGACTGGAAGTGACTGTAAAAAGATAACCAATTGATGTGAAAATATTGGAGTAGTACTGTATGAGATATTCACAAACTTTTCTGTCAGTGAAATCATGAATCAATTTAATACATTCGCTGCCTTTCTCAGTACATACTTCAATATCACTTCCTATACTGTCAGTAAGGTAAAGTTCTTTAAAAATCATTATGTGTTCTGCAAGGGTAAAAGTTTCCTGGGGTTTACCTGCAAGCAATTCGAATTCTCTTGCCATGTCGTCAACTGAAGGAAGATTTCCGGAGACAAATGCTTCAAAAACTTTTTTGTTCATGCTGAGCCGCTGATAGTTCTGCTCTCTGTAGGTCTTGATAAGATTTTTCCAGAACTCCGGCCTTTTCTGAATCTCCCGGAAAGCGCCTTCCATTGCCCCGAAATGTTCTTCAAATCCTTTTGGGATTTTTTCATAATCAAGGAACTCAACCCGTTTAAAATAGATTTTAGTTACATTTGACTTGTTGAACAGCCCCTGTACGTCCAGTTTCATCTGCTTTGACAGATAGAGAGCAAAGCTTTGGGCAATTACCTCCCTGAAATAGGAATTGCCGTTTGAAAGGGTCAGAATTGCAGTTTCCGGTTCCGGGCTTCCAGTGCATTCAGCATCAACTTTAATTTTCCAGCCCATTCTATCATTCAGGGCGTTTACGTAACTAACAAACTCAGGAATTTTTTTGATAGTATACGGGTTTATTAACTCATATACATTCGATTCTTCAATAAGCAGACCTGAGGTTTTATTAATAAACCACTCAAGCATGGTATGATGGATAAGCAGAAATTCTTCTTTTTCAACCATTTGGTTACGTGATTCGGCATTCTTTAAAGCATTACTTGAGTCATTTTCTCCCCTCTCATTCTTTTTTCCATCAAGAGCCTGAGAGGCGATTTCGATAGAATCCCTTATCGCGGCACTTAAGTTTCCATTGTTTTTGTCCAGAAAGGGCTTTAATTTGTCTATATAGCATTGATCAATCGAAATGTTTTTGCGGACTATCAAGCGGACTTCCTCTTTTCCCTTTTTGGAAGCACAGGAAATTGGAACTTTCCTTAGTTCCCGCACTTTTCCATTTATATAAATCAGTAGTAAATGGGAGTTCCTACTTATTAAGATTTTTGCTAGAAAGAAAAAAGAAGAGTATATAATTGGAGATTTAGAGTTCAAGAAAGAAAATAGAAGAAAACAGTAACATATAAGACAAAAATAAGAAAAAGAACAAAAGTCTAAGAGTCCAGTTTACGCGAACAAGTGACGCATATTTTTTATAGTGTTGGCAAGATAAGAAGGAAGAGAAATTTCATATCTAAGGCTGTTGTCGCGTCAACGGTAAAATATCGTATAAAATCGGTACAACTATTCAGAATTGTTCACTCCTTGAGGATTGACGCGACAATACAGGAAGGATAGACATTAACAGGTGTGTACGAACTCGATAATAACAAGATTTGATACGGTCTTGATCTCAAATATATGGCCTGCTGTGTGGAATAATTTTGAAAAAAGCTCTACAAGTTTTTCAATAGCAATTTCTTCGGAAAATTGATGGCGAATTTTTATATATGTCTTTCCTCTCTCAACTATCCTTTCAACATCACTTGCAAGCTGGGTAACAGAAACTAATTTTTTACAAATGCCAAACATTTCGCAAAGCGGAATTTCCCGAATAGGTTTGCCTGCCGACGCCTCAAAAAAGCCTGAAACATCAGGAATCTCCCCGGAAAGAAACGATTCAAAGACATCCTTGTTAAGGTTTATCCTCTGATATCTCTGTAACCTGTATCTTTCCACCAGAGAAATCCAGAATTCCGGCTTGCTTCTAATTTCTTTAAAAGTATAGTCAAGAGTTCCAAAGTTCTTTCTGATCCCAGGAGGAATATCCAGATCGGATCTGTGTTCCTTAAGAAAGATGCGGATTGAATTAGATTTCCGATGAACAAAAGAAACATCCATGTTAAGATAGCGGCCGAGAAAAATAGAGATTAACTCACCAAGAAAAGCTCTTAAACTGGGATCCCCGTTTTCAAGCATTATCACATTGGTTTCATTCTCCTCACAGGTGTTGATGGAAACTTTAATTTCCCAGCCCAGATCTCGGCTACGTGTATTGAGATACTCCATGAGGTCTGAAACCCTCTTTATCTGATACGGATTGAAAAGTTCACTTACAAGTTCATCATCTACCAGTATCCCATCGGTATTTTCAATAAGCCACCTGAATGAAAGCTGGCTAATCAATATGCCCTCTCCGCTCTCGATCAGACTATTGCGAATTTCAGGATACTTTGTAGAACCCTGTGTAAAATATTCCAGGGCGTTTTCTACTGACCCATGTCCCTGAAGAGCAGCATCTGCGAGCTCTATTGCATCCCTGATCGCAGCACTCAGGTTCCCATTATTTTTGTCCAGGAAGGGCTGCAGTTTCTGAAGGTATTCGTCTTCCATAGAAACGTTTTTGCGAATCAAAAGTTATCCCTGCCTTATAAATAGTGTTTTTCAGTAAACGACCTGGAAGTGCAGGCAAAATATGAGCTTAAAGATTAAAGGCAAGTTTACAATATCAACGCATATATATAAGTTGTTATTTTGGAGTGAACTACCCCTCCCTAAAAATCGGATGATTTTTTGAGGAAGGGGACTTCCCGCTGTGCCTCTGCACTCCCTAAGTTAAAGCTCCAGACTTGAAGAGACTTTTACATCATCTTGTATTGAAGTGTCAGGAAGAGAGAAATCAAACATTATGAGTTTGGATACGTAACTAACACTGAAATTGTGCCAGCCAGAATTAAACACATTTGAAAAAATATTTACCAGGGTCAAAACCACGCTCTCTTCAGAATAACCATGCCGGATTTTTATATGCTCTTTTCCTTGCTCGGCACATATTTCCACGTCATCCACTAGCTGGGAGGCAACTACAAGGTATTTAAAAAGAGGGAGCAGTTCCGAAAGAGGAATCTCACGGAGAGGACGGTCGGCTTTAATCTCAAAATATTTTGTAATGTCAGGAAGCTTTCCTGCTACAAGGGCTTCAAAAAATTCCTTATCCAGGTTTACCCTCTGGTAATCGAACTTTTTATAAAGTTCTGCAAGCGTTACCCAGAAATCAGGTTTTCGTTCAATTTCCCTATACAGGAGATCTTTGGAGCCAAAGTTTTTACTCACGCCGGGAGCTTTTTCCTGCAGTTCATGCCGAACAAAACTTTTCATGTATATGGTAATTGAATTGGACTTCCGGTGTACAGCCTCAACGTCAAAATTCATCCAGCGCGCAAGGAAGATGCAGACTGCCCCTACAAGAAGCTCACGACAGTCCCTGTCTCCACCGACGAAATCCATGGTGAAGAATTCTGGTTCGACTTCTTCCTTGAAGGAACACGAGACTTCTATTTTCCAGCCCATGCTTTTACTGCTGCTGTTAAGGAATTCATTTAACTCGGAAACTGTAGTGAGTAGGTAAGGATTAAGCAGTTCGTGAACAACATCCTCATCCATAATTTTGCCAGCGCTGCTTTTCACAAGCCATTTCATAGTCTTCTGGCTCATCATTACACATTCGCCACTTTCAATAAGCTGTTCCCTTATCTCAGGAAAACTTTCCCTTTTTCTCAGGTTTTCAGCTATCTCATCTGGAGTTCCATGGCTTTCAGGGTCAGGACTGGCCAGATCAATTACTTCCCGTATAGCTGCGCTTAAATTTCCTCCATTTTTTTCCAGCAGAGGCTGGAGTTTCCGGAGGTGAGCTTCATCTAAAGAAACGTTTTTTCGAATCAACAAAATCCTCGAGTTTTCTTTTATAAAATGTGGTTGGTGCTGGAGAGATTCCGTCTGCAGGATTTAAGCACCTGAAGGTTCCTGAGAATCATAAACCCCCAGCAGGAAACCCCTGAGTTTAGCCCAGGGGTAGTTGACATTTATGTATCTCCTTCGAATCAGGCAATAATTATTTTTTTATAAACATTAGTACGAAATTTGCACTTCCAGTCAGTTACTAATTAAAAGATACAAAATATAAATAATTTATTATTTCATTTAGAAGATATAAATTGGGACATCTTCCGGAAGATTATTTTCGGAAGTATGGATGACCGGAACGGCTTTAAGGTCTGCATATATTATTTAGCCTCATGAACTGCAATGTAGAAAGACTTTCGAGGGTCCGTATGATTGCGGATTACCAATTCGGGAAAGGCATAGGAAAAGAGCTTTTCCCTGACGGATCAACGTTCCAGTTATCCCGAACAAAAAGAGTGCGACAGGTCTTTCACTCAGGTAAGAGAATTGCAACGTCCAGAGCAAAGGATGGTTTTTTCACGCTCAGTATTGAAGGAGCTTCCGTAGTCCACAGGCTTCTTCCCGGAAAAAGACTCAGGGTAGTTGTTTCGGAAGATGCAGCTCCTTTTGTGGAGGCAGGCAAAACGGCTTTTGCAAAGCATGTAATTGAAATTGACCCTGAACTCCGTGCAGGAGAGGAAGTACTTGTTACAGATAAAGCAGACAGGCTGCTTGCAACAGGGCAGTTGCTCTTATCCCCTGCAGAGCTACTATTTCTTGACAGCGGAGCGGCTGTAGATGTAAGGGTAGGAACTGCTTCGAAAAAAGAAGAATAAACCTTCAAAATTAGGAAAGGCAGCCAGTAAATCATAAAATATAGAATTTCATAAAGTATGGAATTAAGAAAAGAAAAATAAGCAAGAAAAGCCACATAAGGAAATAAGTAAAATAAAAAGTAAAATAAATTTTAAACATTATACCAGAAAGAAAAAGGTATGTTTACTTTTTATACAAATTTTCATATATTTAAATATAATATATAAGGTGTTATCCTTACTGCTCAAAAATGCCAGCATGGGCGGAAAAAATGGATAAGAATATATCATAGATAGTTATTTTTGAATGAATACTACTCGCAAAATAAATAATTGTGTTTTCAGCACCGCGGTTTTAAAAACCACAATCTGAAACCTTATACCAGATAGCAGAAAACAGTTTCCCCGGAGAGTGAAAACATCTCAGAACCCGAGCAGATCCTAAAACACCTTCTGGTTCCCGATAATACCAGAATAGAAACAAACAGGATTATAGTTGAGGGAGACGTTATTATCGGCAACCGCTCCAGCGTCCAGTACAGCATATCTGGAGATATGATCATTATGGGAGAAGGAGTTGCTGTTTCCGGAGACGTGGTGGCGTACTCTGATGCCAGGATTGACATGTGGTCAAAAATGGGGGGCAGGGTAGAAGTCGGCAGAAACGCCTATCTAGGAGAATTCGTTACCATTGATGGAAAACTGACCGTAGAAGGGGACCTGGACGTAGGAAAGGAAGTCAAAATCAATGGCGGATTTGAAGCCAAAGGCTGGATCGTTGTCAGGAACCCTGTCCCTGTAATCATATTTTTGCTTCTGTACATCAGGGAAATGATGCGCCTTGGAAAAGGAGAGGAAGTAGAAAAAGCCCTTGAAGAGCTTTTTGACGACTCTGAAGAGGACCTGGAATCTGATGGGGAGCCCGCTGAAAAAATACTTATCATACCCACAGGCACAAAAATCTCTCCTGACGCCATTGAAGTTGGTGGAAACGCGGTTATCGGAAACAACTGTTATCTTATAGGAAACCTGAGAGCACAATCTGTCGAAACCGGAAAAGACCTGACCTTCAAAGGGAGCGTTAATTCGGAAGGAAATATAACCATAGGAGAAAACAGTACTATCTATGGGAATCTATCCTCAAAAGGACAGGTACATATTGGCAGGAACACCAGAGTCTTTGGGGAAATAAGAGCCGAATCCGTCTTACTCCATGAAAACGCAAGGGTGGACGGCACGATAAAGGCCCCGTCGGGAGTATCTTTCTTACGGGAAGCTGGAGAAAAGCCAGTTCTAGCAGATGTCAACGCTTTAGGGAAAGTAATTCCAAGAGAAATAAAGGGAGCTGTATCTCAGGATGGACTTCTGAAAGCTCTGGGTATAATTGAGATAGACTCACTCATTAAAACAAATACAAAAGCTAAAAATGGCTTTGTACCTGGCAGGGAAGGAATGTCTGCCCGGACCATGGCGTTAGGGAGGACCCGGCGCACTGGAGGAGTGAGAAGATTAAGAAGAAGGAGACATGAAGCCGGAGAACATCAGAGCTGACAATAATTCCAGCTTACGTCCGAAGCTTCTGAAACCAGAACCCTCCGCTCAGAATATTTTAAGACAGGATGCTCCTGAAATATTGAGTATTTCTATGGATCCTGATTTTGTTCTTATGCAGAAAAATTCCATGAACTGCCCCTCAGCTAAAGACTTAGAGGTTTTACATTTCTCAGTATAAAACATGGAAAAAAATAATGCAGAAAATTTTCTTTTTTCAGAGAGAACAGCAAATAATCAGTAATATTCTTAGGGAATCAAGGATTCTTAGGGAATCAAGGATTCTTAGGGAATCAGAGAATTAGCTGGTTTTTGGCGAAGGGAGGGGAAAAACTTAAACTGAGAAATCAGTTAATCAGGAAATTGCTAACTCCAGAGATAAAGTCTTTAGAAATCAGCAGTCAATTAAGATAAGAAATACATTGGAAACTAAATACAGCTGAAACGCTAATTAAACTCAACGAAAAAATTTCGATAACGAGTTTTAAAATAAACTTACGATCACAAATTTAAGGAAAGGAATTCACTTGACAGAAAATATTATTGAATCCGGCGACCTGCAGGCAAGGTACAATTCCGTTATAGAAAAAGACTCAAATTATGTAATGCAGACCTATGGACACCAGCCCCTTGTGCTTTCAAAAGGTAAAGGAGCGGTTGTTCAGGATGTGTACGGCAAAGAGTATATCGACTGCGTGGCGGGTATTGCGGTAAACAATGTAGGGCACTGCCACCCGACAGTTGTTAAAGCAATCCAGGAACAGGCAGAGAAACTTATTCACGTTTCCAATATCTATTATACCGAAATCCAGGCAGAACTTGCGGAAACCCTTGCCTCGATTACAGGTATGGAGCGCGTATTTTTCTGCAACTCTGGAGCTGAATCCGTAGAAGCTGCAATGAAACTGGCTCGCGTGGTTTCGGGAAAAAACGCCTTTGTAGCAGCTGAACATTCCTTCCACGGCAGGACTATAGGAGCTCTCAGCGTGACCCACAAAAGCATGTACAGGGACCCTTTCATGCCGCCGGTTAGTTCAGAAACTATTTTTGTCCCATATTCCGATGCCAACGCTATCAGGCATGCAATTACTGAAAATACCGCAGCAGTGATCCTTGAACCCATTCAGGGGGAAGGCGGGGTGAACATACCGGGTCCCGAATACTTAAAAGAAGTAAGGGAAATCTGTGATGAGACCGGCACTCTCCTGATCTTTGATGAAGTGCAAACAGGTTTTGGAAGGACGGGAACCTGGTTCTGCAAAGAGCAGTTCGGAGTCGAGCCTGACATTCTGAGTATGGCAAAAGCCTTAGGAGGAGGGCTCCCAATGGGTGCCATTGCAGCCCGCAGTGGGCTCAGTTTCGGGCGCGGACAGCATGCTTCCACCTTTGGAGGAGGACCTCTTGTCTGTGCGGCAGCTCTTGCTGCGATTAAAGTGATTAAAGAAGAAAAACTTCTGGAGCGCTCAAAGGAAATGGGAGCTTATTTTGTGGAAAAGCTCACCGACATGGCAAGGGATGACATTTTAGAAGTTCGCGGGAAAGGGCTTATGATAGGAGTTGAGATTAAGTACCCCTGCGGCAAATTTGTTGACTTTGCAAGGGAACACGGCGTGCTTCTAAACTGCACCTCGGACTCAGTACTCCGCCTTGTCCCTCCACTTGTGATTACAAAAGAGCAGATAGATACGGTAGTTGATGTTCTTGAGCAGGCCTGAACTGATAAAAAAGGAAATATTTGATATTGCAGAGTACGTTCCCGGAAAGTCCACAGAAGAGATAGCTTTAGCCTACGGGCTTGATCCAGCCTCGATTATCAAACTGAGCTCAAACGAAAACCCTCTGGGACCCTCCCCGAAAGCTGTCCGGGCTCTCATAGAGGCAGCTCCCGGAGCAAATATCTACCCTTCAGCCGATGCCCGGGAACTGAGAGAAGCCCTCTCCAGATACACAGGTTTTCCGGTATCGAACATTGTCGCCTCAGGGCCAGGAATGGACGGGCTTCTTGATGGGCTTTGCAGGATAATCATTGAAAAGGGAGATGAGGTTATTGTCCCTACCCCGACCTTTGCCTATTACGAACTGCCTGCCAGAGCCTGCGGGGGAAAACCGGTATTTGTCAAAAGGAACCCCGACTTTTCCCTGGACCCTGAAAAGGTCCTTGAAGCCATATCTTCCAGGACAAAGATTATTTTCCTCTGCTCCCCAAACAATCCTTCAGGCAACCTCCTTCCCGAAGCCGACCTGAGGAAAATAGTTGAAAATACCCGTGCCCTTGTGTTTGTGGACGAAGCATATGTTGAATTTGCAGACAGGAACCTTGCAGAGCTTTTAAGGGAATATGACAACCTCGTAGTCGGAAGGACCTTCTCCAAGGTATTCGGGCTTGCGGGGCTGCGCCTGGGCTACGGGATAATGCCTGAATGGCTTGTAAAAGAGTATTCAAGGGCAGCCACCCCGTTTTCTGTAAGCCTCCCGGCTTTAAAGGCAGGAGTAGCCGCACTTTCGGATGCAGACCACCTGAATAAAAGCATAAATCTTGCAAGGGAAGGCAGGGAATATCTGAGAAAAAACATTCCATTTACGGTTTATCCTTCACAGGCAAACTTCGTACTCGTGGATGTTACTCCTTTGAAATCAAAAAAGATCACGGAAAGCCTGATGAAAAAAGGAATAATCGTGCGCTCATGTGATTCTTTCAGGGAAGCTGGAGATTCCCTTATCAGGGTAACAGTCGGTACCCCTGAACAGAATGAAAAGGTAGTCAGGGCTTTTGAAATTTCAAAAACAGAGGTTTAAAAACCCCTGATTCTTTGATTAAATATTTAATTTTTTAGGGTATTCAAATTCCTAATTTATTCGATTTTTTAATTTTATTTGATCCTTAATTTTATTCGATATCTTTAATTTTCATCAATGGATAATTCAATTCAGAATCGAATTCCATTGCGACTTTCACCCGTGAAGAGCCGTATTTTACAGTGATTTTAACTTCAAGCATAGGCCCCTGAAGTTCAGTGTATCCGAACTCACTGTTTAACTTACTTTTTAAGAGGTCCCGGTTGATTTTCACGGAAATGCTTTCCACAAAAGGCTGAACTGAAATGCTTTCCTGAATAGCCTGCTCAAGGCTTGAAACCGTTATCAGGTTTACTGGAGAGCCCGTAAATTGATGGTAGAGAGCTCCCAGTTTTATTCCTGCTTCGAAGAGTGCGTTATCTCTATCGGTTATTTTGTTTCCGGTCAAATAAACTTCTCCTTAATAATTAATGTGCAGCGAGAAATTATAGTAGTCTTTGAACTGACTTTACAGTGTCTTTACATTAGTCTTTATAGTAGTTTTTGAACTGACCTTAATGCTTTTCTTTCCTCCCTCCGGCTTTCAGTCCCTTTTTGTTCCCATAATCTTTACTACCAACAGTACTAATCAGAGGGACCTTCAAGAAAGGAGAAAACAGGTAAATGAGCATCAGGATAAAGGGCAGGAAAGAAAAAAGCCGCATATACTGAACATCAATAAAGTACAGGAAAACAGTTATCCCGAAAACAGAAGCTACAAAAGCCAGGACTTTGATATTCCTGATTTTCGGATAATTTACGGTACTCACCATAAGGATAGAGAGTGCAAGAGTCAGAGCCAGCAGGACGTCTAACCCTACGATACTTTTGCCAAGCAAAAGGTACGTAACAAGCATAATGCAGCCTGCTGTGATAGGAAGCCCTTCAAATCCGATCTTCGGGGTAGATGTCGTGGAATTGAAACGGGCGAGCCTGAGCACACCACATACAGCATAAAAAACTGCAAATATCGCAACCAGAGGTTCATTTTCTCCGAATTCCAGGAATATGAGAAGAGCAGGAGCAACCCCAAAAGAGACTGTATCTGCCAGGGAGTCAAGTTGCTCCCCAAGTTCTCCCCCTTTGAATCTGCGGGCAATGTATCCATCTGCCCCATCTGCAACTGCCGCAATCAAGAGTAATATCAAAGCAAAGCCAAAAGAGTCCCCTTGAGCAGCTACTGCAATGGCGCCAATCCCGCAGATCAGGTTCAAAAGAGAGACCAGGTCCGGGAGTTTTAACATTTGAAATACGTTCATATTCAAATATCCCTGTCATTTTTTATTGTTGCTATAACGGTCTTGCCTGCAAGAACCCGCTCCCCTTTACAAACTGTAATGTCAAAATCATGAGGAATCGTTACATCGACTCTTGATCCAAAACGGATCATTCCGATACGTTGTCCCTGTTCGACAACTTCATTCACACCGGAATATGTGACAATCCTGCGAGCGACGATGCCTGCAATCTGTGTGACCTGTACATCCCCGTACTTGCTATCGATAATGAACTCGTTTCTTTCATTCCTTTCCGAATCCTTACAAAAAGCCGGGAGATAACCACCTTTCTTGTAGGTAATTTCCCTGATTCTTCCGGAAATCGGAGCTCTGTTCACATGTACATTCTGAAGAAACATAAAAATGCAGATTTTCCTATCTCTGATGTCGATAATCGTACCATCGGCAGGAGAGATCATATAAGCGTCAGAGATTGTTACCTTTCTTTCGGGGTCCCTGAAAAAGATAACCATAAAGAAAGTTAATGCCATCCCCATATGAACTGCATGATTAAGGAAGGGTAAACTATCCGTTGCCCTGGAGAAGATTGCAAACAGGGCAGTTACAGATGCAGCTGTAAAAAGCCAGGGTTCAGATCCTTTTGCGATCATTGATCTCAGTCCCTAGCAAATCTATGCAACAGATATTTCAATTCTTCGGAAAGTATGGCCCAGAGGCCATCAATCATTCCAAGCAATTCAGGCAGAATCTTAAGTACTGCATATGAAATTATAAAGAGAGCGATCCCTGACCCTGCCTTCGCAATGTAGTTATGGGCAATTATGAAACTATCAGCACCAAACCACTGTTCTCCATAAGCTACAACCACAAAAATATCCCTGATAAGGTTAAGCACATAAATCACAGGTACGGATACGATGAAAGCCATGATCAGACGATTAAGAGGAGCCCTGGCCGCAGCTATTAGCCCCATAAAAAGAGCAATGCTTTCAATTGCGGTACAAGCAAGGATAATCTCAACCGTATACCCGTTAAGGGATATCATATTCCAGGCTTTCAGGTATGCCGGGATCTCAAAGTACTGAAGAACCCAGACAACCTGTGAGGTAACGTTTCCAATAATCCAGGTATTCAGGGAAGAGAAATTTGCAAATGGGAAATAAACAAGAGCACCAAGAGAACTTGCACTTGTAAGCATTGAAGTTATGTCAAGGGAATCTTTCTCAATCTGAGTTGAAACTTCCGAGTGTATCATTTCTCTATTATTTTTAATAATACGGGGACCTTCCCTGTACTCCCGAAACATGATATATGCCACAAGTAAGCAGAATAGGGCAAATACAAATGTAAGGACCGCATTGGCATAGTCCAGAATCTCGACGTAATGAAGAGGCTGGTAACCCCAGTGGATGGAAAAAACACCCCATCCTATACCCCCAATCAGTTTATGCACTCTTAAGGTTCTGGGGATAACGGATGACGCAATCATTAACCCAACTGCGAGCCAGAGAACACTTTCTATCATTTTTCACGCACCTTTTTGCCCGGGATGAAGACTATTGGAAAATCTCGAGCAAACACTGAAGTTTTTGGAAAGTAGAACATGAAATCCTCTAAAATAATTAATAGATTTCCATAGAGCTTCTACAATGGACTTAAAGTTTTCATAGCCATAAATATTATGGAATTCAAAGGTTATGGATTTTACTTTATGATATAACGAATTTACAGTTTTGAGAATTATTACCTCCTGATTGATACATGACAGGGCACTGGCAGATACATGCCTGAAAGTTAATATCGACCAGATGAGGCAGTCCCAGTATAATGATGAGAATAATGTAGACAGTTTCGGATAAGGTAATATAAAACATTGTGGATAAGGCATCTGACCTAACTCTAAATATATAAATACCTGCCCAGATCATTCTGCAGTCAGGCATTTGATGATATTAAGAGCCCTGTAGATAGATAACGAAATTATATTGTAGATAGATAACGAAATTATATTATAGAAAAATAACGGATTGTAAAGCATTTGATTTATAAGAAAAATTGTGCAGAGTAAAAGGTTCTAAAAAAATAGAAAGAGAACGTATTGATCATATATAAAAGAGAAACATTTAATAAAGACTACTGCGTAAGTGGCTTTTTTGCTTGATGTGAAACTCGACTCATAGCACAGAGAACCTGAGAACAACTCAAAAAGAATAAAGAAGAATAAAAAAGTGAGAAGAATAATTGAAATATGATGACGAGTTTTTACAATATGCACAATAATAATATATTATTTCACCTGGCGAAACGCCAGAAAAAGCTACTCAGGAAAGGAAATTGGTAGAGATAAAGATCTCACGGAAACTTAACTACAAAGGCTTTTTATGAAACATAATAACCCCAGCCTAACCGTTGACGCTGTAATTCTCTTTAAAAACAAGCTTGTTCTGGTGAAGAGAAAATACCCTCCATATGAGGGACATTTTGCCCTTCCTGGCGGCTTCGTCGAAATAGGGGAAAGTACAGAAAAAGCAGCTTCAAGGGAAGCTTTTGAAGAAACTGGCCTTTCTGTAGAGATTCTCAAACTTATCGGTGTATATTCCGACCCTGAACGCGACCCCAGGAGACATACGGTCTCAGTGTGCTACCTTACAAAAGGAGACGGAGATTTAAAATCAGGTTCTGACGCTGATGCCGTTGAACTTTTTGAACTTGATTCAATTCCTGAGCTGGCTTTTGACCATAATAAAATGATAAATGACGCAAAAAGTGATATTAATGCAGTTCTGTACCAAATGCAAAAGTATGATGTTTCCTAAAGATGGTAACTACCAGTGCAGAAAGTGTGGGAACATAATACCGATTGAAAATAACGAAAAGAATTTCGTCTCTAAAGCCAAGATTGACGATCATGAAGTAGTGGTACTCGAAGGTGAACAGACTTCAGGCCTGCCAACAACGAGTGTAAAGTGTCCGGAGTGCGGGAACAATACCGCAGCCTGGTGGCTCAGACAGCTTAGGTCTGCAGACGAGTCAGAAACCCGTTTCCTCAAGTGTACGAAGTGCGGGTTTACCTGGAGAGAATACGACTAAATTCCACAACCTTTTCCTTCTGAACCCTTCTTAAAAACGTACTTCTAAAAATGTGGTCGGTTCCTGCTACATGGTTGATATTTTGGTATTAGAGCTTTCAGCCCGGCTATTGAGTTCGTTTAGATCTACGGTACGCAGGTGATCTCAAGCTTTACACGGTGCGTGGAAAGAAAGAACGCGTATTTCAGAGGTTATTTTGGAATAATACCAGCCAATTAATCAGGGAGTGTCAAAAATATACATATGTAGCATAGACTTTTGGAAAACGAGCTTTCAGGTCAGAATTTCTATTATGTATCAGGCAAAGTTCACCTACCCCTGATCTAAACTCAAGGGTTTCCTGCTGAGGTTTTATAAAGCTTCCGGATTTTCTGACCAAGATTTATATAGTTGCCGGGACTTTGAATCTAATAGGTTATCCCGATTCCAGATATGGCTACTTATTCCGATTTCATATATGGCTACTTATTCCGATTCAGAAAATTTTCCTCAAAAGGATAGAAAATTCCAAATTGAAAGGAAATTTATATATCCAGGGATAAGATTAAGGAGTTTAAAACTTAAATTTATTTAATGGAGAAGAATCATGTTCAAGGCAGCAATTAATGCAGAGCTTCTGAAAGACGCGATTGCCGCACTGGCTGTAATTGTAGATGAGGTTAGATTCAAAATTAAACCCGAAGGTATTTCGGTAAAAGCAGTTGATCCTGCCAACGTTGCAATGGGAATTTTTGAGCTTGGATCATCGGCTTTTGATGAATACAGCGCTGATGAGTGTGAGATAGGAATTGACCTGAATAAGATTACCGACCTTCTGGGAATTGCGGATAAAAGCGATACGGTCCGGATGGAACTTGAAGAAGGAAGCAATAAACTCCTGATTGACGTAGGAGGGCTGTCCTATACTCTGTCTCTTCTGGACCCTTCAACAATCCGTGCAGAACCCAGGGTTCCCCAACTCGATCTGCCTGCCAAAGTTGTCCTGAATGGTGCAGACCTCAGGCGTGCCGTAAAAGCCGCAGAAAAGATAAGCGACCATATGCTCATGGGAGTTTCTGGCGAGACTTTCTTTATGGAAGCAAAGGGAGATACCGACAAAGTCCGCCTGGAGATGGGCAGAGACCAGCTAATCGACCTGAAAGCAGGAGAAGCCTGTTCTCTCTTTTCCCTGGATTACCTGACAGATATAGTCAAGCCCACAAACAAAGTAAATGAGGTTACTCTCTCTCTGGGCAGAGATTTCCCTGTCCTGATCGACTTTGAAATTGCAAACGGTGCAGGAAGAATATCCTATCTCCTGGCTCCAAGAATAGAATCAGACTAAGGTGGCATGCAGGCCGAAAAACTTGCATATTACCCATTTATTTCAGAAGCATCTGCCCATGTTGAAAACCTGGGAATTTCCCTGGAAAGCCTGCTAAATTCGCGGGCTTACAGGGCTGCAAGAGCCCGTGGAATAGAAAGGGTAAAAGAAGCTCTTGAAGGAGAAATTAAAAAATCCCCTGTATCAGGGGAAACCCAGGTGCTCTCGGAACTCCTTTCCTACCCCTTTGCCAGGATGCTGGTTGCCTGCGTGGATGACCAACTATTTACCCGGCGCTATTCCCTGGCAGAAGCCAAGGCTGCATATACTTTTTTGAGAACCGAAACCCCGGAATTTTTGCTCGAATTCGGGGAAGACTTTGAAATCTCGGCAGATTTCAGGGACTCCTATTTCAGTATGCATTTTACGGACTATATCCGCTTTTCAAATTCCCTCAAAGACCCCACATGGAAACTGACAAACCGCCAGCTCAGGGCAGGCAAGATAAAAATAACAAAGGAAGAATTTGCAAGGCTTCTTGAAGAAGCAGTCAGGGAAAGAATCGAACAGTCCTTTCCTATCCCGGAAATCCCTCCCGAAGTCTCAAGCTTCTGTTCCCCCTATGTTTCCGAGATAAAGGAACAGTTTGAGGTCCAGAAAAAGAATTTCGGAGCTACTGACTTTGGGGCTGTTGAGCCCGACCTCTTTCCTCCCTGCATTGCCCATGCGCTTGCAAATGTACAGGGAGGAGTTAACCTTGCCCATTCGATGCGCTTTGCCATGACATCTTTCCTGCTGAGTGTAGGAATGTCAGTAGAAGAAATCCTGAACCTTTTCAACGTCTCTCCTGATTTTGATGCGGAAAAAACCCTCTACCAGATCGAACACATCGCAGGCGCTACAGGCAACGTATACAAACCCCCTGCCTGCGACACGATGAGGACCTACGGCAACTGCGTGGGAAAGGATGGGCTCTGCGCAACGATCAGCCACCCCCTGGGGTATTACGAGAAGAAAGTCTACTTCAAAAACAGGGACAAAGAAAAAGAGCAGGAAAAAGAAAAAGAAAAAGAAAATGAAGAGAAAAATGAAGTAGAAAAGGAAAAGGAAAAGAGCAGGAAAGAGCAAGAAAAAGAAAAGGGAAAAACCTGAAATAACTTTAACGCCCCGGTTTCCCAAAAGTCATCTTCTTTTTCGCTATTTTCTTCTGTAGTGTTTCATTGCCGACTGTTCTGCTCCTTATCTATTATCTCCTTCTGTATTCCCTGCATTTTCCCACGAACTTATCTACCGGGAAGCTGGCAGGATGAGAGTGCATGTATCCTGCAAGGGTATTGTGTTCCACAAGCCCGTCAAAACCGTCCTGTATGCCTTTTCCACGGATCATTTCGTATGCAAACCTGGCATCTCTGTCGCATTCCGTGATGGAGTAATGGAACTCATGCCCCCTGATATTGTGGGAAGAGAAGTTTTTGTCAAGAGGACGGGCTTCGGTATATCCGAGAGCTTTCAGACGGTTTGTCATGCGGGTATTTGCAGGCACAACATCAGCCAGTTTATAAGTCCTGTCATCAACTTCATAGGTCCCGCAGAGATAGAGCAGGCCACCGCATTCTGCATAGATAGGCAGACCATCAGCTGCAAGCCCTTTGAGTTTCCGGGTAGTTTCTGAACTTTCAAGGACTTCTGCGTAGAGCTCGGGGTAGCCGCCCCCAAGGTAAATTCCGTCTACATCCGGAACGTCACCTGCCATGGGGCTGAAAAATACGACTTCTGCTCCGCAGTTCCTGAAGGAATCGAACATATCCTGGTAGTAGAAACAGAAAGCCGGGTCCCAGGCAACTCCGATCCTGAGGTCTGTCCCCGGTTTCTGGATTACCTCAGCTTCCGGAACCGAACAGGGCTCTGCAAGTTCAAGCACCGCATCAAGGTCAACATTTTCTTCAATAAACGCTGCCATTTCCACAGTGTTGTAGTCCTTTTCATGCGCCATGTAGAGCCCCAGGTGCCTTGAAGGGACCTCAATTTCTTTCCTTCGGGGAATTGTGCCGATAACAGGAATGTTGCCCGGAAGCGCATTCTTTACAAGTTCTGCGTGGCGAGGGCTGCCTACCTGATTCAGGATAACGCCTGCAATCCTGACTTCCGGATCGAATTCGGAATAGCCTTTCAGGATAGCTGCGGCACTTCTTGACATGCCGTGGACATTGATAACCAGAATAACCGGAATATCCAGAGTCTTTGCGACATGTGCCGAGCTTGCAATTTCCGTAGAGTCAATCCCATCAAAGAGCCCCATGACACCTTCAACGACAGCAATGTCAGCGTCTGCAGACGTACGGGCAACGGTCTGCCTTACCCCTTCCGTGCCCATCATGTAGGTGTCCAGATTCCTGGAAGAACGCCCGCAGATAGCTGTGTGGTGGGAAGGGTCAATGTAATCCGGCCCTACCTTATAAGGCTGGACTCTTAGTTGCCTGTGCTTAAGGGCAGCCATAATACCCATGGAGACTGTGGTTTTTCCAACTCCGCTATGGGTTCCTGCTATAAGTATTCCTTTTGTCATTTGATAACTATTGTATAAATTAATATATATAAGGTTATTAATCAAGCTGTTTTGAACTCTTTATGCCATTTTCAAGAAAGAAATGCAAACAATGAAACAAATTTTTGCGAAATTCACACTGTTTGCACAAAAAATCATATTCTGCAGGAGAAATTAGGATAAAAACAGAATCAATTAATATCAACATTTGTACTGCATTAATTAACTTTAATTCAACCTCTTATGAACCATTATAATATAAAATAAAGCATTATAAAGTTTTAGATATAATTTTACCGGATTAAATAGCATAATCAAGTGTTAAATGTATTTTTCCGGCTCTATTTTTCGTTAGGAAGGCTTAAATACGCTTTTTTCTCCTGGTTTCGGGCATTTAGTGTAAGTATTGTTATATGTTTTAATTGTGCCGATACTTTTACGTTCCAGATCTTCTCCGATAAAAAGAGCAAGATCAGACAAATCGTAGGAACAATTGGAGGAAAAAAATGCACTTCAGTGAAAAACCAATTATAAAAATTCTGGCATGTGCCTCTATTATAATAATGATGTCAAGTTTAATTACTGCAGGGGCAGTTTCCTGTAATGCTCTTACAACATCTGCAGACTCTACAGCTTCCTGTGACACTCTTGCAAATTGTGGACAGGCAAGTTGTGATTCATGTGACTGTGAATCTATTGCAGACTGTGATAAGGCAAACTGTGACTGCGATTCATGCGACTGCGATTCTATTGCAGACTGTGAACAGGCAAACTGTAATTCATGTGACTGTGAATCTATTGCAGACTGTAATCAGGCAAACTGTGAATGTGATTCATGCGACTGCGATTCTATTGCAGACTGTGAACAGGCAAACTGTAATTCATGTGACTGTGAATCTATTGCAGACTGTAATCAGGCAAACTGTGAATGTGATTCATGCGACTGCGATTCTATTGCAGACTGTAATCAGGCAAACTGTAATTCATGTGACTGTGAATCTATTGCAGACTGTAATCAGGCAAACTGTGAATGTGACTCATGTGACTGCGATTCTATTGCAGACTGTGAACAGGCAAACTGTAATTCATGTGACTGTGAATCTATTGCAGACTGTAATCAGGCAAACTGTGAATGTGACTCATGTGACTGCGATTCTATTGCAGACTGTGGACAGGCAAACTCTGATGACAATGAAGCAACTTCAGTAGAAAGCTGTAAAGCAACAGAAACTACCTGTGACAATACAGCAACTACAGCAACTACAGCAACTACAGTAAAAAGCTGTGACAATACAGCAACTACAGCAACTACAGTAAAAAGCTGTGACAATACAGCAACTACAGCAACTACAGTAAAAAGCTGTGATAATACAGAAACTAAAGCAGCAGAAGGCTGTGACAATGCAGCAACTGCAGCAACTACAGTAAAAAGCTGTGACAATACAGAAACTACAGCAGCTACAGTAAAAAGCTGTGACAATACAGCAACTTCAGTAGAAAGCTGTGGCAAAGCAACAGAAACTACCTGTGACAAAACTGCAGAA
>NZ_JAQUVZ010000011.1:20578-21195 GCF_028693135.1 Methanosarcina sp.
ACTAAAGCAGCAGAAGGCTGTGACAATGCAGAAACTAAAGCAGCTACAGTGAAAAGCTGTGACAATACAGCAACTACAGCAGCTACAACTGCAGAAACTAAAGCAGCAGAAGGCTGTGACAATGCAGAAACTAAAGCAGCTACAGTGAAAAGCTGTGACAATACAGCAACTACAGCAGCTACAACTGCAGAAACTAAAGCAGCAGAAGGCTGTGACAATGCAGCAACTACAGCAAAGAACGTCGCTGCACCAGAAGCTCCAGTAAAGAACGACTGTGAAGACGCTGCACCAGAGGCTTCAGCAACTACAGCAAAGAACGTCGCTGTACCAGAAGCTCCAGTAACTACAGAAAATAAAAACTGTGAAGATGCTGCACCAAAAGCTCCAGAAGCTCCAGTAACTACAGAAAATAAAAACTGTGAAGATACTGCACCAAAAGCTCCAGAAACTCCAGCAACTACAGAAAATAAAAACTGTGAAGATGCTGCACCAAAAGCTCCAGAAGCTCCAGTAACTACAGAAAATAAAAACTGTGAAGATGCTGCACCAGAAGCTCCAGCAACTACAGAAAATAAAAACTGTGAAGATGCTGCACCAAAAGCTCCAGAAGCTCCAGC
>NZ_JAQUVZ010000011.1:21295-104944 GCF_028693135.1 Methanosarcina sp.
AACTACAGAAAATAAAAACTGTGAAGATGCTGCACCAAAAGCTCCAGAAGCTCCAGCAACTACAGAAAATAAAAACTGTGAAGATGCTGCACCAAAAGCTCCAGAAGCCCCAGCAACTACAGAAAATAAAAACTGTGAAGATGCTGCACCAAAAGCTCCAGAAGCTCCAGCAACTACAGAAAATAAAAACTGTGAAGATGCTGCACCAAAAGCTCCAGAAGCCCCAGCAACTACAGAAAATGAAAACTGTGAACAGTGAATATCAGGACAGGGAAGTCCTGAGAATATTATACAAGACCAGTGAATGAGTAGAGTCAATTGGCCAAAAAAATAACTTATGTGCCGGAGAGTTACACACTCTCCGCACAAAAAGTTAAAATGAAACCATTGAATACACTATTTTGCCGATAATTTTTCCAATATTTTTAAAATCGCAGATTTACCTGATTTTTGGATAATTATGTAATAATAATTCGAATTCAATATACAGCGCGCTATTTTTTAGAATATCTCTTTCCCCAGGTTCCCATGTTTTAACCAGTGGACTCTAATTCTCAAATCTATTATGTTAATTGATTGATGTCAATTGATTGCTGATTTGAGAAAAATTGGAGGGATATTAGCATCGGCCCCATGAACATTAGCCTTAAGTGAATATGCGCTACCAATTTATATTAGCTACAATTATGTATTATAGCAGATGAAACATATCGCTATTAGATATTCTTTTTAGCCATTATACTTTTGATCATTGCACTTTTGATAATTCTAGATGATCAAATTAGAATTCTACCAAAAAATATTATTACCTCGATAATATAAATACGCCAGAGAAATATGAAGGACAACAATTCAGGGAAAAATTCCCTGCTTCCGGAAAAAAAAGAAAAAGAAATCCTGGTTGACCCTTACGGACGCAAAGTAACCGGGCTCCGCATATCCATTACCGAAAGGTGTAACCTTTCCTGTATGTATTGCCATAACGAAGGAGCAGACTGTTGCACCTGTGGCCCCGTAGGGCACGAGATGAGCCCGGAACTGATCGGTGGGATTGTCCGGGAAGCAGCGAAATTAGGAGTCCGCAAAGTGAAGTTCTCGGGAGGGGAACCTCTTTTCAGAAAAGACTTTGAAGAAATCCTTGCCTGTCTCCCCCCCCTTCAAGAAGTCTCGGCAACCACAAACGGCATCCTGCTTGAAAAGCGTGCAAAAACCCTGAAAGCTGCGGGCCTGGACAGGATAAATGTGAGCCTGGATTCCCTTGTTCCCGAAAAGTATGAAGCGATTACCAGAGCCCCCAAGGGCTCTCTTGAGAAGGTCATAAAAGGCATCGACAGCGCAGTTGAAGCTGGACTGACACCGGTAAAGCTGAATATGGTGCTCCTGAAAGGTATAAACGACAATGAGATCGATGCAATGATGGACTTTATCCGGCCTTATAAAGGTAAAGTCATCCTCCAGTTGATCGAACTCATGGATATTGACCCTCAACTTTCAAAGTATACTATTGACTCAAAAGCCCTTGAAAAAAGCCTTGATGAACGGGCAAGCGAGGTAAGAGTCCGGCACCTGCACCACCGGAAAAAGTATATTATCGACGGGGTGGAAGTAGAATTTGTGCGGCCAATGGACAATTCAGAGTTCTGCGCCCACTGCAGCAGGCTCAGGATCACAGCCGATGGAAAGTTAAAACCCTGCCTGCTTGTACACGATAACCTTGTTGATGCCCGGGAAGCAAAGAGCTCCGAAGAGATCGAAAAACTACTCAGGCTTGCAGTAAGCCGGAGGAAACCTTACTGTACTCCTACAATAGAAATCGAAATAAGGAAAAAAACAAAAGAAGACATAAAAAAGTAGTCAACTACCCCTGAGCTAAAGACTCAGGGGTTTCCTGCTGAAGTTTTATGAAAGAAAAGAAGGAAACCCTGGAAAATAAGGAGGAGAAAAAGTGAAAGTAGAACTTTTAGTAGATGACAGAAAAATTCCCACGAACGAGTTTATCCAGAAAATCTTAGGAAACGTGATCAAAGCGATGGTTGAGTCACTCCACACCATTGACGACGAATGGAAGGAAATTTCCATAAAAATAGAAAAAGAATAAAACAAAAAACAAAACGGAAAAAACGGAAAAAAGAATGAAACAAAAAACAAACCGGGGAAAAAGAAGAAAATAAAAGAAAAAACAGGGTTCCCGGCTGAGATGGGAAAAACCAGTATTTTCACCGGAAAGATCTTCTCCTACTTTTTTGAAAGTTATTTTATTCTTTTTTCAGTGAGCCTGTCCTTCTATTTCAGAGACTATTAAGGGCTCAAAGGCTCAGAGATATTTTTCGATCTCCGAAAATTCTATTCTTGCCGTCGAGTCCAGGGAGATCGGAGTTATTGAAACGTACCCTTTCTGCATGATTGCGTGCACATCAGTCCCTTCCTCTTCTTCGCGGATAAGGTCCCCTGCAATCCAATAATAAGGCCTGCCCCGGGGGTCACGCCGCTCTTCCACGTCAGTTTTAAAGACCTTCCTCGCAAGGCGGGTTATCTCTATCGGAGTATCTTCTTCAGCGTGATAGGGAATATTAATGTTCAGGAGATCCACATTTTCGGGCATGCCGTACCTGAGGACGTTTCGAGCCACTCTGTTTACGATTTTGATTCCGGCTTCGAAGCGTTCCCTGTGGTAGTCCCTGGGATCGTCGAATTTCTGCCCTTCGTCAAGCACCTGCATGGAAGCGGCAATTGCCGGAACGCCATAGCTTGCAGCTTCAAGGGCTCCTCCGATAGTCCCGGAGGTGGTGATCGTATCCGTGCTGATATTCTCTCCAATGTTAAAGCCCGAGAGCACCAGGTCTGGCATTTGCTTGAGAATGGTAAAGATGCCCAGAATTACAGAATCCGTTGGAGTCCCGCCCACGGCATAAGCAGGTATGCCTCCAACGTCGGTTTTTGTAATCCGGAGAGGCTCAAAGATAGAAATCGAACGTCCGACCCCACTCTGCTGGACAGCAGGAGCCGAAATTGTAACTTCCCCCAGGTCTGAAACGCTATCAAAAGCCGCTTTCAGGCCTGTGGAATAAACACCGTCATCATTGGTAACAAGAATTTTTGGGGTCATCTGTTTTCCCATAAGTTTCAGGATGATTTAAAATTAATGGAAAAGGCTTCATGGAATGAAAAGCCGGAAGAAAAATATTATATGTCAAGAATATTATAAAAATAAGAATAATATATACGGAGCAATATATTTTAGAATAATATGTCTTCGGAGGTGGAACAAACCGGAAGGTTCCGACTCAAAAGGAATAACAAAAGGAATAAGAAAGGGCACTGTCCCTAATTGTTTTTCTTTTCATCGTATTCGCGAATCAAAAGATCCTTTACAGGGTCTTTCAGTACTGTTGATGTTTATTATATTAACGTTCGAATTAAAAAATCAGGTTTCAGAATCAGCAATAAACCGTATTCATTCAACCCGTATTCAATCAAACATTTCATTCAACCCGTATTCAATCAAACCTTATTCAAATTAAATCTGTATCAAAACGGTATGAAGAAAAAGAATGGAATTTCCATTAAAATTCCGGAGAAATCCGGGGAGTGGTATTGATGGTAGAAGCACAGGAAATGGTAACAGATATAAAGGACAAGACCGCAAATCCGACCCCTTTGGGATTTACGGGGCTCGGTCTTTCGGCAGTTCTCCTTAGCCTCAGTTATATAGGACTTTTCCCTGTTGATTCGATGATTGTGGCCATGGCAATTTTCCTTGGAGGTTTTGCCCAGGTCTTTGCAGGCTTAATGGCCTGGAAAAAAGGAAGTGTTTTTGGAGGCACCGCATTTTGCGCATTCGGACTGTTCTGGTTCTCCCTTGCAGGTCTTATACTCATGCCTGCAATTGGCTGGGTTGAAGCCCCGACTCCCATATCGCTTGCATCCTACCTCTTCCTCTGGGGAGTTTACACCTTCGTTATGCTCATAGCTACCCTGAAACTAGGCAGTAAAGCCATAATGTTCGTATTCGTGACCCTCTTCCTGCTGTTCATCCTCCTGGCTATCGTAAACGCCACGGGAAACGCAGGCCTGCTCGTCATAGCCGGTTATGATGGACTTATCATGGGTCTTGCAGCCCTGTACACCGGCCTTGGAGAAGTGCTTAATGA
Organism: Methanosarcina sp.; assembly: GCF_028693135.1. Taxonomy (GTDB): domain Archaea; phylum Halobacteriota; class Methanosarcinia; order Methanosarcinales; family Methanosarcinaceae; genus Methanosarcina. The sequence goes on from NZ_JAQUVZ010000011.1 coordinate 25,447, forward strand.
CGCATACGGAAGGAAAGTTGTTCCTATCTGATGATAGAAAGCCTAAAAGGTGACAAAGGAAAAGAAATTAAACAAGAGCATAAAATTAAGAACAAAAATAAGAACAAAAAAATGCAACGGCACAAGTACCGAAGCAAAAAATAAATCACAGGGCTGTTTGTTTAGTATTTGCTGAGCCCTGGTTCTTTTTAATCTGAGATTCTGCTTTTTGATTTGAAAATGCTTCTTTTTGATCTGAGAATATTTCTTTTTGATTTGAGAATGCTTCCTTTTCTGGCTATTAACCGGTTATTTGAATTCCGATTAGCTTTTTTAACCTGAGGTTTTTTGAAACAGGTGGGATATTAAGAAGGGCGCTTGAGCCACCCTATTAAGATTATTTCTCCCTCAGGTGTTTTGAAGCCATGCTTGAAGCAAAACTCCCATTTCTACGGATACGAGTTTCAGTAGAGCACACCCGTATTGTAATGCACACCTGACGCAGAGATCGAGCTTTCAAAAAGTATTTATCACAATTCAAAACATTATTTTCATGAAAAACGGAACCTTTGCCCGTCCCTTTTCATTAAAAGTCTATTTGCTAATTATCTTTGCTCTTTCATGGCCTTTTCAGATTGCCTACCCATTTTTAGGGGAAGCCTTCAAACCTCTCCTTTTAGTATCAATGATCATGGTTGCTGTCGGCAGTTATATTGCCGGCAAGTTTGTATTCAGGGATGGGTTTGAAAATGCCGGTTGGCAATGGGGCAGACCCAGGCATTGTGTATATGCTTTTATACTGGCATTATTTTTGTGGGTTTTCCCGAGAGTAATTGAACAGCTGTTGGGAATATATAAAGCTCCTCAAGAAGTAAGCCCCGCAACTATTCTGGCTGGGTTTTTACTTAGCTTTACAATCACGCTTATTCCGGCTTTTGGGGAAGAGTTCGGTTGGCGTGGATATTTGCTGCCCCGCTTATTTGCTCGATACAGTACCCGCCGCGCACTACTTTTGCATGGCTTTATCACCTGGGTCTGGCACCTGCCAGTTTTAGTTGTGATGGGACTGAAAATGACGGGTAATCCTCTGGTTTCAGTGCCACTTGTTATGCTTATCAGTTTAATACCGACAGTTATGCACGCAGTTGTATTTGCCTACATCTGGTCAAGCACGCAAAGTTTAGCTGTAGCGACTGTGTATCACGCCGCATTTGATGAAGTCCGTGATACCCTTGAAGGGTCGGTTGGTTTAGGCCCGCTTTCACAAAACTGGCAAATGCTAATTCTTACTATTTTAGGAATTGCACTATTATGGAAAGCAAAATGGAAAACGAGGCAGCTTCAATAGCTGTCTCAAACCGGTCATGTCTCACACCTCAGCACGACCAGAGCGCAAAACCCCTGAAAAAACAAAAAACAGAGAAATAACCCTCTTTTTTTAGAACCAAGACACGAATCCAGCCGGATTTTTACAACTTAATTTTTATCTTTATTCCAATCTGCCAATAGAGTTGTCCTGTTAATTCATTCTGAGAACTTCTTAGTGATGACTTCTTAGTGGTAGGAAGGATTAAAAAAGTAGAAAAGTATATAATTATATTTGAAAAATATATAATCTGTTATTATAGAAAAGGTGGATATGAAACCTGAGAACCTGCTAAAAAACAGAGATGGACTTTCCCCGGTGATAGGGACTGTTCTGATGCTTTTAATTGTTATTCTTATTGGAGCTGCCCTTGCTGTTTCGTTATTAGGAGGAGAGAATGAAGAGAAATTAACTCCAGCCCCGCTTGCAAACCTCAGAGTAAGTGAATATAACAACACTACCTTGAAAATCGACCATAATGGGGGAGATGTTATCGAGTTTGATAATTCAAGAACGTCGGTAATTCTGAATGTTGCCGAAAAAAATTATCTCCTTAATGTGTCAACTCTTGGATCTTTTAGGGCAGGTGAGAATAAACTGCTGCCCCTGAAGGACAGAGAAGGAAATTCGGTTCCTACAAAGGCAGAAGATGCCGCCACTGTTAAAGTTATTGACCTTGGAACCCAAAAACCAATTTTTACCCAGGAAATAAGGTTTACGGAAGGATATGAGCCAGAAACAATAAACCAGTCTGAACCAGCAGTAGAATACCAGTCAGGAATTACTGGTTACTACTATCAAGGTGTAAGTTTTAGTGGCACTGCGATTAACCATACGGATTCAAGGCTGAAGCTTGCAGAAAATACATATGCATCCGCCAGTCTTTATGGCACAGATATCGAAAACTGGCCTTATGGGATCCTGGCTACAACAGATAGTTTCAGCGTCGTTTATGAAGGTTTAATTAAAATCGAACAGGACTCCAGCTATACATTTTATCTGACTTCAGATGATTGGGCGCAGCTTTATATTGACGGCAATCCGGTCATTACGGAATCGAGCTCTTCAGTAAGACACTCCAAAACCACAAATACAGGTACCTTATCTCTCCCTGCCGGTTATCATCAGATAAGAGTTGAAATGAAAGAATATGCGGGAACCTCAATCCTGCGCCTTGAATGGACTTCAGAGTCCTTTTCAAGATGTTTTGTTGAGAACTTTTACCACGAGGTTTCTTCCATGTAACCCGGAATAAAGACAGCCCGCTCAGATTATTACAACTTTATTTTTATTTTTCTGCCGGGCTCCCCGGAAAATCCAGCTCTATTTTTTCAACAACCCGCCTGCAAACCTCATCCATCAGTTTCCAGTAATCCTTTATTTTGCGATAGATTTCTTCCGCGACGTCCTCATGGTAAGTGTGAGATGTGAGATTTCTGTCATCCACCATTTCAAGAATTTTGACGGTTTCCTCTTCAGAAAGAAGGCCAACCTTGAAAGCTTCCTTGAAACAGGACTTGGGAGAGTTGCAGATGATTCCTTCTTGAATATCAAGGTAGCCCTTAACGACCTTCCAGAAGACCTCAGAAGTATATTCAAACCTCTGGATAGCCGCATCCCTAACTATTACTGAAAAAGGTTCTTCTGTGATAGCTTTTAAAGTTCTGAGTGCTTTTTCGGCGTATTCGATCCTGAGCTTTAACGTGTCCATACGACCCCTTCTCTTAGCGCTTTGTTTTTAAAAACTTCCGAAACCCGGGAAAGATCTACAACATCAACTGTATATGGAATATTAAGGTCCTCAATTCTTTCTTTTAAGAAAACCAATTTTCTCCGGTCAAAATGTTTCCCGGGAATGATCCCAATGTCTATATCAGAGACCCGACTAAAATCCCCCCTTGCCCTGGAACCGAAAAGTACGACAATAACATTTTCTTCTTTTAAAGTTTCAAAAACAAGGAATTTCAGATCCTTAATGCTTTTTTGATAGATAGGGGAAAGATTGCTCATCTAGTATTCATTTAAGGGTTTTCAATACTTGAATTTAATGTTAGTCACAGACAATTTTCAAGTCCAACTCAGAATGTACATAAGCGACTCGCAGACAAATCCCTCATGGACACAGAGATAGTCTTTCAGGAGCTTCCAGAAGATTTCGACGCTGCGCTGGAATCTGAGCAGAGTGGCTCACAGATAATTGGGGAGTAAGGTTCGGAGAGGATTTCGCGGAGAGAGGTCAGGGATTTTGTTGTGAGTTCGAGTTTGAGGTTCAGGTTTTGCATTAATATTTCTTGATGTTTATTTCCTTAAAAGTATCTGAACTCCCTACAATCACGGCCTAATCATCACTCTGGTTAAAGTAACCAAAAACAAACTTAGAGTCAGCCAACCCAAAAGTCGTTCAAGCATAGTCCATTTTCTGAAGTTATCTTTTGGATACCAATCATTGTTCCCAAAGGTGGTAAAGGTAATCATACTGAAATAAAAGGCTTCTGAAAAAGTTGCCTTTTGATTTGACATCTTATTATTTTTGGTGGATCGAGAAATTCCATTCCGTTTCCAATAAAACAGAGAATACAATAAAACTACTCCAGCACCTGCGAGTAACGTATTAAGTGGTTTCACACCATACCCGCATGTAAGGCACATAAATATATCCCCCAATTTCGAAAACGAAAACCAAGGCTTCAGTGCTTGACTTTCACTTCGGTACTTATAATATGCAGCATCAGCATCTTCAAACTGCTCAAGGTTTCGGAAGTTTTGTATTAATTTTACATAAATTGGTCCATCAAAGACAAGCGAACTCTCAAGGGAATCCCAATTAACCTTCATTTCTTTGAAATCAGTACCGTTTAATGAAACACTGTTGAATTTAGTGCCTGAAAAATCAACAGTATCAGTAAAAGTTGCTCCCGAGAAGGAAGTGCCATAACCAAAAGTGGAACCCTCAAAGGAGGTATATTTGCCAAAAGTGGTGATCTCTCGAAAAGGAGAGTTTGACGGCACAACATGAATATAATCTAAGATAGGGGCAAATAAGGTATAATTTCCAAAAGTGGTAAGAGTGAAGACAGTATTATCACCGAAAGTAGCACCTCCAAAATTAGTATGGTCTTTAAAAGTAGCCATACTGAAGAAAGTATTATTTGTAAACGTTGCACCAAAGAACAAAGTACCATTTCCAAAATTAGCACCAAGAAAGTCTATTTTATCACCAAAAGTAACACCCAGAAAGTTAGTACTGTCTCCAAAAGTAGCCAACTGACATGATACAGAATCACCAAAATTAGCACCTCCAAAATTAGTATGATTCCCAAAAGTAGCAATTTCAAAGTTAGTACCGTCTCCAAAAGTAGCACCCTGAAAGTTAGTATCATCTCCAAAAGTAGCACCACAAAAAACAGCTATATTTCCAAAAACAAGACCTTTAAAGGAAACTTTATTTCCTAAATTCGCACCTGCATTTCCAAAAACAGTATATTTAAAGGAAGCTTTATTTCCAAAATTAGCACCTGCAAAATTAGCAAAGGATTTGCAATTTACTTTAGTGAAGGATATCGATTTTTTAAATAGAGAATTTGAGAAATCAAGCTTATTTTCAAAAGTTGAATTATATATTGTAATGTTACTCTTAACAACTTTTAAATTTTTATTTATACGGGTTGGTTTCAAATCTTCTTCACTCACTCCTTTGTTCAAATACTCATAATACTTTGGATTTGGCACAGTTTCAAAATTAATATCATTTAAATTAAATTCTCCAATTATGCGGCAGTCTGTAAGATTTACATCTTCTCCATTCTCTATTTGTTTTAAAATTTCACTTGCCTGGATTTCTCTATATTCAGCTGCCAGACTGACCATTGACATGGAAATGAGTACTAAAAATGAAAAAAACACAAAAAAGTTGTCTTCGACGTCCCATTATCATGCCTTTTGATATAGTACCTATTAAATTTTATGAAATGATCTCATCAGGCTGTATCAAAACTACATTTGATTCTATAATTGGGCTAAAATATTCTATTTCAAGGTTAATTAACATCTGAATTTCAGAATAATTCTCTGTTTGAATTTAAACTCATTATTACTCATTATCCAATTGTAGAAATGGGTTGAGCTTTGAGACAGCCTATCATGTTGAAATTCAAAAAATTGTCGAAAATTTCGATCTTGACTTTCCCACAGATAGTATTATTTATCTCCCACCCTCCACAATCACCTTTAGAACCCCCAACCCGCCTCAGAGCAGTGCAAATTTAATATAATGATTCCCTTTATCCATCTATTATTTCTAACAAATCAAGAATTTACAATTACCCTATATCCCCCGATCAATATTACGAGGAATTATAAAATGGACAAGTACGAGAAGGTATTCGAGCTGGCAAAGCGCCGCGGCTTTTTGTGGAACTCTTTTGAGCTGTATGGCGGAAGCCGTGGGTTTTATGATTACGGGCCTCTCGGGAGCACGTTAAAGAGGCGAATTGAGCAGACCTGGAGAGAGTTTTACGTCATCCAGGAAGGGCATATGGAAATCGAATGCCCGACAATAGGGATTGAAGATGTTTTTGTCGCATCCGGGCACGTTGGAGGCTTTTCGGACCCCCTTTGCGAGTGCAAAAAATGCGGAGAGGCATTCAGGGCTGACCACCTTGTGGAAAACGTAATGAGTGCGGCAGGGACCCTGAGTGCAGAACAGCTCACACAGGTCATAAAGGAAAAGGGAATCACCTGCCCCGAATGCGGCGGAGAATTCAACGACGCCTACGAGTTTAACCTGATGTTCAAGACCACAATCGGACCCGGTACCGGAAGGCAGGGTTACCTCAGGCCGGAAACAGCGCAGGGGATGTTTGTGGACTTCCAGAGGCTGTCCCGCTTCTACAGGGATAAGCTGCCTTTTGGAGCAGTGCAGATCGGCAAGTCTTACAGGAACGAGATCGCGCCAAGGCAGGGCGTAATAAGGCTCAGGGAATTCACCCAGGCTGAGTGTGAGATCTTTGTTGACCCCAGGAATAAGAAACACCCCAACTTTGAGCGTTTTGCGGACAGGGAACTTATGCTTTATTCGCAGGAGGCACAGCAGCAGGGTGAATCTTTCAGGATGACCGTGCGGGAGGCTGTAAAGGCTGGAGTCATTGCTCATGAGGTTCTCGGCTACAACATCGCACTCACAAATGAGTTCCTGACAAAGGTAGGTATCGACCCTGCAAGGCTCAGGTTTAGACAGCACCTGAAAGACGAGATGGCACACTATGCAATCGACTGCTGGGATGCCGAGATAGAGACGGAACGCTTTGGCTGGGTAGAGATTGTGGGAATTGCAGACAGGACGGACTATGACCTCAAAGCCCATGCAAGGGTCAGCAAGACCGAGCTTGACGTTTATGTGGAATACGATGAGCCTAAAATGGTTACCCGCTTTGTCGTAAAACCAAATATGGGCAAACTCGGCCCCCTCTTCAAGGGCAAAGCAAAAGCCGTTGCAGAAGCCTTAAAACAGCTTTCAGAAGAAGAACTCTCACTCTCAAAAGATCAAATCAAAATCACCGTGGATGGGGAAGAACTGACTGTTAGCTCAGACGTGGTGGACTTTGCGGAGGAGACCGTAAAAGTCAGCGGAGAAAACGTCATTCCTCATGTGATCGAGCCTTCCTATGGTATTGACAGGATCTTTTACGGTGTAATGGAGCATGCCTTTGACGAAGAAAACGTTGCTCAGAAGGCAGCCGATTCCGGACTTAAAGGCGCAGGAGAAGCAGAAAAGACAGAAGATATAGAAAAAGGACCCGAAGTAGAAAAGGGTGAAAATGAAGGAGAAGGCGAAGAGGAAGCCCGCCTTGTAATGCACTTCCCAAGCGCAGTTGCCCCGGTACAGGTCGCAGTCCTTCCACTCATGACCCGTAAAGAGCTTGCAGACCCGGCAAAAAAGATCATTGCAAAACTCAGGGAAAAGAGCCTGCTTGTCAATTATGACGACTCAGGGACCATCGGGCGACGCTACAGGAGAAACGATGAAATCGGGACTCCTTACTCAGTTACTGTGGACTACGATACCCTTGAAGATGGGACTGTAACCATAAGGGACAGGGACGCCATGCGCCAGGTCCGGGCCCCGATCGAAGGGATTGAAAACGTGCTCTACGAACTGATCTACAGAGGCAGAAGCTTCGAATCCGCAGGCAAGCCCTTTAACTTTTAAAATAAAGGATACTGCAATTCTGCAATTCTGCAATTCTGCAATTCCTGAGCTGCGGGTTAAAAGTCCTGCAGCAAAACTTTTATTTTTTATTACAGATTAATATTACTTTTTTAGAATTGAATTAAAGCCTTGAAACAAAATAACCTTGAAACGGAATAGGCTGAAAAAAGATTTACCTGAAATAAATAAACCTGAAATAAAATAAATCTGAAATAAAATAAATCTGAAATAAAATAAATCTAAAATAAAATAAATCTAAAATAAAATAATCCTGAAGCAAAATGAACGAAAACCTTTTTCCTGAGAAACAGGTATGTATGAAGCATCCATTGATAAAGCCCGACACAGTTGAGCAGAGGCTTTACCAGCTCAACCTTGCAGGAAAAGCCCTGGAAGGATCAAGCCTGGTTGTACTCCCCACAGGACTTGGAAAAACCATTATAGCTCTTTTTGTAATTGCTTCCAGGCTCCAGCGTTTCGGGGGAAAAGCCCTGATCCTTTCTCCTACAAAACCTCTTGTAGACCAACATGCCGCTTTTTTTAAAAAGGTGATGACCCTTCCCGAAGAAGAAATTCTGGCTTTTACAGGCAGTATTGCCCCTGCTGAGCGGGAAAGGCTCTGGGCACAGGGAAAGCTGATAGTATCTACCCCCCAGGTTATTGAAAACGACCTTCTTACGAAACGGATCAGCCTTGAAGACGTAAGCCACATCACCTTTGATGAAGCCCACAGGGCAGTCGGAAATTATGCTTATACTTTTATTGCGGAAAAGTATTTTGAGAGCGCAAAAAATCCTCATGTGCTCGGAATTACTGCAAGTCCGGGCAGCTCAGACGAGAAAATCGCAGAAGTCTGTCAGGCTTTACATGTTGAAAATGTAGCTGTGAAAACCGAGAAAGACAGGGACGTTCGCCCTTATGTGCAGGAAAAAGAATTAGAGTGGCTTCAGGTCCAGCTTCCTGCCGAAATGGCTGAAATTCGGAGCTATCTGGAAAAGATCTTCGATGACCGGCTCGGAATTATAAGAGAAATGGGATTTTCTGCAGGCAGTGGAAAATACATCTCCAAAAAAGACCTCCTGCTCCTCCAGAAACAACTCCAGGATAAAATCCGTATAGGGGGAGACCCTGCGATTTTCTCTGCCATGTCTGTGGTTGCTGAGATGATGAAGGTTAACCATGCTGTGGAAATGGTGGAGACGCAGGGGCTTGAGACTCTAAGAAAGTACCTGGAAAAATTGGAGGCTGAAGCCTCTTCCAGCAGTTCGAGCAAGGCTGCAAAAAGGCTCATGGACGATATCTACATGAGAAAAGCCCTGTACAGAGTAAAGGAATGTGAGGTAGAACATCCTAAACTCGCGCTTGCACGGAAGATCGTATCCGAACAGCTGGAAGAAAACCCTGATTCCCGGGTAATTGTGTTTACCAACTACAGGGACACTGCTGAAATAGTAGCAAATGCCCTTTCTGAGGCTCCAGGAGTTATTCCGATCCGTTTTGTGGGGCAGGGTTCACGGCATAAAGACAAAGGACTTACGCAGAAACAGCAAGCTGGAATCCTCGATAAATTCAGGGCAGGGGAATACAACGTACTTGTAGCTACTTCAGTTGCTGAAGAAGGGCTTGATATCCCTTCAACGGACATGGTGTTGTTTTACGAACCTATCCCCTCGGAAATCCGCAGCATCCAGCGTAAGGGCAGGACAGGCAGACAGCAAAAAGGCAGAGTAATTGTACTTGTGACAAAGGGCACGCGGGACGAAGCCTACTACTGGAGCAGCAAAAATAAGGAAAAGAGGATGCTTAACAGCATGCACGGGCTTGAAACCATCCTTAACCCAAAGGCTTCAAAGAAGAGGGCAGAACTTTCTGATTTCGAAAGCCTATCCTGTACTTCAGACTCGAAGACGAAAATGGAAGAAATCGAGATGGAAAACGGGGATGAAAACGGGGATGAAGATGGGAATAGCTTCAATAGCAGTCCTGAAGATATTAGAAAAAACGAAGAAGATAAAGGCATATACCTGGAAACAAGCGCAGATGGTAACGGAAAGAAGGATGTAAATGAAAAAGCAGATGAAAAAGCAGATGAAAAAGCAGATGTAAACGCAAAAGAGAGGCAAAAAACCCTGGTAGACTTCGAAACTCTTTGCGGAAAGAAATCAATAAATAAACCGGAAATATCCGGAACAGAACCCGAAACCGAGCCTCTCAGAATAGTGATTGACCACAGGGAGACAAAATGCGGAGTTGCAAAAACCCTGGATAGGCTCGGGATGGAACTCAGCTTTGCGGCTCTCGAAGTAGGGGACTACGTTTTAAGTGACCGCCTTGCGGTGGAAAGAAAGCGCACGGATGACTTTGCAAGTTCTCTGATCGACGGAAAACGCAACCTTTTTGCCCAGCTCTCAGACCTTGCGCGGGTTTATGAAAAACCTGTCCTGATTATTGAAGGAGAAGACCTTTTCACTTCCAGGCAGATCAACCCTAACGCCATTTACGGCTCACTTGTATCCATTGCAATCGACTTTAGAGTAGCCATCCTTTATTCCAGGGATGAGGAAGAAACAGCTTCTATTTTGAAACTACTCGCAAAGAGAGAGCAAACAGAAAACAAACATGAAATCAATCCGCACGGGAAAAAATCTGCCAGCTCCCTTGTAGAGCAGCAAGAATACCTTATTTCTTCGATCTCGAATATCGGGCCAAAAGCCGCCAGAAACCTCCTTTTACACTTCGGCTCAGTAGAAGCTATTATGCGAGCTGATACTAAAGAGTTGAAGAAAGTAAAACTAATCGGACCTAAAGCAGCAGCCAGAATAAGAGAAGTTATCGAAAGCCCGTATAAAGGGTAACTGTACGAAAACAAAGTAAAAGAATGTAAAAGAATAAAAAATAAATTTTCCCGAGATTCAGGCTGAAAAAGATATATTATGATAATAGGAGGATATCTGGCAACAGCATTTGAGGAAAACCGCATACTAAAGCCTGAAATAACAGTGCTCAACCTGTAGTCTCCGGGAAAAAAATCGTTTTTTAATGAGGAATCCCCAGAGGAATTCCTGCGAGAAAAAAACCTGTCCTATCAATACCTTTTGACGTTGCAGAGTGTTTTTTCGAGATGCCGCCTGTGAACTGTACATTTGGGTTCAGGCAGTACACCAAGAAAGATGAAAACCCACCCTAAAGGGAAGAGAAGGATCATCGCTCCAAGCGCCCTCAAAAAGGTAATCAGACATGAAAGCAGGTCTCTGTATATATCTCGCATGCTTTCATCACCTCTCAATATACATTCATATGGTCATAAATATAAACACTCCTAAAAGAAATTTACGATAAATCATGATAGATCTGGTAAGTTTCAAAATGCCAATTTTCAAAAAAAGGGAGGAATCCTTAATGATAAATAATTATAGAAAAAACCCCATTCCAGATAACCTTGAGGAAACTAAAGAAGTTATAAATAAAAGCAGCATCATATGGCGAAAATTTCCACTTTTTTAAAATACACTTACTGTATGATTGAAATCCGAAAAGCGGTTTCCTATAATCAAAAAGTGTAAAACTATAATGAAAAATCAGGAAATATGAGCAAAATGACAGTTAATAAATATATAATTAATATATATGAAGACTATAATTAAAATAATAGTATATAAAGGGGGAAGAACCTGGAAAGATGCCACATATAGCAAAATCGACATTGTGGGAGACTTTGCCGCAGGTATGGGAAAAAAAGGTTACACCTCAAGACCAAAGTTTCCTGAGAAAAAGCTTCAGTTTTTCAGGGAAATTTCTGCCAGTCAGGGCACATCAAACTTCGTGAAGACAGAAAAGGAACAGGAAAATCCAGATTCCTCAAGCAGATCTTCATAAGAGGTGCTTTTACCATATTTTTTCCGAAAGAGCTTTTTTTGCCCTTTTTTCCCTATAAAAGCTTCATTTTCTATAACTCAGTTTTATTGTGGTCTTTTCTTCCGATTGGTATTTTATATGCAATCGTTTCTTCCTGATTTCCTCTTTCCTTTGATCTTTTTCAACAGGTCTTTAATCCTGCATATTCTTAGCAATATTTCTACCTATTGTTAATTTTAATTTATCTTACTTCTGGCTCACCCATCCCGGAATCTAACGATTTCAGCTCTGCCTGCAATTAGATTTTATACCTGCCTCAGCCGCTCTACCAGACCAATCCCTTTTTCGATCAGGTCGAACTGCTCAGCAATGCTGCGCGGGTTCTTTTCATCCTGAAGGGAAGCTGCTACACTGACCATCTTTTTAAAGAGAAGGTTTTCCAGCACTTCTCGGTCTCTATGAGCTGTAGAAACCGTGGATAGTCCCGTCCGTTTCCCTGCCCGAGCTGCGGGGACTTCAGTAACCGGTCTCCCTACCTCTTCAGCCTCATAAGGGGTCTCTGAAATCTCTTCTTCCGCAAACTGGAGAATTTCGTCTTCGCCCTCTTCAGCCTCCGGTGCTCTTTGCCCGATCCTCGATTTCGGTCTGCGTGCCTGGACTTTCTTTCTGGACTCTAAAGAGGATCTGTCTCTCTCAATAGAAGCTCTGGCTTCTGGAGCCTGGACTTCTGCCGCCGGTTCGGGAGCTGGAGTTTCTTCATTTTCTTCCCGGACATCACATATAGGGCAGATTACCGTGCCCTGGTAACGAAATTTTGGGGCTCCGCAGACTTTGCAGTGTTCGGCAAGCATTGTGCCTCCGAGTTCCAGGAAACGGGCTATTCGCTTTACTTTTTTGTCTTTGTCAGAATCCATATACCTAACCTTCCTTTTTGCACAGTTTCTCACTTATTTTATAAGATTTTTCCTGTAGCTCCCCCTATATGAAACTACCTTTGTCACGCACAAAATGTAAAACAGCCTGTACCCAGAAGCGCAAAGAGAAGACATTGACACAATCGGGCTCAAGGATCACCGATAATATTTTATATAACAAGCCTGTCTTACACTAATTTATAAGCTCTAATTTTTAATCATAATTGACTGCGAAGGTGATTCAAATGTCATCAAATGATTCAGCAGAAGTTATCAAACAATGTCTTCATGTCCTAGAAAGCATAACAAGTGACTCTTCAGTTCCAAGAAATATCAGGCGTTCCGTGAATGAAATCATAGATATCCTGAACAAAGACTCCGAACCTCTGTTCCTTAGAGCAGCATCAAGCATTTCCATTCTCGAAGATGTGAGCAACGACCCAAACCTTCCTCTGCACACAAGGACTCTGATTTGGAACCTTTCAAGCCAGCTTGAAACCATTCCAGTAGATGAGTAAAGTCAGAGAAAACAAAAGAATTGTTCTAATCCCGTAAAAAGGATTTTACCCGAGACTTCTTAAAGAAAGAATTTAGCCCTCGGGAAGAAAATACGCTCAGATTCGTTTCTTGAGACGCTTCTGTTAAAAATCCCGAACTTCATATTATTCTAAACTAAGAGCCTAAAGGAAGCGGCTTCGTAATTTATATAGTCGAATCCAACTGGTTTTAGAATAAACTTAGATAAGGGATACTGATAAGGTAAAAACCTTTTTCATTTTTTTGATATAACTGATGTGTTTTTTCGATATTGTTTCTATCTAGTCTCTACTCTATCTAGTCTCTATCTAGTCTCCATCTTTTTTCTCTGAATCGAATTTTAAAGTCATACTATGGCTATGACTTCAAAAGGGGAATAAATGTATAAAGTTTATGCGAGGAAAAAGAACCAAAAAGAGGGATAAAGATATAAATGACCTCCGAAGCATCTAATACAGACTAAAAAAATATAGAATAAAAAAATACAGAATAAAAAAATAACAAATTAAATGAGGTAACGGGTTCAGGATATAAATATAATAGAGTTAGAAGAGAATTTTGAGATAGAGGCATAAAAGCTCAAAAAAGCATATAAAAACCAAAAACACATCTAAATGCGTCAACTACCCGTCACTAAAGTGGCAGGCATGTAATAGTGCCCCGGTTGACCAGCCTGAGTCTTAATTGACTACGTTGGATATGTCATGATACATTTGGATGCTTCCTCAGTCCACTTCCCTATCGTGTAGCATTAAAAGTCCTGAGAGGTAGGGGCGGTGTGTTACACATAACAAGCATATCCAACATTGGCGAGAGGAGATACGAAAGTACGTTACCTGCGGAGGAAATTCGTTTCCAAAGCAGAGTGGAGAAATCCAAACATGAAAGGAATGCCAGAAAATTGACGGCATTCCTCTCATGACTAAAGTCAAAAGCATCCTGCCTTATTTTTTCGTGAAAAATAGAGAATAACATCAACTTCTCACGCTAAACAGGTTGTCCGACAATTCAATTTCAGGGCAAAAACATGTAAAAAATAAGGAATATAAAGCCTTTAAATCAAAAAAAAGGCATTTAGGTATTACAGAGAGTGATTGTAAGACCGCCTGTAAAGACTTGGGGGTTTTACACGTCTTTCTATAAAAATATAAAAAGCTTTCCGGGGGGCAAAAGTTATGCTGAAAGAAATTTCTATACGGATAAGGGAGAATTTCGAGGTTAAAGATAAGATCAGAGAAGAAGGACTGAAAATTTCAAGGGAAATTGTCAGGGAATGCCGGACAGCAAGCTTTGCCCTGCATGGGAAGGACTTTGAAAAAGCCGAAAACAGTATAGAGGCAGCTGGAAGAGCTTTAAAAAAGCTTGAATCCAGGTTCGAAGGACATGCTGACATTTACCACGCCGGATTTGTAGAACATGCCCAGCAGGAATATACGGAAGTTTCAATTCTCCACAGCCTTTTAAAAGACGAAGAAAAGACACAAAATATTCCGTCTCCGGATGAACTGAGAGTTGAGTATGCCGCCTATCTTAACGGGCTTGGAGATGTAGTGGGAGAACTAAGGAGGCATGTCCTTGACCTTATCAGGGAAGATTCCTTTGAAAAGGCCGAAGTATTTTTAGGGATCATGGAAAATATCCATGCAGTCCTTATGGACTTTGACTACCCTGACGCGATAACCGGCGGACTCAGGCGAAAGACCGATGTATCCCGCTCCCTTATAGAAAAAACACGTGGCGATGTGGTAAACTCAATTCAGCAGAAAAAGCTTGAGCTTGCAATGCAGAGCCTGAAATTCAGATTGTAAGACAAATTCAGATTGTAAGACAATTCTCTCCTTCAGCGTTGGCAGAGCTACAGACTGAGAAGGAGAGCTAAATAATTTTCACAATAACCACTAAAATCATTTACTATTTAGTGTAGTTACATTACAATTTAGCACTCAGATACCTGAAACCTATTATCCAATGCACTTCACCGGCCGCCAGGCAGTTCAACATGTGCATATAAACGATAAAACCTTAAGGGTCTGACAGATCCAGAATTCCAATAATCAGTTACAAGAGGATATCCATGAGATTTGATCCAGAAAAAATAAAAAAGGATGCAAAGGAGAATTTTGACCTTACCTGGAACGAGGGTAAAAAAATGGTCAAAACACCTACCCTTAACGAACGTTACCCAAGAACCACCCTGAGATACGGGAAAGCTCACCCGGTTTATGATACAATCCAGAAACTGAGGGAAGCCTATCTACGCATGGGTTTTGAAGAGATGATGAACCCTCTCATAGTTGATGAAAAAGAGGTTCACAAGCAGTTCGGAAGCGAAGCCCTCGCCGTCCTTGACCGCTGTTTCTATCTTGCAGGTCTGCCCCGCCCCAACGTAGGGATTTCTGATGAGCGGATTGCACAGGTAATAGAAATCCTTGGCGACGTAGGGGACGAAGGCATAGACAAAATCCGGAAAGTCCTGCACGCTTATAAAAAAGGGACGGTTGAAGGAGATGACCTTGTCCCAGAAATCTCAGCAGCTCTCGGAGTTTCGGATGCCCTTGTAGCCGACATGATTGAAAGGGTTTTTCCTGAATTCAAAGAGCTTATACCTCAGGCAAGCACAAAAACGCTGCGTAGCCACATGACAAGCGGCTGGTTCATTTCCCTCAGTTCCCTCCTTGAGAGAGAAGAACCACCATTCCACTTCTTCTCGATAGACCGCTGTTTCAGGCGGGAACAGCAGGAAGATGCTTCAAGGCTTATGACCTACTACTCGGCTTCCTGCGTTATCATGGACGAAGATGTGACCGTAGACCACGGAAAAGCCGTTGCTCAGGGACTCCTCTCCCAGTTCGGCTTTGAAAAGTTCCTCTTCAGGCCCGATGAAAAGCGCAGCAAGTACTATGTGCCTGACACCCAGATAGAGGTCTTTGCCTTCCACCCGAAACTGGTAGGTTCCAATTCAAAGTACTCTGACGGCTGGATCGAGGTTGCAACTTTCGGAATATACTCTCCAACAGCCCTTGCAGAATATGATATTCCATACCCTGTAATGAACCTCGGGCTTGGGGTCGAAAGGCTTGCCATGATCCTGCATGATGCCCCCGATGTACGCTCCCTTACCTATCCGCAGATTCCACAGTACAGCGAGTGGGAGATGCCTGACAGTGAACTTGCAAAGCAGGTCTTTGTAGACAGAATGCCTGAGACTCCAGAAGGGCAGGCAATTGCAGATGCCGTCGTTGCTCAGTGCGAACTGCACGGAGAAGAGCCAAGTCCCTGTGAGTTCCCTGCCTGGGAAGGGGAGGTTTGCGGGAGGAAAGTAAAAGTCTCCGTAATCGAACCAGAAGAGAATACAAAACTCTGCGGTCCTGCAGCCTTTAATGAGGTCGTTGCCTATCAGGGAGATATTCTGGGAATCCCGAATAACAAGAAATGGCAAAAAGCTTTTGAAAACCATTCTGCAAGGGCAGGCATACGTTTTATAGAGTCTTTTGCTGCCCAGGCTGCCCGGGAAATTGAAGAAGCTGCAATGTCCGGAGCAGATGAGCATATTGTCAGAGTAAGAATAGTCAAGGTTCCCTCTGAAGTCAACATTAAAATAGGCTCTACTATCCAGCGGTATATCACAGGCAAAAATAAAAAAATCGACATTAGAGGCCCGATTTTCACTTCCGTAAAAGCGAAATTCGAGTGAGATAAGCAGTGAACTACCACCAGCTAAAAAAGAGGAGAAGTTGACGGATTCATCCCACGCCTAAAAATCGTGGGTTTTCTCCTTTGTTTATCGTAAAAACAGGAATGGGCTGTATGCAAAGAAAAGAAGTACCGTTTTCAAGATACCCGGAACTTAAAAGGTTTATGGAAACTGGAGAACCTGTATGTGTAACCTTTGAGATAGAAGAAGGAAACGAAAAAGAAGAATTTCGGGGTTCAGTACCATTTCAGGATGCAGTACCATTCCGGGGAGCAGTGCCCAAAGAAAAAGTAGCCGGAAAAGGAAGTGAAGAGCTTCCTGAAAAATCCGGCTTTCTCTTTTGCGAACTTGTGCAGAAAGCGCGTATGGGAGAAAAGTTCCGAATTTCCGGACAGAGCTGTTCTCCCGGAGACTATGTCCTGGGCCTCTCTGAGAAAAGCCCTTCTGAATATTATCTTAAATCCGGAAGATACGGAAATATGCAGGCTGCAGAAAAAGCAGCCTTATCCCTTCCAAGATTTAAGAGAAAATTTTGCTCCGTAGTGATCGAACCTCTGTCCCTCAACAGAGGTAACTTTGATGTGTTGATTCTTTTCCTTAAACCTGAGAAAGCCATGCGTATTATCCAGGCAAATGCCTATTCAGAAGGAACAAGGACAGTAATAGACACAATGGGGGCAGCTTCAATCTGTGGAGATTGCACTGTACTGGCTCTTGAAAAGGGCATAGGCTTGTCTTTCGGGTGTAAGGGGTCAAGAAAACACAGCGGATATGAAGATTTTGAAGTTCCTCTTGGGATTGCTTTTGAAAAAGTCGAGGAAATTGAGGAAGGGCTTTCAAAACTTCCCGGAACAACTCATTAAGAGGCGCTGGATAAGAAATAACGAACTGAAAATTGCATACTGAAAAGTTTGGGTTGAAGAAAAAGTTAACTCTCCAGAAGGAAAAAATCAAATTCAAGGTTCAAGGTTTGCCAGGGTTCAACCTTTGCGCCTGTGCAGGTAATAAGCCAGACAAAAAACACCTAGAAAACCTGGAATACCCGGGGCTGGGGCATCCATTCCTTTCTTCTCATCCGTGATTACGGAAGATTTAACACCCTCCTGTACTCCATTGTCAACCTGCCCACTTTCAAAAGCTGATACTTTAGCAGACAGCGTATTTCCCTCAAAGAAACTATAAAAGGCAAAGATCAACAGTAAACATAAAGCAAAAATAAAAGGTTTTAGATCGGGCTTACTCATAGCCAACCCTCATTCTTGTATTTAATGGAAAGGTTTGAAAATAATTAAGGACATATTGGCATAGATAGAGATATACTTTATGGAAACAATATATTGAAGACTGGTCCGGGCAAATTACCCATAACTCTTTCCAGAGAATGTTCCGGAGAATAACTTTCAGAAAAGAGAGTAAAATAAGGCAATAAATAAGGCAATAAATAAGGCAATAAATAAGGTAATGTCTGCCGGAGATTGCATACATGCTCCGGAAACGGGTACTTGTCATCTTTTTGTTAGATTATTTTATCGAATAAGTCTACTACACTTTCCAGTCCGACAGCTTTTAATTGATCCGGAGAAACAACTGCAACGGTTCCCAGAAGAAAAATAAGGACGAGAGCAAAGACAAAAGTCTTCAGTAAAAATGATCCAGCTGAAAAACGCTTTTTATGTTTGCTGTCATCAACTTCTTCTTCCATCCCTTGATATTTTACTTTTACACTTGACCAATCAGCGATATCTTTTTTTGCTTTACCTGAAGGGTCTTCGTCCTCAGAATCCTGTTTATTTCCGGAATAAACATATTTGGACCAGTCAATAGTTTCAGATTCGGAAGAGGAATTGGGCTGGCCAGAGCTAAGGGGGTCACTGGAAGATTTGAAAGAAACAAAGGAAATAGTAGTCGATCTAAAGGGAGATTTAGAGCCTGAAGGCATATCGGGCATATCTGGAACCTGAGATTCCTGGTTAGATCCCGGAGAATTTACAGAAGTAGCAGAAAGTTCAGTTACCTTTTCCTCTGGCGGCAAGGACATATCATATTCTTTTCTTTTTAGAGGGTCTTTGAGAGTTTCGTAAGCCTCTTTGACTTTTATGAATTTTTCATGGGCATCAGGGGACTTAGCTCTGTCCGGATGATATTTTTTTGCAAAATTGTGATACTTGTCTTCTATCTCCTCAGGACTTGCACCTCGGGGGACATCAAACAACTGATAATAGTCCACTACTTTTCACCCTCTGAACCTGTCTGTCTGTTATTGAGCCGTTAACCGATTAAGCAATTAATCGTTGAGACCTTCTGGCCTTTCTATAGTAACACTTCGCATGATTCCGGTTCCAAGGTCTTTGGCTGTAGCATTTATTATTCCGTTAGCGTCAATGTCAAAAGTAACCTCTATACGCGGAACGCCCTTTGGGGCAGAGGGGATATTATCAAGAACAAGCATTCCTAAGGTAACATTTTTTGATGCAGTTCGTTCCTCTCCCTGAAGGATTTTTCCTCTAACGACCCTCTGATTATCGTAATGTGTGGTAAAGACTTTACTATTTCTTGTGGGAATTGTTGTATTCTTTGGAATTACTGGCGCCATCAAATCTCCCACGGTTTCAAACCCGAGTGTAAGAGAGGTTACGTCAAGAAGCACAAGGTTGCCCGCGTCAAGCTCTTCCCTGGTAGACTTAAGATATTCGCGTCCAAGGATTCCTGCCTGAACAGCAGCCCCCATTGCTACCACTTCGTCAGGATTAAGGTTCTGAAGAGCCTTTTTTCCCATGAACTCTTCTACAGCTTTCACTACAGCAGGTATTCTGGTAGAGCCCCCCACAAAAACAACGTCATCAATTTTTTCAGGAGTGAGCTTTGCATCCTCCAGGGTTTTTTCCATAATTGATAAAGTTTTCGTAACAAGATCCTCTGTCATTATGTCGAACTGTTCTCTTGTAATATCTATGTCCAGGGTTTTACTTTCAAAAATATAGGGCAGGTTAACATTTGAAGTTGTGAGGGTGGACAGGTCAATTTTGCAGCGTTCTGCAGCCTCCTTAATGCGCTGCATCGCCTGCGGCATATCTGAGAGGTCTTTGCCTTCAGCCTTCTGGAACTCGGCAAGTAGATATTCAACAATCCGGCTGTCGAAATCATCGCCGCCTAGTTGGGTGTCTCCGCTGGTAGCCAGTACTTCGAATATTCCGCTTTTAATCTTAAGAATTGAAACATCAAAAGTACCGCCCCCTAGATCATAAACCAGAACTTTTCGGTTATCAATCCCGTCTTTCAGACCGTAAGCGAGTGCAGCTGCGGTAGGTTCGTTTATGACTCTAAGTACTTCCAGCCCTGCAATTTCGCCTGCCTTTTTTGTTGCAAAGCGTTGAGAATCATTAAAGTAAGCAGGGACAGTAATTACCGCTTTTTCAACGGCATCCCCTAAATATTTCTCCGCGTCCTGTTTTAGTTTTAGAAGGATCTTTGCAGAAATTCCATGAGGAGTATATTGCTCATTATTCAGTGTCACCCTGTAATCGGGTTTCCCCATATGCCTCTTTATAGATTGGACAGTATTCTCATGGTTGGAAATCATCTGCCTTTTGGCAAGGTCTCCTACAAGTAACTCATTTTTCTTAGAAAAACCTACAACTGAAGGCGTAAGCCTTTTTCCTTCGGAATTGGTAATGACCTTGGGTTCACCAAGTTCAATTATCGCCATACAAGAATTGGTGGTTCCCAGATCGATGCCCAGTACTTTTCCTTTAATATTTGCCGTTGGCGCACCCCCAAATATTTCATAATGTGCCCAAGAGATATTAAGTTTGTTAACACAGTCATAATATATAGTGATTTAGATTACAGAGATAGAGAAAATATGTAAATATAATATTTAGAGAGATATAGAACAAACTCTTTCATATTATTTAGTAATACAAAGGAGATTGGATTAAAAAAAGTTTTCGCTTGAGAGAAATAATCTAGCGTCAAAATCTGAACTCATTTCAAAGAAGAAGAAGAAGCAAAGCATGAAGAAGAAGCAAAGCATTAAGAAGGACCACATAAGTCACAAAAGCATAGAAAAAATAGATGGAAGCACATTTTACCATCCCCTTCGATATTTTTTGTAGTTACCGAAAACGTAGAATTAAGTGAATTAAATATTTACACGAGATTAAATATGTATACCATGGCAAACAGTCATAGAATATGTATGAAATCGCGAGAACTAATAAATTAAAATATTTTTAAAGAAGAGTGAAGTAAGGTTGCATAAGAGTTGATGCAAAAAAGCCTAATGTTTGTGTTTGTCCAGATAGAGAAATAAATATATCTTTGCTTCCGTT
Organism: Methanosarcina sp.; assembly: GCF_028693135.1. Classification (GTDB taxonomy): domain Archaea; phylum Halobacteriota; class Methanosarcinia; order Methanosarcinales; family Methanosarcinaceae; genus Methanosarcina. Next base: position 46,331 of record NZ_JAQUVZ010000011.1, read on the forward strand.
TATTGTCCTTATTTATTTTTATCGTTTGGTTTTATCGTTTGGTTTTCTGCTTTATTTCCAGTTAATTTTCCGCGTTATTTGCTTCGGTAATCTGGAAAAAGATTGACTGCTAAAGTATATATTCAGTCTTTTTAACCTGGTTATCCAGTTTTTTAAATCTGGTATTTTCTGTTAAAAAAATACGGTATAAAACGAGTTCATCTCAGGCTGTTCTTTAAAGGAAACAAATACCAAAGCACACTTATTACAGAGAGACCGACGGGATGATTTTATATAGAAGTACAAACATGTAAAATGCGATTTTAATTACATAGCTATTCCAAATTCACACTAATGGAGGATTTAAATTATGGCAGGACAGCCAATATTCATTTTGAAAGAAGGAAGTAAGAGAACCAGAGGCAGAGATGCCCAGAGTAACAACATTATGGCTGCAAAGGCAGTAGCCGAAGCAGTTAGAACCACCCTTGGTCCCAAAGGTATGGACAAGATGCTCGTGGATTCCATGGGCGACGTGGTCATCACAAACGACGGGGCAACCATTCTCAAAGAGATGGACATCGAACACCCTGCAGCAAAGATGGTGGTAGAAGTAGCCAAGACCCAGGACGATGAAGTGGGAGACGGAACTACCAGTGCAGCTGTTGTCGCCGGTGAGCTCTTAAAGAAAGCTGAGGACTTAATCGAACAGGAAATTCACCCGACAATCATTGCATCCGGATACAGGCTTGCAGCCGAAAAAGCTATTGAAGTCCTTAACTCCCTGGCAATGAGTGTGGATATGTCTAACCGTAACCTGCTGGTCAGCATCGCCGAAACCGCCATGACCGGAAAAGGTGCAGAGGCCTCCAAGAGACTCCTCTCCGAAATTGCTGTAGATGCTGTTACAAGCGTTGTGGACACAAACGAAAAGAAGAAGACAGTGGACAGGGACAACATCAGCGTTGTCAAGAAAGTAGGTGGCAGAGTCGAGGATTCCGAGCTTATTAAGGGCATGATCATTGACAAGGAAAGAATCCACGCCAACATGCCTGAGAAAGTCAAGGACGCAAAGCTTCTCCTCCTTAACGCTGCAATCGAACTCAAAGACACTGAAGTAGACGCCGAAATCTCAATAACTTCTCCTGACCAGCTCCAGTCCTTCCTTGACCAGGAAGAACAGATGCTCAAAAAGATCGTCCAGAAAGTAATCGGCAGCGGTGCAAACGTTGTCTTCTGCCAGAAGGGCATTGAAGACCTTGCCCAGCACTACCTCGCAAAGGCAGGCATCTTTGCTATCCGCAGAGTCAAAAAGAGCGACATGGAAAAGCTCGCAAGAGCAACAGGCGGCAAACTCATCACCAACATGGATGAAGTCACCCCCGAAGACCTCGGATACGCAGGGCTCGTGGAAGAGAAGAAGGTTGGCGGCGACAACATGACCTTTGTCACAGGTTGCAACAACCCGAAAGCTGTTACCATCCTCCTGCGCGGCGGCACAGAACATGTGGTTGACAGCATCACCAGCGCCCTTGAAGACGCTCTCCGCGTAGTAGGCGTTGCAATCGAAGACGAAAAGCTCGTTGCAGGCGGCGGCTCCCCTGAAGTTGAGGTTGCCCTCAGACTCCAGGAATACGCAGCAACCCTCGAAGGAAGGGAACAGCTTGCGGTTAAGGCCTATGCCGAAGCCCTCGAAGTCATCCCCAGAACCCTTGCAGAAAACGCAGGTCTCGACCCCATCGACATGCTCATGGAGCTGCGCTCCCAGCACGAGAAAGGCATGAAGACCGCAGGGCTTGATGTCTATGAAGGAAAGGTCGTTGACATGTGGAAGAACTTTGTAGTCGAACCCCTCAGAGTCAAGACCCAGGTCATCAATGCAGCCACCGAGTCTGCAGTCATGATCCTCAGGATCGACGACATCATAGCTTCTACCCGTGCAGCCCCTGGACCAGAAGAAATGGGCGGAATGCCCCCAGGAATGGGCGGAATGCCCCCAGGAATGGGCGGAATGCCCCCAGGAATGATGTAAATTCCTGAAAAATAAGGTAAAACCGAAAAGTGATTGAATCAGAAAGAGGTGCAGTTTTTACTGCTCCTTTTTTAAAGTTCAATCAGGAAATATTCTAAGCCTGAAAACCTGTTTCCGGCCTCTCACCGGAAAAGCCATGTGAATCTCCGTTCACTTATTATTTTTCAGGCTTCTTTTCAGGTTTTTCAAATAATCAGACTATTTTTGCAACAAACGTCTTATAGACGAATTTATAAAAAAATTTATAAAAAAGTTTGTAAAAAAGTTTGTAAAAGAATTCGTAAAAGAATTTTTTGCGAATTAAATCTGTTTTCAGCCTTTTTTAAGGCAGTTAAGGATGTCCTCAGCCTCATATCTTGTTTTTATTATCCGTGTCCTGCCTCGTTTACCCTTTCCTGTAAAGTCAGCGTCCACATAGTTGAGAGTCTGAAGCCTGTTGACCATGCCGTAAAAACGGGTGTATCCGAGCTCTGTCAGCTCGTGGAAGGATTTGTAGAGTTCTCCGGCCTTAACATCATCTGTCCTTGCTATCAGTTCAAGCAGCTGTTTTTCAGGGCCTGAGAGGAGGCTTATACCCCTGCACAGATGGAGAAGTTTGGAAGCCTCGTAGGCTTTTTCCACATCTTCAGATAAAATCATACGGTTTCCCCTGCGTTCGGCGTTGAAACCCGAACGTCTTAGAAGATCGATTCCGACCCTCATATCTCCTGTTTTTTCCACATACGAAACAACAAGTTCCAGCACTTCGTCAGAGATTACTTTCGGGTAAAAGCCGTACCTGACCCTGTCCTTAAGGATGTCCAGAATCTCTGCCTCCCCATACCTTGGAGAGGATATTTCTTCAGGCAGGAAAACAGAGTTGACCCTTGCGTCCAGGCAATAAAGGTCAGATGCGTTGTTGACGATCCCGATAACCCCTATCTTTGCTCCGGGATACTGCTCGTGAGCCCTGAGAAGGGAATACATCACTTCATTGGCATGCCCCTCACAGCAGAGATAATTAAGGTCGTCCAGCGCCACAATCAAAACTTTTTCCGAAGAGACTAGGAAATTTACAACGGTTTCAAAGAGTTTCCGAAAAGCAATCCCGGAATTCGGAGGAGATATCCCGAAAAGCTGCCTGTAAATCCTGGAAATTACGGCAAAACGTGTGGAATCAATCTGGCAGTTGACCTTTACAGCCAAGATCCCTGAAGCATGAGCCTCAACTTCCCTGAAAACCTTCATAACCGCACTGGTCTTCCCTGTTCCTGGAGGTCCGACCAGCAAACAATTTAAAGGCCGCATGCCGCGCAGGGCCGGTTTGAGCGCAAACCTGAGCGCATTTAACTGTGAATCCCTGTGGGGGAAATATTCCGGGAGATAATCAGGCTCAAGTACCGAAAGGTCCTTAAAGAGGGTTTCGTCCCAGAGTAATATATCGTTGCCTGTCAAGGAAACTTACTCCTTTGCTATTGATGTATCCTTTATAATGTATCCTTTTGCTGCTGTATTTTTGTTACGGGATTTTTTGCAACTGCTGGATACTACTGGTTGAGTGCTGGCTTGTAAAAGTATGTTTGAATGGCTGGATCTCAATCGAATGAGGCAATAGGTCAAACTCCCGCCTTGATATAAATAAGCTAAATTTTTGGTAAATATATCGATTGCTCTGTTTAAATTTTTAATAAATATGTTTTATTACATTTTAGCTTTTTTGAATTTTTACTGGATTAATAACTACTTTTGAACCACTATTGTTTACAGTTTAAGTAATCATCCAGGAAAATTAATAATCCAGTAATATACCAACCACTCTCCGGGTAAAGAAAAAACTTATGATTTAATCCTGTTGACGGCATTTAAGATACTTTATAAAAAATCGATATAAGATTAGTTAAGGAATGATTCAAATATAATATCGAGGGGTTTTGTTGCCAAGAATGGTTATTGGGGGAAATGGAACTATAGATCAATTCCCAAACTGAAATTTAGAAGTTATATTTTTATCATTCCAAAGGAATAATTAGAGGACAACTAAAAAATATAATAGATACCTGAGTACATATTTGAATATTGGCTACATATTTGAAGAATAAGTACATATATACTTAGTATTCACAGCGGGTGGGGAGAACAAATATGGAAATAGAATCGAAATTTTTGGTCCCGGAAGAGACAGATTTTAAAGCGCTTGAAAATCTCTCCAGGCTTGCATCTTATACTATTTCTGAAGCTCGGATCCAGATAATTGAGGACACTTTTCTTGATACAGAAAATAAAGACATTATGGCTGCCGGGTATTACTTGAGAATAAGAAAAGCCGCAGGTGAAAAAGGGAAATGGGTGACAATCAAAAGCCTGGGAGGTTTTGAAGGCGGGACCCACAGGAGAGAAGAATATGTCAGTTTCTTGCCTGAAAGGCTTTCTGTGCTTGAATGTCCCAACCTCAAGATCAGAAATATGATTTTTGAGTTTACCTCAGGGCTTGACCTGTATCCACTTATTAATCTCAAACAGAAAAGGCTAATTCGCAAATTAAATCTTGAAGAAAAGCAGGTAGCTGACCTCTATCTGGACAGGGTAAATCTCAAAAGCGAAAGCAGGAAAAAACTCTACAATGAGTTTGAGGTTGAACTTAAAAGCGGAGGGACTGTAAAAGACCTCGAGACTATCCGGGATTTCCTCCTCAATAATTACAGTCTTGTAGAGAGCCCTTTTTCCAAGTTTGAAAGAGCATGTATTTTCAGAGAAAATCTTCCGGAAAAAACCTTCCTGGACCTGAAGGAAAGAGCTGTTTGCACACAGCTTGCAGATCACAAAAACATATACGGAAAGCAAGCCCAGATTCTTCTTTTAATTGACAGGGGAAGTAATCCTGCAGAACTAAGCCTTCTACTTAAAGTTCCGGAACCTGAGATCGAAGCTCTGCTCTCGAGGTTTGAAAAAGAAAGGCTTTCGGTCTTTCCATTTACAGGAACTAAAGAAAAAACCCCTGGAAAAAGCCTGGCATTTCATTTCCAGTCCGGAAGAGGGGAACCCCATAAAGGCTGGACTGAGATGGGCATCGAAGAATGGACCCCTGAAGCCCTTATGGAACTGTATGGAGTTAACAGAGAAAGAGCAGAAAATATCAGGGCAGGAACCCTCGCCCTCTTTGATGGGCTTTCTGCTTATCACGGGCTCGGAAAGGAGGAAAAGGAACTTCTCGGCCTTGCAGCCCTCATGCAAAATATCGGAAGTCCGGCTTCCGGGGAAAAAGAAACACTGATTAGCAGAGAAATTCTCCTTACCCATCCAGTTAAAGGACTGAAACTTAATGAACTGCGAATGCTTGCCCTTATAATAGAACTTCAGGACCCCGAAATAAATGAAAAAAACCTTTCATTAATCCTTGAAGAAGATAATACAGGTCTTTCTCCAGCTTTTCAGAATAAAGCCCTCATTCTTACAGCTTATCTCCGGATTGCAAACCTTTCCGACAAAGGAGCTCAGGGGTTTCTGCCCTGCCGGTTCAGGCAACTTGATGGAGCCGTCGAAATAGAACTTATGGGACCTGATGCAGAAAAAACTGCAAAAAAGGCAGAAAAAAGAAGCGAACTCTGGGAATATCTCTTCAGCACCGAACTACGGTTTACGCAGGTCAGGAAACCTCTTGAATCCGGAGACTCGGAAAGAACCTCCGAAAAAACACAAAGAGACGAAGGAAAAGGAAAAAGAGAAGAAGCTGAAGAAAAAGGAAAAAGAAAAGGAGAAGAAGCTGAAGGAAAAGGAGGGGGAAAACCCCGGGAGAAAGTTGAAGACAAAACTGAAAAAAGAATTGAGAAGAAAAAAAGAAAAGAAACTCAGAAATTCACGGTCATCCCGGAAGATTCCATGGCCTTTGTTGCGCACAGGATCTTTACATACCAGTTCTCCCAGATGCTCGCCCATGAAAAGGGAACCCGAAAAGGAGAAGACATCGAAGAGTTGCATGACATGCGCGTTGCGGTCCGCAGGATGAGGGCGTCAACACTAGTCTTTGATGAATACCTTGAATCCGAAAAACTGGAGCCCCACCTTAAAGGGCTAAGGAGAACTCTTGGTGCCCTGGGAAGAGTCAGGGATCTGGACGTTTTCCGAGAAAAAGCAGAAACTTACCTGAAAACCCTGCCTTCCGGGCGTGAACATGACCTTGACCCTCTTTTAATTACACTTGCAGAGGAGAGAGAAAAAGCCAGGAAAAATATGCTTGATTACCTTGACAGTGAAAAGTACAGCCATTTTAAGAAAGACTTTTCGGATTTTCTGGATTTCCCGGAAACCTGGGCTCTCCCCACAACTACAGAGAAACATGACTCTCTACCGCACAGGGTAAAAGATGTGCTTCCTTCGATCCTCTATGCCCGTTTAGCCGACATAAGTGCCTACTCCGAATGGGTGGAAGGGCCCTATGTTTCGGTTGAGAGGCTGCACAGGCTCAGGATTGCGGCCAAGGGGCTGCGTTATACTTTAGAGTTCTTTGAGGATGTGCTCGGAAAAGAAGTTGAGACCTTAATCAAAGATTTCAAAGTTTTGCAGGACCACCTTGGAGACCTGCATGATGCAGCCGTTGCAACCAAAATGCTGGGATATTACCTTAATACAGGGACATGGAACCTTTCAGCAAGTGAAAAAGCATCGAGTGAAACGCATATTTCCGAAAGCTGTGGCGGAGTGGAAGCTTACCTTGCGTACAGGGAAGAAGAACTCTTAACCCTGCTCAACACTTTTCCGGATACCTGGAAAAAAGTCCGGACCGAAGAATTTAGAAAGAGAATTGAAAATGCAGTCAGAAGCCTCAGTCAACTACCGCTGAGCTAAAGACTCAGGGTTTTCCTGCTGAGGATTTATAAAAGCCTCTGACGGATTTTCAGTTTATTTTTTATTTTTGAAAACCAATTTAAGTTTTGAAGAGGATTTTTTTTGAAGAAGTTTCAATTTTTGAAGAGGATTTTTTTTGAAGAAGCTTCATCCCCGAGGGACTTCCTCGACCTCAACGCTGCCCTCAAAAATTAAAGGGGCGCCCTCGGCCTGTTTTATAAGAACTTTGGACTGAAGGTTATACCCGAACATCTTTTTGAAATACTTCTTCTGTTTCTCGACCTCCCAGATTTCAAGCTGGCACTCCCGCTGGGCATGCATCTCAAGCACAAGGCCATCGGTGGAGGCAATATAAAAACGGACATGGGAGATGATTCCTGTATGGGAACGGTCAAGCCCTTCGGCAATACGGAGCAGGGCACTGAGCAACCTCACGCTTTTTACGGCTTCTTTGCTGAGCCCTGCAAGATTGGGATGCTTCTTTTTAGGGGTGTTTTTCCTGTGGAAATACGCAAGGTTTGAAATTATTTCGATTTCTTCAGGCTGGAAACCCGGGAGGCTACTTTCTCTTATGAGGTGATAGGCATGTGCCTGATGGGTATCGTATGAGAGAAATGTCCCTATGTCGTGCAGGGTTGCGCCGTATTCAAGAAGCTCTCTCTCACTCTCCTGAAATTCATAGACCCCAAGCGCCTGGATACTGTCAAAGAGTTCAAGAGCAAGCCTGGTGACGATATGGGCATGTTCTTCATCAAAGTTACAGGCAAGGCCAAGCTGCATGATGCTGCGTTTCCTTACCGACATCTGCGTGACCATGTAAGAGAATTCGCTCTTTGAGATATAGTCCACGAGTAGCCCTTCCCTGAGCCCACGCTTGCTGATCGTAATCTCTGAAAGTTCGAGTTCCTCCATAAGGGTCTCGATGATTGCAGCGCCTGCAAGGATGATGTCTGCCCTCTGGGTATTTATTCCCGGAAATTTGCGCCTCTCCTCAAGCGTCAGGGCGCACATTGCCCTGACAATTTTCTTCAGGTCTTCGTACTCCAGCTTCTCGAAACTTTCATGGGCTGTTTTATGCAGGTAAACAAAAGCGATTTTTGCAAGATTTTCGACAGTTCCCGAGCTGCCAATGGCGCAGCTTGCCCTGTACCTGGAAAGTTCTTTTGTTATATCCGTGGTCTTGCGCCGTATGTAGGCTTTGATCTGCTCATACCGCTCCTCGGAAACCGGACCTGTTTCATCCGGAAGGAACACGTTTGTCAGGCGGATTGACCCCAGGTTAAGGGAATGAAGGAAGTAACACTTGCTCTGGTCCCCTATCGACACTTCAGTACTCCCACCCCCGATATCAATAAAAAGGGCTTTTGAATAACCGAGGCGGAGCCCACTTGAGACCCCCAGATAGATCAGGCGGGCTTCTTCTGACCCTGAAATCGTGCAGACCTCAAGGTTTGCCTCTTTTTTAATCATTTCAAGAAACTGGACCCTATTGCTCGCATCCCGGGTTGCAGAGGTTGCCACAGCTATGATCTCTTCTGCCCGGTAAGCCCTTGCAAGTTCCATGAACTTTTTACAGACAACGGTTGCCCTCTCCATTGCTTTTGGCTGCAAGATCCTGTCTATAAACTCCTTATCTCCAAGCCGCACCGTTTCCTTCTGCTTGGTCAGGGGCTGGTAAGATCCATTGGAATTGATCCGGACCAGAAGAAGCCGGACCGAGTTAGTCCCTATATCAATAAACGCAACAACCCTGCCTTCGGAAATTTTCTCGGGTTCCATTCATGACCACCTGAAAGCCCTGCATTTTGTTTTTCTAGAAGGATTAAAAGAGCTCCATAAATTTCACAATGTCTGTTAACATTTTTATTCAATATGAGATTTATTTTTCGGATAGTATTTTCCTGAGTTCTATCTTTCTATATATGTGAAATTGTAAGTTCAAAAACCCTGCCCATATTAAACTCCAGAGAGTAGCATAAAAACTTCAACTAAAACTTCAAGTGGGAAAGGAAAACACAGGAACTAAAGGAAAAGAAGGAAAAATGGAAAGGAAGGAGAAGAGAGAAAACAAAAAAAAGGAGAATAAAAATTTTTATCAGCCATTTTCCGTTTTAAGCTCCCAGCTGTCTCTGTTCTCAAGCATCCAGAGCTGAGAATCCAGTTCTTCTTCGTCGGGCTGCGGGTAGATCCTTTCAGTCCTGCCGTTAGGGAGGAGAAGGCGAGCTTTTATGTTATCCTTCAGGTGGGTACCGAGGATGACATCGCGCACGATGGGAATGTAATCTAAAGATACGGGAAAGAGGACTTCGACCCGGTTGTCAAGGTTGCGGGGCATAAGGTCGGCACTGCCCATAAAAATCTCTTCTTTTCCGCCATTCCTGAAGTAGTATACTCTTGAATGTTCAAGAAAACGCCCGACTATAGAAGTGACCCTGATATTTTCGCTCAAACCGTAGATTCCGGGCCTGAGGCAACAGATGCCCCTGACAATGAGGTCTACTTTTACTCCAACCAGTGAAGCTCTGTAAAGTTCCCGGATGCACTGGTAGTCCACCAGGGAATTCATCTTGAAGAGCAGGTGACCGTTCCCAAATTTCTCGTGCAGGTCAATCTCGCGCCTGATGCGCTCAAGGATCTGATGCCTCATATTCTGCGGGGCTACGAGGAGCTTGATATAATGGTCCTTCCTTGAATAACCTGTAAGGGCATTGAAAAGATCAGAGATGTCTTTACCTATGAAAGGGTCACCTGTGAGGTAGCCGAAGTCGGTATAGAGCTTTCCTGTAACAGCGTTGTAGTTTCCAGTCCCCATATGCACATAATACCTGATACCTTCTTTTTCAGCCCTTACAATAAGGCACATCTTGGCATGGGTTTTGCGCCCGGGAAAGCCGTAGGCTACGTGAACACCCTTGCACTCGAGTTCCTTTGCCCAGCCAATGTTGTTCTCTTCGTCAAAGCGGGCTTTAAGTTCGACAAGGACTGCAACCTGCTTGTTCCGATCCGCAGCTTTCATAAGAGCCTGGATAATCCTGGAGTTGTCATCTACCCTGTATAATGTCATTTTAATTGCCAGGACATCCGGGTCATCGGCGGCTTCTTCCACCAGATCGGTTATCGATTCGAAACTGTCGTAAGGGTGATAGAGAAAGATATCCTTCTTTTTCAGGGCTGAAAAAATGTTTTCCTTATCGGCCATAAGGGAATGTTTTCTCTGCTCAAAAGGTTCATATTTAAGCTCAGGACGGTTAATTTGTGTAAGCTTCATAAGGCTTGAGAGGCCCAGAGGCGCCGCTGCCCTGAACATCAGAGGAGGGGTAAGCTCCAGGTTTTTAAGGAGAATATCAGAAACCCTTTCAGGCATAGTATAGTCAGTTTCAAGCCGGACAGCAGGCCCGAAGTAGTTTCTCCCCACCCTCTGCTTAACAGCAGTCAGAAGGTCCTTGTCTCCATCTTCATCAAAGCCAAGGTCAGCGTCTCGTGTGATCCTGAAAGGATAAGCTCCAAGAATGCGCTGTCCGGGGAACAGCAGATCGAGGTTTGCAGCAATCAGCTGTTCAAGCCACACAAAACGCCCTGATTTTAATTCTTCAAAACTGGAAGTTGTTTTTTCCTGGCCTTCTTCTGGAACAACAATCAGCCTTGTGAACATAGGAGGGATCTTGACCCTTGCAAAACGTTCCCCGTAGTCCGGGTCATCAATAAGTACGGCAAGGTTAATACTGAGATTTGAAATATGGGGGAAAGGATGCCCTGAGTCAAAACCAAGGGGAGTAAGTAGCGGAAAAATATTTCTTTCGAAGTAGTCCCTGAGTTTTTCTCTGTCTTCTCCGGAAAGTTCAAAGTAGTTAAGGACTTTAATTCCCTTTTCCCTTAGAGCCGGTTCGAGCACTTCGTTCCAGCAGCTGTCTTTTAGAGGAAGCTGTATTAGAAGTTCTTCCCGGATGACCTGCAACTGCTCCTGAGCCAGTTCATCTGTGCAGTCTTCCTTTGCTCCTTCAGCAATACGTTTCTTGATCCCGGAGACCCTGACCATAAAAAACTCATCAAGATTGCTCCCGAAAATGGAAAGAAACTTGACTCTCTCAAGCAGAGGATTACGTTCATCCAGAGCTTCTTCGAGTACCCGGTCATTGAACTGGAGCCAGCTATATTCCCGGTCCACATAAAGGCATTGGTCACTCAGGTCAGGCATGCCTGATACTTCAACCCGGACTCCGTCAACACTATCCGTAACCAATCTATCAAAATCTGCACACTGAATTGGGAAGTTACGCTCCATTCCTATCACGCGTGGCCTGAGTTTTGTGTATCTTCAGATCCATCCTCGAAAATATAAGAAGATCGGAATATAAGTTGCCTGGTTCATTATTTAACATTATCATCAGATGTTCGTTCAGTATAATTAGCAAAGTTGAAAAGAAGATAACCTCGAAGTTACTCAACAGCCAAAATAACCAGTTTTCGGAAAATTTTTCCCTGAACTGTGTATCAACTCTTCCAATAACCATTAGCCGAATGAGTTTTCGATCCCCTTATCCGAAGGAAGGCGCATCTTCATATAAAGTTATCGGAGATGCATTGACACTAAGAAGTATATAGACTTTTGGATTAACAGGAACGTAAAAACTGTCTGAAATCTTAGCCAACTCACTACTATTTACTGATATATAGTACTAAAGACTTATAACATTATCTCCTAGAAAACAGAGAAAAACAATCAAAAAAAGAATATAGAGTATATACAAAACCGAAGATAGCAAGATATTATCAGGGAAATTAGAGTATCTACAAAACCGAAGATAGAAAGATATTACCAGGGAAATCTTCAAAAATCGCCAGAAAATGCCATACGTGTTTGACATAAAGATATTTTAAAAGATTTTTAGAAATTATCCTTATAGTGGAATATAAAATATAGATTTTGACTATAAAAAATACCGCTTGACATTCAAATTGCCTTTTAATTTTGAAATTTACCCTTTAAATGGGCATAAAATTCCTGCTCTTTTCCCGTGGTCTTCCTCAGTAACCTTTCCACAATCAGCTCGGGAGTGCTTCTTGCCACGCGATTGTATACCGGGTTTCGGTTTACTATCAGTTCCAGGCTGGAATCCAGACCCTCGGCTTCTATTCCGTCCACTCTGATGTCTGTCCCGGTATTTTCAAGGATCAGTTCCGAAAGGTGTGAAACAAAAATCCCAAGGCTCTCTTCGCTCCGGGAAAGGTATTCAAGAATCCCTGCTATGATCCGGGCTGAAGCTCCGGGTTCGGTAATTGATTCCAGCTCATCGGCAAGCACAAGTTTTCCGGAAGCTTCGGAAAGCACGGAAAACTGCTTGAGGGTGGTTTCAAAGGCTCCGGCATCAAGAGTTCCTTTTGATTTTCCAAAATAATAGAATTCTTCTACAGGTCCCAGCTCAAGTTCTTTTGCAGGGACAGGAAAGCCCATGTGTCCGAGGATTACACACTGGGCAAGCAGTTCAAGTAAAGAGGTTTTGCCTCCTGAGTTCACTCCACTCAAAAGTACAACCCTGTTTTCCAGGCCTTCGGGGGAAAAGCTCGTTTTTCCGACGGAATAACTGACAGGGTCAATTTCTCCATACCTGGCTTTCAGGAAAAGGTTTTCACCTTCTTCAAAGCCAATTCCGGCATCAGGGATTGTCTCCGGCATTTTCAGCCGAAACTGCGCGGCAAAGAAGGCTATGGAAAAACCCAGGTCAAAGTCAAGGACCTCCCTGACAAGCCTTTCTACAGGCTGGCGGAAGGTTGAGATAACTTGTGCAAGCTCCCTTTTGCGGGTAAGCCTTGCTTTTTCAAGGGACATATTCAATTTTTGCCTGAAAAGCTGCAACTGAGCCTGTTCTACTCTGAGAGGATAGGAAATTTCATCGGAAAAGAGGGAATCAAGCATCAGTTTTTCCAGTTTCTGGAACTTGAGCTTTTCTGCAAGTTCCTCTTTTACGGCTTCGATCTCGCCTGTGTAGACCCTGTGGAGTTCTTTTGCAAGCAGGTCTTTAATTTCCATTCCCCCACTCACAAGCTTGATGAGTTCCTGCCCACTCAGGGTAAGGGAGCTTGCTTCGAGTGTCCGGTTCATGCGCTGGTTTGCCTCATTTAAGGCAGAAGTCAGCACAGAATCAAGATTTTTCAGGGCAGCTTCAAGCCTGTCAAGTTCGGGGTCAAAACCCTCAACAGGCTTTCCATCCTCTCCTACTTTTAGAAGGGCTGCTTTAAGGGTCTCAAGCTCCTCTTCTGAGAGTTCCTCAAAGAAATCGAAGCCTTCCGCCCGCAGAGTTGATGTGATATTCAAGCAGGCAAGGATGCAGTCCAGATTCCTTGCAAAAAAAGCCAGCTCTACTTCAGGCAGGATCTGCCAGAATTCCGCTCTTGAAAGATCCTGGAAAAACTCGGGTTCAAGCCCCTCAGGCAGGTCAAAACTGAGATAAGTATCATCAAAAAGAATCACACTCGAATAACCTCTCGCAAGATCTACGAACTCGGAAAAACTCTCCACCGCCTGAACAGGCAAAAATGCCTGGAACTTTTCCCTGGCTGAGTCCAGAGTTTTCTGGTCCCCGGAGAGGATGATCCTGTCTCTTACCCGCAGGTTTCCCGGGATCGACCTGAGCTTTTTCACGCTGGAAAGGAGGTTCAAAAACGCCTTATCCTCAGAGAGGACATCTGCCAGCTCCAGGTACGCTCCTACAAAAGCCCTCCTCTCCTGAATAAGGTCCATACGGGACGCGGGAAACGGGTAAAAGAGATCCAACTTGTCCCTCGCATGCGGTGTGTGAGCAAACGTCTTTATCAGCTCAAGCAGGCGGGAGTACAGGTCAAGGGCTTCTTTTGTCTTCAGAAAATCGGAAATTGCACATCCCTCAGCCCGGGCTCTGGCATCCCTGGCAAGGGAAAGGGCAAATGTATGGCTGACTCCGTTGACCTCGGAAAGCGAAGCTATGTCTCCTTCAAGAATTGCCTGGAGAGCTGCATCCTCACTTCCGAAATGCTCGACAAGCCTGCAGGCTACTCGCTCACCTATTCCATTAAGTTCTCGTAAGCCTGAGATTTGCTGAGAAGAAGCCATATTCAAAACACTTATAGAAAATCAATTGAACCGAACCCTATACCCGAATGTTTTTCAGTTCAGAAGGAGCGCAAGTTCTTTTTCAAGATCGGAGCGCATGGAAGCTGTGTATCCGTGCGTTTCTTCAGTAGTATTATACATTGCCTTTGGTTCTTTTGCAAGGTCAAAGGTCCTGAGTGCCAGTTCATGCGAGATTACAGTATCATTAAAAGAGTGCATCATAACCAGCCTTGAAGGCGGCAGGGCACTGAGGTAAGTGTCCGGGTCAATTGAAAGGCGGAACCTATAAACTTCAGGGTCAGTTGTGCCGGCAGGATCAAGCTCTTCAGTGCCGTACCCCGACGTACTGATCCCTATGACTCCTTTAAAGGAAGGGTCAAGGGCGCAGGCAATAATTGCAAACCTGCCGCCGTTACTTTCCCCGAGGATTGCAAGCCTTTCGGGATCTATTTCCGGCTGGACGGAAAGCACGTCTGCGGCTTTGAGGACGTCATAAACCATAAGGTATTCAACAGGTTCAAGGCCTGCCCTGAAAAGTTCAAGGTCTCTTTCAAAGTTTACTCCACCCTGATTGCGCTGGTCAAGGGTAAGGGTTGCATACCCCATTTTGGAGAGTTGCACTGCCAGTCCCTGTTCACCTTCTTTGCTAACTCCTGCTCCCGGAAGCAAAACTATACCAGCGGCAGAAGAAGGAGAGTTTGCAGGAACCCTAAGTAGCGCCTGGACTTTTTCGCCACTACTCTCAAAAGATACAAGTTTTAGAATATCCGGATCTTCAGGAGAATACAGGTCCTCAATTTCCTGAGCCGTAAACACAGGCTTTTCTCTCTGGGGAAAAGATAATGTGCCTGCCTCCGAAATATCCCACGGAAGAGTTTCCTCTATGGAATTAGCGGGGTTGTACAGAACCCCAAAGAAACCAACACCTATCAGGAGAAAGCCCAGAAGAAAAACTAAGGCTCTCGGAATTCTGACGCCTGATGAAGACTTCTTCGTTTTTTTGAGTTTTTTTTTACCAGAAATATGCCTGCTCAAGGGAACCCTGCCAGAAAACTGTAGTTACGGCCAGAAGCCATTTACAGCACTTAAGAATAGTACTACTATGCCCGCAATGGCACCGAAAATCAGAACTGTTTTGGGCTGAATGTGAACCGCGTTTTTGTCAGCTTCGTAGTAGCGCATGAGCCCTGCTGAGGACTGAAGTCCGGGACCTGATCTTTTAGCCGCCATGAGTAAAACACCTTTACAAATGATATGATATTGATTAGTTGATTAAAAGTTGCGTTTTTGATTGGAAGTTACGTTCAATTAGAAATCTAGTGAAATTTTACTGCTCATTTTGATAGTTATCAGATAATTTACAGTTCTCATATATAAATCCTGCAGAGCTATTCCGGAACAATCCTGGGCAGGAGAGGAAACATATGATTTTAAGGCCCTGAAAAATCAGAGACGCGGGGTCTCAGACGAGAACCTCATCCAGCAGGAAAGGCGGGTAAAATACGCCTTTTTCAGTGATTATAGCAGTCACATTTTCCATTGGAGTTGCATCAAAAGCCGGATTGTAAACCTCAACGTCTTTTGGGGCAAGCTGTTCGCAGCCTGAGAACCGCAGTTCATCAGGATTTCGCATTTCAATCTTTACGCTTTCTTCCCAGCCTTTGAAATCGAAAGTAGAGACAGGGGCTGCCACATAAAAGGGAATTTCATGCTCTTTTGCAAGGATAGAGTGCGTATAGGTACCTATCTTGTTAAAAACAACATCCTGGGTAATTCGGTCGGCTCCTACGAGCACGCTGTTTACAAGCCCCTGGCGCATTGCCCAGCCAGCCATAGAATCTGCAATAAGGGTTACAGGGATTTTGTCCTGCATGAGTTCCCAGGTAGTGATTCTGCTTCCCTGGTTCAAAGGCCTTGTCTCGCAGGCAATAACTTTGATATTTTTACCTGCTGCAATAGCCGAACGTACAACTCCGAGAGCTGTACCCCAGTCAACACAGGCGAGCCTTCCTGCGTTGCAGTGTGTGAGTACGGTATCTCCATCTTTCAGGAGTTTTGCCCCATGTTTTCCTATCAGCTTATTGGTTTCGATATCTTCTTCCGCAATATCCCTGGCTTCCTGAAGGGCAATATCCCGGATTCCCTGAACATCAAAGGCATCAGAAACTGCTTTTAAGACCCTGTCCACGCCCCATCCAAGATTTACGGCTGTAGGGCGGGTCGATTTAAGTGCTTTTGCCGCAACCTTGAGGTCTCTGGTTATGGCTTCGATGTCTTTTGCCCCGCTAAGAGAAGCTGCCAGGGCAATTCCAAAGCCTCCTGCAGCCCCAAGAGCAGGTGCACCTCTGATCCTGAGAGATTTTATAGCCTCACAGAGCGAACTCAGGGTTTTGCATTCTATTACCCTGTACTCCTGAGGGAGCAAGGTCTGGTCTACCAGCACTACAGAATTGGACTCTTCGTTCCAGTCAATTGTCCTCATTAAATCACTTTCCAATGTGAACATAAGGTTCTGCCAGAAAATCTTCCGACTTCCATTTCAAGCCAACCATCCGATAAAAACCTATTCGACCCTTCCTTCTACAAGGGGTGAGTATTTCGTATCCAGATAATGCCCAGGCAACCTGAAAACTTGAATAGGGGGTTCAAATTAGGAAAAAGAGATTTAATAAAAAATCTCTATCCTGGATAAAATAACATATAATTAAGCTGTTTAGAAGCCAGACATCAGATTAATAATTTTATTTCATTATAAGCCAGCAAATTTTAGAATAGATTTTAGATATACATAAACAAACATAATATTTATTTCACGAAGAGCAAAGTTAGATATAATAGATTTATAAAGTAACAGTACAAATAAGAGAAGATTTAAAATCCATAGCTGAGATACAGGAAGATTCGTAATTTCAGGAATAATAATTTCATAAATTTCATGGACCTTGAACCCGTAAATCCTTGGATCCGCAAATTTTGAAAGTGTTGAAAGTATTGAAAGTATTGAAAGTATTGAAAGTATTGAAAGTATTGAAAGTATTGAAAGTATTGAAAGTATTGAAAGTATTGAGAATCTATCGTTTCATGCAAGTTGTGGTTTATGAGAGTCAGGGTATTCATCGGAGAGTAAGCGCTTATGAAAAAAATAAAAATAGCAATTGCAGGAATCGGGAACTGTGCAAGCTCTTTGATACAGGGCATCGAGTACTATAAAGCTGAAGATAAAGATCCCATAGGACTTATGCACAGGGACATTGGAGGGTACGGGCCCAGTGATATCAAAGTTGTTGCTGCCTTCGACATTGATGCCAGGAAAGTAGGAAAAGATGTCTCTGAGGCTATTTTTGCTCCCCCGAACTGCACAGCGGCTTTTTGTCCTGACATTCCCCTCTCAGGTGTGAAGGTTAAGATGGGAAAAGTTCTTGACGGGGTTTCTGACCACATGAAGAATTATGGGGAAAATTACACGTTTGTTGTCAGCAGGGAACCTGAAACCACAAAAGAAGAAATTGTAAAAGAATTGAAGGATTCAGGCGCCGAAATGCTTCTTAATTACCTCCCTGTCGGTTCTGAAGAAGCTGTCCATTTCTATGCCGAATGCGCTCTTGAAGCCGGTGTGGCTTTTATCAACAACATGCCTGTTTTCATTGCAAGCAATCCTGAGTGGGCAAAGCGGTTTGAAGAAAAGAATATTCCTGTTATAGGCGACGATATCAAAGCCCAGCTTGGAGCAACGATCACCCACAGGATCCTGGCAGACCTATTTGAAAAACGTGGTGTAAGGCTTGAAAGGACATATCAGCTGAACACTGGCGGAAACACCGATTTCCTCAATATGCTCAATAGGGACAGGCTTGTTTCCAAACGTGAATCCAAGACCGAAGCCGTCCAGTCCGTGCTCTCGCATAGGCTTGCGGATGAAAATATCCATATCGGACCGAGCGACTACGTTGCCTGGCAGAAAGACAACAAGGTATGTTTCCTTCGAATGGAAGGCAAAATCTTTGGGGACGTGCCCATGAACCTTGAACTAAGGCTCTCGGTAGAAGATTCCCCTAACTCCGCAGGTGTGGTAATTGATGCCATTCGCTGCTGCAAACTGGCTCTTGACCGCGGGATAGGAGGAGTACTGTACTCCCCGGCTTCCTATTTCATGAAACATCCGGCTATCCAGTACCCTGATGATGAGGCATACCGCAGAACTGAAGATTTCATAGCCGGTACCCGAGAACGTTAAAGCAAGCCGGAGAAAAATTCCCGACGGAGCAAAAAAATTTTATAGAACTAAGCGTAAGGCAGTTTTGATGCCAGAAAATCCCGGAAACGTCCGGGAATTTTACGTTTTTCCTGGTCCTGAATATTTTCTACCAGGAAATTGTTCTACGGAATTTACCGCAACGTTTTTATCAGTTTTTTCACCAGTGTTCTCACAGTTTTTTTATCAGTTTAACGGATCCCTTCAGCCGTAATTTTAAACTCAGCATTTGCACATTCAGGACGGGAGCGGTGTTTGTATAGAGTGGCGCGCCTTGTCCCTTCACCTGTTTTTTCCAGCTGGATGATCGTCTTTGAGATATGTTCCAGGGAACTGCCCCCCAATGGGCGCACCCCTCCTGCAATAATATCTGAGTATACCTGATTTGTTATAATTGCAACAAAACCGTGTTTTCGAGACAGAGCATGCAGAAACCCTATCTGGCTGGCAAGTTCTCTCCGGCTTTTTATGCCGGTCTCCTCATCTTCAAGTTCAAACCTGTAGTATGAAGTTGCAGAATCCAGAACCACTAGCCCGATGTTCTCGCCAGCGATCCTCTCCACCTCTCTTACGGCCGCATACTGCTCTTCAAAACTCAGGGGTTCGTAGATAATTATGCTCCTGGCTATTTCCTTTGCATTGTCCCCTGCAATCTGCTTGAAACGAACAGGAGAAAGCCCTTCCGTATCTATGAAAATGACTTTCTGCCCCTGCTTTACACATTCAACCGCAAGCTGGATGCAGACATTTGTTTTTCCGGTTCCTGCGGCTCCGAAGACCTGAGTTACGATCCCTCTCTCGAAACCTCCTCCCAGGAGGTCATCAAGGGGTCTACAACCGGAGGGTAATAGTTTCTCTATGGTTTGACACCTCTCTTTGCACTTGACAGAGGTATGAGAGATCAATGATATAATGCTTTTTTCATATTTTTTTGAAAACAAAGACTTAGAAACCGAAGAGATCAGAGGAAGCAGAAACAGAGGACAAGTTCTCTCAGACATTTCCCTAAAACCTGGAGGGGTTCTTCACCTAATATATTATAATGTCTTCAAGGAATAAAGCCATATAGATGGTATCCATACCTATATCCATTAAAGTGTCTTCCACACCAGATAAAGCCTTCTGTACTTGAAAATATTCCCACAAACCAGGCATTTTTTAAAAAACAGATGCCCTTAAGTTTGTTACCAGATCTGATAACAAACAACGATCTTTGTATACAAAGTAAGAGGGTGATTGTATCCAAAGATGAGTTGAAAAACCATTATAAGCAAGCTCAGGCATTTAGAATAATTACCTGGAAATAAAGATAACATTCACTCAATAGAGTGAAAAAATGATATCTAAAGGGGCACTTTTTGAAAACTGCATGCCCTGTTCCGATATTGCTGACGAGTTTGGGAGAGTTATTATACAATTAATTGGGTTGGCTAAGGAATAGTTCCCATGCGGGGTTTTGTTTTATTGCTTTGATGCGCTCTGCGCCGACACACTCAAACCCTGCACAATCTGAATAAAAGAAATATGTTAGAAAGACGCATGTAAAAGACATGCAAGACATGTAATAAAAAATGTAAAAAAATACTGTACATAAATCAGAGGGGCGCAAAGTATGGCAAAAATAATAGTTTACACAACGGAACGTTGTCCAAAATGCAATAAATTAAAAGAATTTCTGAAAACAAATTCAGTACCCTTCGAAGTAGCAGATATGTCTACCCCCGAAGCTCTGACCGAACTGCGTTTCAATGGGGTTTTTACAGTTACGGCGCCTGTATTACAGATCAACAGTGAATTCCTCACGTATACCGAACTCTTCCGCGGGGAAGAAGTGAATCCGGAAAAACTCAGAGGAATTCTTTAACAACCCCGCTAAGCTTCAAACCGACTTAAATGATTTACATATCCCTCCTTAAAACAACAACTGAAGATGAGAAAATGACAGGCGATATTCTCTTAACCGATAATGAATTATCTGATAATCAGCCAGTGCAAAAGACACTTGACGGGCTCTCCACCTCTTCCCTCCCCAAAAAAGACCAGTTATCTGATAATCAGCCAGTGCAAAAAACACTTGATGGGCTGTCTGTCTCTCCCCTCCCCAAAGTCAGGACAACCGAAGGTTTCATTCTTAACTGGGACAGGAATATTATTGTAAGCCAGCTCCTGAAAGAAACAAAATTAAGTGAAATCTTCTACAACAAGCCTGCAATCACAAAAGAAGAAGCCGTTGATATTGCAAAAGAAGCGGAAAGAATTATCCGAAAGATGAATCTCAAGTTCCTTTCAGGACCTCTTATCCGGGAAATAGTCAACAATATTCTTCTTGACAGGGGACGCGTAGAATGGAGAAATATAATGACAAGGGTCGGGGCTTCGGTCTACGATGCCTACGAAATAGACTCCGGATACGGCTTTGGGGCAAACGATAATGCAAACCAGCTGAACAATGCTGAGACATCCCACAAAAGAAAAGCCGACAAAATGTCCAAAGAGCAAAATCTCCTTCTGATGCCAAAAGAGCTTGCCGACCTGCACCTGAACGGGGACTTCCATATCCATGACCTCGAATATATGGGCACAAGGCCTTTTTGCCAGGACTGGGACCTCCGCTACTTCTTTTATTATGGGCTGATGCCTGATGGATTAGGAGCACAATCAAGTGTTGCAAAACCTGCAAAGAATGCCGAAGTAGCTTTCCTTCATGCTGTAAAGGCAATGGGTTCAGCGCAGACCAACTTTGCAGGCGGACAGGGCTTTTACAATTTCCTGACCTTTATGGCCCCCTATCTGGAAGGCAAGTCAGAAGTTGAGATCAGACAGCTTATGCAGATGTTCGTCTACGAAATGATGCAGATGATGTGCGCAAGAGGCGGACAGACTGTCTTTTCATCCGTGCAGCTTTCCCCTGGGGTCCCAAAGCTCTGGAGAAACATTCCGATTGTTGCCAGGGGAAAGGTCTGGGACGGTAAGCAGGCTCCCCTCAGGACCTATGGAGAATTCGAAAAAGAGGTCCGGCTTGGGTTCAAAGCCATTATGGATGTCATGCTTGAAGGAGATGCCTGGGGCAAACCTTTCAGCTTCCCAAAGCCAGAAATCTCTCTCGAACCTGACTTCATGGAAGAAAACGAGGATTTCAACGGAGCTCACCCCGAACTTCCGACTTACAAAGAGCTTTACAGGATGACCTTTGAACTGGCTGCCAAATTCGGAACTCCCTACTTTGACAACCAGCTTCCCGAGTACAGGGGTGCAGGAGAAGGAATTTCATGCTACCAGTGCTGTGCCTACCAGTTCTCTTCAAACCCCACCGACGATAAAGACTTCGGGGACAAGCTGCATTTCAAAGATGGAAGGCATTTCTCCATGGGCTCATGGATGGTCCTATCCTTAAACTGTCCCAGGGCTGCCTACAGGGCTGAATATGATGATGAAAAACTTTTCACTGAACTCAAGACCCTGATGAACCGGGGTGTGGAAGTTTTTAAGATCAAGCGAAAATGGATGAACAGCCTGATCAAGAAAAACAGGATTCCCTTTGCATCCCAGTGTCCCAAGGACCCGACCACCGGAGAAAAAGGGGCAATAGCTGTGGACTTCGATAGCCTTGTGTATACTATTGGAGTAATAGGGATCAATGAGATGGTCCAGTACCACACAGGCTACCAGATCCACGAGTCTCCTGTTGCTTATAAGCTTGCCATCCGGGCTATGTTCGAAATGAAAATGCATGCCCAGAAGCTCTCAAAGGAAAACGGCATGGAAATTGCCCTTGCAAGGACTCCTGCGGAAACTACAGCCCAGCGTTTTGCAGTCTCAGACCTCCTGCACAGGGAATATGCCGACAAAGCCGAACTTACAATTAAAGGGGACCTGGAAACCGCAAAGAAAGAGTTCAATGAGACCCACGACCTGCCCATTTACTATACCAACGGGACCCATATTCCTCCTGGTGCCGATATCTCGCTGCCTGAAAGGATAAAGTATGAGCACACTTTCTTCCCGATCGTAGACGGCGGAAACATCATGCATATCTGGCTTGGAGAAGGAAAACCGGACCCTGACGGCCTGCAGGAACTTGCCATGCATATAGCAAAAAATACCCAGACTGGATACTTTGCCTTCACAAGGGACATGACCGTATGCACTGATGGGGGATATGTAGCCGCCGGCCTGCTTGACAAATGCCCGAAATGCAAATCTGAAAATGTGCAGCACCTCTCAAGGATTACTGGCTATCTCCAGTCCGTAGAAGGCTGGAACAGAGGCAAGCGCCAGGAACTCCAGGACAGGAAACGCTACAGCACAAGGGAACTCAAATGAGTCCCCTTAAACTTTTTTACGCAACCTAAAAATGGTAACTGCTATGAAGGTAAACTACGCAGGCACTGTCCCGATCTCAACCCTTGACTGGACAGGAAAGGCTGTGGTCACCATCTTTTTTAGGGGATGCCCTCTTCGCTGCCCTTACTGCCAGAACCATCCGTACCTTGAAGGTCCGGAGCTTGTGGAACTTGACTTTGTGAAAGAGCAGATTAAAAGCTCGAAACCTTTTGTAAGCGCGGTTGTTTTTTCGGGTGGGGAACCCCTTATGCAGGAGGCTGTTATTCCCCTTGCAGAGTTTGCAAAGAATCTCGGGCTTGCAGTAGGGGTCCACACAAATGGTTGTTACCCTGAAAGGGCAGCCGAACTGGTTGAGCGAAAACTGGTTGATAAGTTCTTTATCGATGTAAAAGCCCCTCTTGACGATCCCGAACTTTATGGAAAGGTTGCCGGATGGGAAGCTTATAAAAGGGCAGGTAGTGCCGTTAAAAAGCCTCCGGAAGAGATCACCACAGCCATTGCAAAAACGATCGAGGTTGCCGATGCCAGCGGCCTGGAACTGGAACTCCGGACAACCGCATTCAGAGGTTTTATCGGAAACGAGAAGGAAATCTCCCTGATAGCAGCCTGGATTTCGGAACATATCAAAAACAGAGAGGTTACCTATGTGCTGCAGCAGGGAATTCCGGAACACAGCCTGCAGGAGGAACTCAGGGAAATCAGGGTTCTGGAGCGGGAAGAAATTTTGGAACTTGGAAAAATAGCAAAAGGTTTCCTGGAAAAAGTAAGGATCAGGACAAAAGAAGAAGGAGAAGAAAGAGTCTGATATTATCTGGTGCCTGCTATTTACCGATATTTAGTATAATATTTACGGCATTTTACTGGCATTTTACTGGCATTTTACGGACACTTTTTTCATTTTTTGCCTGTATTCCGGAACAGATTTTGATCTATTAACCCCTTCATCTTTCCATTAATTTTTATTTTACCAGCTTTTTACAGAAAAAATATGTTTTAGGTTCAAATGAATTTGAAGTTTACAAAAGTCTTATACGTGCCAAAGCATAAAAGACACTTATCAAACCTTTGTTAAAACCCCTTAAATGGAATTCAATTATCCTGTACCCGGAAGTGCAGGTATCCCGGAAAGTTTCCCCATAGTTTCTCCGTGATATTCCCTATTGTACTCCTGACAATAATCGAAAACTCCTTTATGCACACCACCAAACTTTTGTGTAACCTCCGGGGTTACAAAAATTACATAAAGGAGAGAGACTCAGTGCATTTTAACCCGAAGAAGGATACCTATCTATAAAAAGGAAAGCAAGCAAGAAGGATAGCTAGCAAGAAGGAAAGCAAGCTATCACTTCCAGAAAAGGACCATGAAAGAAACAAAAGTATCTTCAATCGGAGAGCGCGCTTTAATCTCCCGCTTATCTGAGATTTTCAATGCCCCTGAAGGAAAGGAAAGAGGACAGGAAGGAATCCTTATAGGTGCCGGTTCCGATGACTGTGCCGTCCTTGACCTGAAAGGTGAAGGCTGTCTGGTTATTACGACTGATATGCTGCACAGGACCACGGACTTTCCGACAGAGATGACCCCATGGCAGATGGGCTGGATGTCCGCCGCTGTAAACCTGAGCGATATCGCAGCCATGGGGGCAGAACCAGCAGGGATCCTTATGGCAATAGGCATGCCTGCAGACACTGAAATTGCTTTTGTAGAGGAACTTGCAAAAGGCATACAGGCATGCGCTGAGTTCTGCGGGACTACTGTTATCGGAGGCGACCTCGATACCCATGCAGAACTGACAATTACAGGTACGGCTCTGGGAAGAGTCAAAAAAAGCCAGCTCCTCCTGCGAAAAGGGGCAAAGCCCGGAGACCTTGTCTGTGTTACAGGATATACAGGGTCAGCCGGAGCCGCCCTTAAAGCGATCCAGTCAAAAAAACCTGTTAGTGAAACCGTCCTGAAGGCTCTTTTTGAACCCGTCCCCCGCACCAGAGAAGCCCGGAAACTGGCTGAGTCGGGTGCAATCACATCCATGATGGATACAAGCGACGGACTTGCTATGTCTCTTTACGACCTTGCCAGGCAGAGTAAAGTAGGTTTCAGGGTCCGGGAAGATGCCCTTCCTATCCTCCCGGAAGTCAGAGAGTTTGCCTCAGATCCCGGGGAACTGCTGGAACTTGCCCTTTACACAGGTGGAGACTTCGAACTCATTTTCACAGTCGACCCTGGACGGCTGAAAAAAGTACAAAATATATGTAACTTGACTATCATAGGGGAATGCACAAAGTACGAAGCGGATATTGTACTCGAATCCCCGGAATGCAGGCTGACAGCTATAGAGCAGCGGGGATACCAGCAGCTAAAAGCCGAACCGACTGATTAACCTTCCTGAATAAACTGATGTTAACCCCCCATAAATAAAAGCCTGGAGTGAGATTAAAAAAAATTAAAAATTATTTGCTGATTAAAGTTCACACAACCACAAAAAGAGAGGAAACTTCAGGCTAAACTAACTAAATTAGTAACTATAAAATTCATAACTATACAAATTATGCACAAGGTTTAGAAGGATAGAATATGAAAAAAGCTAGTTTACAAATATTTACAGCAATTCTGGTGCTGGGGCTATTCTGTGGGACTGCAACTGCAGTTCCTGTTATATCAGGAGATGTCACCCCCTCCCAGAATTCTACCGTTACTGGGACGGTGGGTGCACCTCAAGTGTTCACCGTTCCTTTAAACGAAACAGCTAATGTTATATGGACTGAAAATGGTACGGCCACAACAATAACAACTGATGCAAGCAATATTTCAACTCTCAGTCACGTCATACAGTTGGGTTCGTACCAGGTAATAGCAGCAGTAGAAGGCACAGGAGAAACAGTAACCTGGAATGTAGCAGGTACAGCAGGAGTTCCTGTGATCACTTTATCTGACCCTTCTTCTTCAAGCGTTAGCAATAACGTAGGAGAATCAAGGACATTCACCGCGACTGTGAGCCAGACATCGAATATGACATGGGCTCTTGACGGCGTTACTCTTTACACAAACTCGTCTGTAGATTCGTCTTCATATACAAATAGTTCGGCAGTAGCAGGCACACATACAATCAAAGTGGATGCGTCGAATGTTAACGGAAATGCAGAATCAAAATCCTGGACATGGACAGTAGGAACAACCGGCGTACCTGTTACTGTTGATCCCTCAGAAGGGACAATTGAGGTAGCTCAGGGAGGGTCCAAGACTTTCTATGTCAATTCTACAAACGGCCAGAATGTCAACGTAGATTGGCGTGTCAATGACGTGTCGACGAAAACCGAAACAGGTGTAACTTCCTCTTCATACGAGTTTAAAGGAGATACTACCGGCGAATACAATCTAAAAGCAGTGATCACCGACCCCAACGGCGTTTATGCTTCATCGACAAAAACATGGACTGTTAAAGTCCAGTCCAAATACTATTCAAGTGGGAACAGGATCTGGGATGAAAGCCTTGGGATGGCCACTACATACACATGGACTGCCCAGAGTTACTCAGGCTTCTATTATGACCTTGATACCGGCGTGTCTTCTGAAGAGATGACCATCACGGACATCGGCAGAAACATAAATGACGGAGATATCGAGTACAGCACAAAACCTACTGAGACTGAATTTGAATACGGGACGTGGGGCTCGTACCAGGTCATAGGGTTCATGGCGGATAAATACTTCGCAGGCTACAGTGATAACACCTCAGTTAGCGGTGTAGACGATGTAAGCCTGATATCCGACGGTATACTTGCCAAGATCCTGATAGACAATGATGATAAAGAGTCCGCCTATTCGGGAGACGCCCTTGTACTTGAAGATGGTTATTCCCTGAACATTGTGGAAGTAGATGTTAATGGAAACACCGTCTGGGTCCAGCTTGAAAAGGACGGAGATGTGGTGGACGATGATTTCATCACCTCCGGACAGGACTACACATATGAAACCGAACTCGGAGAAGCAGAAGACGTACCTATAATCATTGCCCATTTCGGCACGGTTTTTGCAGGCGCTGAGACCTCGGCTGTCTTCATACAGGGCCTCTTCCAGGTCTCGGACAACTATGTAGAACTTTCAAATGGAGATTCCTACGGGGAAATGGAAGTAACATCCCTCAGCAGCAGTGAAATAAAAATGAAGAATGAGGACGATATAAGCCTTGATAAAGGTGACACAATCGACCTTATGGGTAAAATACAGATTCAGGTGGCTGATGACAACACACTGCGCTTTGCTCCGGTCCTTGATACCACAGAAGAAGGAACCTACGAACTGCGCGGAACGGTCTACGATGAAGATGACGACGGGGACTCTCTTCCAACCTGGACGCCCTTCAACTTTGAAGGTTTCTATTACAACATAGATGAGGGAATAGGGACCGAACAGCTGAAAATAGAGGAATTAAATGACCGGGAAATCCCCTCAGGAAAATTAGTCTACCAGTCCTCACCCCAACCTGTTGAGTTCGAACATGACGAGTGGGGCAATTTCACAGTTGTCGGGTTCATGGCAGAAAAATACTTTGCAGGATATCCAGATGATACCGCCGACGGAAAAATTAACGATGTGAGCGTTCTTTCGGATAATGTCCTTGCCAAAGTCCTTACAGACAGCGATGACAAGGAATCCATGTACTCGGGTTCTGCCCTTGTGCTTGAAGAAGGCTATTCCCTGAACATCCTGGAAGTCGATGTTAATGGAGAAACTGTCTGGGTCCAGCTTGAAAAAGACGGAGACGTGGTAGACGATGATTTCATTACCTCTGGGCAGGACTACATCTATGAAACCGAACTCGGAGAAGCAGAAGACGTACCCATAATTATTGTCCATTTCGGTACGGTTTTTGCAGGTGCTGAGACCTCTGCTGTCTTTACACAGGGCATCTTCCAGATCTCGGATGATTACATTGAAATTAATAATGGAGATGTCTTCGACGAGATGGAGATCTCAACCGTCTCAGAAAGCGGCATCACAATGAAGAACGATGATGACATCGGACTTGGTGATGACGATACCATTGACATTATGGGTGACATCAAATTCAAGACGGCTGATTCCAACACTCTCAGGTTCTACCCCTTTGTTGAAGTCGACAGTGAAGGTGGAGCCAGCAAGGCACTCAAGATAAATTTGCCTGATGAGATTATTGTAGGCGACACTTTTGAGATCGAGGTTACTGCAGGTAACGAATCGATAGAAGGCGTCACCGTAAATTTCAACGCAGTCAGCGCAGGCAAAACCGATGCAGATGGGATTATTGAGTACACTGCCGAAGAGGAAGGAACCTTCAAGGTAACCGCAGAAAAGGACGGGTATACCACTGCAAACACGAACGCAAAAGTTATTCCTCCGAAAGAGAAGATGAGCCTCAATATCTCTCCTGAAACCGTGTATGTGGGAGATACGATTACCATAGAGACCTTAAAAACAATCGGAGGAGACCCGATTGAAGGTGCAAACATCTCAATCGATAGTAAAGCCCTGGGAAAAACCAACTCCAATGGAACGATTACGTTCACCACGGAAGAAATCGGAAAAATCAAAATAAGCGCTACCTTAGAGGGCTTCCTTGACAAGAGCGTTGACGTCAATGTGAAGGACTATGAAGCTATCTTCGAGTTCTCCAACCTGGTAATTGACCCGATAGAGGTCAGAGCCGAAAAGGAAGCAACAATTACCATTGATGCCGAAAACACAGGTAATGCTGCAGGGAATTACAGCGTGGAACTGGTTGTGAACGGAAGTTCAGTTGATTCACAGCAGATTTCCCTTGACGTAGGAGAAAGCACGACAGTAACCTTCGAACACAGTGAAGAGGTACCAGGAACCTATACTGTCGAAGTAGGAGGACAGGAAGCCACCTATACGGTAAAAGAAAAGTCTTCTCTGCTGATTTATGCCCTGATAACTATTATCCTGTTATTGGGCGGCGGGATAGCTTACATGTTTACCAAAGGCGGCTGGACTATGGCAATGTTGCAGGCAAAGGTAGATGAACTTATCAAATCAGCAAACCTGAAAAAGTAAAAGTAATAGAAAAGCTGAAAAAAAGGAAGTTCAAAGAAAAACGAATTTAAATTCCCGCGTTAACTGAAAAACGCGGGTTTTTTTCTATTTTTAAAAAAGAGATTCGATTATTCTGTACTCGATTATTCTGTACTTATCCTAAATCTTTAGGTTTTGCAGGTAGTTCACTCCATCTTCTTGATCGCACGTTCGATGGCATCTATCAGGCTGTTCTTCGGGGCGATGGTTGTAACGGGGATGTTCAGGATTTTTTCCACTGTTGGACCCACAATTGGAGCACATACCAGGGCTTTTGCTCCATCCCTTTCGGCATTTACGGCTGAGATAATTGCTTCTTCCATAGATGTTGCCGAGTATTCCCTGATGGTGACAAGCTTGCCACCGATCTTTTTCTTTGTCTCAACGATGTTATCGAGCACCGAGCGGGCAGCAATTACGGCGATAAAGTCTCCACTGTTGGACTCCTTTATTTCACGGATCGTTTTTACTATCTGGCGGAGAGTTTTTATGTTAGGGTCCCGATTACCTGATAGGATCTTATAAAGGGTACTCGGAGGGATGCTTGCCTTTTTCGCAAAATCCACAGCAGTCAGATTAAGGTCCTCCTTAATTACAGTGGAAAGTGTTTTCTGAAACACTTCATCGGACTCGAATGCGGATTTGATGACCTTGTCTGCAACGTTCATTAAAATTCAACCTCTAATCCTGTAAAAATTTTCAATCGATATAAAGGACTTACGTTTTACAGGAATTTTGTTCCTGAATGAGAAATATCTCCAGATGTATTAATACATTTGGGACATAATAGAAAGGCATTTGAGAAACTATATATAGCAAATTTCAAAGAATATTAATTCGTAAGAAACTACGATTTATTTTCACGGGAATTGTTCTTTCAAGCAAAAAGTCAACTAACCCATGAACTAAAGACTCAGGGGTTTCCTGATGAGGTTTTATGAAAGAATGGGATGGAACGGGGGGACGGGACCGGATGGCTTTTCAACAAATTTATAAAAAGTTAACGAAAAATGGTGTAAAAACTTTCAGCTTTTTCCGAAGAAAACCCGATCCCAGTAGATCTTATTTAGCAGGCAAGATCTATTAGTGCTATATTAGTGTTATTAGTTTTAGAAGAGGCAATTATTGAGGTGAAGTTTTTTGAGAAAATCAAGCATACTTATCCTTGCTTTACTGCTGGTCGTATCGATCTTTGTATCCGGTTGTGTATCCGAAGATACAGATAAAAACGCAACTGAAAACGCCCCTGCAATTACTGAAATTAACTTCGGCTACCAGCCGAGTACCCACCAGATTGCATATATGACTGCCTATGAAAAAGGATGGTGGCAGGAAGATCTTGCACCTTACGGAATTGAAAAAATAAATGAAAACCAGTTTCCGACAGGTGCCCCGGAAATGCAGTATATGATGACCGGACGCCTGGATGTAGCTTATGTTGGAGCAGCTCCTGCTATTACAGCCCTCAGCCAGGGCCTTGATGCTAAAATCGTTGCGCCTGTGCAGATAAATGGTTCAAGTCTTGTTCTCAGTACTGAGAAAGCCTCCCAGTACAAAAGCCCTGAAGACCTGAAAGGACTCACAATCGCTACCTTCCCAACAGGAACAATTCAGGATACCCTGCTCAGAGAATGGCTCAAAGAAAACGGACTTGACCCTGAGAAAGATGTGGAAATCAAAGGAATGACTCCGGGAGATGCTATTACCTCTATTTCAGCCGGACAGGTTGATGCCGTATTCCTGCCTCATCCCTCCCCTGCAATTATTGAAAAAGAAGGTAATGGACGTACTATCGTACAATCTGGAGAGATGAGTCCGAATCATGCCTGCTGTGTGCTTCTGGTTAGTGGAAAACTTATAAGAGAACACCCTGACCTTGTGGAGCAGATTGTAAAGACCCATATTAAGGCAACCGAATACAACACGGAACACATCGATGAAGCCGCCCAGATATATTCAAATAAGACCGGAACAGATCTTGAAACTGTAAAGCTATCTCTAAATGAATGGGATGGAGCCTGGATTACAGATCCTGCACTGATTGAAAACTCAACTGTCGACTATGCCAGAATCCAGTATGAACTCGGATACATCCAGAAACCTCTGACAAAGGAAGAAATCTTTGACACAAGCTTCTATGAAGCAGCCACCCGTGAAGAGTAAGAAAAAATTAATACTGAAAAGAGATGAAATGTTCAACTGTCCTCTTAATAAAGGGCAGTTTGAACCCAATTTTCTCTGAAAAACAAAACGTGCCGGAAAGATAAAAAACTAAGAATCCTTTTAATAAAACATGAAAATTAATTTCAGAAAAACAGTCGAAGAAAAAGGCATTGAGACATTGTCTTTCGTCTTCGTAATTACTCTGTGGCAGCTTTTAGCAAACAGAGTTGTACAGAACAAATTGCTTCTGCCGAGTTTTTATGATGTGGTACTCGCTTTTTCCGTAATTGTCAAAACTGGACTAATTTATACGGATACCATGACAAGTTTACTTCATTTTTCAATTGGCATTGCTGCTGCACTCATACTCGGAATCCCTCTGGGAATAGCCATGGGATGGTTCAAAGCAGCAAACAGGGCACTCGACCCTATAATCGAAATCCTGCGTCCGATTCCTCCTCTTGCCTGGATCCCTTTTGCAATAATATGGTTCGGGCTCACCCATCAAGCAGCAGGTTTTGTTGTGTTTGTAGGAATGATCTTTCCTATTATCATCAATACCTATACGGGTTTCAAAAATGTACCGAGGGTTTATGTTGAGGCAGCAAAGGTTCTCGGTTGTAACCGGAACATAGACCTCATCCGCTTTGTTGCGCTTCCCTCAGCTATTCCCACTATTGCTGCAGGAATCAGGATTGCAATGGGCGTAGGCTGGATGTGCCTTGTAGGTGCAGAGATGTTTGGAGTCAGCAATAATGGGCTCGGATACCAGATATGGCACAATTACTACCTGCACAGGATGGATTTCGTACTCGTCTATATGCTCCTGCTGGGGTTCATAGGTCTTTTGATAGACCGCTTCTTCAGATACTACGTGGATGAAAAACTGCTCAGATGGAAGTCCGGGACTGTGGTATAAAATGGGAAGAGTAAGTGTAAAAAACGTTTCGCGTGTATTTAGCAAAAAAGAAGATAATTCCGGGACCGAAGCTCTGCATAATATAAGTTTTGATGTACAGGATGGAGAGTTTATCTGCCTCCTCGGCCCTTCAGGCTGCGGAAAGACAACGCTGCTCCGGATAACTGCAGGGCTTGAGACCCTGACCTCAGGAGAGATCACACTCAATGGAGTTCCTATAACAGGCCCTGACCCCAAAAGAGGCATGGTTTTCCAGCAGTATTCCCTCTTTCCCTGGAGGACCGTGATAGACAACATCACCTTTGGGCTGGAAATGCAGGGAATCAAAAAGAAGGAAGCCCGGAAACAAGTGGAAAAGTATCTGGAACTTGTTGGCCTGGGGCAGTTCAAAAACAGCTATCCGCACGAGCTTTCAGGAGGCATGCAGCAGAGAGCAGCCATTGCAAGAGCCCTCTCTAATGAGCCAGAGGTCCTCCTTATGGACGAACCCTTCGGAGCTCTTGATGCCCAGACTCGAAATGTACTCCAGGATGAACTCCTGAAGATATGGGAACAAAAACATGTAACATTCCTTTTTGTAACACACAGCGTGGATGAAGCTGTCGTCCTCTCTGACAGGATAGTGGTTATGACCTCCAGACCAGGAAGGATAAAGGAGATTATAAAAGTGGAACTCCCACGTCCGCGAAGCCGCACAAGTCCGGAAGTAAACAATTTAAGGGACCATGTCCTCAAACTTCTGGAAGAGGAACGGTTCAGTAAGTAAATTGTTAAAAAAGTGCAAAGAAGTCATGAACTAACAGAAGATCATTGTTCGGCACGAATAATTACTTTTGTTAGCGGTTCCACTCTTTTCACGACAACCTTTCCCACAAGCTCAAGAGTCCCTCCCGCCTTTACTGAACCTAGAGAGCAGCCAGGTCTTACACGGATGTCCCCCTCACAGGCTGCAACATTTACCTTTGCTCCGTCAAGGAGAACAAGTTCGGAAACCGTTTGTATACTACCCAGAATTTGTACTGCCGCACAGACAAGGGCACTTCCGGCTTTCACATTGCCCTGAATAATCGAACCTTTTCCGAGTTCAAGCCGGCCCGATACGGTGAGATTTTTCCAGAACTTCACGTCCTGCCCGACAATAACATTGCCGTCCAGCATAAGGGCCTCTTCAAAAAAAGCTCTTTTTTCAATCACGTAAGTATTGGACCGGGGGTGGTACTTGATAAAGCGCATCATTAGTTAATCACTCTGGGTTACTGTCCCCGGCTATCAATCTAAGAAAGCCGCAAACAACTGGTTTTTAAGGCATCGGAAAAAACTTTATCAATTGGATTTCAAAGTATGATTGAACATCTATTATATAATAGCATCGAATGTTCACTATCAGAGACCCCAACAAAAGATTGGTAAAGGTTAATGTGTGAACAAGGGAAACGAAACCAGAAAAACCAGACTGAAAAAAAGAGATCCCGACACATTCTAGAAGCCGGAAATTAGTGAAAATATCTAAAATTTACAACAAAAAGACTGAAAAATGATTAATTTACGATTTTTCAGTCCTATTGTCCTTATATTAAATTGTCCTGCTTACTCAACAAGGCTGGCAAAACCGTATTTGGGGAGTACCCTTTCGATTTTAATCCTGACCTCATCGCCGACCTTGGTGCCCGGGACAAAGACTACAAAGCCCTCTATGCGGGCAATGCCATCTCCCTGGCGGGCGAGGTCCTGAATTGTAACATCGTAGACTTCGCCTTCTTCAACAGGAACAGGGCTACTTTCTTCTCTGAACATTAAAATCATTCCTTTAATTTAATAATATTGGCGTAACAGAGTAGTTATCAGTTGAACTTACTCGACAACGCTTCCAAATGCAAATTTTGGAAGTACTCTTTCGACCTTTATGCGAACTTCATCGCCGACTTTGGTGCCTGGGACAAAGATAACAAAGCCCTCTATTCGAGCAATGCCGTCTCCCTGACGAGCAAGATCCTGAATTGTAACATCGTAAACTTCGCCCTCTTCAACAGGGACTGAGCGACTTTCTTCTCTGAACATAAAAACCATTCCTTAATTATTTGATTTAATTTTTAGCATTAATTTAATTGATTCTTTTACCCACACTTACTCAACAACACTTGCAAATGCAAACTTGGGAAGAACCCTTTCGACCTTAATCTGAACTTCATCGCCAACACTGGTGTTAGGGACAAAGATAACAAAGCCCTCTATTCGAGCAATGCCGTCTCCCTGGCGAGCAAGATCCTGAATTGTAACATCGTAAACTTCGCCCTCTTCAACAGGGACTGAGCGACTTTCTTCTCTGAACATTAAAATCATTCCTTTAATTTTACTTTAATTTAAACTTACATAATTAACTAATTTAACTAATTTCTCAACCCAAACTTACTCGACAACGCTTGCAAATGCAAATTTCGAAAGTACCCTTTCGACCTTAATCTGGACTTCGTCGCCAACACTTGTATTCGGGACAAAAACTACAAAGCCTTCGATACGGGCGATGCCGTCTCCCTGGCGAGCGATATCCTGAATAGTTACGTCGTAAGTTTCGCCCTCTTCAACGGGCACAGAAATACGTTCTTCTCTAAACATTAGATTCATTCCTTTAACTTCTGTTAATCAGCTTATGAAAGCTCCATAGACAGAACAGAAAAGAGTAAAAACAGTACTTAACAAGCCAAACTTGAGTAAACCAAATTTAGGAAGTACACATTCTACTTAATCTATTACGGTGAACTAATCCACAATAGAGCTTCGGATAAGTCAATTAATTGGTCATACTCATATCCGCTTGTATATAATATTTTGCTTTAATACATTGCAAAAAAGAAAAATAAAGAAGTTAGAAGGTTATTTGAAACTTGGTTTCCAGAGTTCATTGGTCTTAATTCAAAAACACAATAAGTAAGGACAATTTGGAACAATTAATATAGAAAATAAAACTATACAGAATAAAAGTCATTATCACTATAGAAAGTAACTAGTTCACATAAAAGAATAATTTATCCGAATATTAAGGCGAACGCAATAAAACCTGCATTTATGTTCTGAAAAACTATATGGAGTGCCTTCGTAGGCGTAACCTATAAATATTTGAAAATACATTCTGAGAGTCGCTCATTAAATGAGAACTACAATGCGTGGGCTCGTAGCTTAGTCAGGCAGAGCGATGGACTCTTAATCCATAGGTCGGGGGTTCAAATCCCTTCGAGCCCGCTATTTCACTAATCTCTTTTATAGTTTTATCATTTTATAGTTCTTTCTCATAATTCTTTTTCGGAAATCGTTTCAAACCTTTATCAGGTTCTTTTCAGGTTCTTTTAAACCTTTATCCGGCTCTTTAAATTTCAGCTGATGATGCAGATAACCCGGCTGAAGAGTATTTATGAAGCCTTAAAGTTTGGGAATATGATAAGAAACCTTATGCGCTATGCTCTCCTAAGCATATAAACTCTCAGATTTAGGCAACTCTAAAAGATCTTTCAGAAACCCTATTCAGTAAAAGAAACAATCGAATCCGGTAGAGAGAAATGTCAATTACCCCTGAGATAAACTCAGGGGTTTCCTGTTGAAGGTTTACGAATTGAAGGAAGAAGTTATCAACCAGAAAGACAAAATTTGAAATTAAAAAAAGAAAAACATTGGAGTGCCCTGATGCCAAAAGTAAGTGTTGAAATCCCTCAAGAGCTCCTGAATGACCTCAACAGGCATGTGGGAGATAATAAAAAATTCGTCAGCCAGTCTGATGCTATCCGAACCTCAATTCGTAAAATGCTGGACATGATGGACGACATAGATAGGAGACGCGGAAGGCTGAATGAGTAACTCGTGAAATTCAAAGAGAAGCCCGTGAAGATAAAAAATAGAAAATAGAAAATAGAAAAAGTCACGCGGAAGCAAAAACAGAAACTTAACCTGAAAAATGATAACGGAAACCTAACCTGAAGGCTGATCTGAACCCGAAAATTTTATAAAATTATCAGAATCTGAAAAACCACCCCTTTATTTCTACTGTGTTTTGGAATCAGTCGCTAATTTTAAGAGATTCCTGCAGTCCAGCAGAATTTCCACTGGAAATAAAAATGAGGGCTGAACTGTATAGTTCAGAGAACTTTTTGAATGTTTCTGAGAGACTTATCAAAAAGAAATGGTTTCAGGGTTAACAACTTTCCCTGAAATCCCTGATGCCCTGCGCAACGTTCGAAAGCAGGATAAAAGCTATCTTCTGGTTGGGCCAGGCGCCCAAACCGCAGTCCGGACCCACATACTTAATCAGGCTGCCAAACCGTCTGTAAGCCAGCTTCAGCCTTTTTGCAATAACGGCCGGTGTTTCCAGTTGCGTAACAATTTCAGGAAGATACTGTTGATCCTTCCAGATGTTGGTAGAGTATTTCTCGTTCAGGACTCCTGCCAGGGAATAGATATCTGTTCTTGCAATTCCGAGCCTCAGGAAAGAATCCGTGTCTTCAAGCATTTTTTTGTCAATAAGCTCCAGATAGGAAGGCGTGCCCGCAGACTCCACCCCTATTACATTGATTGTAGGAGTCTCGCACGCAAAATTATAGTAAAGGGCGGAATGAAGATGAATTTCCACATCAGCTCCCCGCTTACTCGCTGCCCTGGAGGCTTCGGTAAGGGCAGAGACGATATCGTTCTCATCAAAGGCAAGTTCAGGGTTCAGCCCTATGCTTGGCTCATCAATTGAAACTGTTGTAATCTTGAAATGTTTTGCAGATTTCATTGAGTTCCGGACGAATTTGTTTACACTTTTTGCAAAAAGAGAATATATGTCCGTATAATGTGTACCCCCAAATTCCTTCAGGTAAAGTTCGGTTGGGCCGGTTACGCAGATCCGGACCTTTAAGGTTTCCCCGAATTTTTCTTTATAGGCTTTTGCAACCGTTTCTATAGCCTCAAGCTCTTCGATCCTTGCGCACTCCAGTTTTACTTCAAAGGGGCTTTCAGTACATTCAGAATCCCGGATAACCTTCAGGAATTGTTCATTCATATCCTGGTACTGAGGATAAGTGGGAACCTCTACGCCTGCATCGATTTTCTGCTGAAAAGCATCATTGATTACAGTAAAGAGTTTCTCATCTTCTGATCTTGTTTTAAAGGCGTTTTGTACCCATTCCTTGCTGACTCCTTCGGGGAGGGGATAACTTCCGATATCGTCAAAAATGATTTCTTGCATGCTCTCTTAGTATACCTTTAAGAATTTATCATTATTGGGAAGACAGTAAAATTATAAAAAAACAGAGGAGAAAACAGGGGAATTTTCCTGCTCTTATCCGGTGATTTCCCCGAGTTACTCCTGATTTTTCATTTCTGCATTAAATGCATTGATGCCTTTTGCCGTATTCTCAAGCAGCCTGAAAGCAAGTTCCTGGTCCGGCCAGTATGCCAGCCCACAGTCCGGACTTGCATATTTTATGCGGTCCCCGAGAATAGAAGAGGCTTTCTGAAGCCGCTTTTTAATGACCTCGGGAGTTTCCATATCAGTAACAATCTTTTGCATGTATTCTTTTTCCTTCCAGGCATTGACTCCATAGGTCTCGTTAACCATACCCATAAGGCTGGAAATATCAGTCCTCGAGACCCCAAGCCTTATGTAAGTATTCGAGTCCTCCAGGACTTTTTTGTCCATCAGGTCTATGTAAGAGGGAGTTGCAGCATACTCAAACCCTATAACATTGATAGGGGTCTCACAAACAAGTTTATATTTTAATGGAGAGTGCAGATGGATCTCCATATCTGCTCCCTGTTTTCGCGCGTAGGTAGAAACCAGAGTCAGGGCAGAGATAATATCAGAGTCAGAAAACTGGATTCTATCGTTCATTCCAAGACTTGGTTCATCCAGAGAAATAACCTTGATTTTGAAATTTTTCGCAGCTTTAAACGCCTGCTTTATAAAATATTCGATATTCAGAGCCATGATATGATATGCATCTGAAAAAGCAGTTGCTCCGAAAGCCTGAAGGTACAGGTCCGTAGGGCCAGCAACGCAAACTCTAACCCCTAGAGTTTCTCCTGTCTCTTCCCTGTACTGCTTTGCAACCTCATCAATTATCTCCAGCTCAAGGATTTTTGCGTTTTCCTCTTTTACCACATAAGGTTCATAACAGTTCTTTTCATCTTTGATTATGTCCAGAAACTGCCCTATCATATCCCGGAACTGCGGATAGGTAGGAACGTGCACTCCAACATCTATTTTTCTCTGGAAAGTCTCCCTTACCAGAGAAAAGAGTTTTTCGTCCTCGTCCCGGTTTTCAGCTGCAACTTTCACCCATTCCCTGGTGAGGCCCTCAGGTGTGGGAAGGCTGCCTCCATCGATAAAAGTAATGTCCTGCATATGTGTTAAGTAAGACAGATCGAGTATTATAAGTATTGGAATTACTCTGAGTAATAAATTAAAAAGTGATCGATGCTGAAACTTTTTTAATTAAAGAATAGATGCTGAGACTTTTTAAAGTATGATTGTATTAATTATTTCAATCAGTATATATAAAAAGAAATTTAAGGTATTGAAGATTATGTAGAGAAAGGGAGATTTAGAGAATAATTCTCTAAAACGTTCTTCAAGGGAAAAGGGCGGTAATTAAAGGGAAATAAAGTAAGGCTTGATGGGGATAAATAGCTAGGTAAAGCCTTGAATTATGTAAAAATAATATAAATGTTCAGCCCTTAAAGGCGTATAACATTATTGAAAAAATGTATATGATTCTTTAAGATAATTTCTCAAAACTGATCCAGAAAGAAGAGCTTCCAGAAGCTGAATTTTTCCGGAAATTAAGTTTTCCAGGGACTGAACCAGAAAGCAGGATCAAGAACCAGATAAAGAGTTAGATCCAGACTAAAATCCCATAATTTCAGCCCTTCCCTGATATTGTTGAAATAATCCTCAGCATTCAACCATAATTGTGTCTTCAATCAGAAATTTTGGGGGTATGAATTATAAAAACTGAAATAAAACTATTGAATGAGTATTATCCCTGGAGAAAAATAAAACTAAGGGGAGCCGAATGTTATTTTAAAGGGAATGTCTTTTTCGAAAATACACTTCTGAGTCCGGAAAAACTTGCTGAGTTGATATTCACTTTAATCTGTAAAGAAGAGCAGGGCAAGGAAAAAGAAACCGGAGAGTTTCTTGAGAAATTAAACGGGGAGTTTGCATTTATTGCCGAAACTAAAGATATTATATTTTGTACTGTTGATAAAACAAGAAGTATTCCTTTGTTTTACATAAAAACAAAAAATAGCCTTATTATATCAGACAGTGCCTACTATTTAAAAAATAAAATTAATCAGCCCCTGAATGAGGAAAAGGCAGCCGAATTCATGGTTGCGGGATATGTAACAGGTAACGAGACTCTCTTTGACGACATAAAGCAGATAAGAAATGGGGAATTTTTACTCTATCAGAAAAATGAAAAATACTTGAAGTCCTGTTGTTACTTCAGGTTTTTACATGGAGACAACTACGAACTGCCTGAGACCGGATTGCTTGAGATGCTGGACCAAACCTTTGTAGATACATTCTTAAGGCTTATAGAAAGCACCAGCAAGCAGGGAAAGAGGCTGATAGTACCCTTAAGCGGTGGGCTGGATTCGCGCATCATTGTTGCAATGCTGAAAAGGCTTGGAGTTAATGATGTAATATGTATGAGCTATGGAAGGAAAGGCAGCAGGGAATCAGAGATAAGCAAACACGTTGCAGAAGCCCTCGGGTATGAGTGGCTTTTCGTAGAATACACAGCGAAAAAATGGCGTGAGTGTTATACCTCAAAAGAAGCCGACTTATACCGGCTATTGGCTGGAAACCTATCGTCTCTCCCGCATATGCAGGACTTTCTGGCAGTAAAAGAGCTAAAGATCCAGGGGAAAATTCCAGAAAATTCAGTATTCGTCCCCGGGCACACCGGATACGGCTGCGATCTTCCCGAATACTGCCTCGACAATTTGGCGAATTTCGATTCAGAAACCTATCTGGAAGCCTCTCTGAAAATGCATTATAACCTATGGGAATGGCCTTCTGAGCAGGAGCTCGAAAAGATCTTCAAGCAGAGGATAAGCAAATCAACATCAGGACTTGAAATTAAAGACAATGAAACATTTGCAAATGCAATAGAATATTTTGATTTTAGGGAAAGGCAGGCAAAA
This sequence comes from Methanosarcina sp., assembly GCF_028693135.1. Classification (GTDB taxonomy): domain Archaea; phylum Halobacteriota; class Methanosarcinia; order Methanosarcinales; family Methanosarcinaceae; genus Methanosarcina. The sequence continues at coordinate 86,176 of NZ_JAQUVZ010000011.1, forward strand.
TATATCATCAATTCGGTCAGAGTCTATGAGTTTTTTGGATACGAATGGAGAATTCCGTTATGGGACACCGAATTGATTAAGTTTTTTTTAAGAGTTGCCATAAAATACAGGATAAACCGGGACCTTTACAAAAAATACGCCAGAGACTGCCTGTTTTCAGGGGATCTGGAGATACTTAAAAAAATCGATTGTACTACCGATATTCTGAACCTCAAGACCATCGAAAAGCGCTCAAGATATGAAAAGCTCCTTTATTACAGGACATTCGTTCACAGCTACTATGATCAAAAAGTGAATAACCCTTTGTGGGGAAGATACTTTGATAACCCTCTTACATCGAGACTTTTAATTAAAGTTTCCAGATACGACAACGAAACTATTGAAGAATATCCACTACTAAAAATGATTATGGAATATAGAAACGACGAAAAGTTCCCTCTGTCAGTGAACGGAATAAATGCTCTGGAATACCTGGCAGGTATCAAAGGAGAAGCTTATTCGTCCAGAAGCAAGAAGATTCTGAAGCCGGCTGGTTCTCCGATAAAAAGGCCTCTTTAATCAGCTAATATGAAGTCAGCAAAATTGTGAATCCTGTATTTAGGTCAGAAGATACTTAAGAGTATACTACTTTAGAGTGGTATACTTGAAAGTATATTAACTGCAAAAAACTACAAAACAGATTTAATCCTTTTTTCTGCACACTTTTTTCGAAGCTTCCCAAAGGAGGTAAACCCAGTTACAATCAAGTTCCATGTCTCCCCAGTCAAAACCTCCCCTGCGGAGAAGATTACGGACGTATATTCCAGGGCCGAAATGTTCCTCTACAACAAAATCAAAATTCTGTTCGAATTTCTCAAATGCCTCTTTCAGGACAGCCTTCGGTATATTCGAAGCAAGGTAATTGATTGCACTTTCTATTTCTTCGCCGTGGATCTCACGGTAAAACCGCTTGAAAGAAAGATAATCTGGGAATCTTTCGTTAGCAGTTTCAGAATTAGCAGTTTCAGAATTTTTAGAATCCATCGAACAACCTTTTTTAGATTAGATTTTTGAAAATATCTTCAAGAAGGCTCTCTTTGATAGCATTTACAGGTATTTGACGGCAGGAAAGAAAAAATAAGAATGAAGAAAGGGTGAAAAAGGGTGAAAAAGGGTGAAAAAGGGTGAAAAGTAAGAATTCAGCCAAAGGATACACAGCCTTACTATCAATGACCTTCCAAGCACCCCCGGTGTTTCCTATCAAGAGCACGGCTGTCTAACCCAACTTGCACATAGAACTGATTTCCTCAGAAACAAGGACCTGCACTGTAAGTTTCCCCGGGTTGCTGAAGTCCTCAAGCCATAACTTTCCTGTTTCCAGCTTTTCAAAATTTTGCCTGGTTTTAGAGAGTTCCCGGTCCACAAACCTTCACCAGAAGAAAAAACCCCTAAAATATTATTTGAAGAAAGGAATACCCGAAAAGGGAAAACAGAAAAGGGAATAAAGAATCATCCGAAAACAAAAATCTCCCCCGTTTTCAGATATTCAATATCTCTTCCTGTACTTCGCAAGGACTTCGCTATTTGCCTCAAAAACATTTTCCTCAATGTAACCCTGTTTCCGAGCCCATTCAAAAAAGCTATGGAGAACCTTTGCAGCTGTCCCTATGAACTTTTTACCTCCTCCAACCTCAACCACGTAGTCATCAAGGAAATCCTTAATTCCGGCGAGGCTGAGGTATTCGAGGCCAAAAACATCAAAGTAATTTTTGTTTTCGAGTTCAGGTTGGGCAGTACAAAGAGCCAAGTCTTCTTCTGACAGATAATCTTCAGCACTGAGTTCAAGGAATTCCTCGAAAAGAAGAATCACATCTTCACAGTCCATGAAGGCATCAGGCTTTAAACAGGTTTCCTGTTCACTCAAGAATGTCCTAAAAGCTTCATTTATTGTAATCATACTTATCGCTGCAACGGTATTTTGTAGAATACTATCAGTTTACCATAAAAGATCTTATATTTTTCGAGAAGATGTTGTGTACAAAACTACTGTTAATATTTCTATATAATAGTGTTTCAACTGGAAAAATCAAAAACATGAAATCAAAAACATGAAATCAAAAACATGAAATCAAAAACATGAAATCAAAAAAGAGAGAGGATAAAGAAAAAAAGGAAAAGAAAAAAGAATATTTTATGCTGTCTTCCTTTTTTCTCTTTGTCTCATTATCATTTCTACTTTCCTCATTCTATTTCACATAGATTCAGGGGCACCTATCCCCAGGGTGTCAAGAGAGTTTGCAAGGACAATCCTTGCACAGTCCACAAGGGCAAGCCTTGCAGCCCTGACCGTCTCATCCTCGGCTACGATAACCGGGACAAAGCGGTAGAACTGATTGAAAGCGTCAGCAAGTTCGCGGGCGTAGATAGCAAGGATGTGAGGCTTGAGTTCGCGGGCTCCAAGGTCGATTATGCTGTCAAACATTGCCATCTTCTTGATGAGAGAGATTTCGCTGTCCTCGATAAGGAGAGAGGGGTCGATTTCCATGGAAGAGTCCCAGGCTACTTCCTCTTTTGCTTTCTCAAGGATGCTGCAGGCGCGGGCATGGGAGTACTGGATGTAGGGGGCACCCTGCTTCTCAAAATCCAGGGCTTCTTTCCAGTTGAAAACTGTGGATTTTTCGGGGGAGACTCTGACGATGTCGTATCTCACTGCTCCTATTCCGACCATTTCTGCAACCTGTTTTTTAAACTCAGCTGAGGCTTCGGGGCGGCGGGTTTCTACCTGCTCGAATGCAGCTTTTGTGACCCTGTCAAAGAGGTCATCTGCACTTATGAACTGGCCGCGGCGGGTGCTCATTGAGCCTTCAGGGAGAGAGACAAACTCAAAAATAACGACCTCGGGCTCCTTGATTCCAATTGCGTTCAGCGTAGCCCTGAGCTGGCCGGAAATAAGCTTGTGATCTGCCCCGAATACATCAATTATGCGGTCTGCCTGCTCGGCTTTCCATTCGTGGTAGGCAAGGTCGCGGGTTGTGTAAAGGGAGGTGCCGTTCGAGCGCTGGATAACAAGGGTCTTTTCAAACCCGTAATCCAAAAGGTCAACCACAAGAGCTCCTTTGTCCATCTTTGTCCTTCCGGTAGCCTTGATACGCTCGACAATATCGTGTACTGCCCCGGATTTGAGGAAGCGCGACTCAGTTACGAATTTATCATGAACGACATTTAAGCGGAGGAGGGTTTCTTTGATCCCGGCAACAGCCAGGGAAACTGCCTTATCGAAATGTTCAATAGTCCTGACATCCCCGGCTTCAACCTTTTCCATAAGGGCATCGATTTCCTTTACATACTCGGGGGTTTTGTCCAGCTCAACATTGGCTTTGATATATACATCAGCAATTGCAGAGTCCGACTTTCTGGAAAGGTCAAGCTCAAAGCGTTCACACGCCCAGGAGACTACTGCAATCTGGCGCCCCATGTCGTTAACATAATACTGAACCTCCACATCGTAACCTGCGCGCCTGAGGATGCGGGCAAGAGTGTCCCCCAGGATCGAGTTACGGATATGTCCTACATGAAGGGGGCCGTTCGGATTTGCCGAGGTGTGCTCAAGGAGAATTCTTTCCTTTGGAGCACCACAGCCGAATTTTTCTTTTTCTTCCCGGACAGCCGTTAAGGTTCTGTCCAGGTAGTGCTTGCCTGCAAGGAAGTTAATGTAAGGACCTGCGGCACTCACTTCTCCTATATACGAGCCTTCAGGAATTTCAATTGCAGAAACGATACGGGATGCAAGCTCTTTTGGGTTTTGCTTGTGCCTGCCTGCAAGCTTGAAGGCGGCTCTGCTCGCAAGGTCAGCATGGGAAGAGGTTTCGAATTGAAGTTCGGAATCCTCAACCTCAAACCCGACCTTTCGGATAGCTTCTTTTAAGATTGACGTAGCCTGATCTTTGAGTTCCAGGAACAAGATTAATCACCTGTATAAATCACCGTAAAAAACTAAAAATCCTTAATATAATCCTCATCTGATAGATTTAATCTGCCAAATTCTGATCTATTGATCTGATTGATGTGATAGAATTTACCAATTTCTGATCTGATTGATGTGATAGAATTTACCAACTTATGATCTGATTGATGTGATAGAATTTAAGACCGATTTAAATTTACCAACTTCTGATCCACTGATCTAAGGACAATTTAATTAAAAAAGTATTGGGTAAAATTACTGGATAGGGGACCTTACCCCTGAGTGAGATCAGATTCCAGTACTGTACCTCAGGATTGCAGCTATGCCTCCAAAAGCGTTCATGAGCTGGGAACCCTCATCAAAATCAGTGGATACGAAGACTAACTTTGAATTACTCTTGTCGGCAAGCTCTGAGAATTCGTCCACAATATCCGTGACATCCGTAACCTCAAGGGAAGAGCCGCATTTGGGACAGTTTCCGGCTGTAGGAGCAGGTTCTCCAGGTTTCCAACGACGTGTCCACTTATTTTCGTATCCGCAGACACTGCATTTCGTAGTTACCCTTTCTGCCCGCAGGTCTTCGGAGAGCAGGAGCGTATCCACTGAATTGATCTCGAGATTTGCCCTGACCTGGGCTTCTCCATAGGCTACCTTGCCCGAATCGGCAATCAGTTCCTTGAAAAATGCCCGGACAACATTCTTCTGTCCCATAAGCTCAAGGTCCTGGAGCTTGTCCCCTGCAGCATTAACAAGCTCTGAAAGCCCGGATTCGTCAGTATATCCCGTATCAAAGAGCCCAAGAATTTTCTTCAGGAGCTCGTGATGCAGGAACTCACCTGCGTAGAACTCTTCCTTTGTAGGAGAAGGACCTCCTATAAGGACACCTTTGAGATCCTTGTGGTCCACAGCCATGAAAACATCACTTGCAGCATCTCCTATCCTCTTGTAGAAATCATGAATTGCAATGAGCCTGAGCTGCTGGAAACGATGAGCACTCTGACCACCTTTCCTCTGCTTTCCAGGGACTGTTGAGGTCAGGTTGCGGAAAGCCTGGATTCGCTTTCCGACCAGAAGCCCTACAGTTGCTTCCCTGCGGTCAAGAACCAGAAGCCCAAAGGTATTCTTATCCTTAAGCATATCCTCAAGAGGCTCGAGGTAGAAAGACGAATCACAGTGGTACTTATAGACCGTGATGAGGTCAGGAGGAACAATTACCTCGCTTTCCATGCTCGTCTTGTTGGCGCCTATATCCACAGCTCCTGTAAAGTACACTATCCCATTCTCAGGTACTTTGTCCAGGTATCTGAGCCTTGAGAGCAGAGACTCAATTGCTCCCTGCACATTCGTCCTCGTAAGCTTGGACTTTATGTTTGCAGCTTGCCCATGCTCGTCTTTTAACTGGTTTGTAACATCGAAAATCTGCTTGTCAGGCGGAATATAAATGGAAATAAGCTCCGTGCTCCTTCCTCTCTTATCCCTGAGACCTTCAAGCTTCTTTTTAAATTCATACTTTTCATGTGCTGATTGTTCAGTCATTTTAAAAATTCCCCGATAATAAAGCAGTAAGATTTGTGATTATCGTGATTGTCGTGATTCTGGTAGTAAATTGATCTGCAATAGAGCTTATCCAGTTTAACTGGAAAATATTGAGTTCATTTATAGATTATTCGGTACTAAGTTAGTTGAAGATTATTCAGTTTAGTTTATTCTGATTTATTGGAAATTATAAAACTTCTTTTGAAACTTACATATTTAAATTGGAATGTTATAAACTCAGGCATCATAATAAATTAAGTTGTCCAGTGTGAGATTCGTTTAGCATGTCGGTTGGCATACAACGGATGACCGGAGGAGTTGATAAGGATAAATCACACATTGAGTTCCCGTCTCACCCGAAATCCGGGTATAAAAACCGTCTGGAACACGAAGAACCTTAGAGTGAGAAATACACCCTTTAAAAGCCGGCATCTCAGCAAGTCGCTAAAGCTTGCATTTATGCTGCATAGACCTGCCAGGTTTCGCATTCTTCTGATCGCACTAGATATGAGACATAATCTTACTCAGACTGTGTATAATAATTAATGGCTTGATTTAATTTAATATTGGATTAACCCCTGCCGGGATAATATCCTAATTGAAACTTAGGTTTATATTTGTTTCTATCCCAGACTTGTTTTATATATTCACGCGACTATAAAAATCTTACTGTAAGCTGGTCTCTAATTTAGAATTCACTTCCGAGCAGAGGAGAAATAGAGAAACCCAAAAAAGGAGAACCAATCAGAGAAACTGAGCATCAGAGAAGTGAGCATCAGAGAAGTGAACATCAGAGAAGTGAGCATCAGAGAAGTGAAAATCGAAATAAAAAGATTAAATAAAAAAGGTGCGGTAAAAAGGTGAGGTAAAAAAGGTGAGGAAAAAAGGTGAGGTAAAAAAGGTTATACGATAATGGTTTAATCCAGATAGGAAACCTTTTTCACAGGAGACTTTTTTCCATCCTTTGAGAGCAGGACAACCCGGCTGATTTCGGACTCATCTGCGATCTCATACCCCAGATGCTTTGCAAGCTCTTTTGAAAACTCCAGCACCTCTGCATGGGTTGGCATGGCAGAGCGATCGAGCCGGAGGCGTGAAAAGCCAAGGTGCATGTAAGCCTTTATTTCCACAAAATCCGGGGAGGCTTTTTTAATCAGTTTGGCATAACCTTCCGGATTGAACATATTTTTGCCCTTGACCAGTGTGATCCTGATGACTGTTCTTGAGCATTTATCTTTCATAATGTCCAGAGACTCGTTGATCCTGTCCCAGAGTGCAGGAGCTTTTGGCTGGCAAACTCTGAGGTAGGTCTCAAGGTCCGGAGCATCGAGACTCATGTATAACTGGGAAGGGCTGACCTTTGCAAACATTGAAGGGACAGTTCCGTTTGTAACCAGAAAGGTAGTAAAACCTCTCTTTTCATATTCTTCGATAAGTTCCGGAAGGTAAGGGTAAAAGGTCGGCTCTCCGGACAGGGAGATTGCAACGTTATTCGGTTCATTGCCTTCAAGCCAGCGTTCCCTGAGTGCATTTGGAGAGCCACCGAAACCTGTAATCAATTTGCGCTGGCAGGCGATGCTTTCCTCAACTATTTTTTCAGGAGAATCCCACTCTCCGGGCACAGGAACCGGGACCTCAGTCGGGCGCCAGCAGAAAAGGCAGCGCTGGTTGCACAAGAGAGTAGGAGTCATCTGGAGGCAGCGGTGGGACTGGACTCCATAAAACTTCGATTTGTAGCAAAAACCTTCGTCATTCATGGCTTTTCTGAGCCAGAGACAGGTCTTTACTGCTGAATGGCGGCCTGCAAGGGCATAGCCCTGCTTTTTAAGAAGGGTTGCAAAATCAGGGATATCAAAAGGTAGAGATGGCTGCTCTTCATCCCGATTTTCTTTCTGGATTTCCGGAAAGCTTTCTCCGGAGTCTTCCTTTCTTTCTTCAAGAGGCATTTTCCAAATATTAAACCTTTGTGGTATATATAAGGATCGGAAAATAATTTTAGAGAACTTCATAGGTAACCGGATCTGAGTTTTCAGATCTGGACTTAATCAAAAGCCAGGATTTTCACGTCAAAATTCGCAAGATCCACAACCGGCACTCTGGCTGGGACAGGCATCAGGTTCACACGCTTCTGGAACTCAGTCTGAGCCTGCCAGGTTCCAGAATTGACCAGGAGGACATTTTTGTATCGCTGGACTCCCAGAGTATGGACATGACCTGTATGAATGATATCCGGAACAGGGTCAATTATAAAGTAGTCTTTTTTCTCAGGGGATATGGAAACCCTGCTCCCGTACGTTGGAGCAAGGTGCCTTCTCTTAAGCATCTCAAGGACTGCACCTGCAGGCTCCTGATAAGAGACGCCAGGAACACTTGCAACCAGATCGTCAATCGACCTGCCGTGGTAGATAAGGATTCGGACGCCGTCGAGGTCCACAAGAGCCGGGTTGCCTACAAAGGTGACATTCGCCGGAAAATCCGCACAGATCCTCTCAGGCAGGGCAGGCTGTGGTTCTGCCTGGCGTACAGCATCGTGATTTCCAGGGCTTATGATCACATGAATGTGTTCAGGAACTTCTCTGAAGTACTCTGCTGCTTTCCTGTACTGTGCATAGACATCCTGAATATCCAGTTCCATTTCCTGGTCAGGATAAATTCCTATGCCGTCCACGAGGTCTCCTGCAACAACGAGATAACGGACCTGGGCTGCAATCTCCCGCATCTCTTCTGAGTCAGATTCTCCTTTCAAAAAGTCCAGAAAGTCCAGCCAGGAATCTTCCAGGAACTGGGAACTGCCCACGTGAACATCCGAAATCAGTACGGCTTTCCCGTGGCTTCCTGTCCTGCGTTGAACACTGTTAGGGACATCTGGCTGGAGGATTTTTGTAGCCATCATAAGCTTTCCGTCATTAGTAACCGAGCCTGTTACCCCGATGACCTCGTCCAGAAGAAGCTGTGAAGCCAGCTCAAAAAGCTCCTTGTCACTATTTCGAATAAGAACTGAAAAAGAGCCTGTCGGATCTTCAATAGAAAAGATTTTGTGCCCGTTGGTGGTGGTGCTGATATCAGAAACCATCCCTATAATCGATATCTCCTCAGTGTTTCCGTCTGTTCCGCGGCGAAAACTCCTCCTTTTCAAACTCTCTATAGGGCGTGCATTCATCCTGCCCCTGATGATTTCAGAGAGCCTGCTGTACCTGTCCCTGAAATATTGCACAAACTGCATATACTCCCCAACACAGGTCGAATGTCCGGTGATGTCGGAAAGCACGGTAACAGGGTTACGGCCTGGAAGATACCTGACTCCTTCGTCCCTGGAACTCGAAGGAAAAGAATTTATCTGGTTTGAAAAAAGAGAATCTTCCCTGTAAAGACGGTTAGAGGTAGAAGGAGAACCTTCATTTCCGAAAAAAGAGGAAGCTGGTCTATCCACCCCTCTTGAAGAAGCAGAGGGATAAACGGGATTGGAAACAGAATCAGGAATAGAATCAGAAACAGAATCAGGAATAGAATCAGGAATAGAATCAGGAATAGAATCAGAAATAGAATCAGGAATAGAATCAGAAATAGAATCAGGAATAGAATCAGAAACAGAACCCTGAAAAGAAAGAATGTCAGGTTCAATCTCCAGATTGGAGTCCGAGACTTCAGCCGATGAAACCACATCCGGTTCAACATTTGAGATTAAGCCTGATTCCGTAAGGGCATCTGAAGCAGGGTCAAAAGCTTTTAATATGTGAGAATCTGCAGGTTCTAAGGCAGAAGAAGAAATTTTACATGGAGCCATTTGGGAAACTGTCCCGGGAGATGTTCCGGAAATTATCCTGGAAACCGTTTTAGAAGATTCAAAACCCTTCAGGTTGACATGTTCGGGTTCAATAACGAAAACACAATCACCAACAGTTGAAAGGATGTATTTTAGAAGGCTTTTAGGGGAGTTATTTAATTTGATTAACTCTACAGCTTGCGGGCTTATCTGGTACCCTTCCTCTGTAACTGCCCGTACAATATCGATCTCATTCATAATTCCAACCTGACTTTCTCAACCCGGCCTCATGATTACCAGGGCCTGTCGAACCTTATTTTACCTGATATCAATCAGCCTGAAATCAAAAAGATTTAAAGGCAAAGACCCACTTAAAATATAAAAACTAAACACATACAAAATTGCTTCAATGCCAGCAAAATAACATTATACAGTTTTAGTGAGGTTTTTCAGTTTCAAAATTTGTTGAAAACTCCTGATAGTTTCATGATTACCCGCCCAATACTCACCTGTACTAAATTAATGAGTATATTTAATTTAATGAGTATATTTAATTTAATGAGTATATTTAATTTACTGAGTATATTTAATGAGCATATGAATGAATATAGGGTCTCATGTTACTGCTTATATGATTTTATTAGTAATAAAAATATTTTCAGAGCACCATCATTTTCCCCAGGTACCGGCATAATAAGATTTCTAAGCAACGGATTCGAATTCCATGGAATGCTAGTCTATTTTTTAATGAGTTGTCTATAAAAATATTATAGTCTGATGATAAATTGTAAGTTAATATAGGATAAAAAACAAATCATATAGGTAAGTATAATGAACAGAGTTGAACAATAAAACAAAAGGGTAAGGTACAATTAAAAGAGTAAGAGTGGGATTTTATACAAAAATATAAATTACATAGCTCATGAAGTGCTGGCACAGGCAATACATACCGGGTCAACTACTCGCTAAATCTAAAGATTTAACGGGTTTCTGCTGAAGGGTTATGAAATATAAAACCGTATCAGAAGAATAAGATAAAGGGAATAAAGGCTTACTATGAGCAAAAATAATACACAAAACAGTACCCAGGAGGAAGAAAGCTCCCTGGTTTCCCTTGGAAAGGATTTGCTGTCGGTTGCGGCTGTCCTGATAGTCTTTGTGGTTTTTTCCAAACTGGCATTCGGGCTCTGGACACCTATGGTCGCAGTGGAGTCAGGAAGTATGGAACCGCATATGCAGGTCGGAGATATTATTTTCATCAAAAACATAGATCGAGTTGATCTTGTTACCAATGCGGAAGGGAAAGATTCAGGCTACATGACCTTTGGTGACTACGGAGACGTGATCCTCTATCGACCCTATGGGCAGGGAAGTATAACTCCTATAATACATAGAGCGATGTACAGGGTTGAAGCCGGAGAGCCTATGTGGAAAAACGGTCCTGCTGCCCCTCACTCAGGGTATATTACCAAAGGAGATAACCCTGTGACTAACCGGCATTTTGACCAGGAAGGACAGATAAGTTACTATGTGCCTGTGAAAGATGAATGGATAATAGGAGTTGCAAGGTACAGGATTCCTTATCTTGGACATATCAGGCTGTTCTTTTCATGAGCCTTTTGAATTATGTAAGCGCCAGCAAATAATCCCTCAAGTTATATAACCAGTGGATAATCATAAAGAGTGGAGAATCCTCTTCAAACTGGATAGCCACTGGTTATACCCCCTTCAAGTTGGATAACCTCTTGACCTGTCCATTTAACCTCAATTAACTTCCCTACTCTTCATTAAGATCCTGAACCAGACTTTCAATCCCTGGTTCAAGCATCTTGCTTTTAACTTCTTTTTTTCAGATAGTTTCGATTTATTCTCTCAATCTGAACTCATTTCTCTTTTTTCACTTTCTGAGAATCACCCAAAATTTCACTTTGTAATAGTCATCCGGACTTTCACCTTTGGCAGTTGTTCAAACCTTTTCCGTACATTTTTGCGAAATCTTTTTGAGCTTTAACAAATCAGAGTAGACCGTAACTATAAGTAAATCTAAAGATTTAACGGGTTTCCTGCTGAAGGATTATGAACCTGAAAAATGGAAGCGAGATAAAAACAGCTAAAAAGTATAAGAAACATGAGACTTAAAAAACTTAAAATTGGCAGGACAGAGCTTCCTGGAAACCTTCTCCTTGCACCTATGGCAGATGTAACAAATCTGGCTTTCAGGCTGCTTTGCAGGCAGTACGGAGCCGATCTGACTTACACAGAGATGATCAATGTAAATGCCCTTCTCAATGAAAGCAGGAAATCTTTTATTAGAGGGCTGATTTCTCCTGAAGGCAGACCCTTCGGAATTCAACTTGTGGGAAGCTGCCCTGAGAAACTGAGGGAAGCTGCATTTATTGTTGAAGAAGCGTACAGGCCTGAAGTTATAGACATTAACATGGGCTGCCCTGCAAAATGCATCACAGGGGCTGGTTGCGGCTCAGCTCTCCTAAATTCTCCGGAACTGATCTATGCAATAATCTCAGAGCTTACAAATGCCCTGAAGACGCCGGTCAGCGCAAAGATCCGCCTCCTAGGAAGGGAGGAAAAAACTCTTGAAATTGCCCGCCTGATAGAAAAAGCTGGGGCTTCAGCCCTGACAGTGCACGGCAGAACGGCAGCACAGATGTACTCAGGCAGCTCGAACCTTATAGAAATAAAGGCTGTCAAAAATGAACTTTCAATTCCCGTTATTGCAAACGGGGACATAAGGGATGAGGAGTCAGCAGAAAGAACTCTGGAACTGACAGGCTGTGACGGGCTTATGATAGGTCGCGCAGCAATGGGAAATCCTTTTATTTTTAAAAGGATCAGGCACTACCTGGAAACCGGTGAAAAACTCGAAGCAGATAAGCAGTCCCGGCAGCTTGAGGATTTTGAAAAATATATTGCCCTCCTTGAGGAACACAATCTGCTTTCGTCCATAAACCTCAGGATGCACGCAAACTGGTTTACCAAAGGACTGCCCGGCTCGCGGCAGATCAGGGAAAAAATGAATTGTTTGACGGATAGAAAAGCTATAAATGAACTGATGAGGAGTTCCCGCCAGGAAAAATATTAAAAGATCGTATCTTTTTAGAAGTGAGCTTTGTTTACAATAGTATTCGTAAAAAACATGATTTTGAGACAGGTTAACCGGGAAAAAATAACTACAAAACATCTAAAAAATAATTTTGAATTAGAAGTATTTATAAACCATTTCTTGACTTTCACCGAAAAACTAATAATAATCTACACTATTATCCATGAACTATCAGGCACCAAACGGCGTGAATATATAATTGAGAATATATTACACTCAAGATAACTATGATCCATTAATTGTGGATACCTTCAGGTTAACAATTTGCCGTCCAAAGTTCTGGATTACTGCAAATCTGCTTTTGCATATTGCAGTGGTGCCTGAAGAAAAAACCAGATGAAGAACCGTACAAGGGTAGGTACGGAGTTCCGGATCTGACTAAAATTAATAAAGATTAACATAAGGTTAACTCGATTAAAATCAGGTTAACTCGATTACCAGCAGTGTGCCGACAACTAAATTATAAGTGTGCCATACAGACTGCCAAGAACAGCGAAAAGTGTTAGAAAAACAGTAAATTAAAACCGCGTTTAAGAAGGAGAATCCAGATGAAGGAAATCAGAATACACGGTCGAGGAGGCCAAGGTTCTGTTACTGCGGCTGAAATGATCTCCATTGCAGCTTTTGAAGACGGAAAGTTCAGCCAGGCCTTCCCCGCTTTTGGGGTAGAACGCAGAGGTGCCCCGGTGCAGGCATTCACCAGAATCAGTGATAGCCCTATAAGGCTCCGAAGCCAGATCTACACCCCAGATTACGTTATTGTCCAGGATGCCACTCTGCTTGAAACTGTTGATGTTGCAAGCGGGATAAAAGATGATGGAGTCATCATAGTAAACACCACAGAAAAGCCGGAGAACCTGAAACTTGACACAAAAGCCAGGGTTATGACTGTGGACGCCACAAAGGTGGCAATGGACATCATAGGATTCCCTATTGTAAACACTATCCTCCTGGGAGCTTTTGCAGGCGCAACCGGAGAGATCAATGTGGAATCCATTAAGAAAGCCGTAAAGGGTCGCTTTTCCGGCAAGGTTGCTGAAAAGAATGCCCAGGCAATTCAGAAAGCCTATGAGCTTATCAAGGGGGAAGAAGCATGAAGATCACAACCGGAGGAGTTTGTGAGCCGGGCTCGACCCTGGTAAACAAAACCGGAGGCTGGAGAAACTTCCGTCCCGTATATATTTACGAAAAATGCACCAAATGTGGAATCTGCGAGATTGTGTGCCCTGACATGTCAATACATCCCGGAAAAGACGGCTTTTTCGAATACAACTACGACTATTGCAAGGGCTGCGGTATCTGCGCAAATGAATGCCCTGCAGATGCGATTGAAATGATTCTGGAGGAGAAATAATGCCGCTCAATTCAGCTGACAAGGCCAAAATGGTCGTCGTGGAAGGCTCCTACGCAGTTGCCCATGCAGCAAAGGTCTCCCGTCCAAATGTGATTTCCGCTTATCCTATCACCCCTCAGACCCATATTGTTGAGAACTTATCTCAGTTTATTGCAGACGGGGAAATTCCGAACTGTGAATATATCAACGTGGAATCCGAATTCTCGGCAATTTCTGCCCTTGTGGGAGCTGCCGCTGTCGGGGCAAGGACATACTCCGCAACCACCTCCCAGGGGCTTTTGCTCATGCACGAGGTGCTTTTCAACGCCGCAGGAATGAGGATGCCCATTATCATGACCGTGGCAAACAGAGCAGTAAGCGCCCCGATCAATATCTGGAACGACCACCAGGACTCAATTTCCCAGAGGGACACAGGCTGGCTCCAGCTCTATGCCGAGGATATCCAGGAAGCTGCAGACATGATCCCCCAGATCTTCAAGATCGCAGAGGACAAAGATGTGCTCATGCCGGGCATGGCCTGTATGGACGGGTTTATCCTCTCCCATGTCTACGAACCTGTGGTGCTGCTTGAGCAGGACCTTACCGACGAGTTCCTGCCCAAATATGAGCCGGAATACGTGCTTGACCCTAAAAACCCGATGAGTTTTGGAGCTTTTGCTGACCCCTCAACTTACACCGAATTCAGATACCTTCAGGAAAAGGCAATGCAGGCAGCTCTTCCGAAAATCGAGGCTGTTTCCAAAGAGTTCGCAGAGATCTTTGGCAGGGACCACGGAGGCTTAATCGATGGTTACCAGCTCGAAGATGCCGAGGTCGTTATCATGGCCATGGGTTCCCTTGTGGGTACCCTCAAGGATGTAGTTGACGAGTACAGGGAAAAGGGCGAGAAGATTGGTATCCTGAAAGTCAGATCCTTCAGGCCTTTCCCGAAGATGCAGATAAGAAAAGCCCTGGCGAAAGCAAATGTTGTGGTCGTGCTCGACAAGAACATCTCCCTCGGGACCAATGAAGGTGCCCTTTTTACAGAGACCAAGGGCTGCATGTACAACAGCAGGTGCGATATTCCAATTATCGGCTACACCTTAAACCACGGCGGTCGAGATGTACGCATGGAGCTGGTCAGCAAGATTATAGAAGAAGCCAAGAAAGTCGCAAAGGACGGAATTACGATTGAAAGCCAGTTTGCTGATGTCAGGGAGGAATTGCTATGAGTAAACCCGCACCTAAAACCTACCTTTCCCCGGGACACAGGGGATGTGCAGGCTGCTGTGATGCCCTTGCCGCAAAGTTCATGCTCATGGGCGCAGGTTCCGACTGTATCATTATTAACCCAACAGGCTGTCTGGAAGTTATGACCACGCCCTTCCCGGAGTCTGCCTGGCAGGTCCCCTGGATCCACTCCCTCTTTGAAAACGGAGGTGCAGTGGCATCAGGTGTCGAGGCTGCCTTAAAAGCCCTCGGCAGGAAAGGAAATACCAAAGTCATCGGAGTCGGCGGCGACGGCTCGACAATGGACATAGGGATTCGGTCCCTCTCAGGTGCCTTTGAGCGGGGCCACGACATCACCTACGTCTGTGTGGACAACGAAGCCTACATGAACACCGGGATCCAGAGAAGCTCCGGAACCCCCTTCGACGCCTCCACAACGACAAGTCCCGCAGGCAAAGTCTCCTTTGGAAACCCGCGCCCTAAGAAGGATATGCCCGCTATCATGGTAGCCCACGGCTCTCCGTATGTGGCCACAACCTCAATCGGTTTCCCGCGGGACATGATCAGGAAAGTCAAAAAAGCCACCGAAATTGTGGGCCCGACCTACATCCACTCCCACGCTCCCTGTCCCACAGGCTGGGGCTTTGACGGCTCAAAGACCATCGAACTTGCAAAACTCGCAGTTGAGACCTGCCTCTGGCCGATGTACGAAATAGAAAACGGCGAGATCACACAGGTAAGAAAGATCAAGAACCCCAGGCCCGTCGAGGAATACCTCAGAGCCCAGAAACGGTTCAAACACCTCTTCACCATGGAAGGCGGAGACGAAGAAATCGCAAAGATCCAGGCCGCTGCGGACTGGAACATAAAACACTATGGACTTCAGTAAAAACTGAAGTTCTACTTTTTTTATTCTTCTTTCATTTTCTTTTTTGAGTTTGTGGGTTTTTTAGATTTTTAGATCTCCAGGGTTTAATTTAAGGATATCACTATTTTTAACTTATACCCTCCGTGTGGTTTCTAATTACATGCATGTGGGACGATAAAGACGGTAAACTTGGCATTTTTTTGGCGTTTGTGCTGTTTTACCGTTTGGTGGGTACCAAACTGCAAAAAAATTTAAAAATATAATCTGAAAACACTAGTGAAAATCATTTTAAAAAAATTATTTTTCCCCCCTATAAACAATGTGAATTAAATTGAGAGTTTCCAAGACTGAAAAAAAAATACATTAAAAAAAAAATGAAATGAGAAAAGCCTTAAAAATGCTTAAAAATAGAAATAATAAGTTTTAAATCATTTAAAACAGTGTAAGTTTTACTAAATAATTCCGATCCCAAGTTATATATTACCGAGTATCTAATACTAAATATTGTCTGGAGTATTGTACTATTAAATACAATAAGTCTGACGACCAACGAGTTAGGGGGAAGGGGAAAATGATTGAGAAATTAAAATATGTTTAGTTTGGGCTTTACTATTTAAAAAAGCCGATTTTCTAAATTCATTTGTTATCAATATTATTTTCAAAACAGATTTCATCGGGAGTGGGGGATTAAAAATTAGTATTTGTCCAGCTTAGGCTACCTTTTCGACAACTTCTAATTTTTTTGGATTCACTTCAGAAATATAGATTCAAATTTTGGGGAAGAAAATCTGGAAGTGAATAAATGAGAAAGAATATTGAAAACCATGTGGAGAAGACATTAGGACTGCTGGCTGTGATACCAGGAATGTTCAATGCCAAAAATCTAAGGAACGGATTGAAGAACAGACAGCATTGTACCGGGCAGTCTCTACGACGTCAGATACTCTCACTTATGTTCTCAGTGATGATTTGTATGTCTAGTGCAGCACCATTTGTGCAGGTAGCGGCGGCAAGCGGGGGCTCGTATACATTGAAATGGTATGCTGCCGACCCTGCCGTGAACCACGCTCCTTATTTGCCGACCTACGCGAAGCTGACACCAGCCTCACTTGCCTGTCCCGGATCTGCCGGCAGGTATGCAGATCCTCTTACTGATGCTGTGGCATATGGTCCTACTTCTTCTAATCTTGACGCTGGGACATCTCTTGCACCTCAGGACATTGCTCTTGGGCAGATCGTGCCGTACGAGATGGTGATAACAGTCACCGGCAGTACGGCTCCAGAGAATGGATCCATCAATTTTACAACTACCTTTAACACAAACACAACTTCGGGTGGCAACTTCGGTTTTGATCCAGCTTATATGGTGTACTGCGCTTTCGTTGATACCGCAGATGTCGGCACCACTGATCCGGGAAATAATGCAAAAGTGGATTCTTTCACTTCCACGCTCATAGGCAGCGGCTCATCCCAACAGATCCAGGGTACATTCAATGTTTCTGGTCTCGATAATGGTGATCAGGTGGTTGTTGAGATCTGGGTAGTCCTGAAGTCAACAATTCCCACCGGGACTACAGGCAACGTGCAAACAAAATTAGACAGTGCACAAACTGCCACTGGAGACACCATCAATACCGGAGCACAGACAGTTCCCCTTCTGAAGGTAAAAGACTTCTTCACAAGCAACGCCGATATCTCAGTTGTGAAGACCGATAACCCTGATCCTGTGATCCAGGGGAACAGTCTCACTTATAATCTTGTGGTGAGGAACAATTCACCTGACACTATTGCAAACGGAATTGTGGTCACAGATACACTCCCCACTAACACAACATTTGTTTCAGCAAGCGGGGACACGTACATAATTAGCGGAAATACTATTACCTTCAATGTTGGCTCATTGAGCCCGGGTCAATCGGTGATAATAACCATAGTCACTACAGTCTCAAATACAGCGTGGGCAAATAACGACACTTCTACAAATCCCGAG
Organism: Methanosarcina sp.; assembly: GCF_028693135.1. GTDB lineage: Archaea > Halobacteriota > Methanosarcinia > Methanosarcinales > Methanosarcinaceae > Methanosarcina. The sequence continues at coordinate 103,960 of NZ_JAQUVZ010000011.1, forward strand.
CCGGGTACTCCGGGCCCTCAGCCTACATTGTATGACCTGCTTAATTTCGTCTCAGTAACTGCCATAACTGACGATTCTAACACTACTAACAATACTTACTACCAGCCAACGAACGTTTTACCGGCACTTGTGCCTAATCCGGCATACACCATTGACAAGATAGTTACGGATGTTGCTGGAAACGGATCTCTGGCAAATGTAACACAGGCTGGAGATGTAATCAGCTACCAGATTACGGTAAACAACACTGGAAACATTGACCTCACAAATGTAACCGTTACCGATCCTCTTCTTGGAACTCTCGATGGACCAGTAGGAGATAACCCGGTAGAAGGAATTCTTGAGGTTGGAGAAACCTGGGTATTCACTGGAAATTACACGGTAACCCAGACAGACATAAACACAAACGGGGACGGAGACGGATTCATAAACAATACAGCAACCGTTGACTCTGAGGAGCTACCACCGGAATCTGACAGTGAAGCAGTACCAATTGAACAGAATGCAGCATACACCATTGACAAGATAGTTACGGATGTTGATGGAAACGGGCCAGAAGCAAATGTAACTAACGTGGGAGATGTAATCAGCTACCAGATTACGGTAAACAACACTGGAAACATTGACCTGACAAATGTAACCCTTGTTGATACCCTGATACCAGAGGCAAATATCACAGGACCAGTAGGAGATAACCCGGTAGAAGGAGTTCTTGAGGTTGGAGAAACCTGGATATTCACTGGAAATTACACGGTAACTCAGACAGACATTAATACAAACGGGGATGGAGACGGATTCATAAACAATACAGCAACCGTTGACTCTGAAGAGCTACCACCGGAATCTGACAATGCTGAGGTACCAATTGAACAGAATGCAGCATACACCATTGACAAGATAGTTACGGATGTTGATGGAAACGGGCCAGAAGCAAATGTAACTAACGTGGGAGATGTAATCAGCTACCAGATTACGGTAAACAACA
>NZ_JAQUVZ010000011.1:105044-115097 GCF_028693135.1 Methanosarcina sp.
CTGGAAACATTGACCTCACAAATGTAACCGTTAATGATTCCTTGATTGAAAATCTCAACGGACCGGTAGAATCTCTGAATGATGATGGAATTCTGGAAGTAGGAGAAACATGGACCTACACTGGAACTTACACAGTAACCCTGAAAGACATCATAAGTAATGGTGGCGGGGACGGATTCATCGAGAATACGGCAACCGTTGACTGTGATCAGCTGGACCCTGAAAGTGACAGTGCAGCTGCACCTATAAAAATACCGGTTTGTGAGAAGCCAGCATACACAATAGAAAAGTGCATCACGGATGTTGACTGCAGAGGACCGGCTGCCAGTGTAAAAGAGGCTGGAGACGTCATCAGCTACAGGATAACGGTGACCAACACCGGAAATGTCGAACTGACAAATGTAGTTGTCACTGACCCCTTGATTGAAACACTAAATGGGCCAGTGGAGTCAAAAGATACCAACGGAGTCCTTGATGTTGGAGAGACCTGGACCTACACCGGCTGCTACGTGGTGACACAGGAAGACATAGACAATAACGGAAAATGTGTTGAATACATCAACAACGTGGCAATGGTAAGCTGTGAAGAGGACACCGAAAGCGAGTGCGATGGATACATCGACAATACAGCAACAGTAGACTGTGACCAGCTGGGCCCGAAATCTGACAGCGCAAGAGCCCCGATAGAGGCAGCTCCTGAGCCCTGCCCAGCTTACAAGATAGAAAAGTGCGTCACAGATGTTGACTGCAGAGGGCCGACTGCCAATGTTACGGAGGCTGGAGATGTCATAACTTACTTGATAACAGTGACCAACACCGGAGACGTCAAACTGACAAATGTAGTTGTCACTGACCCCTTGATTGAAACACTAAATGGGCCAATGGAGTCGAAAGATACCGATGGAGTCCTTGATGTTGGAGAGACCTGGACCTACACCGGCTGCTACGTGGTAACACAGGAAGACATAGACAATAACGGAAAATTTGTTGAATACATCAACAACGCGGCACTGGTAAACTGTGACATAGACACCGACGACGGATGCGATGGATACATCGACAACGTAGCAACGGTAGACTGTGACCAGCTTGATCCGAAATCTGACAGCGTAAGAGTACTGATAGAAAAAGCATCCACAGAAGAAGATTCGACAGATGAAGACTCGACAGATGAAGACTCGACAGAAGAAGACCCGATAGAAGAGAAACAGGATTACTGTATATACAAATCAATAATCGGGATCGATGAAGCTGGAGACTGCACAATCAACGAAGCTGGAGACATAATAGAATATCAGATCGTTGTGAAGAATGAAGGCAACGTAGACCTGACAGGAGTTTCGGTAAGCGACCCGATGATTACACTGACAGGCCCTGCTGGAGACGATGTTGACTCAGGAGTGTTGAATCCGGGAGAGTCATGGAAATTCTTCGGAAACTACACAGTAACCCAGGAGGACATTAGCAGTAACGGTGGAGGAGACGGGTTCATCGAAAATAAGGCAACAGTAAGTTGTAACGAACTTCCTGATGAAAGCAGCAGTGTACAACAACTGATTACCCTTAGCTCAACCGATGGTGACAGCAGTGATGACACTCGTAGTACCCACCACAGTAATGGTGGTACCGGTCACTCCCTTATCATCTCTAAACCTACCAAAACCGTTGAGGTGGACGAAACTTCAGGGAAAGAAACTGGAACTGAAATAGAGCTTGGACCTGCTATTAAAACCTTTGAACAAAAAACTGAGAGCGCCGAAGCAGATATTGAAAAGGACCCAGAACAGGAAAACGCAGGTATACCTGGGTTTGAAATCGCTTATAGCGTAGTCGGACTGCTTGCTGCAATATTCCTGTACAAAAGGAAATAAAAACAAAGTGAATCAGGTAAAAAAGCGTTAAACAAGCCCAATTCAAAAAATAATTAGATGAAGGGATTAAACCTTCACCTAATTTGCTTTTTAGGCTCTTCGTCATTCTCTATGGATAAGATGATTTTCAATTCAAGACCGAGTTGGTTATTATAAGAATGTCCACATAAAACAACGAAGAGCCAATTTTTATTTTCAATCCAAAGAGATATTCAAGAAAAGTGTGATCTTTTTTGGTTTATTTCAAAGGGCAGCAAACCAGAAAAAGAGATAAAAGTATTTTTTCCCGGGGGTTAGTTTTAGAAGGCTTCATGATGAAATTAAGAACTGGATATAGACTCATCAAAACCCATATTTTTAATACGAAAGTTATTTTAGAAAACGTTAAACGTTAAAAACAAAGAGATGCGGAAACCATTGAATGAACAAAACTAAAAAAATCTACGTATCGAATTGGTGGTAGGCATCTGTTTTGTAATGCCGTTTTTTAATCACCGTTTTTCAAATATTCTGTTTTTGTGCCTTTTTTAAGAGATATCGTTTTTTCAGTCACCGTTTTTCAAACTACCGTTTTTTAGGCTACCGTTTTTCAAGACACCGTTTTTCAAGACACCGTTTTTTATGTATCGTTTTTCAATATATCGTTTTTTATGTATCGTTTTTTATGTATCGTTTTTTATGTATCGTTTTTCAATATATCGTTTTTTATGTATCGTTTTTCAATATATCGTTTTTTATGTATCGTTTTTCAATATATCGTTTTTTATGTATCGTTTTTCAATATATCGTTTTTTATGTATCGTTTTTCAAGACACCGTTTTTCAATATATCGTTTTTTTCACAGATGCCTTGCACTCCAAATATCTTTCACTAAATATAAGACTACGGATGTACTGAAAATTGAATATAAATTTCCAGCGGTACTGTAATTCTCCAGTAAGTTGAAGACCAAAACCCTGCTTTCGGCAGGTCGACATTAAAAATAGGAATAGTTGTCAAGATAGCGTTTTAGAACCATAGCTAACGATATGTTATGTTTAAAGCTGGTTAACGGTTGGCTCAACTCCCACAACACACATAAGCACTGAATCATTTTTTCATTAAAGTTTAGTATGAAAAATTATGTTTTGACCATATGTAAACCTAACAACTACACACAATTATGGAGCATTATTTCAAAATCACAATCATTAGAAATTGTCATAAAGTGAACTACCCCCACCTGTCGCTTCGCTCCGAGGAAGGGGACTTCTCGCTGTGCCTCCACGCTCCCAAAGTTAAATGTCGACCTGCCCAAAGTAGGCAAAATCAAAAGTAAAAGAACTTTTTTATATGTTTTAAAAACCTCTAACTGAGTTTCAGATCCTTAAAAAGCTTTAGATTTCAACCAGCTTTAGATTTACAAAACCTGGATTTTACAAATTAAGACCTGTAAAACTTAGATTTAACAAAATATTAGACGTTGGAAAAAAAGAAATATTGTAGAAGTGAAATACAATAGAAAAAGAATAGAAAAAAAGTAAGCTGCCTGAGGGTTAAATATCAACTAAGGGCAGCTGCCTTCTGAGATCTGGCAAATAACCTTCTCTGTGAAGAGCAATCTTATAATCACTTATTGATCTGCATACCCTGTGTGTGTATTTTATGCAGTCGGCACCAACTGCCCCTTTAAACAGCAACTTTTCTGTCTTTTCTATGAATTCCGGGTAGGTAAATACCAGTTCTTCTTTGGTGTGCAGGAAAAGGGCTGTATAGTCCCTGTGGATACCCATGCTTCTTTTAAGCAGCTCAACGTTGAGGTGGCCCTCAGAGAGGTAGCTGTTGAACTTCACAAAAGTGTAAAAATCTGCGATGTTCTGATTTAAGGAGTTTAGGATTGAATATAGCACATTATCTGTTTCCGGAAGAGGGATATCCGGAAGATCGAGGTTTTCACCGTCAAAGGTTTCGTTTTCTTCAATGTTTTGATCCTGGGTTGTCTCGCGGTCCATTTTATCACCCTGGTATGACGTTTTATATTTTAGAGTTTATATTTTAATAGGCAAATCTGGCTATTTCCGTTTTAATAGTAACGTAACCAGTCGTTTACCTTTTAGAGGTGGCTTTCGGATACACCTACTAGCTTGATATGAAGGTGGCATGTGTATCAGTTAAAGTGCATCCAGTAATATATTTCATGTGCAGGCTACCTAACCTGTCGCAAGTGCATCGCTTCCCCACTAGAAGCGGCTTTGTGGCATTTCACATGATGTTTTGGACTCCGTTTTTTAATTCTGTTTTTTAATTCTGTTTTTTAATTCCGTTTTTTAATTCCGTTTTTTAATTCCGTTTTTTAATTCCTTTTTTTAATTCTGTTTTTTAATTCCGTTTTTTAATTCTGTTTTTTAATTACTAATTCACTCCAGAGATTCGTATCTTGCAGTTATGATCCTGAAGTCGTATAAAGTAAAATTGATTCTACAATTAGGCATCTTGAATTTTACCATATATAAAATTATGTCTTAATAAAACTAAAGAAATATAATTTTATAGTTTGTTTCATTTAGTTCTGCCAAAAAACTCACTAAATATATAATATACTGAAGAATGATAGAATATATCTGAGCTTATACGAGTCTTATACATTATAATTAATCTATAATTAATCACGGAAAAAATTAATTTTTGAGCTTTAATTTATTTTTGAATTTTTAGTGAACATTCAAACCTGTTCACTAAATGTGCTTATAATAGGTGCCAGCAGATTCAAAAAACCTTTAAAAATTAAACTGCATGGTTTCAACCCTTCAAAACACGTCTGCTCTCAAGTATATCCATCCCGAAAGCTACAAGTCCATATACCAGACTCAGTACAAGAATAATAGTGGCTCCCGATGGAACATCCAGAGCATAGGAAAGGCCTATTCCGGTAACACTGATCACGGTCCCGAAGGCGATGGAGATAAACATCATCTTCTTCAGGTTATTGGTGAATTTACGGCTCAGGGTTGCAGGAATGGTCAAAAGGGCGATCACAAGGATAATTCCCACGACTTTGATAAGAACAACAATTGTAAGGGCAATAATACAGAGCAGGAAAAGGTAGAGCTTTTCAGTAGGGACACCCTGTACAGTTGTAAACTCTTCATCAAAGCATAAAGAGAGGAATTCCTTATAGAACAAATAGACTGCACACACTATAACAATATCAATGACCAGCATCAAGTACAGGTCAAAGCGGGGAACCGTAAGGATATTTCCAAAGAGGTAGGTCATCAGGTCCGGGGCATATCCGGGAGTAAGATAGACAAAAATAACTCCCAGAGCCATTCCAAGAGACCAGAGAATGCCTATTGCACTGTCTTCCGGGATTTTAGATTTCTTGCTTACAGTACCCATGACAAGAGCAGATAGCAGGCTGAAAGGAAGAACTCCGAGCATGGGGTTGATTCCTAAATAATAGCCAAGCCCGACACCTCCGAAAGAAGCATGGGCAATCCCACCGCTGATGAAGACTATCTTTTTGACAACAACAAAGGCACCTATGATTCCGCAGGCAACGCTAGCAAGGATTGCGGCTATAAGGGCATTCTGGATAAAAGTATATTGAAGAAGCTCAAACATTTTTTAATTCTCCTTAAGAGACTGTTTTTCAAACCTAACCCTTGAATTCAGGAACTCTCTTTGTGCCTCTCCAGCACTCTGTGGGGTACTCCGTGGGCAATCAGTTCGACAGGGCACTGGTAGGTGGCTTCCAGGTCTTCAACCGGAATTTCTTTCGAGTTATGGTAATGAAGCGTGCGGTTCAGGCAAGCTATCCTATCAACATAGACAGAAACTGCACTGAGGTCATGTGTGACCATAATGACTGCCATTTCATGCTTGAGCCGGTCCAGGAGCCTATAGAGTTCATCCTGCATGTGAGGATCAAGCCCGGAGTTGGGTTCGTCCAGAAGCAGGAGTTTGGGGTTCGTTGCAAGAGCCCTGGCAATAAAAACCCTCTGCCGCTGCCCGCCCGAGAGCTGGCCTATCTGCCGGTCCTTAAGGTCGAACATCTCCACTGTTCTCAGAGCCTCTTCAGCAGCCTTTTTATCTTCTTCACTGTACTTTTTCAGAAAACCCGTATGGCTCATCCTGCCTGTCAGGACAACTTCCCAGACACTGATAGGAAAATCAAAGTCAAAACCTTTGTATTGAGGGACATACCCTACAAGGTCTCTGCTTTTTTCCGGAGGCTTCCCAAAGAGTTTAACACTGCCTTTATAGGGCTTCAAGAGCCCGAGGAGCACTTTGAGAAATGTGGTCTTTCCTCCACCATTAGGTCCTATAATCCCGAGCAACCCATTAGGCTCTTTTAATTCCAGATTTATTGCCTCAAGGATTGTCTGGTTTCCATAGCGTACCCAGACATCCTCTAGCTCTATAACATTCTCCATTGCCCTTCCTTCAGAATATCGTTTTTATCTTACGCCGAATTATGTTCTTTTTATATTTAGATATAGAACCTGAATACTGATTTTACACAATGTTTCTGGCAAAGACATCAGATACGTTGTCCATGTTTGCAATGTAATCCTTTGCAAGAGGATCAACAGCTACAACTTCACCACCAATCTCTTCAGCTAAAACATCCGCACTCCTCGTGCTGAACTGGGTCTGGACAAAGATAACTTTGACTTTCTTTTCCTTTGCAATATCCACAAGCTTCGCAAGATCCTGCGCACTCGGCTCTTTTCCTTCAATCTCAACAGGAATCATAGTAAGCCCGTACTCCGCAGCAAAATATCCCCAGGATGGATGATAAACCATGAAATTTCTTTCCTCACGTCCTGCCAGCTTTGCTCGAATTCTCGCATCCAGAGCGTCCAGCTCTTCAAGGTAAGAATCTCTATTCTGAGCATAGTAAGCTTCGTTTTCAGGGTCGAGTTGCACAAGTCCTTCATAAATGTCTTCGACCATCATCTTTGCGTTTGCAGGAGATGTCCAGATGTGTGGGTCCAGTCCTTCATGATCCCCATCATTTTCTTCTTCGGTATGGGTTTCAAGTTTTTCATCATGTTTCGCAAGTTCTCTCAGTTCTATTCCTTTGGAGCAATTTACAATAAGAGTATCACTATTGATTGTCCCGAACCTGTCAATCCAGACTTCCTCAAAAGGCATACCAACCCCAACCGTTACTAACATACTGGCTTCGCTAATTGCCTGGACTTCCTTTGGGGAAGATTCATAAGTATGAGGATCTGCCCCTGATGGGATTATGACAATGGTTTTTACTTTATCTCCTCCGACCTTTTCTACAAATTCAGCCAGGGGAAGAATACTTACTGCAACTGTCATAGGCTCGTCGGTTCCCGACACTTCAGCTCCCTGTCCCGCAGTCTCATTATCACTGGAGGTGCCGGAATCTGTACAACCGCTAACAAAAAGGCTCAGGCCAGCAATCAAAAGTACTAATATGGTTATGATTTTGAATTTCATAGTTGAGCTCCTGTTTTTTCACTTTCATTTTTGCTTCATTGCTTCAATAAGTTTCATATCCGGAAGGGAATGAAATAAGGCTGATATAAGTAAGATAAATTTAGCATATAAGTAAGATAAAATTGGCATATAAGCAAGATAAATTTGGTATATAACCAACAATTTGAATAATATACTAAATTTTTTGGAGTCAACCCAAATTTGTTTCAAAACCGGATTGAAGGCTTGGATCAAAGGTTTGGATCAAAGGTTTGGATCAAAAGCTTTGTTCAACTCTTCATTCATTCATTCATTCATTCATTCATTCATTCATTCAGACAATTAATGATAATGCCCCTCATGAATGCATTTTTCGTGGCTTATTTCTCCGCATACGCCGACCATCGGATGGCCCATCGAGTTGCAGATTTTATTTACCGCATCCCTGGAAACAAACGCTTCAAAGCGAGAAACCTCAGCACATGCTTCCTCTGTTGAAAGGCCGTAGTGAGTGAAAAGAAGACTCAAAATCCTGTGCCTCCGGACAAGAAATTCTGCATATTCCATTCCCATTTCTGTCAGGTCCACCCCCCTGTATAGAACATGGTTCAGGTAGCCAGCAGTTGCAAGTTCAGTTAAGGTCTTGCTTGTTGTTGAAGGGTCGACCTGCAAGCAGGAGGAAATTTCAGTAGTTTTTACAGTACCTTTTTTTTCAAAAATAAACTTGAGGTAATCTGCCTTTCTCGGAGAGAGTTCAAGGCCCGTAAACTCAGGATAATTCTGCTCATTCATATATATAAATACAAAAAACTGGTATTTATTGTTTGCCATATACCAAATTACAAAGTTAAATTTGCAGTATATCAAATTTAGAGATAACCGGAATGTACCTCCGGCAAAAAATAAAAAGCATTAAAATCCGAGGAGTAGGGTTCCAGTATAAAAAGCTCGGTGGAATAGAAGACTCAGTAAGTATGAAGAAAGACCTGGCAAGTATGGAAAATAGCAGGTGAAAATAGCAGGTGAAAATAGCAGGTGAAAATAGCAAGTGAAAATAGCAGGTGAAAATAGCAGGTGAAAATAGCAAGTGAAAATAGCAAGTGAAAATAGCAGATATGAAAAAAGTGGATATGGAAAATTCAGTAGAAGAAAACATACACTCCGGAAACCAGCAGGAAGCTTACCACGCCCATCAGAGCGCCCCCAAGAGTATTGGCCCTGAAAACCTCAGAGGGTTCAAGTTCTGCCAGCTCTCCGAAAATCCAGAAAAATGGATCATTGACATGCGAAATCATGAAAGTGCCTGAAGCCATTGCAAGGATCAGGATCTCCGCAGGAAGCCCAAGTTCCGGAACCAGAGGAAGCAAAAGAGATGGTGCAACAAGCATTGTTACAACCCTTGACCCCTGCACGGTTTGAAGGGCTGCTGCAACAAGAAAAGGCACAAAGATATGCGGAAGATTAATCTGCAGGAAAAACCTGCCAAGGGCTTCTCCTGCTCCTGTCATGGCAAGAGTCGCACCAAGAGCTCCTCCCCCACACAGATCAAGAAGGACAACACCACTTCGTTTGACACCTTTTTCAACCAGGGTCTTGACCATTTCAAAACCCAGCGCTCTGCCGGAAAAAATGGAGAGAAGAACCCCTATAAGAAGGGCAACATTTGGGTTTCCCAGAAAGGCAAACAAAGGGGGGAGATGCTCAAAGCCAGCTTGAAACAGGATCAGAAGCAAAGGTAGAAAGATTGGTGCATAAGCTTCAAGCCTGCCTGGCTTTCCAGGGTCTCTTCCCTGCACTCTATCTTTTCTTTGTACCCCATCTTTTCTTTGTACTCCATCTTTTCTTTGTACTTCGATATCTTTTTCCTGTATTCCTCCTGCTTCCTCCTTTTGTGGAGTTTCTGTAATTTCTGTAATTTCTGTAATGTCTGTAAATCCTGGGTGAGCTTGTTCCGGATTATCGTGTACAGAAGCTCTGGCGGTTTCAGACTTCCCCAATCTTCTGGCGTAGAGATAACCTGCAGTAGAAGTAGGAACAGCAATGAAAAATCCCAGAAGAAAGAGTGTGTCCGTATTTGCTGAAAGTTCTTCTGCTGCGGAAATGATTACAGGGGAAGGATACACCAGATTAAATGAGGCAACAGCTCCGAGTGCAAGTGCAGTTGCAGTGGAAATGGGGGGGTAATTAAGCTTGGCAGCCAACTCTTTTGCTATCGGAATAAAGATGACATAAGCAAGGATATAGCACATCATTGGCACGGAAAAAAGAAAACCAAGGAGGCTCAGGGCAAGCAGAGGATTTCTGGAAAAACGCATAATGTCAGAAGCTATTAAAGACATTCCACCGGTCTTCTGGAGCAGAAGTCCGATAATACTACCACTGGTGATAATGATAGCAAAACGGGAAAAAACACTGCCAAGTCCCCCAGTTACCGCTTCAACTGCCCCCATAGGTTCTCCTGCAAGCACTCCTGTGAAAAGAGATACAAGGACAAGGCTCAGGAAAGGGTGAAGCCTGAATTTTGCTGTAAGAAGCAGTATGGATATAAGGGCGAAAAGGAAGATAAGGGCAGGGTGCATAATATCCAAACTCTTCTGAAGCTATAAACAATGAATTATAAGTATCCTCTTCAAATTAAATGGATTTTCAATCGCAGGAAAAATATAATAGTTGCTCCATTTCCTCTTTATCATATCTTGGAGTCACAAAATGGAACTCGAAGCTTTAAAACAATTGCTGGCGTCAC
>NZ_JAQUVZ010000042.1 GCF_028693135.1 Methanosarcina sp.
TGATCGACAAGATAATCTTTTATGAGTGGGAATAAATTAACCATTGACTCTGCATCCTCTTTTTTTTGTGGTGAAAGGAAAAGGATACAGAGTCAATCATATTTTACAGAACTTTCGGTACACTGCCAAAGCAAGTATTATGAGAATATAATAATACGTAACGATGATCTGTACAATAACTCCTAAAATCCACACAATGCCGCCCAAAATTAGGAGTAAAAGGAGTAAACTTACTAACACATCAGTATCATCATTCGATTTTCGTTTTTTGTAAGATCTGTAGGGTCTCCTTTTCCGGGATCCGTAATTTGATTTACGCGACACTACCACAAACTCCTTTTTATTTTGGAAAATGTTCTTTATACTTAAAAGAAGAAAATATAAAAAGTTATTTACATTCTGAAAATGAAAGTGCCTTCTGGCAAACATAGCATACATCTCTATTCCTGCTTTTGTAGACGAAAAAGATCCATCTCTTTAAAGCCAGCTCATAAAAGATATGCTACAAATAGGGGGAAGACAATCGTTAAATTCGTCTATTGTTATTCTGCTTTGGCTAATTATTATGAGGAATATACAATGAAAGCAGATTCTATGATCGAAAAAGCAGTTAAGACTATCCTGGATAAATTTGCAGAGAGTTACGCCAGATGCGACCTGAAAAGTGCAATGTCCCTTATTGCACCAGATGCCGATGTTGTTATTTACGGTACCGGTGCAGGTGAGAAGCGGGTAGGTCCGGAAGAAATTAAAACTCAGTTTGAGCGCGATTGGGCTCAAATCGAGGAGCCGGCTCTTGAGTACAAATGGATTTTCATCTCAGCGGCTGGTAATGTTGCCTGGGCAGCCATTGATGCCGTTTTCAAGGGAAACGTAGATGGACAGAACCTTAAATTCCAGTCCCGGATCACAAAAGTACTCGAGAAGCGTGGGGACAGATGGTTCATAGTCCAGGGAGATTTTTCTTTTCCGGATCAGAGTCAATTTTTTGATTAAATGATCCTTTCGGGGAATAAAAACGATATTTAATTCTATGTTTTTATTTTATACCTATCTCGGATCACTCTAAATCAGATCCAGTAATTATGGACGTAAGCTTTTGTCTGCTGGATATACGGAGTGACGTACTTGAGGCAAAATGGTACAATCAACAATGTAGTAATAACATTGCCAACGAACCATCCTTCAAATGTCACAAAAAATTCAGTCCATGGGACCATGCCATCCCTGACTATCATGAAGGCCCCCCAGAGCGCACCGATAAAGTTGTTAAGCAGACACCCGAACAAAAGGAAAATCCCCATGTCCCTTTTTGTCCTTAGCCTTATGTTTCCCCTAAAGTAAGCAAAAGCCATCAGGGGTATAAGGACCTGCCAGAGATCGGCAAGTGACCATACAACATTTAATGAAAGGGGCATATCCGCAAGAATTCCTGCTCCGATCATACAGCCAAGATAGGCAGAAACCCCTCCCCAGATTCCATACCAGAGGGCGAAAACGATCATAAAGGCGACTGCAAAATACATACTGGATACGCCGGGCGCAGGTGAGATAGGAGAGGTTACCACTGCAAATCTTGACAAAAGTGAATTTACCAGTATCAAGAAAAGAAAAATATTCAGATGGGTTGATACTGACTCTATATCGGGAATTATATCTTCTCCTTTAATTTTAGGATATAATATATGTATATTCGGTCCTCTGAAGGGGATACCGATAATGGTATAACTATAAATAACATCTTTTATTATATAACATAACTGCAGCAAAATATAAAAATTTGTATCAGCACAGCGGAGATTCATTATTTTTCGAAATTTCGTAAATTACATTATCGGAAGTCATGGAAATGAAAAGTGATCAAGAAGACATGGATCCACTCCGACTAAAGGAATGGTTCGCAAAACCATATTCTGTGACTGTGACAACAATTTTGCTATTTTTTCTAGTCCTTTATCGTACCTGGTTGTATATTGTAAATTGGCTTGAAAGTGTCCTTGTAAATGGACTCACTTCCGGGGATGTAACTTTTATTAAAGCACTTACATTTATTCTGGTTCTTTTGATTGCCAATATGGTATACATGGTTCTCAGCAAACAGGTAGGCCTCTTGAGAACTGTAGAAGATCAAGAGAAAAAACTTTAACTATGTGAACTAAAATTTCAGAATTTTATTGATAATGTGCCAGAGGTTGCAGTCCAGGGCTTTGACCCGGATTGTACTGTAATTTACTGGAACACTGCAAGCGAAAAAATGTATGGATATCCCAAAAATGAAGCCATGGGAAAGAAACTGACTGAACTTATTGTCCCCTGTGAAAATAAAAATGATTTTTTAAATATCGTCGGTTCCATGCAAAAAGACAGGACTTATGTCAGTGCATCGGAAAATATTTTTGTAACGAAGAAAGGGGAAAAAATCCCTGTATTTTCCAGTTATTCGGCTGTCCAGGTACCTGAAGACCAGTTTGAGATATTCTCCATGGAAATAGACCTTACCGAAAGGAAAAGAATGGAGCAGACTCTTCTGGAAGCAAAGGAACTTTCTGAGGCTTCAAACAATGCAAAAAGCACATTTCTGGCAGGCATGAGCCATGAAATTAGAACGCCTCTTAATGCGATCATTGGATTTTCCGATCTGCTTATTGAAAACTTCGCAGGACCCTTAAATGACAAACAGATGAAGTATGCAAAAAACATATCCATAAGCGGCAAGCATCTGCTCGGCCTCATAAATGACATACTTGACTTATCAAAAGCAGAAGCCGGAAAGATGGAACTCCAGTATGAGAAGGTCTCGGCTCCCCTGATAGTCAGGGAGATCGCAGAAGTTATGAGGCCGGTTGCAAGCGGCAGGGGAATAACTATCAGCACCGATATAGAACATGGTGCTGGTATAGTGGAAGCGGACAGCGGGAAGTTAAAGCAGATCCTGTATAACCTCATAGGGAATGCAAGCAAATTCTCTATTGATGGGGGAAACATTACTGTAAGAGTCAGAGTAGTTGAAGAGTTTATGCAATTTGAGGTTGAAGATGAGGGCATAGGGATAAAGGAAGAAGACCTGCCCAAACTTTTCAAACCTTTTTCCCAGGTTGACGGACCCACTGAAATTATAACTGAAAAGAAGCATGAAGGCACAGGACTGGGCCTATCCCTTGTCAAGAAACTGGTTGAACTCCACGGAGGAAATGTTTGGGTCAAAAGTGAATACGGAAAGTACAGTATCTTCGGCTTCAGCCTCCCGCTTCAAAGCCCAACCGAGCTGCAACTCGACTGAGACTGCCGATAAGAATCCCGGGGCCTGAGATACAATAGAAACCCCGGACATCCATAGCTACTGAAGCAAAAAGAGAAATTCTGGTTCAGGATTTCCCCTTTCAATCCAGCAAAACCAGCGTATACGGCACCGGAGCCGTATCATCCATCTGAAACTTCTGAAACTGTGCCCCTATTTACAAGCATCTCGTCCATCCTCATCCCGGATGCCATGACACACGGCCTGCGGAAGGAGATTGGAGGCAGACCTTTTCTGAGTCTGCGTCGGGACAGTTTCATTTATTATATTAACATGAACTGTTTTGCTAACATGTATATTAAAATTATCAGGCAAAGAAAAAGGAATGAATGCATTAATGCTCCGATCACTATTTCATGATTTACTTTACGGTCTTTCAAAAATAGAATATTTTGTTTCAGGGTGAAGGGGGAATTCTTGGGTGAGTCTTCCATAAATTATACACTAATTTTCTCCCATATATATAAGTATAGTTTTGTCGTTAATCAAAACTTCCTGTAATTATTAATTTCGCTCCCTCTGCCCTTTCTTCTGTCCCTTTCTTCCGTCCCTTTCCTCCATCCTTTCTTTCTTTTTTCGTTCATCACACGTCCTCTACTGCAAAAAAGGCGGCATAGGAGTTATGGTATTGGGCCAAAACCCCGGAAAAGGAGGCAAAATACCTTGAAAGGCCTAATTTCCTCTTTCAATCCAGCAAAACCAGCGTATACGGCGATGGGCTCGTATCATCCATCGGAAACTTCTGAAGCTGCGTCCCCAGTTTTTCAAGGGTCTTGTCCATCCTCACCCCAAGCCCCATAAGGCAGGGCCTGCGGAGGGTTGGGTGGTGGCAGGGACCTTTGTCGCCGGCACATTTCACATCAGAATAGTCGCTTGTGGCGCACCAGGTACACATGCCGGGGAAGGTGGCAAGGGCGGTGTTGTAGCCAAGAGTCCAGGCGAGTTTTTCGATTTCGAGGACTCCAGGCTGGATTGTTTCTTTTCGGTCTTTCATTACGGTCTTTAAATTATCAAAAAACTGGTTTTTCGTTTCTTCGTTTTCGGGGGGTTCGACACTGAATTTTATGAAGTTTTCACTGACTTCGCGGGGGAAAACGTTTTCGGATTTCCATTCAACGAGGAGGGCCCAGTCGTAGTTAGCAAGCATCTTTTTGAATTCGCCCACGGTTGGGATATAAGGTGGGCAGACCCGGCTTCCGTAGCCGTTGCAGCCGAATATGCACTTCAGAATAGTTCGGTCTTCGACCACGATATTTTCTGCGGGAAAGAGCCTGACGCTTTTTGCTCCCAGTTCTTTCGCCTTTTCTTCCAGCAGCCTGTAGTTTTCGTCATCTATCTTCATAATTTAGGTTGATATCAGCCGGGACACTAATAGTTATGCTGCATTTGGATGACTTTAATCTATTTCTCTGACCTTTCCACCCCAAAACGAAATTATCCTTTATTTTGAACTCTTTTAAATCCGATGCAATTATATTTCTTGCAGGTGAATAAAGTAATTGGGGTTACTGAATGGAAGGCGTTAATTTTAAGAAAATTATGATTGCAACTGACGGTTCGATCTGTTCCAGGATGGCTGCTAACAATGCGATAGAGCTTGCCCGTTTGAGTGGGGGGACGGTTTATGCGGTATATGTGGTATCCACGGATTATTTCTCTTCGATGGCTGTGGATTTTGATTGGGAAAGGATGAATGAAGCCCTGAAAAAAGAAGGACATGCGGCCGTTAGTTATGTAAAAAGAGGAGGAGAGATGGAAGGCGTCGATGTGGAACCCATCCTGCTTGAAGGGCATCCGGCAGACGAACTGATCCATTATGCCGAAGAAAATGAGATGGATATTGTTGTTATGGGAACTCTCGGCAGGACAGGACTGGACAGGCTGCTGCTCGGCAGTGTGGCAGGAAATGTTGTAAGGCACTGCAAGGTACCGGTAATGATTGTAAGTCAACTACCCGCCAATAAATTGGCAGGCATGTAATATTGCTTCGGTTGACCAGCTTAAGTATTAATTTACTACGTTGGATTTGTCATAACACCTGCAGGTGCTTCCTCAGCTTGTAGCTCTGTTGTATAATATTAAAAGTTCTGTAGAGTAGGAACGGTGTATTATGCTTAACAAGCATTTCCAACATTAGCGAGAGGAGACACGAAAGTGCGTTACCGGAAGCAAGAATCATCTTACTTCTGAGATCGGAGAAATTCAATTATGATCTTTGTATTAAACAAAAACAAACAACCATTAAGTCCCTGTCATTCAGCAGTTGCCAGAAAATTGCTTAAAACAGGAAAAGCGGTTATTCATAAAAAATATCCATTCACAATTCGACTAAAAGAGTTGAAAACCTCTATAAATAAAGCTGAATTCCGATTAAAAATAGACTATGGAAGCCGACATACAGGTTTAGCTATCTTATATGGTTCTAAAGTAATTGGGCTTGCTCAAATCCATCACAAAACCAATATTAAAAGCAATATGGATAGCCGCAGAGCAATGCGGAGAACTCGACGAAATAGAACAACCAGGTATAGAAAACCCAGATTCAACAACAGAAAACGAAAAGAAGGTTGGCTTCCCCCATCCCTGCAAAGCAGGGTAGACAACATCCAAAATTGGGTTGCTAAACTGCAAAAGTTATGTCCTTTGACTCATATTTCGTATGAAAATGCCAAATTTGATACCCAGCTAATGCAAAATCCTGAAATTTCAGGTATTGAATATCAGCAAGGAGAACTTCAGGGGTATGAAGTCCGAGAGTATCTCCTTGAAAAATGGAATCGAAAATGTGCATATTGCGGAGCAGAGAATGTTCCCCTGGAGATAGAACATATAATTCCAAGAGCAAGAAAAGGAACTGACAGAGTTTCTAATTTAACATTAGCCTGCAGGACTTGCAATGAAGCAAAAGGAACCATGACAGCAGAAGAATTTGGGTGTCCTGAGATTCAAAAACAAGCAAGAATACCACTGAGGGATGCTACACTTGTTACAGCTACTCGATGGAAAGTCTACAATGTTCTTGAAAAAACAGGATTTGAAGTTGAATGTGGCACAGGTGCGAGAACTAAGATGAATAGAATCAGGTTGAATCTACCCAAAGATCATCATTTTGATGCAATTTGTGTTGGGGCTTCAACACCAGATAAAATAATATTCAAAACAAATTCAGTACTTCACATAAAAGCAAAAGGTAGAGGATCACATTGCAGAACCAATCTTGATAAGTACGGATTTCCTAGAGGGTATCTGAGTAGACAAAAGAGTTTCTTTGGGTTCCAGACAGGAGATATTGTTAAAGCGGTTGTTCCGAAAGGAAAATACAAAGGAATTCATTTTGGTGCTGTAGCTTGTAGAAAAACAGGTTATTTTGATATTAAAAATAAAGAAGGTGTTAGAATAGGGCAGGGAATTAATCATAAAGATTGCAATATTTTGAGTAGAGCAGATGGATACGAATATGCCACAGAGAATTTGGAAGTTGACGGAATTCCTCCTACCACTAAAGTCATAGGCATCCTTCCTTAATTTATCGTGAAAAGTGCAGAACCTGAGGCAGAGGGCTCGAAAAATCACATTCAACCTCAGGTTTTATCTTCTGCATCTGCATCAATCGGTTTTTCTTTAGCAGTTTTTCTTTTGTATTCCTTCTTTTAGCCTGGCAGTCGATTGCCTTTTAACTTATATTCAGCCTTCAATTCAGCCTTCAATTCAGCCTTCAATTCAGCTTTCCATCTTCTTTTTCACAGCTTCTGTGGTTTTTTCCGAAGAATCGGTTTCCCAGAGTTTCCTGACCCTTGCACTCTTAAGGACAGGCATGAGAGAATCAATTTTAGCCTGCACGGCTGCAAGTTTTTCCTCATCGATACATGGGAACTCTATACCCATAAACTTCTGGGCTTTGAGGGTTTCAGTCTCTCTGAGGACGGCGCGGTCAACTCCTTTCCTGACTCCGGTCTTCAGGGACTCGATTGCATCCTTCCACTGGGTAGCCCAGGGTGTATCCGGGATCTCTGTGTGGTGGACATCAGATCTTTCTACTTTTATGGCTCCAAGGTGGCAGGCTTTCACGCAGGCCCCGCAGTACATGCAAAACTCTTCGGCAAAAGCAATCTTTCGCGGGTCTTCAGGGTCTGTTGGCACGTACCAGAGTTCCGAGGGACAGACATTAAAGCAGCCGCGACATCCCTGGGGATCGCACTCTTTCAGGTTTACCTCAATAAGGCTCAGTTTCCCTTCCATGGGCTTTTGCAGGTCAACAGCTTCATAGGGGCAGACAGCCTGGCAGCGGCCGCATTGCGTGCATTTCAGCTCATCAACTTTTACCGTGCCTTCCACTTTCGGGGCTTCGCAGGGGCGTTCTCCTTTAACCTTTATCGCCTCTTCCGGGCAGATGTCCTGGCAGAGCACACAGTAGTCACATTTATCCTCGTCTACAAGGATCTGCTCAAAAGGTACAGGGTTATCAGGGGTCGGTTCGCGCTCAAGCAGGAGAAAGGCGTCACAGAACCGGGCACATATCCCGCAGAAGTTACATTTTTCAGTATCGATCTCAATTTCACCCTTTACCCCTTCCTTAAAGGGAGCAATCTCTTCTTTTTTCGGGAAGGTGAACTCGACCTCAATTGCGTCCTGCGGACAGGCTCCCTCACAGAGGAGGCAGGGGAGACATTTTTCGTTGATATTTACATAAGTATCGTATTTTGGGTACTGATTTTCATCAGGGACCTCACCCACAGCTTCGAAGGAAATGGCGTGCACAGGGCAGAGGTTTGAACACATCCTGCAGAAGGTGCATTTTTCCAGGTCCATCATAACAGGAGGGGCATCAAGCCCGGTTGCAATTTCATGTATGGGTCCCAGTTCAAGGGCTTTTGTGGGACAGATCTCCACACAGATCCCACAGCCGTTGCAGCGCTTATAGTCGTAATCGAGGGTCTTGAGGGACTTCTCAGTTGCTTGCGTATAGAGAAAATGGGTCCCCTGCAGGTCCATGCTGGTTGTAACTGTGATCTTTTCCTGATTTTCGCCCTCGCTGTCTTCAGGCACTTCTGCTTCCGTTTCCTCGAACTCGAAATCCTCAGATCCGGATTCTTCAGATTCAAATTTCCCTGATCCGGATTCATCAGATTCGCATCTCTCTGCATCTTTTTCTCCGGTTTCAGGCTCTTCATTATCTCCGGCTCCGCAGCAGCACCCCCCGCATACATGAGTTTCCTGTTCGGGGCACTCTTCGGGATGTTTCTCGCTCACTGTGCCACCTCCTCCTGTCCTGTTCCCGTACATTCCTGTTTGAGTTCGGTCCCTATAGGCCCTATTTCTTCTAGTTCTTTTACAAACTCGGTGATTGTGTTCGAGAAACGTTCTCCTTCGGCAGCCGAGATCCAGAGGGTCCTGAGCCTTTTCGGATCAAGCCCTATTTCCTTTATGATTTCTTTTAAGACATCCATGCGCTTTTCTGCATCAAAGTTTCCGTGAATGTAGTGGCATTCGTCCATCCTGCAACCTGCAACAAGCACTCCGTCAGCTCCACCTTTTAAGGCTTCAAGCACGAATTCCGGGTTTACCCTTGCAGAACACATAGTACGGATGACCCTGATGTTTGTCGGGTAATGGATCCTCGACATTCCTGTCAGGTCTGCACAGGCATAACTGCACCAATTGCAGAGGAAAGCTACAACAAAGGGGCACTGGGACTTATGAGCTGTTGCAGCTCTGACCTGGGCCAGGATCTGCTCGTTTTCGAAATTCCGCATCTGGATTGCACCCACAGGGCATGCGGCACTGCAGTCTCCGCAGCCGTAACACGAAACCTCGTCTACCACCGCTTTCTTGTCCACAATACTGATCTTCCCGAACTTGCAGACATCCACACAGGTCCTGCACCCAATGCACTTTTCGGGATCAACATGCGCTCCCATAGGGTCGGCTTTAAGCACTCCGGTACTTAGGAGCTGCATTGCTTTTGAAGCGCAGGCACTTCCCTGGGCAATCGAGACCTGGATTTCCTTGGGGCCTGAGGCGCAGCCTGCCAGGAAAACTCCACTCACCGGGGCGTCTACAGGACGCATCTTAGGGTGGGCGGGGGCAAAAAACCTGTCCGGCCTCCGGGAAAGGTTCAGCATCCTGCATATCCCTTCTGCAGCTTTGGCGGGTTCGTAACCTGTAGAGAGCACCACCATGTCATAGGCTTCCTCCTCGGGACGGCATTCCAGGGTGTTTTCATAGCGGAGAACTGGCCTGCCGTCATCTCCCTGATAGATTTCCGCTACCTTCCCGCGGATGAAGTCCACGCCCATTCCCTGGGTCCTGATATAGTATTCCTCGTACATTTCTCCGGCTGCCCGGATGTCGATGTAGTGGATGGTGACTTCCGTTTCCGGGTAACGCTCCTTAATCATCTGGGAGTTCTTGAGTGCGGCCATACAGCAGACACGGGAACAGTATTCGTTACCCACGGTTTTGTCTCTGGATCCCACACACTGGATGAATGCAACGCTTTTCGGGGGTTTTTCGTCAGAGGGCTTGAGGACTCTCCCGCCAGTGGGCCCTGCAGAGTTCAACATCCGCTCAAGCTGCATGTTCGTGATGACATCCGGGTACTTTCCAAAACCATATTCTTTTTTCCTGGAGGCATCAAAGAGCTGATAGCCCGTAGAAACGATTACGGCTCCAGCTTCGAACTCTATTTCCTCAGGCTTCTGTTCGTAATCCACAGCGTCTGCAGGACACGCCTGCTGGCAGAGCCCGCAGCCCACGCAGTGGTCAGGATCGATGAGAACCACCTGGGGGACGGACTGGGGGATTGGCATGTAGATAGCCCGGCTCTTTCCAATCCCGTAGTTCATGGGGTTTTCTATTTCCACGGGACAGACCCCGGCGCAGAGGTCCACACATCCCTTACATTTGTCCTCGAGCACGAACCTGGGTTTGCGCTTGACTTTTACATGGAATTTCCCGACTGATCCTGAAATATCGGTAATTTCTGAGTAGGTGTAAAGAGTGATGTTCGGGTGGTTCTGCACGTCCGTCATTTTTGGGGCAAGCACACAGATTGAACAGTCGTTTGTAGGAAAGACCTCGTTCATCAGAGCCATTTTGCCCCCGATTGTGGATTCCCTTTCCACCATCGTCACAGGAAATCCTGTTTCGGCAAGGTTCAGGGCAGCCTCGATTCCCGCAACTCCTCCCCCTATGACAAGGACATTTCTGCTGGCTTCAGAGCTTGTTGCACTCAGCTCTTTGAGGACTTTGGCCTTTGCAACCCCCATCCTTATCAGGTCAAAAGCCTTCTGGGTCGCCATCTGGGGATCGTCGGCATGCACCCAGGAGCACTGCTCCCTTATGTTTACCATTTCCAGAAGGTAAGGGTTAAGGTCGGCTTTTTCCATGACATGCCTGAAGGTTTTTTCGTGCAGCCTTGGGGAACAGGCAGCTACCACAACCCTGTCGATTTTGTGATCCTTTATGTCCTTAATGATGCCTTCCTGTCCGGAATCGGAACACAGAAACTGTACATCCCGGGAAAGTACCACATCTTCCAGTTTACTCGCCATTTCCTCAAGGGCTGAAACATCAATTACTCCTGCAATGTTCAGTCCGCAATGGCAAACGTAGACTCCGACTCGCATGTTTGTTGACTCCTTATATTTATGAATATTCTTAGAGATCGAGTTCTGATATATCTTTTGATTCATTTTATTTATATCATTTATAAGTTAAAATTTCAGGATTATAATTCCGGAACGTTTTCCTGCGCATGATTCCCGCCAGTGCAGAAAAAGTAAGGTCCTGTGTAGCCCTGGTTCAGCGTGTTTTTATCACGGCTCTGGAAAGGCGTTTCTTTAAGCTTTCCGGGCATTTGTGAAATTTGTGTTTTATAAATCTCAATATAAATTTTCCCTCAAACAGGATAAAAAGGTAGCCGTTTTGTACAAAATCAAAACCTTTATCTTGTAAAAGTTTTCTGAGCCTCTGACATGCAGCTCCATGATAAAGAATTCAGAATCAGCAGCCTTTTTAGTGTTATTTCCCGGTGGCTTTCCGAGTTTGCCTTCCTTCAGCCTCATTGCAGGCATGAGCAGAAATATTTCAAAGCAACTGCAATCTCATCATAAGGTAAATTTCAAAGCAACTGCAATCTCATCATAAGGTAAATTTCAAAGCAACTGCAATCTCATCATAAGGTAACCCCGGTTCTGTTTCCGGATAGGCAGAATAGTTTTACACTACCTCATTTAATACTGTATGATGAACTATTTAACCTGTGTACAATCTGTTTAATCCGTTATTTTGAAGGGGCATTTGCCACATTATTTATATATTGTATCTGATATTTATGTGCTGATATAATAGTTACATATATATTAACTTTCGGATTCCTGTTAAATCCCGTGTTTAAATCCCGGGAAACAATCTGGTTAATTTAATCGGGTAACCTCAGACTGGCTGAACGAAGATTACGATGCTCACCAATTGATTTTATAGTTTGAGAACTTAATTCGTAATCGATCAGTCAGTGCCGAATTGTTGCTTAATAATTTATTATGTATGCGGGAATTTCCTGTGAACGGGAGTTAAAAATAATTCTTAAGAAACCTGAAAGGGGAACATATCTACGGCAATTGTGCAAGAACAGGAATGCTTCTGACTCTCCAATAATATTTCCGTGTATGACCTTCTCCCGAATAAACAGTATCACTCTTACAAAAACAGGAGGGAACTCTACATGAGTGAACACGATGAAGTAAAAGATAAAATGTATGAATGGACAGAAAAATACGCAAGCAAAGCAGGCTACAGGCTTAACCCGGATAAAGAAGCTCTTGATTATGTTCTTGACGGGCTTGCTTCAAGGGTTGAAAAGTTTGGGAAGCGTTATTGTCCGTGCAGGATAGTAACCGGGGACGAGAATGAGGATAAAAAGATAGTTTGCCCCTGTATCTATCATAAAGACGAAATTGAAAAAGACGGAAACTGCCACTGTGAACTTTTCTTTAAGTCTACCTGATCTGACTTTGTTCTGCCAGATCTGCTCCGAAAGCGGGCATTAAATACTAGTATTAGTGAGGGCGGAAAGGGGAACTTATATAAATACGTTTTGTTCATTTCCAGCCACTCTAATCTTTTCACTTAAGTTGAAATGCCTGTCTTTCAGCTTGCAGAAGGCAAAAACGTACCCTCTTCAAAATGCAGGGGAAAAGTAAATTTCACATATTTGCTGAATACCTCAAAATTTATCGGAGTCTGAAAAACATGCTCATGAAGCATATTAAGCGCAACAACTGTATGATAAAATTGATCCATATCTTGCAGGTTGGAAAAACCCTCCCTAAAATTGAAGAGGATGCGCAAGAACCTTATTTGAGCGTTTGAAGTCTCTGAAGGCTGTTAACACTGCAAATTAATATTAACATTGAGAACTAAAATGCAATAGTTTAAGGTGGATTACATTCATCTCTTTATCTGAATCTATTGACATTGTACTTCAATGCTTTTAGGTACTCAATATTTTTAGATAGAATTTCCTTCAAACCGGATATTCTTCAATAAAAAATTTCCGGTTCACACTATGGCATGTACATTCGCACTAAGGCATGTACAGCATGTACAAACACTATTTACCTGGTGTGGTATTGACCTGCCATCTTTTTAACTACCATATCTTTAATCAACTATAGGATAAATTTGACTCAAGGGTGATCTGGAATGACAAATGCAATGGAACTTTATCAGATGCTTCCAAAAACGAACTGCAAAAAATGTGGAAAAACCTCCTGTATGGCGTTTGCAGTTGCCCTTATGGCTCACGAGCTAACAGCTGATGACTGCCCGCCCCTGAAAGAGGAACCTAAATACAAAGAAAATTACGGAAAGATCAGCGACCTCTTCAAGGCGTCAGAAGGAGCAACTTCAACAGGACTCATAGTGCATGAAGAACTCTGTTTTGGTTGTGGAAACTGTGTGGTTGCCTGCCCTCCGAATGTAGCAAACGATCCCTATGGAGTAGGCTCGGGAAATGCCCCCAGGGATGCTAAGAAGCTGATCCTGATCATTGAAGACGGAGTTGTCAAAGCCCAGAATGTGGAGGAATGCCGTAGATTCGGAAAGAATAAGATCCTCTGTAACGGCTGTATAGTAACCTGCCCTGTAGAGGCAATCGAGTTTGTGTGAGGTTGAGAGAATGGAGAAAAATTATAACGTATGCACAGGCTGCGGAATGCTCTGCGACGATATCGAGGTCGAGTCTGAAAAGAATATAGTAAACAAGGTCTATACCGCCTGCAGAGTAGGGGTAGCCCACATGAAAGAAGGCCGGGAAAGTGCAGTTTTTCGGGTCGACGATAAGCCTGTAGACGAAGCGACTGCAATCAGTGAGGCTGTAGCTATCCTGAAGAATGCAAAAAATCCCCTGATTTTCGGGCTTGGGACTTCTACCAATGAGACCCAGAAACTTGCAATCGAGCTTGCAAGAAAAACCAGTGCAACCCTTGACGATACTTCCTCATTTTGCCTGGGACGTGTGGTTGAAGCCCTCCTTCAAAACAGGTTCAAGGCCTGTACCCTTGATGATGTAAGGAATAAAGCCGATGTTACCATTTTCTGGGGAGCAGACCCCTCGGACTCTCACCCCCGTCACCTTTCGAAATATTCCTATTTTCCAAGAGGAACTGAAAAGCAGCGGGGCTGGGAAGAGGATAGGACAGCAATTGCAATAGATGTTAGGAAGTCCCATACAGCAAAGATCTGCGGGAATAATTTCTTCCAGGTCCCACCAGGAGGAGATGCCGAGTTCATCGATGCCCTTATTGCAGGGCTTTCCGGAAAGCTTCCGAAAACCTCCTACAACTTCCCCCCTAAAAGAATTCTTGAACTGGCGAATATCCTGAAAGGGGCAAAATTCGGGGTAGTCTTTGTAGGGCTTGGCCTGGTTTACTCCCTGGAAAACCTTGAACCCCTTTTCCGGCTCATGGATGCCCTGAACGAAAAAGCAAATTTCCACCTGATCCCTATGGTAGGGCACTACAACATGCGGGGCTTTAATGAAAACCTCTTTGAGGAAACGGGGTATGTGAACAGCGTAAAGTTTGAAGACGGGGCTGTGAAGCACGGGCCTGAATATTCAATTGTTGAAGCCCTTAAAGCAAAAACTGTGGATGCTGCCCTTATCATTGGGTCTGATCCGCTTTCAAGCCTTCCCAGGTCTATTGCAAAGAACCTGCTTGAAATTCCCGTCATCTCAATGGACCCCTGCGAAACCCTTACTTCCAGAAGTTCAAAGGTCTATATCAATACTGCAATCAGCGGGGTGGAGTCAGGAGGAAGTGCCACGCGTATGGACGGGGTTAAGGTAGAATTCAAACCTGTTGTTGAGACTAAACGGCTCTCGGATGAAGCAGTTCTCAAGAAGATAATGGAGGCTCTCTAATGGATTTCGGATCTTTTCTTAAATCCCCTGAAATAAAGGTTAAGGTTGTAACTTACAGGGACATCTTTCAGGACAAAGCGATGATCGAAAACCGTTTTGGGGAAGATTACAGGGACCGCTCCGCCATCATAAAACTGGACTCTGCAGACTTCAAGCAGTTGAACGTGAAAAAAGGTGACACTGTTACCCTGAAAAACTCTTTCGGAACGATTGTGGTCAAAGCTGAGGAATCCGGGTACGAGCCCTCTCACAAGGGCATTGCATATATGCCTAACAGCCCCTGGTCCAATATGCTGGTCTCGGATGAAACGGGTGGTACAGGAGTCCCTAAATTTAAAGACATATCTGCAACCATTACCAGCGCAAAAGGAGCAAAAGTAACTGAACCAGGGTTTTAACTCTTTCAAGATTCCAACTCATTAAGAGTTAAAATCTTTATTCATAAGGTTTCAGGATTCCCTTAAAAACGACAAAATTATTTTTATATTTTTTCTTTTTTCAGGGTTTTCTTTTTTTCAATAACTGTTTTAACCTTAAACCGGATGAGAGTATGGCTGAGAAACTCTTAATATTTACCCTAATATTGAAAAATGGAACCGTTTTACACCGTTTTGAAGGTTTTGAAAATGTAAAATCCAGATGGGAACTACCCTGTGAGTATCTATCCAGCTCTCACTTTGCAGCCTGGAATGGCGTCTTGCTGTATTCGGATGGGTATTTTATAAAAACCCTATCTTCCGGAAGTATGATTTCAGAAAATGAGTATCAGGAACTGATAAATATTGTTGAGCTTGGGAAAAAAAGGTTGAGAGAAATACAGGCTAAAAGGGACATTTAACAGCCTTTTCTTGTTTTTAGAACCCTTCTGTTCCCTTCTATTCCGTTCTGTTCTGTTCCGTTCTGTTCCGTTCTGTTCCGTTCTTACCCCTGCTTGCCCCCTTTTGAGAATTTTTAGGCGTTCCAAAGAGTTTTATCATAATTTATGTTTCTCTATTTTTTCTTCGGTTATAAGAGTGGCAAAGGCCTTGATCTCACCGTAATATGCTAATATAAATATATATTAAATGTGCCTGGGATGTATCCTGTATATTGTGCCGTATATCCTGTATATTGTGCTCTGTATGGATGCCGTTTTCTAGATGACAAAAACCCTTGAAAACAAAACACCTTGAAGGCAAAATATGCTCTTGTATTTCAATTCGGATCAATAGAATAATTCATCAGCTAAATAGAATTCATGCGTCATCGGTTAAGCGTTAGGGAATCACTCTCGTATGTGTTTTTATAATAATAATCCATACTTCTTCGGTTAAGAGAAGAATCATGATAAATTGCCCTATTTCTGCGACACATCTCGAAAACATATATTGATATGAAGTTGGAGCAGGGCATCGATTTTAGTTTAGGTGTTCGAAATTTGAGAATAATTTTTGCTCTAAAATCGATAGCATACAGACAAGAAAATTCCTTAACCGATGACCAATGGAATTAAATTGAAAGACCAGATTAAATTGAAAGACCAGGATTACATTTTACTACGGTGATTATCATGGCAAGAATACTTTCCGAACTTGACATTGGCATTCTGAAAACCGTTGCTCCGGAATGTGAGGCGCTCCTTTGTTCCGGCTCAGGAGTAAATTATCGTTCCATTCTCCCACCTCTGGCAAACCACTACTCAAAAGATGCAGCCGATTTTTTGAGGAGGATCAAGCTGCTGCCCATGTCTGACCTTGAATACCTTGTCAGGCTCATTTTATCAGGAGAAGAAAGCCTGGGCTGCATACCTTTTAATTACATTATTCTCTTTGTGGAAAATGTATCTGAAAGGCTGGGTGAAGAGGTTGCATCCCAGGTCAGAAAATCATATGACGATTCCGAATGTCCTGCCTGAAAAATCTGATTGAAAAGATGATAAAGAAAACTGATTTGGAATTAACTGAAAAAGGCTCCGGTACCCGGGTCTGAGGGTTTTGGACAGGTAATATTTTTCCTGTACCATTTACCTGTAATATTTACCTGCTTACCTGCTCTATGCAGTCATCAGGCGTTTTCTGAATCCTCCGTATACCGTTTTTTGTCCGAGATTAACCGAACAGGACCTGATAAGCCTCTCAGGCTCTCCCGTATTTATCTTCAAGCCTTTCAATATCATCTTCTCCAAGGTAATCTCCCTGTGCAAACAGGACCTGATAAGCCTCTCAGGCTCTCCCGTATTTATCTTCAAGCCTTTCAATATCATCTTCTCCAAGGTAATCTCCCTGTGCAATCTCAATGAATATCAGGTTCTGACGACCTGTGTTTTTAACGCGGTGTATATCGTTTACCGGCAGGTCGACCGAGTCTCCGGCAAGAACCCTGATCTGGTCGTCGTTTTTAGTTACAAGTCCTTCACCGCTGATTATATACCAGTATTCACTTCTATGAGAATGGCGCTGAAGTGAGAGTTCTTCCTGAGGCAGGACTGTAATGCGTTTGACCTTATACCCTGGCTTCTCTGTAAGCACCTCATAGAAGCCCCATGGCCTTTTTTCCTCACGTTTGCACTTTTCCAGGATTGTTTCATATACCCTGATATAATCATCTACCATCCGGTCAACAGAGAAGCGTTTTTCCACGCTTTCCCGGCATCTCCTGCGGGATATGGAGTTAACCTTTTGAACCGCCTCAACAGCTTCATCCACATTATTTACGAGGAATCCGGTCTCCTCATGTATGATTAGTTCAGGCATGGCACCTCTGTTTATCGCAATTACAGGCGTCCCGCAGGCAAGAGCTTCGACCACCCCGAGCCCGAAAGCCTCCTCATAATTGATCATATGCAGGAGAACGCGGGCATTTGAAAGCAGCTCTTTCTTGCGCTCCTGGGAGACATGCCCTTCGTAAATAATCTGTTCGTTGTCTATATGGGGCTCAACTTCATTTTTAAAATATTCAGAGTCTGCAAGAAAGCCAGCAATTATTAATTTCATTCCTGCTTTTTTTGCAACTTCTATTGCTTCTTTTGTGCCTTTATCCCTGTGAATACGCGATATAAAAAGAAGATAGTCCTCAGGCCTGTCATTAAAAGGAAAACTTTCGGTATCTATCCCGTGCCGGACGGTTGCTATATAGTCCAGTTCATTGCACCTGTAGGCATCACTTATGGATACATAGAAAGTACTGTTGTTATATTTTTTATAAACGGGCAGAATTTTCCGCGAAGAAAAGCCGTGTATAGTTGTTACAACAGGTGTGTCTACGAGCGCACTGTAAGTAAGAGGCAGGTAATCAAAATGGTTATGGATTATGTCAAACTCATTTGCCCTTTCAAAAACCTCTGATATATGCAGGCCCTCGTATACCTTTATAATCATATCCTTATCTTCTTCATACGGCCTCGGGCAAACGGCATGAAGTTTGCCTGCAGTATGCGAATCAGCTGTTGCAAACAGCGTAACGTCAATACCCCGTTTTACCAGCCCCTCGGTTAATAAGGATACCATTGCCTCCCATGGACCATACTTTTTAGGCGGTGTGCTCCAGGCAATCGGAGATAACATAGCGATTCTGATAAAAGTCCCCCCATTTTAGATTTAAGCTCCCTTTTCCCCAATTTTAGTCGGGAGTGATATACCTGTCCTCTTCAGCGATCGACAAAACTTTGCAGATCTGTTCTTCAGGGCACTCATGGATATATTCCAGAACATCGGAAACTTTTGCGCTTGCCAGGGACACCGAGGTATCCGCACTTCCATAATAAATACGGATTTGATCGTCAGTTAAAACCCAGCCGCAGGGGAAAACAACATCATTAACATCTCCACTGCGTTCATACAGTTCACGGGGCCCGAAAACCCACCCTTCGGATCTGTGGAGGACTTTTCTCGGGTCTTCAAGGTCAAGAAGAGCCAGCCCAAGCCGATAACTTGTTTTTGATGCTGTTGGGCGTACTCCATGGTACATAATTAACCATCCGTCGTATGTACGAATTGGCTGTGGGGATAAACCTATCTTATTGGCATCCCACCACCCTCCTTCCCGGGCATACAGAAGAACCTGATGATCCCCCCAGTGTCTCATATCCGGGGAAAAGGAGATCCAGATATTTGCCTTCGCCCCACTCATTGAAGAGACCGGCCTGTGTAACATTGCCCACTTGCCGTTAAACCTTACAGGAAACAGAGCCGAATCCTTATTCTCAGGAGGCATGGTAGCTCCTATTCGCTCAAAATTGTGGAAATCCTCTGTAAAGGCAAGAGATGTTAAGGGGCCGGAATCCGAAAAAGAAGTATATGCTACAGCCCATTTTCCCATCTCATCAATATAAGTTATACGCGGGTCTTCAATACCGTATATCTCCTCAGGGTAGTTTATAACATCCGGAGTAAAGGTTGGTTCAGTGTCAATTTCCCAGCCATCGACCCCGTTATTGCTCCTGGCTACTGTAAGGTGAGAAAAGCCCCTGTGGTCTTCAACCCGAACCAGTAATAGAGTTTTACCATCAACTATAGCGGCAGCAGGGTTAAATACCGAATTGGCCTGATACGGCCAGTCTTCAATAGTGAGTATAGGATTTTTTTTATGCCTTACAAACAGTTCTCCGTGGTCCTTCCAGATCATGCTATCACTTCTATATTATTATTTATCACTCTGCCTTGTTTGCTGATAACAGGCTCTTTCTCTTCGGCGGGACTTCTTCACTTACTGTATGCTGAAATAACGTACTGTAGGCTCTATCTGCGTGTTTATTTAAGGAACTTAAAGCCATGAGGTAGCAGATTACAGGTTCTGCGCCCTGGTTGCAGTTCATCCCGTCGCAGTTGAGCCCGTCGCAGACCGCACCTGTTGAATAGTCATACATAGGAGTTTTAAAGCGGTTTCTGCCCAGGAAATATTCAAAAGAGTATCTTGCAAGCTCCAGATATTTTCTCTCCCGGACAGTCTCATAAGCCAAAATATAAGCCTGAGTCAGGTAACCTGCCTCTATGGGCTGCTGGTCAAAAATCGGTTTTTCTCCATCACAGGAGTACCAGCCCTGATTTCCAACAATATCAAAAAAGTCGCCTTTCCACTGGGTCTCAGTAAGGAAGTTCAGAGTGGAAAGCCCAACTCTTCTGTAAGTCCGGTCTTTGGTATAGTTATACGCCAGTATAAGGGCTTCACTCATTTTTGCATTGCTGTAAGTGACCGTGGGTTCAAACCAGTTCCAGTCTTCTTTCCTGTTAGCCTCATACAGGTCGACCAGAGAGTCTGCGTGGCTGATAAATATGGATTCCATGGCATCTTTGTCCAGAAGGGAATCTACAGACCTTACAGCATCCCTGCGGGAGTTATATACAGATTCAAAAGAATCCGCATCCACGCTTGCCCGGAGCATTTCATACAGTCCGCACATTGTGTAGGCTTTTGCTCTCGGGTAACTCAGCTTTTCCATCTGCGTTCTGGATTTACTGACAAGCGTGTGTGCAAGCGTACGTATGTTTTTTGACAGATAAGGGCAGCTTATCACATGCCCAAGTCCGTAGACCGCACGCCCGAGCGTATCTTCACTGCCTTCTTCGTCCAAAAACTCCCTTCTATAGCTCATAAAGTTATGGAAGTGTCCTGTATTGGTCTGGGCATGTTCGAGAAAGCTCATGTATGTGGTAATTAACTTCCGGAGCTCTTCGGCTTTTTCCTGGCTATCGATAAGCTGTGTCAGTGCAACGAGTCCTCTGCCCACATCATCGGTACTGTATCCGTAATGCCGGGCCGGCACACCCAGATTGGTATGCTGGATAATGCCCACGTCATCGGTCAGCAGTTTAAGGTGGTCGAGTTTTACTTCGGGAAGCTGATCTGGAAGGAAATTAAATCTTTTTTGTACTCCGGAATAGGGATTGTAGTGCTTTAAAGCCTTGGAAAAAACAGTATTGTATTCTTTACCTATGTTTTTCCAGGTCATTTTTCTCCCAAAATCATATGCATTTTTACGCATGTTTTCACACTCGTCCGGATTTTCGATTAAGTATAACAGCGAGTTTTTAAAGCCGGCAGTGTCTCCGAAATCTACGAGCAGCCCGCGATTATCGGAAAGCATTTCCTGGGCGTACCAGTAAGGAGTGGATACTATTGCTTTTCCCATGCCTATGGCATAGGTCAGAGCGCCGCTTACTATCTGTTCCCTGGAAAGATAGGGAGATGCGTAAATGTCACTGGCAAGGATATAATTGCAGAGCTCTTCTTTTTCGACAAATTTATCGTGAAACACTACATTATTCTCAAGCCCGAGTTCGGAAACCCTCTTCATAAGATACTGCCTGTATGCTTCTCCACTATGTTTTTTGACCACAGGGTGGGTGGCACCCAGTACAATGTAAGTAAGGTCAGGATACTGATTTACAACATCCGGGAGAGCCCCGAGTATATTTTCGATTCCTTTATTCGGGCTCAGCAGGCCAAAGGTAAGGATAAGTGGAGAACCCTTCAGATTCAGTATCTGTTTATACTTGCTGCAGTTGTTAAACGGATAGTCATGTAATCCGTGAAAAATCATCTCTATTTTTTCATCCGGAACATTATACACATCTTTTAACATCTCAACTGCAGTCTGGCTCATCACAACCAGCTTTTCTGAGTATCTTATGAGTTTTTCTGTGGATGTGCGGTATTCCGGTTCCGGTTCCCGGATTACTGTATGCATTGTAGTTATCACAGGCTTGTTTATCCCTGAAAGAAGAGCGAAAATGTAATCGCCTGCATTTCCCCAAAAAAGCCCGAATTCGTGTTGAAGACATACGAGATCTGCATCGGACTGGTTAATAAAATCTGCAGCCCGGTAATAATCTTCGAGTTTGTCTCTCTCTATTTGAAAAACGACCTCTTCTGGATATTTGTAGGTTTCAGAAGGGTCATTAAGGGCAATGACTTCACAATTAACGTCGTTGTTTTCTCCAGAAACCGAATTTAAAAGATCAAAAGTAAATGTGGCGATCCCACATTCTTTCGGAACATAAGTTCCTATAAACAAAATTCTCAGTTGCTTATTCAACTATTTCCCCCCAAACTTAGAGTAATCAGGGTTGTACTTCCCGCTAACTGTTGTACTTCCCGCTAACAGAACTTAAAACACTTAATTAAGCATAATTTCCCACTTAATAACACTTAATTAAGCCGTAATCCCCAGTTTTTTTAATTATACTTCAAAATTCTTAATTATACTTCAAAATTCTTAATTTATCTGTTGTGTCCTCAGATCAATATATATCAGCCTGTTTATTGATGCAAAGACTATGTATCAACAATAGCTCATTACCTACCAGGGAGAACCAGGTCTATTTATCGCAAAATAGTTTTCTATGTTAAAAAATACATAGTTATAAATCGAAAAGTGGATGGTCTATTCCGAGCTCCCCGCCCCTCAATCGCCCAATATACGGATAGAGAGTTATAAGTGTATTATCCCCACTTGCTCACTTACTTTGCTAAAATTTAGCTAAATGAGTTACAAAATATTGATTGAATATAGCAATTGTGTTCAATATATTTAATATTATTTATAAATATAATTAAACGAGTTAACTGAATAAAACAATACAACTTTAATAAAATATTGTAATTTCAAATGGCCCGATAAATATATTTTAAACAGAAAATTATGAGGAAAATAAAGCTTTTTAATCCTCTTCAGAGTTATACGAATGAATTCAAAATTGGTAAGGTATAATATACAAAAAATATCTATTTTCATAACATTTGCAGGCCTTTAAGTTCAAAAAAAGTAACTCTCCTCTGTGATTTCAAATTAAAAGGGCTTCAAGGTACTGATTTTTAGTTCTTGTATCCGCAAGATCTCTTTTCTTTAAACTGTGCAATGTATTTTTAAATGTATCGCAAATATATTTATAATATAACGAATAAAGAAGATTATAACTTATAAAATTAATTGATTCAATTAACTAAAATATATTTATACTGTATAATTTGTTTGTACTGGTATAATTTATTTATACTGGTTATTATTTAGAGAATCTTTTCAAGCGATGGATAAAATCCTGATAAATGGAAAATCCTGTGCTATCTTTACTGTTCATAAGCCTTATGAGATAGCTCCCAGTTCGGATACATTTTAGGGATTGCTTCTGGAACCTCATAACTGTGATAGTGGACACTGTCTTCCAGGTCCGGCCTTCTAGCCTTCAAATTTGAGAAATACAGTCATAATGGGCACCGGGCCAAAATTTGAATTATTAACAAATTTGGAAGAAAACAGGATAAATTTTTCTTTTAATTCAATCTAAATTATATTAAATAGAATTACAGGTGATCGCTCTGTTGAATCGAAAATTAGTAATACTCTTTATGACCAGCTGCCTTATCCTGTCAGGCGTTCCTGCAGCTTTATGCATGAGTTCAGCACCAGCTGTTTATGTTGCAGGAGACGGCAGCGGAGACTTCAATTGTGATGGGAAAGATGACCATATCCAGATAAATCAGGCTCTCAAGTTCGTGGCTGAAAATTCTGCATATACAACTGTTTATCTCAAGGGACCTTTTACGTATCTCATTGACGATACTCTTCTAATTGGCAGCAACACTATCCTTGAGGGGGATTCCAGTGCAAAAATAAAGCTTGTCAGCAATGCTGGCTGGGAAGCCCGGAAGCCAATAATAAAGGAAAGAAGTACAGGCAGTAGCGACATTACCATCCGCGGTTTTGCAATCGACGGAAATCGGGAAGGGAACACGAATGTGATTAGTGGGAAAGGGTATTACAACCTTATCCACCTCAGCAGCTGTCAGAACATAAATGTGTATAATATGTATTTGACCAATAACCACGGAGATGGCCTGAAAACCGATAAATGCACCGGTGTAAAACTCTACAACAACAAAATATACCTGCTCGGGCACGACGGCCTCTATGCCAGCAGCTGTTCAGATGTAGAAGCCTACGATAACATAATAACCTGCAGGACAAATAGCGGCCTCAGGCTTTATAACACAAACGGAGCTAGCTTCCATAACAACGTTATTACATCAGAAGGTTCCGGAGGCGCAGGGATTGAAATCCAGAAGTACAACACTCCCACAATGGACGATATTGAGGTATATAACAACGTAATATACAAAACTGCTCTCGCCGGAATCTGGATTTTCGGTTCAGGGTCTTATTCCGTTTCGACGGCAAACGTCCACATCCACCATAACCAGATATA
Organism: Methanosarcina sp.; assembly: GCF_028693135.1. GTDB lineage: Archaea > Halobacteriota > Methanosarcinia > Methanosarcinales > Methanosarcinaceae > Methanosarcina. The sequence goes on from NZ_JAQUVZ010000042.1 coordinate 23,903, forward strand.
CGACACCGGAACTAAAACCAGCAACAGTATCATCGGAGGTATCTTATCCAACGGGTTCGGGGGGCTCATTGAAAATAACGTGATCGATGGGGCCTATGGAGCTGGGATTGTCCAGAAGACTGTGTATTCTCCAGCCCCTTCGGGTTCAGGTATTGTGCTTACTGTTAAGGACAACATAATAACCAACACAAGAAGTGGGGCCGGAATATCTAACACGCTTACGAGCACTCACTCTTTCTCCGTGCAGAATAACTGTCTATACGGGAACACAGGTGGGAACTACAATAACGTTCAGGCTTCATCCACTATAGCGGCAGACCCACAGTATGTTGACCGAAACAACCACAACTACCATTTGATGTCAACTTCCCCTGCCATTGGAATAGGTGTATACGCGGGCACATCGCCAGTAGATACCAATCAGGCTCCTGTGATGAATTCCATTTCGGATGTTACTGTAGAGGCTGGAAAAAGCCTGATCTTTACAGTAAGTGCTTCGGATGCAGACGGAGACAGCCTCGCATACTCTGCATCAGGCATTCCTACAGGTGCGGCTTTTGATGGCAAGTCGGGGGTTTTCAGCTGGACTCCGGCTGCCGGACAGGAAGGGACTTACAGCTTAACCTTTGAAGTAAGCGATGGAAAACTGAAGAGTTCGGCTACAGCAGCTATAAGCGTTATTGCTCAGGAAAACTCCTCGCCCGCAGCAAAAGAGGTCTACGATAACCGCCTGCGTGAAGCTTCCCCTGACACAGTCTACCGGAGTTCGTCCTTTATTGATGTCGGTGGAATGAGTGTGGGACGGTACAGGGATGTAGTGCAGTTTGACCTGAGTGAGTATCCCAGTTATACTGAAGTTAGTAACGCAATCCTTTCCCTCTACTGGTATTATCCTTCAGGGACCTCAAGACCTGAAGATACTGTGATCGAGATTTACAGGCCTGCTGATTCATGGAATCCTGACTATGTGAGCTGGAATAAAAAAGACAAAGGTGTTGCATGGAAGAATGTCGGAGGAGACTGGTACGACAAAAACGGCGTCTTGCAGGGCAGCACCCCATACGCTACAATAACCCTTAAAGGCAGTGACCTTCCGGACAGCACATACCACGAAATTGATGTAACTGACCTGGTAAATGAATATACAAGCGGCAAATACGAAAATACGGGATTCCTTATCAAAGCCCGCACGGAAAACAACAATTACATTGCTTTTTACAGCTCCGAAGCCGGGAACGAAAACCAGAAACCCAGGCTTACCGTAACCGAACAAAAATCTGTGAACCCGGTTATTGATGTAACCCCGGCAATTGATGTTACCGTGACCGGGGCAATGGACAACCGCCTGCGTGAAGCCTCCTCTGACACAGTTTTCCAGAGTTCATCCTATATCGATATTGGTGGAATTAGTGGAGTTGGAAGGTATAGGGATGTAATGCAGTTTGACCTGAGTGAGTACGCAGATTTAGGGGACGTTAGTAACGCAATCCTTTCTCTCTACTGGTATTATCCTTCAGGGACCTCAAGACCTGAGGATACTGTGATCGAGGTTTACAGGCCTGCTGATTCCTGGAGTCCTGATTATGTGAGCTGGAATAAAAAAGACAAAGGTGTTGCATGGAAGAATACCGGAGGAGATTGGTATGATAAAAACGGCATCTTGCAGGGCAGCACCCCATACGCTACAATAACCCTTAAAGGCAGTGACCTTCCGGACAGCACATACCACGAAATTGATGTAACTGACCTCGTAAAAGAGTACGCCGGCGGCAAGTACGAAAACACGGGATTCCTGATCAAAGCCCGCACGGAAAACAATAATTACATAGCTTTTTACAGTGCCGAAGCAGGAAGTGAGAATCAGCGCCCGAAACTGAACTTGCAATTGAAACCATAATCAATTAGCAGATTAAGTTTCAGGAAAAATATTTCTACAGGGTGCAGGTGTGAGCATAAAAGGCCGTAACTGCTTTAAAGAATACAGTAACTGCTTTAAAGAATAATAACAGCCTTTAAAATAAAACTGCCTTAGAAAACCAGAATTGCTTACCCTTCATCCCTGTATATTCTTTCTGATAAATTGTTAGAAAACAGGTCTTCTGGTTTTCTAAGAGCCTGATTCTTTCTGTTTTTAATTTCCAAAATAATTTAATACTGAATAAATAATTTATACATCCTGTCTCCATACCCTCTTCATGACCCTTTCTCTATTGAGCCCTCTGGAAATGCCTGCAATAGATGGCATAAGAATTCCACTGAACTTCTATGTCGTGCTTGAGGAGCCAGCACTTCTTGCCGGTATGTCTTATCCCGGAATGCGTACTCCATGGGAAAATATTGGGAATGCTGGTTTCTCAGGGGTTGTTTGCCTGTGCGATTTAAAGGTTTCCTATAACCCTCATCCTCTCGAAGTACTGTTTTCCGCAGAGTTAGAAGATATGCACCACGGTTATCCGCCAATTAACCCTCAAATGCAGGAGGAACTTGTAAGAGAAGCAACTGAAGTAATAAGGCGAGAAGTGGATGCTGGGAAGGGAATTGTTGTCCACTGTATGGGTGGAATAGGCAGAACTGGCACTGTCCTTGGATGTGTACTCCGGGACCTTGGTTTTCGCGCTGATGATGTGGTTGACTATCTGGACAAAATAAACAGGTTTCGGGGTGTAGGGTGGCCAGAGGTCAAATGGCAGGAGGAAATGGTGCGAAAGTACTAACCTGTTCTGTGAAAATTTACCTGTTCTATGAAAATTAACGCTCAGTTGATGAATCCTTTCAGTCTTTAACATCCCCTTTATCCCCCTCTCTTTACCTCCACCTTGTATTTATATAGTTTTTATAATAAGGTCCTTGTATTTCTTTTTTAGCCCCTCTTTTATAGCTCCTTTTCACCCTTAGCTGCCAACTGATGAAAAAATTTAAGAACTTAATATTCGTATCTATACAGTGCAATTAAAATGTAAATGTTGGTGATAGCTATGGTAACAAGTCAAGAAAGACAGAGGGCTAATTTAAACCGGATGAAAGAAATTATGAAAGAAATTGAAAGCACTACAAACGACTCTGATTTAATAGCCGAATTAAATGAACTTTTAAGAAAACAATATCCTCTGTCTCTAAAATGGCATCTAGTCATGTTTAAAAGTGAAATCGATCGAAGCTTAGGGTATTTAGAAGACATAAGAAAAGAAGAAGTTAAGGTGGTGGGTGGGAGACAGAAACAAAGAAAGGAGCCAAAAGGAGGATTAAAGCGAGTTTACTATAAATCCTCTGAGATACCTGGCGCGTTTAAACTTGATTACAGTATAGTATATGATGCCGAAACAAACCAGTATAAATGGTTAAAGTGTAGCACCCCCAGAAATACAAGAGCAAAAGTTTTTACAATTCCAATATCTATGATTGGAAGCGGTAAACTTCAATGGAGTGAAGAGATAAAACAGAAATGGGGAGAAGACAGCATTGGACAAAGAGAATCAGTGGAAAGGGCTATTAATAATTAAAATACAAACCAGAGCATATATCAAAGACCCTGACCCCCTTCACCATTATGGGTTTTTTGAGAAATTGACCTGAATTACATGTTTGAGTTTTACTAATTATTTCTAAAACAGGGCTCAAACTGGAGATTAGATTTAAATGTGGAATCAATGCTCAGTACGGTCTAATCTCCAGCAAAGTCTCAAGGTACATACCTTATTCTATGTGAATTCAGGCAGAAATTTCCTTATTCAGGATATAAGCAACCATTTCGAGGTTCAGCTTGCTCTCCCTTGAAACTCTTTTCTCAATTTCTTCAGTGGATTTACCTTCGATTTTCATTTCTTTAATCTTTTCAATTAATGAGGATGGGACGCTGTAGTATTCGTTTATATCCTTCCTGTGCCCCCAGACATCTCCTTCGATAAGCTGGATTCTCTGCATCTGAAGGAACATTTCTATGGATTTTGAAACTGTACGCATGTATGATTTTGGTAACTGAATTACCTCAATCTTCGGGCAGGTTTCAACCAATCCAAAAATGTCCTTGTTAGAAGGTCTGAAAGCCAGGTGAACAATACGCTCATTCGGATTAAGTGTAAAGATTTCTTCTCTTGAACTAACTACTCTTATTCTCATGTTTTTCCCCACTGTAAAGTTTTTTTTTCTTTAAATCGTTTTTTTCTTTAAATCGTTTTTTGCTTTAAATCGTTTTTTGCTTTAAATCGTTTTTTCTTTAAATCGTTTTTTCTTTAAATTGTTTTATGTTTTTAATACAGTATGAACTACTTAGATTTATTATAAATAGTTATCTTATTGAACTAATATTATTTGGATAGTTTATTCCTTATATTACGTATATCTAATTATAGAAAATTACCTAAAAAAGCTTTAAATAGACTAAAATGACTTTATACAGATTATTTATAGATTATTTTTTATCTTTATTTTGATTTATGGCATATTTCTGATTTTAAATTTTTTTTATATCTATTGAAATTGTTCTGATAACTAATATCTGGTGTTCCACTACCGTTCATTATAAATTCCCCACTTAAGCCATACTTTCTTTCTAATAAATTTAGTTAATTTAATATGTTATATAGTTTGTTACTTTGCTTTCAGGTTCGACTTATTAAAAAAGAAGCTTATATGGGGGAAAAAGCTTTGCTCTCTTATGAAAGGAACACAATAAAAATACCAATGAGAGCTAAACTATTCAATTTTATTATTTTGAATCAATAAAAAAACTCCGAAATTAATGTGGTGTATGTTAAATTTAAATGTAGAGAAAAAAAGAAAAAATTTTGCTTTGAGTCAAAAGATAGGCTTACAAACAAAATGTGTATAGCCCGGCACGGATTCGAACCGAGGTTGCAGGATCCAGAGTCCCGCATGATTGACCACTACACTACCGGGCTTCGATGATTTTTCGCTGTGGGGCGGTGATTCATGCGCCTTGAAGCGTATCTTCTAAAGGAAGATTTTATATATATAACTTTCGGCTGAGCGCCCTTGAATTTGTCAAAAGTTCAATATATTGGGCAAATTGCCCCTCTCAAAAGCTTTCGTCTGACAGCTTGGGGGTCTGAAGAAGGGGATACTTCTGCCTTATCGGGTAGAAAATCCTAATTTTAAAAATTTTGATGTGAAAAAAAATGGTATTATTCTGGTCAAATAGATATTATCCCAGATATTATCCGATATTATCCCAGATATTATCCCAGATATTATCCGATATTATCCGGATATTATCTCAGATATCGACTCACAGGCTTTCTTCGGACTGGTTGAGGACAGCAGTCCACCACCAGCGGGCCATGTCTATAAGGTCTTTTGAGAACTGGCCGGAAAGCCTGTACTCCTTGTTTTTTATTGAAATAAGCCCGGCTCCCAGGAGTTTATTGCGCATTGCATAAAAAGAGGCACGACCGATCTGAAGTTCTTCCAGAATGGTCTTCCATTCATCGGTTCGGATTGCATTGCCTGCTGCCTGTCGCTCTTCAACCATTGACAGGAATTTCTGACCCCTTACAGTGGTAGCATCTTCCTGGAAAATACGCCTCATAAGATTGTAGTATGGGTCTCTTGAGTGCCCTATGCGGGCATTAGCATCCGATCGCACTACGATGGTGGTTGCGGTTCTTGGCGCGTTTTTCACAAGAGACATTGTATATCAGGCAATTGGGATTGAAGTGATAAGTTTTTCAGGCGGCGGAATCAGTGGATTTTTTCGTGGAAGCAACTATCTTCATAAGCAGATCTACATACTCTTCTCTTAAAAGATAAACCATTGGGGTTTTGTAGGATTCCTTATGTGCCCTCAGAATTCCAAGTTTCGAATGAATGTACCCTACCATGGATGCTACAGTATTTCTTGATACATTATATCTACTTGAAAGCATTTCATGTAGCTCGTCAATAGTTGCTTTCTTTACCTTGATGAAGATACACAGAATAGCCCTTCGATATCCACTGGAATCTACTTCAAGAAATTTCTCTAATCTGGATTTAATTTTAGCTCGGATGGATACCATAAATTACCACCTTTACTGATGTAGCAAACTATGTCAGTTATAATTCTATATATAGGTTTGTAAATTTATTCGTCCTGATGGGAATAGATCTTAAAGTTCCTGATCTTCAAGCAATTTAACGTTACTTCAAGTTCAGTCTTGTATATTAATATATCCTTTCTCCAATATATCGCTTTTTATGATCCATTTCCACGGCGCACTCTTTAATTTTTGTTTAAGTGTCCCTACGCGGAGGCATGATATTTATATTTTTGTTTTTAGCTATACTATTTTTGATAAAACTTTATTCCTTCTAAGCAAAAAAGTCTTTCTTTATGTTTCTCGCAAGGAGTTTGAACACTCCATTAATATATTTACTTAATAACATTATTATATTCTTCTGAACATATATATTAAGTTTGTGTTCAATTCACTAAAATGAGCAAGGTTATTTGATTAATATAATAAAGGTCTGGTTTTTATGTTCGTTCCTGATATTTTCTGTATTTTTTCAGGATTCTCTAAAATGTATAAAAACGTGAATATGTTAGTGTTTTCATGTATTCTTCATTCCTGGCCCCACATAACATTTGTTTTCATTAAGTAAATTGATTGCACACAAAAAAGAGGGTTAACAGTCTATTGTTGAAGAAATATGCGGCAACTTTATTTGGAGTTTTATTCAAAAGTTATATTTGGCTGTTCTGTGGGCTGGAAAAAGGCATAAGTAAGAAAATTATAGAGGTGTGTCAATTTAAAAAGGGGTGTGTCAATTTAAAAAAATAACTCATCAGGCTGTCTCAAAACTATACACGATCGTACATTTGGGTAAGAAATATCGAAATGCTTATCTTCTTTAAAAATAATTATTTCTTAAAAAGTATACTTTTCAAGAAATTAATACCAGTGTTTCACCATGTTCAAAAGGTACGATCAAAAGCAGCAATTTTTACTTCCATTTAACTTGGAAGAGTTTGTTCCTGAAAATCATATTGCCAGAGTGCTAAACGACATCATA
>NZ_JAQUVZ010000043.1 GCF_028693135.1 Methanosarcina sp.
AAATCTCGTATCAATAGCCATTCCTCCATTTTCAACATTATCTACAATCCTCGAACTTTTCTCAAGGATTGTGAATTGGAAGGTTTTAAACCGCCGAAATTGGAAGATTCTTAACCGCCATTGACACTCCGGATACACTCTTCTCTATCTATGTATGGATTGAGAGACTTTTCGATGTCGATGTAATAATATTTTTTAATCGGTTTTTTCCTTATATCTTCAGTATCAACTGCTTCTTTTCTCAAAATAGCTTGATAGAGTGCGGTTAACCTTTGTTGTCCATCAAGAATCAGCTGCCCCGGTTTTGGTTGTGGTTCAAGTATCAGCCCTTCGATGAGCCGTGGCTTAAACCGAACATCATCATTTCCAGTTTGAAGCATCATTACAGCACCAATAGGAAAAGAAAGGGAAACACTTGCAAGCAAACTTTTTATTCTTTCGTCATCCCAGACCCATCCACGTTGAAAATCAGGGAGTTGAATTTTTCCAGTTGTAGTGTCCTTAAGGATATCTTTTAAGAATGATTTAGTACTGTCAAAGGTTGTAACTGCACTCATTTTTAGCCTCTATTATTTCCAGGATCTATATGCCTAATACTTTCAGGATCTATCTATCTAATAATAGGGATTTTTTAAAAATGTTTCCAATTTGTTTGGGTGGAATAGGTGGAAAATCAATAGAATAAAAAAAGACTATCAGTTGAAAATATTGCTTGCGAAATGATCAACTGCTAGCGAAAAAATGAATAAGAATTCCTAAAATTAATAATGTTCCCTTAGATACTCATAAGCTTTATCGAAAAGCTCCTGATCTTTATGAAGTTTATATTTCAAGAGAGTTTTCCGTAATGCTTTCTTAATCTCTTTTTCACCCGTATCAGTCCATTGCCAGCCTTCAAACCGGGTGTATTTTACGACGCTATCGATGTCATTTACGATTTTTTCTACTATTACTGGGGTTTGCTCGATTTTACATTCCATAAATAACTGGGTAAGAGCTTCCTTTGTATTATCGACAGGTTCAGCAGGAATTTCTCTTTCCAGTTTAACAGTTTCTTTTGCAATCTCCAAAAGCCCTTTTAAGAATTCAATGCTATTGATTGTGTTTTTATAATGTTTGTTTTTTAGATCTTCCAGCTTTTTACCCAGTTCTTCAAACCGTGGATCGTTTTTATTCTTGTGTAGCTTCCACTCAATCTTTATTTCAATGTCTTTAGCTTTCCCGGATGCTTCTTTTTCTGAGATTTTCTCGAGGATATCTGCATCCATTATAAGAGTTTCAAGATCATCTCGAATTGTTTGAACGGTGGTGTTCTCATGTATCAGGTCGAGAGTTTTAGGGCCAAGCACGTACCATATAAGTTTTCCATTGCCGCTGGTCGGTTTAATAGACTGATATACCTGAGTCAACCATTTGTAATCGGTTTCATACGGATTTAAAAAGGAGTCGGGAGAGAGTGCTTCCCAATGTCGTGCAAGGTAGGAATAGTCTGCCGCAAACTGATCTCTCAGTTCATTTGTAAGCAGACAGTCCTGGGCGGGAAGCAGCCCTTCATATCCTTCAAGGCTCCGGTCAACCCCTTCAAAGTGGGCCAAACATGTCTCAAGGGCTGCTGGAAATTCCTCTTTTAATTTGTTGAGATTAGATATTACATTCTGTATCTCTTTGATGTCAAAATTGAGAGCATTTGCAACATTATCAAAGATGCCGAGATAATCAACTACAAGCCCATGATCTTTGTTTGGATAAGGACGGTTTACCCGGCAGATTGCCTGGAGAAGAGTATGATCTTTCATGGGTTTATCGAGATACATGACCTCATTTATTGGGGCATCAAAACCCGTTAAAAGTTTAGAGGTTACAATCAGGAGTCTGAGCGGGTCAGCCAGGTCTCTGAAACGGTCCAGCAGTTTTGTAAGTTCATCATCAGTCAGTGAGTATGTTTTCTTCCAATCTTCCGAATCTCCCTGCCCGAGGGTCATGACCACAGCAGATTCCTCTGGGTCCAGGTATTTGTCAATTTCCTGTTTATAGAGATGACACGCCTCTCTGTCAAAAGTGACAATCTGCCCTTTAAAATTGCCTGGTTCGATATGCTGCTTATAGTGGTCAACAATATTTATACAGACTTTTCTTATCCGGTCTGGAGATTTTACAAGTACACCGAATTTTGCGGCACGTTTTGATAGCTGGATCTTATCGTCTTCCTCCAGCTGGTCAATCATCTCATGGAAGGCTTCATCAATCGAGTTCTGGTCTATATGCAGCTCCACGGGTCTTGGCACAAAATAGATCGGAAGGGTTGCTTTGTCTTTGAGGGACTGTTCAAAGCTGTATTTATTCATGTACCCGCTTTCATCTTCTTCAGCCCCGAAAGCCCAGAAAGTATTCCTATCTCTTGTGTTTATCGGAGTGCCTGTAAGTCCAAAGAGAAATGCATTCGGAAGGGCTTCTCTCATCTTTTTACCCAGGTCCCCTTCCTGAGTCCGGTGTGCCTCATCTACCAGGACAATTATGTTTTCTCTTCCGTTTAATACCCCGTCAGCTTCCGCAAATTTGTGTATCGTGGTTATGATAATTTTTCGGGTATCCTGTTCCAGCAACTTCTTTAGTTCGTCCCTTGATTCCGTTGTTACGGTGTTCGGGATATTGGAAGCATTGAATGTCCCGCTAATCTGGGAATTAAGGTCAAGCCGGTCTACAACAACAATAACTGTGGGACTTTTAAGTTCCGGATTCTGCCGAAGCTGCATGGCCGCATAAACCATCAACAGGGACTTGCCCGATCCCTGGAAATGCCAGATCAGCCCTTTTTTTATCCTGCCTTCAATGACCCTTTTTATAATCTGCTTCGTTGCTTCGTACTGCTGGTATCTGCAAAGAACCTTAATTTTCTGACCGTTTTGATCCGTACTGAATATTGAAAAATTCTTCGCGAGATCAAGCACAGTTTCCGGATTTAACATCAGATTTACAGCATTTTGTACTTCTTCAAGATGTTCAAATGCGGTATCTGTAGTCCTCCTCCAGGGCTGCCACTTTTCAATAGGAAGCTTGATTGACCCCACACGATAGTTTTTCCCTTCACTTGCAAAACAGAAAACGTTTGATACAAATAATTCAGGAACGGATTTCTGGTACTCATCAAGCTGAATAGCTCCATCAAGCCATGATATCGAAGGCCTCACCGGACTTTTTGCTTCCCCAATGACGAGAGGAATCCCGTTTACCAGCAGTACGAGATCCGGCCTTCTGTTCAGGTCCCTTTTTGGAGTGAAGCTGTACTGCGTGGTAACTATGAATTCGTTGTTTTTCGGGTTCTCATAATCAATCAATTTTATGGAAACGTGTTCTCCTCTCTCTCCAAAAGGCATGGTTTTTTCATTTTTGAGCCACCGGGAAAATTCATCATTGGCTTTTACAAGCCCTACACCTCTGACCGAAATGAGAATCGCTCTTAATTTATAGATGATTTCATCTGCACGGCTCGGGTTTTCTGCAATAAGAGGGTTCAGTCTGATAAGTGCATTTACGAGATTTTCTTCTACAAGGATATCTGATTCTGTTCGACTAAGTTCACTTCTCGGAACAAACTTCCATCCAATGTTTGTTAGCAGGTCCCGCACAAAATATTCAACCGAATTTGCTTCATTAAACACCAAAAGACCCCGTATGAACCCTACAATTTATGAATGATTCAGCAATCCCTTAATCACTGCTCAAATTGATAGTTTCTTAATGATTTATGGAAATTATATCTTCAACAAATGAAACTACTTTTTCATAGTTAACACAGTCTCTACAATTATTTGAGTTGTTTACCAAGTGAGAATAAAGAGAAATATCTGGTTTACGCCCATCTTTTTCAAGTTCCAAAAAAGACTCAATATCTCTATCTGCCCTTAAACAATCAACAATAGTCCCTTCATTTTTCATATCTTCGATGTATTCGTTTAGTTTTTTATGAGATATTGGGGGCCTTTCTTTATCGTTATCTCCATCGTAAAGAATCCATGTTTTGATGCCTAGCTTATTCAATAAATTTGCAAATTTATAAAAGTGGAATTTCCCGATGACATCGACAACCATTATATCAGAGGTAGTATGTGAGGTGTAAAATTCCCCAAGCTCGTTCTCAAACATGAACGAAAATAGGGCTTTTTCCGTAGGACCTTCTACTAATAAGACCTTCTTACTAAGGAATGCATTTGATCTCTGAGGATCGATCCACAATAGGTAACGTAATTCATCCTCATTTGCAATCTTTGCGGTTTCATCGGAGATTTGCTGAATTGTTAAGCTATTGTAATCGGTATATGCCTTTACCATTAGTTCTCCATTTTTCCTACAGATTTCAGATAAATTCTCATGGGTAATTTCACAAAGAGATGAAATTCCGTTTTTAATAGAGATTTTCTTAATTTGTGAATAATTGCGAATATTGCTTACAAAATAAGGAGAGTGTGAAGTTACGAATACTTGATCATTTTGCGAAAGTGAAATTAATTTGTTCCTGAAATGCTTTTGCTGATTAGGATGAAGGAATAGTTCAGGTTCTTCAATTAAGTATAGGGTTAACTTTTCAGATGAAGTGCTTAACTCTGCAACGTTGCAGAGGAGGGAAAATATGAGGGACCTTTGAAAACCCATTCCCTGGGATTCAATCGGCAATTCTCCGTTTTGACCGTTCTCTGTAAATGCTTCAAATGACTTTTTGATTAAATCGTCTACTTCAGGAGGATTAAGTCTGAAATTTATCCCGATATTTCCATAATCCAGCATGTAGCTTTCAAGAGATGATTTTAAATCACTAAATCCAGTACTTTCAATAAGCTCGGAAAGTTCTTTGATAGAGTCTGAAACATTTACATAGAGTCTTTCGAATTCAGCATTTGTTTCTAAAGACTCGATCACGTACTTCGTTAAAAGTCGATTAATAGTTGAATTTGCAGTAAATTTAAACTCTTCATCCACTTTCCTAACTGAAGGTACATAAATAAGGTCTATTTTCTCCAGCAGGGTTTTGACTTTGGGATTTGAAATTCCAGTATCTTGGACTCGATAACGTGGTGTCTGTTCTTTTTTTTCCGAAAAATTACGATCAGCAAATGCCTCAAGTTCAAGTGTATTGTTTTCTACATACTCTGCAATTTGCTCAGGAATTTGATCTCCTTCTTCAAATGAAAAATCGATTCTTATTGAGGGATTTCCACTATATTGTTGATTGACATCTTTTTCACTTAATTTAACTTCGTTGAAAAACCATCTAATCGCAAAAAGAATGTTACTTTTCCCGGTGTTGTTTTCCCCAATCAGAATATTATAATTCTCAGAGTTGAAACTTGTTTCATGATAAGATTTTATACCTTTTATTGTTATTGACTTGATCTTCAAAATGCGATCCCTCAAACAAAATTTACTTGGATTTAATTTTTATAAACCTCCCACCACTCAAAAATATAAAAAACTATTGAAATTAAATATCAAACTACTCTCATATCCATCTACGATTATTATATTAATTCATATTCGAATTAATATATTCTAATTTGATTTTATTACAATTTAATCGTAGATTTTCAAAAAAGAGTAGGATGACGACAGTTTGGCAATTCCAAAAATCAACTATTATCCAAATAGTTACCTAAAAAAATAAAATAAGAGAAAAATAAAGATCCTCAGTGATGTTACAAGATTGAAATGTATGTGGGTTCTGTAGAAATCCTCTGAAATAACGAATCTCCATAAATTAAAACTGAACTGTCTGATATATTTTTACTTATTTATTTTTAGCTTTTTGAAGCTGATTTAGAGCCTATCCGAAAAGTGGTTACCTGCTAAAGCTTTTACAATCTGCAATATGCAAAACCGGAGCGAATGCTCAATATTATATGCCGATTGTGACTCTTCAACATGCATTACTGACTTTTCGGATAGGCTCTTAGATATGTTTTCTACAAAGCTGAAATTACTTTTTAGAAGTTAAATGTTAAGATACTCTTCAAACCTTTTCTCTACCTAACAGCAACTCATTTGTGAGTTTCTTTTTCAGTTTATTCAAATTGTCAACATTCCTCTTATGAGTTTGGACGTATCTTTCGGCATATTCCAATAATTCTGCTATTTGTTTTTGTTCATTTATGGAAGGGATTACAAAATATAATTTTCGTTGTGATGTGATAGGCACTTGATTTCTTGTTGTTTGTTTCATTAACTGCGTTAACTGATTTTGAAAAATGGAAGAACGCATATAGTAAAGTAGATAACTATTTGATATCAAGTCCCTATTACATCTGTAATAAGTTAGACTCGTACCTAATATCACAAATGGGTAATTCGTTTCTAATATTGCTGTTGGACCAACGGTAGCGTTATGTGCCAGTAATACATCACCTTTTTTAGCTACTCCCTTTGTAAATTCTTTTGCTTTTTCTGGAGTAAGGTATTTTGCTTTAGAAAAATCAACTGCTCCCTCAACAATTGTATTTGCACTTATGTAAGGCACTCCTTCTTCAACGAATTCTTCAGATCGTGGGTATTTTGAACCGTGATTCCCATCTAAATGAGACCGAATATACTCTTTTTTAATAAGTTGTTCTAGCTTTACAACTTCCCACTCCTCCGGAATCCTCCCCAGTTCACTATCTTTAAACCGGGTGTGCCCAATTCCTTTTGTCAGCAGTTCGTTGAGGAGCCCCTGTTTGAGTTTTTCAGTTGTTTCTATGAGTTTTTCGGTTTTCTGGATATTATCTTCGATGGACCAGAGGAGTTCGGAGATCTTTTTTTGTTCTTCGATGCCTGGAAGCCAGAATTCTTGTGCTGCAAGTGTTTTCCATTTTATTGTTGGGGACATTGATCCTTCAGAAATTGAATGAGCAGTCTTCCAGAAAATACTTGATTGCATAAAGCAGGGAAGAAAGTCAGGATAGATTTTATCTCCTGTTGGCCGAAGAACCATTGAATGAGCTGAAACTACCGCTTCACGGTCACTTACTGCAAGTTTTCTCAAGTACGCACGGCGTTTCCCGAAGATAATATCTCCTTTCTTACAGAGAAATTTTGTTGCGTCTACATCTTCTGTTGAGCCGAATCTCTTGATTCTTATACAATCTGTATCCAGGTGTTCCAAACCGATATAATCACTCAACCCAGATTCCGTGGGTTTTTCGATTCTATCCGTTACAATCTCAGCAATTTCATCAAATCTTACGTTTTGCCAGTTTGGATGAACATTTTTCAGGTTACTGGTCATTTAATCCGACCTCTGATAGGATTGAAAATATCTCTTCATTTGATTCTTTTATCCTTTGGCTACTTTCTGTCCATTCTTGAATCAACACTTCTAATGGTTCTTTTATTTCCCCAAGATCATACTTCTCTACATAGAGAGGTACATTGAGACTGTAGTGGTTTTCTTTAACTTCTTTTATTGTGGCAACGTAAGACTTTCTTGAAACATTTTCGTAGTTTGTATAAAGGTCAAAGAGTGTCTGGAGATTTTCGTCCGACAAAAATGATTGCTGCTTTTCCTGCCTAACATCTTCAAAACCGTTTATAAACAGAATTTTCCCTTTTCTCTCTGATGGTTTGCTTTTTCTGCAAATGACAATACAGGCTTCCATAGGGGAATTATAGAATAAATTTGGCCCCAAACCGATTACACAATCCACATAATCGTCTTCAATGAGTTTTGCTCTCATGCTCTGCTCAGAGTCTCTGAAAAGGATTCCATGAGGCCAGAGAATTGCACACCTTCCGGTATCTTCTTTCATTGAGCAGATGATGTGCTGGAAAAAAGCATAGTCGGCACAGCCCTGGGAAGGAGTTCCGTAGATGTTTCTGCCCCACGGGTCTTTTGTCCAGCCGCTCTGGTTCCATTTTTTGATTGAATAGGGGGGATTTGCAATCACCATGTCAAACTGCTGAACCCTGTCGTTTTTGATGAAGGCCGGGTTTTCAAGAGTGTCGCCTCTTATGATGTGGAAATCGCCTACATCGTGGATGAACATATTCATGCGAGCGATAGCTGAGGTTATAAGGTTGATTTCCTGGCCGTAGAGTTTGATGTTTCGGTACTCTTCGCCTCTTTCTTTTGCCAGAAGGAGGGAATTCAGGAGCATTCCACCGGAACCGCAGGTGGGATCGTAGATGCTTTCTTCAGTTTTTGGGTCCATAATAAGGGCCATCAGGCGAACAACGGTTCGGTTGGTGTAGAACTCTGCTGCGGTGTGGCCGCTGTCATCTGCAAATTTTTTTATTAGATATTCGTAGGCATTCCCGAACTGGTCCTGGGGGACGTTTTTGATTGTGAGCTTGAGGTTTGAGAAGTGTTCGAGCAGGTCGATGAGGGTTTTATCGTTCAGACGGTCTTTATTGGTCCAGTTTCCGTCTCCAAAGATACCCTCCAGTTTGTCAGGGTTGGCTTTTTCGATTTCACGCATCGCGTCCTGGATTGCTTTTCCGACATCAGTGGTAATTTCCCTTACATCTTTCCAGTGTGAGCCGTCCGGAACTATGAAGCGGTGATTTTCCGCAAACTGGGCGTATTCAAGATCTCCATCAGATTCCTTGAGAGTCTCTTCGAGTTCTTCATCATAGACATCGGAAATGCGTTTGAAAAACATCAACGAAAAAATGATATTTTTGTATTCGCCAGGGTCAACGCCTCCCCTGAGAAGAGTGGCTGCGCCCCACAGGTACTGCTCAAGTTCCTGCTGGCTTACATGAGAATTAGATGGACTCATAGGACATTCACTTCTTTAAGTAACCGCTTCATTTTTTCTTCGGATTCCAGGAAGGCTTCGTAATCCGCTTTTAGCTGTTCAAGGGTGGCTTTCAGGTCGATTTCGTCCATGTCATGGACTTTTTTGACATAGAGTGGAATGTTAAGGTTGAATTCGTTTTTCCGGATCTCCGAAAGCTCAACTACCTGAGAGATATTTTCAATATCCCCATAACTCTCATACCACTGAAGCACGGTTTCCGCATTCTCGGGCAGGAAAAAGTTCTGGCTTCTGCCCTTCTGGTACTGCTCGGACGCATCGATGAAAAGGACTCTGTTCTTTTTTCCATCGGTTTTCTTTGAACGGAAAACGAGAATACAGGCACTTATTCCGGTTCCGTAAAACAGGTTTGGCCCAAGTCCGATAACAGCTTCAAGCAGATCTTTTTCAATCAAAACTTTTCTGATTGTTCCTTCGGTCCCCTGCCTGAAGAGGGCTCCATGAGGCAGCACGATTGCCATTCTTCCGGTTTCAGGGGCCATTGAGGCTATCATGTGCTGGACCCAGGCATAGTCCCCATTGCTTTTGGGAGGCGTGCCTGCAATGTTTCTGCCGTAGGGATCTTGGGACCAGTTTTCATGTCCCCATTTCTCCAGTGAAAATGGGGGATTTGCAATTACGACATCGAATTGAGCAAGTCTATCTCCTTCAAGAAAAGCAGGTTCTTTTAATGTATCGCCTCGAATAATCTGGAAGCTTTGAACTGCATGGAGAAATAGATTTATTCTTGAAATTGAGGAAGTTGTCAAGTTTTTTTCCTGCCCGTACAATTTTAATGTTCTTGCATCTCCTCCATTATTTTTAACATAATGATAGGACTCAAGAAGCATGCCACCTGAACCGCATGCAGGGTCGTAAATTGTTTCTCCTTCCTTGGGTTTCAGAATACTGCCCATCAAATGTACTATTGGCCTTGGGGTATAGAATTCGCCGGCTTTTCTGTTAGTAAGATCTGCAAATTTTTTAATTAAGTATTCGTAAGCCTGGCCAAGCATATCAGGCTCGACGTTGGATTTTGAAAGTATTAGAGAGTTAAAGTGTTGAATGAGATTGATCAAGAGCTCATCGGATAATCTATCTTTGTTTGTCCAGTTTACGTCTCCAAATATACTATAAAGGGTATCAGGGTTTGATTTTTCAATCTCCCTGAAGGCATATTGAAGAGCCTGGCCCACGTTCTGAGTCTTTTCCAGGATATTCTTCCAGTGAGCATTCTCAGGGATAATAAAGTCGTGGAATTCACTTAATCCAGCATACTCTTCATCACCTTCTGACTCCTCAAGTGCTTCGTTAAATTCTTCATCGTAAACATCAGAGATTCTTTTGAAAAAAAGTAAGGGAAATATGTAAGATTTAAAATCAGAAGCATCAACTGGGCCTCGCAGTATATTGGCAGCGCCCCAGAGAGATTGCTCTAATTCTGAAAGGGTCATCTTGTTCATTTTTCAAATTCTCCGCATTTCAAACATCTGTAATGTAAAGTGAAGACAATTATATGTGTTTCGAAGTTAAGCGCTAAAATGGTTTAAAAAAGGGCTTATTGTATAAAAATCAATTAAGTCATTTAAAGCAGAGGACAAAATTGGCTTAAACTCCTTCGTATCCCGGTCCGGGTCGAGCAGGAATTTTACTCCATCAGGGTGCAACCTTACTTTAAAATCCAAACTTCATCACGAGGTATGTACTTCTCTTTTTCTTCAATTTTTTACTGGCGGTTGCTTATCGGCCTGCCGCCCGAAAAATAAAAATGAAGTCTTAAAAATCCCGCCTATGCGAAATACAACTCTGTTTCTTCTCTGACGGTTGTGCGGGGATGATAGGAGAGAACGACGACATAGAGGCTATGAAGAAAACATCGAAGCTGGGATACAAACCACCGGGCAAATGATTAAGAAGAAATCGCTTTTTCTTTTTTACTTGGCACTGGTTAAATAGAATATAATATCTAAAATAAAAAAAAAGATAAACTGCCTGAGGGCAACCGAGGGCAGCCGAGAGCAGCCTGAAAAAGAAATGCAGCTCCTTTGAAAAAAGGCTTACTTTTCAGTTTTTTAATAGATTTTCCTTAACTCTTCCAACCCGATCATTCATCAATTAAACTTTTATTCCGTGCAGATGAGTTGAAGGATTGGTTAAAGTGCTGTCCAGCCGCCGTCAACTGTAATTATCTGGCCTGTAATATATCTTGATGCATCGGATGCAAGGTAAACAACTGTTGTATCCAGATCTCCGGACTTTCCTGCACGTCCCATAGGACACATAAATTCAATAATTTTTAAAAATTCCGGATCAGCAACAACTCCTTCTGCCATTCCGAGAGCAAAATAACCGGGTCCGATTGCATTAACGGTAATGCCTTCTTTTGCCCATTCAGTTGCCAGAGACTTCGTGAGCATTAAAACTCCACCTTTTGTTGAGCAATAAGCTGTAACCGGCATTCCTTTCATTGATACTGTTGAGTGGATTGATCCGATGTTAATTATCCTCCCATATTTTTGCTTTAGCATTACTTTCCCAACTTCGCGGGCAAAGAAATAAACACCATTTAGATTGGTATCAATCATATTGCGCCACATTTCATCAGTTGTTTTGTCTGCAGCGTCAACAAGCCCAAGACCGGCATTGTTTACAAGGATATCAATTCTGCCGAAGTCATTTTCTACCTGCTCCACAGCACTCTGAATCTGTTTTGTTTTCATTACGTCACATACGTAATAGCGGCAGGTTACGCCAATTTCTTCGATTTCCTTCTGTACTTCCTTTAATTTTTCTTCACGACGTGCAACTATAGCGATATTTGCACCTTGATTTGCCAGAGCTTTGGCAAAGTCTACCCCAAGACCTGAGGAAGCACCTGTTACAATAGCAACTTTACCCGTTAAATCAAATAGATTTTTCATTTTAACTCTCCTTTAATTATTGTTTTAGCTATGTAGACAAAATGTCGGATCCTTATACACTCTATTAAATTACTTTTTTTATCTAAAAATATTATAAAATTCAGATTTGAAAATTCCTCCTTAATTTTTGTCCCCAAAAAACGAAAGAATACAGTATAGTAAATTCAAAGAAGTATATTAAATTTGTTAATTTTAGGAATGATAAAAATATAATTTATAAATTTCAGTTTGGGAATTGGTCTATAGTCATTTCCCCCAATAACCATTCTTGGCAAAAAAACCTCTTGATAGTATATTTGAATCATTCCTTGGCTTTAAAACGGCAGTGTAATTGACCACTTACTGAGCCATCAATGATCCGAACAGGAAGTAGATAGTCGTCCAGAATTCTCCGAATGTTCCTTCGTGACTTTTTCTAAGGTAACAGGTTACGAATAGGAAAAATTCCCGGTTTTTCAGGTGAAATCCAATTCTGCCCTTTTTCGTCCTTACCTCAGCAGGTCGTGTTCTTGGTAAGTAATTGAAGGCAGAATGGGGTTATTGTTTATAATCAGCCCGTCGCCCGAAAAATAAAAATGAAGTCTTAAAAATCCCGCCTGAGGAATTCGATTCCGTTTATTTTCTGCCGGTTGTGCGGGGATTGGGGGGGCGACTAAAAATAAAGTCCCATCAGGGATGGCTTCCGGGGAAACTTCCAAGGCAACTTTAGAGGCAACTTCCGAGGCAATCTCCTGCAGCCGGAAAAGTTTCCAGCCTCACAAATCTCACTTTTATTGAAGTTTCCGGCTTTTTTCGCTTAATATTAACGAAGGTAGTTCCGGCTAAGTTCGGAGCAGCCGCCCACAGCCAAAAAATAAAATTTAAGTTTTAATAATCTTTCCCGCCGCCGGAAAAGTTTCCAGCCTCACAAATCTCACTTTTATTGAAGTTTCCGGCTTTTTTCGCTTGATATTAACGAAGGCAGTTCCGGTAAAGTTATGAGCAGCCGCCCACAGCCAAAAAATAAAAATTATCTTTTAAAAATCCCGCTCGCGGGGAGTGAAATTCTGCCTGTTCTCTCCGGTTGTGTGGGATTTGGCTGAGCCTACAGCCTACGAAATATAAAAATGAAGTTATGTCGCTTCCTTTGAGGGGATCAAAAAGTACTGAAAAATCGAGAAGTCCTTACCTGATTGATGGCATTACAAAAGAAGCAAGAGCGATCTCTTTATAAAACGGATTCCTAAGCTGAACTCGGGAGGAACGAACAGCACACCGTGATCCGCAAATCGGCTCTTAATCATCAATCTCAAAAATCCTCACAGTTACCCAAATTTAGCTTCTTTATTAATCTTTCAATAGCTTGTTCAAGTACCTGGGCATCGTTTATTGCGGTATCCCAAACATGATCATAATCTATATCAAAATAATCGGATATCAGGCGGTCTCGCATGGCTGGAATACCTTCCCAATCTATTTTGGGAGATAAAGACCTTATATCGGCAGAAACGGATTTTGCGGCTTTACTTATGATCTCTAACTGAAGTACGACTGCATTTTTTGTTTTATCATCATCCAGAAAAGTGTCTTTGTCCAACCCTTCTGTGAACTTTTTTATGTTTCTGGAAGCTTTGAGCATTTCGCACAGGTAAAGCAAAGGTGATTTTATACCCCCACCAGTTCCCTTTAGTATATCATTTTTAATAATCGGGTTAAGGTCTCTTTCCGAAACAACATCCACCGGAACTCCAAACAGGTCTTCGAGATAAAACTCAAGCCCTGTAAAGTCAAAAAGACTTGCTCCTTCCCCAAACCTCACCAGAACGTCAATATCACTTTCCTTTTTTTCTTCTCCACGTGCATAAGATCCGAAAATTCCTACGACTTCCGCTTTGAATTCCTTTCCGATTTCATCTTTTCTTTCCAGGATAAGAAGCCGGATCTGATTAACGTCAATGTGTACTTCTTTGTTTTCCATAGTGTCCGTCTCCTGTATTTCCAAACTTCTGTATTCAAATTCAGATATTATAGATAAGTTTAGTCCGCTGAGGAAGCGTAGCGACCGAAACGGACAGCAGACTGTTGTGATTACATCACAACTCGGGAGGTGGAAATCACGCGACAATCTCGTCAAAGCTCAATTCCCCGGCAGCTAAGGGATGCAAGAGCAGTTTTGACTCATGGAACCTTTTCATAACTATATCGATTTTTCTTGAAACTTCTGGAGTATAGTACGCTTCCCCACAGTTTTCACAGACATAGGCGGAAACATCTTTAATGGCAATAATCTGTTCTCCAACTTTTGCCACAAACTCGGTTTTACCTTCAACCAGTTTACCTTTACAAAAACTGCACCTGTCAGGTTTCATTTTTGATCTCTCCTGAGTACGTGGTCTATCCATTTATCGTTTTCCGGGATGTACACTGTGATTATTCGTATATGGTCTTCACATTCAGCTACTACAACATGGAAGGGTCTACCATCACAATAAGCAAAAAACAGAGCTAAAGGGCATGGCTCGTCTTCAGGGTAGTCCTCAATTATTTGCCCATAAATTATAACCTTTATAGTGCCAGAGCTCAACTCGGCAAATAAAAATTTCCTCTTAAAAATCTCCCGCCGCCGGAAAAGTTTCCAGCCCCACAGCTTGCTGCGAGGTATTCGACTGAAAGAAGCCTGATCCTTTCAATGGAAACCAGACGCTGATTTTAAAGATATTGGGACTCAGTTTATTGTTATAATTAAACTTGAAGAGTCTGAGGAAGGAGGCTATACCGCCCAGTGCCTTGAAATTCCTGCCGCTATCAGTGAAGGAGATACTAAAGAAGAAGCGCTTGAAAACATCAAGGAAGCTATCCAGCTTGTCCTGGAAGTAACAAAGGAACAGGCGCAGGTGCTGGGTGAAATTGCCACGGTGGAGGCTTCGGTTGGCTAAATTGCCTTCCATCCGGAAAAAATAAATTAACAGTTAAGTGCTATTCCCTGCGTGCTGACCGGAAGATTCATGCTGTTTAGTCCGAGGGTATCCAGGCATCTGTTAATCAGACCGTTTCTCTTAAACAACCTCATTTCCATGCTTATTTTGATATTTTCTTTACTGATCTCTATATTGGCTTCAAAATGTTTGATGCTGCTCAAGTCCATTTTTGATACATTAAATTTTTCAGAAACGTCAAGAATCTCAATACCCATAATGTAATCATCTTCGCTTACATCAAGTATTATACCGTCCAGATCAATGGATGACCTGTATTTCTTATCGCTCCCATAAAAGAAAATGCTGTCACTCTGAATGTCATAATCGTATTTATTCACCTGTGAGCTCTGAAGCATCCCCTCTCCTCCTTTTCTTCGAATCTACAAGGAAACAAGTCACCAGATTAATGATTATTGGGTTGAAATTCTTTACACTTATTATAATTATGAGGTCGTGTTCCTCTCCGAGATTATAGTAAAGTTTGAATGTGTCTGCATTTTGTTTTAAAATACCAACCGGTTTTTCATTGAAAATAATATCGTATATACCATTTACATCTGGATGTATATCATTTTTCCGTTCATTTGCTCGCGTTTCAAAGTGATGGGTTACACGTAGATTACTCATATCTATTTTTGATAAATATCCCAAAACAGTATCTACGTCCAAAAAGTCCCCTCAGATTGTTGCTTAAATTGTTGAGACACATCTTCTTTATAATACTTAAACCTGACTTCAATTTGGCGTGATTATAGCTTTTTAATATCTTTGATTGTGAAGTCTCTGGCGTCTTTACCTGTTAGAGCATATGCAAATCTTTACCTGTGGTACCTGTGGTTCCGATTTAGGTAAAGATATTCGTATCAACCGGGTTTGCAAGATCTCTTGAAGCCGTTCTGTTTAAGTCAAAACAGTATAATTATTACTGTTTATTATATATTCGGGCGGACTGCTCCCCTCTCCCCCTACCTACCATTTATCCAGTTCTCTGTTATTTTATCCCGTGACAAAATCCCCAAAATCATAAAATCCTCAAACCGGACCCCTGAATTCAAAATCGTATGAGTGGGTAAATATATTTTTCAAGCCATGGGTTCCCCTTCCCTCAACGCCCGGCAAGTTTCAGGTTTTTAGTAATAGGTTTCATGGCGGGGGACCGATGTGAAGGAGGAATTCAGGGAGCATCTGCAAGAGAAATGTTTTATAGCAATGCGGAAATCTCTTAATCATGGAAGAAACTTACAGGTTTTCAGCTGTAGTTCAGAAGGAAGGAAAATGGTATGTTTCCTGGTGTCCAGAGCTTGACATTGCAAGCCAGGGAGAAACAATTGAAGAAGCCATTGGGAACCTGAAAGAAGCAATTGAACTCTACCTCGAAGACGAAGATGCTCAGATCCCGGTAGCTGGCCAAGTTTTTACCACAACGGTAGAGGTCTCTTCCCATGCCAAAATTTCCCACCCCATCAGCTCATGAAGTCATCAGGGCACTCAGCGGCCAGGGATTTCAGGTGGTATCTCAGAAAGGAAGCCACATCAAAATGAAAAAGATAGCTCCGAATGAAACGCTTGTTGTTATTGTTCCCGACCATTCAGAAATTCCGGCAGGGACCTTGAAGTCTATTATCCGCCAAGCAGGAATGACCAATGAAGAATTTATCAGGCTTCTGTGATTTTGCTGTATACACAGAACCATTTAGAGACTCTCTTTTTTTCTAACTTTGATTTCTTCTGTCCATTTTGATAAGTTTGATTTTCCCTATACAGGTATTCAGAACAATCAATTTGATTTTCGGATTGAGAAGTTATTAATATCAAAATATTAATATAAAAAGCACCAATTAAGGTCTATGCGGTTTACAATTAAACTTGAAGAGTCTGAGGAAGGAGGCTATACCGCCCAGTGCCTTGAAATTCCTGCCGCTATCACTGAAGGAGATACTAAAGAAGAAGCGCTTGAAAACATCAAAGATGCTATCCAGCTTGTCCTGGAAGTAACAAAGGAACAGGCTCAGGTGCTGGGTGAAATTGCCACGGTGGAGGTTTCGGTTGGCTAAATTGCCATGAGCTGCAAAAAAGGTTTGATTCTTTTCAAGTTTTTAACATTCTTATACATTTAAAAAACAATAAGGCTTTTTATAAGTTCGATCCACTCATCTCGTGTTATTTTTGCGTCTTTGATTATTTTGTTGATCATTCCCTTTCCTATCTGATCTGTGGGATGCACAGGGACTATCGTGGTCCTTCCATCCGGATGCTGTAAAAACAGGTGACTGCCTTTCTGCCTGACCTGTTCGAAGCCTATACTTTCAAGTGCTTTTATGACTTTCTTGCCAGGAAGAGGCGTTATTTTACCCAGTCATACCTCAACTTTGACTTTCTGTATCCCGATAAAATCAAGTTGTTTCTCTTTCCCTTTCTCGGCTACAACCTCAAGGTAGAGTTCAATTGCTTCTTTAATTCTCCTGTTTAATTCGTCAAGTGTCTCTGCCTGTGTGTGACATCCCGGAAGTTCAGGCACAGAAGCAACGTAAATCCCGTCTTCGTCCTGTTCAATAACGACAGTAAACTCTCTCATTGGGTGGCTCCTTTAAAGATATAAATCATATTCCAATGATTTTATTTATAGCTGTGTTAACGTCCTCATTTCCTCTTTGCATGTCTGTTTTCAGGAGGAAGATTATATAGAAACGCTGATTTCAAAGAGGTTGGGACTCAGTTTATTGTTATATATAAGAGAAAACACTTTGAAGAAAGTGAAGAAGGAGATAGAGAAAAGGTCGGAGAAAAGGTCGGAGAAACTCTAACCCAAAATCAAGAAATAATACTTAGCTTGATTAGAGAAAATCCACGAATTTCAGTCAGGGAACTTTCCGATAAAGTAGGCATTTCCACAAGAAAAACTGAAGAAAATATTTATAAATTAAAGAAAAAAGGTTTCCTCAAAAGAGTCGGGCCAGCCAGAGGTGGACACTGGGAAGTCGTTGAAGAATGAGGGACTGGAGCCACCTGTGGGACTGTCTGAATATAACTGTTTTATTATATTTCCCGACGGGCTGCTCCCCTCTTCCCCCACCTACCATTTATCCAGTTCTCTACTATTTTATCCCGCGACGAAATCCCCAAAATCATAAAATCCTCAAACCGGACCCCGGGGTGCAAGATACTCGATGAGAACCGGGAATGCTTGAGATTCCTCAGTAAAAAGCTTCAAGAGAAAGTCCTGTAATTTACTGAAAAAATCTGTGTTGAGGAACTGGCTGATGTGAAGAGGTCATTGATACACCTTCCGGGATCAGGGGATTGAGGGTGTTGAGAGTATGCAGGAGAGGAAGAGGGAGGAGAAAGGAATTTGGTGGAGTTTTCTTATTTGGGTTTTAGAGGAGGATTATGTTTTGATTGAAGTGGAGAAACTGGCTTCTTTACTTTGTTTCCTCCAGCAATTTTGAAATTTCTTCAGGAGAGGGTAATTTTCCTTTGAGTTTTTCTGGCAGGGTAGAAACGATTTTGTATTCAGCAACACCAATGGGCTTGTTTGATTCGCGAAGAGCGTATTCCACAATGGTCTTGTTTCTGGATTTGCAGAGGATAATGCCAATAGAAGTGTTTTCGTGGGGCTGCTTTACGAGATCATCAAGGAGGGCCAGGTAAAACTGCATCTTACCTATGTATTCAGGGAGGAATTTGCCAATTTTAAGTTCGACTGCGATGAGACAGTTTATAGCTCGATGGAAGAGAAGAAGATCGATGAAGTATTCTTCATCTTCTACCTGAATGCGATACTGACTGCCTATGAAGGTGAACATTCCGCCCATTTCACGCAGGAAAGCTTCCAGTTTTAAGAGAATTCCCTTTTCTAATTCCTTTTCTGAGTGACGGTCTTCGAGTTCGAGGAAATCGAAGGTGTACTCGTCCTTGATTGCGAGTTTTGCCTGAGATTGAATCTCAGCCGGGAGGGTTATTTCAAAATTCGTCTGGTTGAGCAGAGTCTTTTTGTAGGTATCATTTTCAATCTGAACTATCAGAACGTTTTTGGTCCACCCGAATTTTCGGGTTGTACGTAGATAAAATTCGCGTTCAAGGTCATCTTTACATTTTTCCATAATAGCTATATTGTGAGTCCACCCAATTTCTCGCACCAATGGTGCGAGTTTTTGATTGTCGGCATATGTGAGATAAAACATCCTCATACGCCAGATATTTGAAGCAGAGAAACCCCTGACCCCCGGAAACTCCTCCTGGAGGTCTCTTGAAAGCTGATCGACAACGGACTTGCCCCACGTCTCACTTTTTTGCTTTTCAACAATCAACTTTCCAATATCCCAGTAAACTGAGATCAATTCCCTATTTACTGCCTTTAAAGCCTCGTACTGACCTTTAAGGATTCGGTTTTTGATTTCCCCGAACAGAGTTTGATATTCCGAAGTTTCAATACCTTTCCATTGGTCATCGGTTAAGGATTTTTCTTGCCCGAAAGCTATCGATTTTGCACCAGAAGCCTACCCAAAGTTTTGGCCTATTCACATGAAATCGATACCCTGTTCCAGCTTAAAATAGGATCAAATATTTGACAACGGTTGTGGAAATGGAGGCAATTATCACGATTCTTCACTTAACCGAAGACGCATGAATACCTTTCATATAGTCCTCCTAGCAGAAGCTCTCAAAAAGAACTCCATTTTTCTCTTTTACAGGTATATCCGACCGTAAATATCCTTTACGCATAATTTTCATTCATTTAGTAGCAAATTTCTCGCACCAATGGTGCGAGATTTTAAAAGTTCACATTTTCAGTTTATTTGCTTCTCATTTTAACTTACTCAGGTAAAATATTTGTGATTAAAAACTCACATATACAGGATATTTCGGGATCAAATTTGAGCTCTGTGAAGGACAGGAGAATTTAGTTTATAAATGATTCAGGCTGGCTTATAGTTGAATCGAAATCAAAAACTGTCTGAATATAACTGTTTTATTATATTTTCGGCCGGGCTGCTCCCTTCTTCCCCCACCCACCGTTCATCCAGTTCTCTACTATTTTATCCCGCGACAAAATCCTCAAAATCATAAAATCCTCAAACCGGACACCAGGGTGCAAGATCATATGAGTGAGTAAATATATTTTTCAAGCCAGAGACCTCCGTCTTTCAACGCCCGGCAGGTGATTGAAGGTAGAGTGGGTTTACTGGTTGCTTATCGGCCTGCCGCCCGAAAAATAAAAATGAAGTCTTAAAAATCCCGCCCGGGGAAAGTGAAATTCTGCCTGTGCTCGCCGATTGTGCGGGATTTGGCTGGGCCGCCCCTTGGCTAAATATAAAAATCAAAGTTATATCACCCCTTTTTGAGAGGATCGAAAAGTAATGTTACTTATTCATAAGTTAGTCTGCTTGAAAGCAGCGAAACGGACCGCATGCGTACGAGTCGAAAATACCTATTACTTCTGCCTTGAATCCCCTTGAAAAAATTAAATCTCCGCAGCAAACTGCGGGATATTCAACTGAAATGAAATTCGTATTCAAAATAGAAAGAGCGCTTCTGGTCCTCAGAATTGAGGCTCTCTACTGTGCAATTTCCAGAGCCTCTTCGAGAAGTGAATTTTCATCAATATAACGCCAGATAAATTGGTTTTCTGCCGCTCCACTCTTTTCTATTAGATTAATAATAAGCAAGTTTGTCTCCGTATTGAAAATAAAGTTTAAGATGTTGCCCTGTTTCGTTTCGATATTGAATCGCTCAATGTTTGACTCCATATTTACTCCCCAATTCCCTGTTTAAACCCCGTTTCAGTAAATCGTATTAAGAGATAAATAAATAACAAAGTTTGTCTATATATAGTTATTTTTTGATTTAATCTTTGTTTTAGTTGATCTTGCTCCCTAAACGATTGAAAGCAAAATCATCGGCAACTAAAATAAGTTTCAATTCTGGTTTGATCACATTTCACTCCCCCGCCACAGCCAAAAAATAAAAATGCTCTCTTAAAACTCTCCCGCCGCCTGGAAAGCCAGTTCCTGAGAATCACCCTGTTATAAAATGGAGCACAATTTCGATCTGGTGACAGAAACATGACTTTCACTGTGGGTATAAAAAGTGATTTCACACTTCAGGAAGTAAGTGAGATCATTTGTGAAGCACCTGAATATAACGAGCGCGTTGCAAAATACAAAATCAAAGTTTCACTGGCGCACCCCAGCAGGTAATGGTGTATTCGACTGAAATAAAACCGGTAAGATAGAAACGAACAAAAAATAAAAGAAAAGAGAAAAGGTGACGGGCACAGGCCCGAAAAATAAATAATTAAGAGTTAGTTATGGGCATTTAACCATTACAGTTATTTGTGGCTGTGGAGATGGAAAAGCCCTTCCCTTGCTTTGTCAAGAAGTTTATTTGCTTCCTCAACTTTGCTGGCAGCCTCGATGATATCTTCGGAGGCTTCAAGAAAACCGTCTTTTTTAGCCTTCTCAGCCCATTCTTTAAAACTCTTTATATGGCTATCGTTATGCTCTATCCAGTGCTCAATCAAATGCGAAAGGTTATCGTGACTAAGTTCTTCTGTTATAGATATTCCCTCCTGTTCAGGTATATGCAATTCATGGTATAAATTCCCGCTGGATTTAAACCGGATGCTGGTTTTCAGAGACAGCCAAAAATATTTCAGCTTATTTTGTTGAAGCTGGAGCAGCTTGAAATGTTCGGTTTGAACTGATTTAGCTTAAAAGGATTCTATACAAACTTATTTAGCTTAAACGGATTCGATATAAACTGATTTAGTTCAAACTGTCCTCGGATCAGTTATTTCACCTGTCAGTGCCGAGGCTGCTGCGGTTGCAGGGGATGCAAGATAAATAAAGCCGTCTTTTCCCATCCTGCCTTTGAAGTTCCTGTTTGCGGTTGAAACGCAGACCTCTCCTTCCCCAAGCACTCCCTGATGGGCGCCGAGACAGGGCCCGCAGCCAGGGGTTGCAAGAGTCACACCGGCTTTCAGCAGGGTCTCCATGGTCCCGTTTTCGATTGCTGCAAGAAGGGTGGTGCGGGAAGCAGGGATCACAATTGTCCTGACTGCAACCTTTTTTCCTTTAAGGACTGCCGCTGCTACATCGAGGTCTTCAAGCCTTCCGTTCGTACACGTCCCTATAAAGACCTGGTCTATGTGAGTGCCTTCGACCTCTCCTACAGGCTTTACATTATCCACCTGATGCGGGCAGGCAACCTGAGGTTCGATATCTCCTGCATTGTATGTGAACTCTTTCAGATAAGCAGCGTCAGGATCGGCATAGACGGGTTCATAAGGAGCAGCTGCCCTGTTTTTCAGGAATTCGAAGGTTTTTTCGTCGGGAGGAACAATGCCGGTCTTTGCGCCCATCTCAATTGCCATATTACAGAGCGTCATCCTGCCGGCAACCGTAAGTTCACTGATCGCCTGCCCGTAAAACTCAACTGCTTTGTAGGTTGCCCCGGCAATGCCGGTCTTTCCGATCAGGTAAAGGGTAAGGTCCTTTGCGTAGACACCTTTCGAAAGGCTGCCTTCAACAGTCATCCTGAAGCTTTCCGGGACCTTAAACCAGAGCTTTCCTGCGGCAAAGATTTCAGCCATATCAGTAGCCCCTACCCCTGTTGCAAAAGCCCCGAAAGCTCCGTATGTGCAGGAATGTGAGTCAGCCCCAACAATCAATTTTCCAGGCAGCGCAAAGCCGTTTTCCGGAAGGACCTGGTGGCAGATCCCTTCTCCGACCTCATAGAAGTTAGGTATTTGCTGCTCCTTTACCCATTCCCGGATCTCTTTCTGCAGGGTAGCTGAAGTCTCGGTGTTTGCAGGTGCGATATGATCAAAAGGAATTACGATCCTTGAAGGGTCCCAGACCTTTTCCAGCTCCATTTCCTTAAAAGCATTTACGGCAAGCACCGATGTGCCGTCATGCGCCATTGCATAATCTATATCTGCCAGCACAAAATCGTTAGCTTTTGCCTCTGTCCCCGCTGCCCGGGAAAATATTTTTTCGCTGATTGTTCCCAAAAGTAAGCCTCCTTTCCGAGAATAAAGTGATATTGAATGAAATGTACGCTGAAGAATTAAGGTTTCAGAACTCACTATAACGAAATATATATACTTAATGGATTTGTGAGTTAAAGTTTCTATATAAAGAAAAATTATAAGTGTAAGAAGAAGAATTTTAAGTGCTTTTTTTAAGATATGGAGTTTCTCTTCAATAAAAACTTTATCCTCTGTTCTGCTTTGTGTTATTAATATTTATCCTGTTTTTTATTACCCTGTTATTTAAACTCGAAATATGGAAGTTTTCGACCAAAAATCCCGACAACAAAAAGGCTTCATCAACTTGAAAAATAGAAAAGTACAGCCATTTTATATAAATGCAATCCGTAAACTTTACTTAAGGACTGCTAATTTTTCATATACACTGAATAAACCCTTCAAAAAGAAGCTACAGTGACCCGGACGATTATTAAAGGCTTAATGCCTTCTAATCTTTTTTTTGTTAGTGACCCTCAAGGTAAAAAATAAATACGAAGATTTACATTGTAACATAATAAATACAGTTAAATAATTTCAACACTTACACTATTATGAGACATGACGTTTCTGCAGGTGTCATGTCTCTTCATCCGACCTTCCGCAAATATCTTCAAAAAAAGAACATATCTCATGATATCGTTTTTGGAGATTTATTCGAAAATCTGCAGTTATTAGCTCAACTGAAGCTTCGGGAAAGGGGTGCTGGATATTTTCAATGAAGGCAAAAGGTCGAAAATTGGGGGATATTTCAAAACATATGTTTGAGCAACCAGGGCAGTTTTCAGAAAAAACGATAGCATGAAAATTGTGAAAATTGAAAGGACATCGGAGGAAAGTGGGCTTCATGTGGGGGGGCCCATGGTTATTCCTGCCTCTCCCTAAAAGGGCGGGGTTGTTTCACATTTACCCCTTGATTTTCTAAAATCGTTACTAGATCGAGGATATAATGGCTGAAGAAGGTGATTAAATGCTATCTGATCACGATACATTGACAGTGCATTCGGTAATGAAATGCTTACTGACTGCTGAAGAAGACGAAAAAACTGTAAATCAGGATGGTGAAGAAAGCCTAAATTATCTGCTCAGACAAATTCAGCTTTTGTTTGAAGCAATGGACAACATGGATACAGCAAGAATCCATAAAGAAGGATATAACAGCATAATGTCAACTGGGTACGATGACGATGATTTCATAAAGTATCTTGAAGAATCAGACGACGCTCAGGTTGAAGAGCTTGTACGTTTAGCTGGTGTTACACTTGATGCGTGTAAGAATCACAGAATAATGTCAACTGGGTACGATGATGAAGATTTCATAAAGCATCTTGAAGAATCAGACGACGCTCAGGTTGAAGGGTTTGTGCGTTTAGCTGGTGTTATACTTGATGCGTGTAAGAAGAAAAAGACGAAAACACTGTAAATAATGATGGTGAAGAAAGCCTAAATTATCTGCTCAGACAAATTCAGCTTTTGTTTGAAGCGATGGACAACATGGGTATAGCAAGAATCCGTCAACCGCCCCTGAGCTAAAGACTCAGGGGTTTCCTGCTGAGGGTTTATGAACCTTCCAGTTAGCAGCCAGGGTATTGCTCTGTGTTGAAACATAAAATTACTTCCAGTCTAAAAAGCCCTTCCAGCCCTTATTCTTCTTTTCTTTTCCCAACCCTCGACCTCATTTTTTTCATTTAATCTCTCCTCTGAACCCCATGTCTAAGTTTTTAAAGCCTTAGACATAACGAGGATACTGCAACAGATCAATGATTGGGGACACTCAAGTACTCTATGCGGGTCGTCTATCGAGAAGGAAAATGGATTACGATTAGTTTCTTTTTTGTTAATTTTAGCATAGTATATTATTAATATACGCCATATATTGATACTAAAATACAAAAGTGTATTAATTATTAACATGTTTTTAGAAAAACATGTTAACATTTATATAGTAGATCATCATTGATATTCATACTAACAAAAAAGTTAGGCTTCCTTCAGAAAGCTTGAAAAAGTATCGATTTTCCTGCAAAGAAGGGAGATGTTGTTAAAAGCTAAGGATGGTAACGCCAGGGACGGCATTCTGCAGAATAAAAATAATCTCCGGAAAAGAAGTAAACAAACTCTACAGATGTCGCCAGAGAACTTAAAGGAAATTTAAACAAAAGTAAGGGGAAATATCATGGAAACTGAGATAAAAGGCGCATTTAGTACAAAACTTCCTATGGAAACTCAGAAGATATTAAAAAATATAGATTTTTCTGTAAAAAGGAACGACATTATTGAGCAAGCAAGGAAGAGTGGAGCAATCCCGGACGTACTGCAGGAACTTGGCATGCTTCCAGACAAGAAATACAATAGCGTTGAGGATGTTGCCAGGGAACTTCATATAATTTACATGGGGATCCCCGCTTAAAAAGCGTAACTTCTTTTTTTTTCATTTTTTTATGAATCCCGGAAGTATAAGCTTTTGAAACCTTATAACGTGTCTTAAAATTAAATTTGAGTCAAGTGCGTAAGTCTTAACTTTTTCTGACAATTAAGATCGTCCAATTTATTTGGGCAGTGGAATTGCCTCAAACGCAATTTGGCATCCGTGATAGAGTCACATTTGAGCCTTAGATGGCAATTCACGGATTATTTTAGGAACGTTTTTTAAAAACCAAATTCTGGACAACCTTCCTGCCCAGGGTAACGATGAAATCAATAATCAAAAAAAGTAAGGTGAAAAGTGCTTTCATTTAGTTGTGTATGGTATTCGAAGAGTTTCATTTTTGTTCTGGATAATCTGTACAATGATGGTCCTGGTTTTTTGTGTATCTATGAAAGTTCTAATGATGCAGGCAAATAAAACGAATAAAAAGAAGGCAATTGGCGCACATATCTCAACGATGAGCTAAGCATAGCAAAATGTACTTACGCATCTAATATTATAATACTAGAGCAATAAAAAGAAATAAAGAAAAAATTAATCAAAAATTAAAATAATAGAGGTAATCTATGGTTGAAGTTAAAAAAGTGTGCAAAAAAGCCGCAAAAATAGCTGTTAGTGTTGTTGTAGGCGTTGGTTTAATTGGTTTTATTAAAGGCGTATTTGTAGGCTATTTAATTGGTCATTACAAAGATAATTATTCTTGGCATAACATAAAATGTACTGATGAGACAGACGAAGAGCAAAAATAATAGAGGTGTGTTTCATTGGTCATCGGTTAAGGAATTTTTTTACCTGAAGGCTATCGGTTTTGTACCGGATGTCTGCCTCAAATATTACCATCTTTACCTATAATCGACACCCTGCTCCAGCCCATGTTCTGTTAATATTCCGGGCAGCTGTTATGGTAATGGGTGCAATTTATCATGATTCTTCACTTAACCGAAGGCGTATGAATCCTTTTTTACTTCTTATTTAAATGTACCCTGTGAACCTACCTCCCCTGAACCCAGGAGTGAAACTTTTAAAACCATTTTCTTTGAAAGCGCTTTTAATGAAGTTAAATCAAGTTTTTGAGATGAGCTCTATAAGAACGAGGCGCAAAACGACTATCAAAACAACTATTTTATACTGCAGAATTGGTAAAATGTGAAAATCTGGATAAAAGATTGAAAATCAGCAAGTAGAGGAGCATTAAGCAAGATCTTTGCCATCATCAACGGTACATACGGTTTAAAGGCTCTATTTTTATAACTACCAAAGTTCGTTTTTCATAATCAATTCTATAAAGCAATCTTAAATGAAGGGATAGAAACCTGAAAATGTTCTCTTTACTCTCAGTTATTCTTTTTGCTCCCCGTGGAACTGGATCAAGGACAAACCCATCGAGGATTTCTTTAAGTCTAGAATAGATGACTTTATCTGCACTTTTCAGAAAGGCCTGTGCTGGCATATCAATAAAAACTTCAAACATTTCAGAGCCTCATTTCTTCCAGCTTTTTAAAGGGTATGATTTTTCCTCTGGACTCGTTTTCAAAACTTCTGAAAACTAAATCCTTTTCTTCTGCAGTAAGCAGACTATCGATATCCACCATATGTTCCTTTATTTCCCCAAGTTGCTTTTTAATAAGGTTTAACTCTTCTAAAATCTTTTTATCGATTTTTTCACCACTCATGAAAACCACTATTTTATTTATTATAAACCATAAAAAGTATTTACTATTCAATTACATACAGAATTATTCAATTTCCTGGTTGAATAATACAAGATTGTGGGATTGTTGAACTTGTTTAGAATTTTTTGGCAAATTCTGGGTCTTACAAACAGACGAGTAATATCAAATAATTTCTCAAGAGGACAACAAATCCTGAATCAATTAGAGTAAAATACTTTAGTATCTGCATAGCAAAATAACTTTGTAACATATAAAAATTATAGAGTTGTAGTGATTATCGACTGATTCTGGTAGACAAAGTAAAAATAGTGAGAAAAATAGTATTGTTATACACCATTTTCAAAGAGCTCCCTAATTTCCTCAAGTTGTTCTAGAGGACTGATTACAAGCAGGATATCGTCTGGACTAAATTTCGTCTCAGCTCTCAGATCATACATAAGCCTGTGGTTTCGGGAAATTGCAATAACTGTAACCCCATACTTATTTCGGAGATCAAGATCTCCAAGAGTTTTCCCTGCAGCCCCGGCGTGTTTTTCGACCCTTATACTTTTGACCTCCACATCAGAAAAGTCAAGAGACAGCCCGAATACATTTTTCCTCTGTATTTCAGGGCCGCGCAGCACCATATAATGATCAGCTCGAAGTTGAGTATTCATGCTTTCAATCTCTTTAGCCGGGACCATGTACTTGTTCAGAACTCTGGAGAAAAGCTCTATAGAACACTCAAATTCATCCGAGATAACCTCGTCGGCTCCGAGAGCATAAAAGCTGTCAATTTTGTCCAGGAAGTGAGTCCTTGCAATAATATGGATATCAGGGTTCAGCCTTTTAACCACTTCAATGATTTTCCAGGTACTTACAGGATTGCCTGCAGTTATTACAATTGATTTGGCAGTTTTGATGCCTGTGTGTTCGAGCACGGCTTTTTGAGCGGCATCCCCATAAATGATGTTTACTCCGTTCAGTTTTTCCTGCCGGACAGTCTCCGGATTGATCTCGATTACCACATAGGGGATAGAAGCCTTTTTTGCGGCAATTCCAACATTTTTTCCGCTTACCCCGTAGCCTATTATAACCAGATGGTTCTCAAGCTCATCTTCCTGTCCTCCGTCCTGCAAACTGTATCGGTTATTTGTCAAAATTTTGGGAAGGGAAAGTTGTTGGCTGGAAACTGCAGAATAGTATCCCAGTTCCGTGAAAAAAGGAGTTAGCACCATCGAAAGCACGGTAACGGCAAGAAACTCCTGGTAGATTGTCTCAGAAAATATCCCATTTTCAAAGCCTACCTGCGCAGTGACCAGAGAAAATTCTCCTACCTGAGCCAGGGAAAACCCAACCAGGATCATGGTATGCAGGGGAAAACCTATGAGAAAAGTGGTGAGAGCGTTTACTGTGGTTTTCAGGACAAGAACAAGGACAGTGGCTGTAAGAATCAGTGGGAGATGAGTTAACATCTGGTCAAGGTTCAGCATCATCCCGGTTGAAATAAAAAAGATGCTCATGAACATGTCCTTGAAAGAAATAACCGTCCCGAGCGCCTGTGCAGCATACTCGGACTCGGAGATAATAAGCCCTGCCAGAAAAGCCCCGAGTGCAAGGGAAAGCCCGGCTATGGAAGTTATCCAGGCAACAGCAAGCCCTATTACGACTACGCTCAGCAGGAAAAGCTCATTGTTGCGTGTTTTTGCCACATTGAATAAGACAAAAGGAACTACGTAACGCGCACTTACAAGAGTGAGAAGGACAAGCCCTATCCCCCTGAATAAAAGCTCGAGAAGATCGCTTCCGACCACCGCCTCTCCTGCAAGCAACGGGGCAAGGATGATTATCAAAACCGCAGCTATGTCCTGGAAAATAAGTATTCCGAGTGCTATCCTCCCGTGAGCGCTATAGATCTCCCCTTTTTCCTGCAGCAATTTCAGGACAATAGCCGTACTGCTAAGCGCTACAATAAGCCCCATGAAAACCGCAGTCTCAGGAGAATAACCAAGCCACCATAAGAGAAGAGAAACAACAGCAGCCGTAAGAGACATCTGCAACCCTCCTCCCAGGAGCAGGATCCTCTTTATTTTCAGGAGCTCGCGCAGGGAAAACTCTATCCCGATAGTAAAGAGCAGCAAGACAATTCCGATTTCTGACATAACCTCGATATGTTCAGTCTCCTGAATCAGTCCAAAACCATACGGCCCGGCAAGAATACCGGCAATCAGGAAACCCACGAGTGGAGATATCTTCAACCTGAAAAAAATATAAACAACAGGAATAGAAAGACCAAAAATAATCAGCAGGTCAGTCAGGAGATTAAATGTCATTAATGAAGATAGAAGTAGTAAAGAATATAAGTATTCTTCTGACAACCATTCTGACAGCCACCGGAAAATCCCATTCGAGGAACCTGCAAGCTGGAAAGTAGACAATTATAGCAAGTTTTTAAATTAAAGGGCTGAATAAATAACACAGGAAACACAAAAATTGTGCTTCTGAAGTATTCCACTTTTACTTTTTATTATGGACATTTTGTTTGAATTTGAAATAAGATCAGAAAAAGGAGTATACAAACGCTGCAGATGTCACCGAGGAACTTCAGATAATTTACATGGGGATCCCCGCCTGAAAAGTCTAACTTATTTTTTTCACTTTTTTAGTAACCGATGATCAATTCAATCCTTTTCGACTTCTTTTTTAAACGTACCCTGTGGAACCTGGAAAACAGATATTTCTCATGCCGGGCCGGTTAAAAAGAAGTTATCAAAACTTTCGGCTTTTGTCCAATTTATCCCCTTTTTCTTTTCCGACCCCGGCCTCCTTTTCTTTCATTTCCTCCCTTCCGAGAACCATGGAGAAGTTCAAACTGGAGTTTAGAAAGATTTATGGTTCATTAGTTCTTTATTTATTTTCATGAGTCAGGAAGCTTTTGAAATCGTCGAATTTCAAGCTAAAATGTTTCATGATATAATTGTTGAGAAAAAAAGTGAAGAAAGAGAAAAAAGTCACGATATTAATGATTTCGCCAAATATATAACTTCAGTTTCAGGAATTATAATTGGTGTATTTTCAAGCTCTCTATTAAAAGTAGAGACCTCCTTTCCAAGTCAGGAGGAAACATTACTCCTTCTTCAAACATTTGTTTGTTTCATCTTGGCCATAGATATATCTGTTGTTC
Source organism: Methanosarcina sp. (assembly GCF_028693135.1). Taxonomy (GTDB): domain Archaea; phylum Halobacteriota; class Methanosarcinia; order Methanosarcinales; family Methanosarcinaceae; genus Methanosarcina. The sequence goes on from NZ_JAQUVZ010000043.1 coordinate 29,931, forward strand.
TTATTTTTCAGTCACAATTAACTTCTGTATCAAAAGAGCCACTTTTTTTTGAAAAAAACCCAATTGATATTAACGGTCCCGTATTATATGGCCCTTTATTAATTGATGAATTGATTATGGAGACAAAAGAACAAAGGCTAAAGAACGAACAAAACTTTAAAACATTGTTCTCAATAATTACTTATTTTGTTTGTGGGATTATGAGCCTTATTTGCTACATCGGCTACATTTTGACCCCCTCAAATGAAAGAAACATATTTTTGCCATTTAGTTGGATAACAATAATTGCCGTATGGCTGATTTTACGTAGCAAATATAAAGGCCGTCATAATGAGAAAAAAAGTGCAAATTAAATACTTTAACTGTATAACTCTTCTAAGTGAGAATAAAATTCTATCTATTTATGGACGAATGTTATGGAACCTATTACTCAAACAATTCTTACAAAGTCGATAGCCTCTGTAACTGTTTCAGGTGTTCAAAGTCTTCGCAGAAAGTTTGAAAATTCACTATTTAGAAATAAAGAAATCGAAAGAGTAATTTTTGATGGATCTGATTTTGATCCATTAATAGAGGAAAATCTCGACTCTATAGAAAGAGAAATAAGTAATTTAGGCGAAAATTCAAAAATAAACTGTACAGGCTGTATCAAAACCTTTTTGAATTCTACAATTGGGTAATATCCCATTTCAGTTTTTACTTTTGTTTCATTTTCGACAAAAAGAGTTCAATTTTCACAGATCAACATAGCTTATTTGCCTTTCC
>NZ_JAQUVZ010000044.1:0-6928 GCF_028693135.1 Methanosarcina sp.
CTATTTCTTTCCTATCGTTTACCGATTTTCCATTACTCCGAATCGGTGATCTGGTCAACCAGAGCTTGTTAGACAAGCCCCTTCCTCAAAAACCTGAGCCGTTAGGCGAAGGTTTTAGGGAGGGGTAATTGACTCGGCATTATAGGCATCATAGATCTGCGCAACCCATACAACCATTCCCATTAAAACCCCGATCCCGATAATGCTCATGAATGCGCTGATTAGCAGGGCTGCCCAGACGCCAAGTGCCTTGGACACTTGCCCCTTTACAAGCTGGCCCAGGCCGGGGATGAAAAAAGAGAATAGTGCTGGAACGCCGTGTGTTTGTTTGTAACTCATAAATTTACCCTCCCTTATTTATAGCAAATATGCTGACTAAATGCTAATTAATAAAAATATTCGTTACTTTAATTAATTTGTTTAATTATTAAAATTTGGGGTAATGAGTTCTTTAGTAAAATGAATACCTGCAAGCTTCGAAAAAGGCTTATATTCTCAGGACTCGAAAACACCGGTAAGCCCAAACCAAAACGCTCAAAGAGAATTATGATCCACAAAAAACAAACCGAAAAATCTTTTGAATGGGACCCTCCTGCTCCTTCAACAGTCTATATTAAAATCAAAAATCTTCCGTATGAAACCTTCAAAACGCGGCTGAACCAGGGACTGGTTACTACCGAGGTTGACCAGATACGGTACCGTCTGGAGAGGCACATCTACTGCTGTGAGGTCTGTTCGAAATACGTAAATGGGTACTGTATTATCACTAACAGAAAGGCTGAGTCCGGATGGATCTGCAAGTCCTTTGTGCCAAAAGAGGAGTTTATATATCTTGATGCTCGGCCTGGCCGGGAGGATTCGGCAGGGTTCAGGTACCTCTCTGAAACCGGGCTTGAAAAAGACAGTCCAGAAGGTGAGAGGGAAGAAGGAAGTCCGGAAAGCACAGAGGCAGGAGACCTCTACGAAAAAGGAGTGGCTCTTTACAGACAGGGAAGGCTAAGACTCGCGATTCAAGCTTTTGACCGCGTGCTTGAAGAAAAACCTCTGGATTTTGCAGCCATGTTCCATAAAGGAAATTCCCTCCTGAAACTCAAACGCTATGAAGAAGCTCTTGAAACATTTGAAAAAGCCTCGGAAATTAAGCCTGAGAATGCAGGGCTCTGGACTAACCTGGGGTTTGCTTTAACAAAGCTTGAGCGCTTCCGGGATGCGCTTGAGGCTTTCGAGAAATCGATTTTCCTGAACCCTGTGCAGAAAAAAGCCTGGGAAGGCAAAGATGCAGTGCTCGCCAGGATACGCTTTTGTGAAGAGAAACTCCTCGAATCTGAAAAAGCCCTGGAAAGAAATCCTGATGATCCGGATACCCTGTTTGAAATCGGGAAACTCCACCTCAGGCTTGGAGAACAGGAAAAAGCTGTGCAGTCTTTTAAAAAAGCCCTTGAGATTAAGCCTGAAAATGCCGAAGCCTGGCAGCTCCGGGGAAAAATCCTCTTTAAAGCCGGTTCGGAAAAAGAAGCTTTGCATGCTTTTGAAAAGGCAACCCGTCTGAAACCCGATCATCCTGAAGCCTGGTATGAAAAGGGAATGGTTTTCCTGAAACTTGGAAATCCGAGAGGGGCAGAAAATGCTTTTAAGATTGCAGCCGACCTCTGGGATAGTAAAGGGCTCAAAACAAAAGCGGAGAGTGCCCGTGAAAAAGTTAAAAGGCTGACATCCGACAAAGTATAAGCTTTTCTGGACTTTTTTTAGTTTATCCTATACTCATCCTGGTTTCGGAATAAGGTTGCCTGATTGTTCAGAGCAGCCTGATTCCTGAAGTTTACAGATATAAGTTCACAGATAAGCATGCGTAACATAACGCCGCATCATCCTGTGGCTGTTGAAATAATATGCAACCATACCTATTGAGTTGTTAATCAGTTTAAACCACTCATCTTTGCGGTCGTAATACATGGGGACGATAATGTAGTAGAGTTTGTTGTAGAGGTCATCAAGCTCAGAGAGCCTGGCCTCTTCTACGGAAAGATGTTCTTCGGGCTGAGGCCCTATGGACCAGCCAGTTACTCCTTCAATCCACCCTTCAATCCACCAGCCGTCAAGCACGCTAAAATTTACGACTCCATTATGGGCAGCTTTCATGCCGCTTGTGCCCGAGGCTTCATAGGGGCGAGTTGGAGTGTTCAACCAGAGGTCAACTCCGGAAACCATTTTTGCAGCCAGGTTCATATCATAATTTTCCAGAAAGACAATCTTGATCTCGTCTCGAAGTGTTTCTATGGTTTTGAAAATATCTCTTATGAGCTGTTTTCCAGCCTCGTCATGCGGATGGGCTTTGCCTGCAAAAATAAGCTGAATCCTGCCTCTCCTGTTTACCTTTTTGAGCCTTTCAAGGTCGGAGAGGATTAAGGTTGCGCGTTTATATTCTGCCATACGCCGTGCAAAACCTATTGTCAGGGTCTCATAGTCCATGCCTGCCCCTGTTCTTTTGTTAACTTCATCGATAAGCTCTTTTTTTGCATTCCCGTGAGCTTCCCAGATCTCTTCATCCGGGATTCCTCCTATCCTTACCAGGAGTTCGGGTTCATTTGCCCAGCCAGGCAGATAGTGGTCAAAAAGTTGCCTGAAAACAGGACAGGTCCAGGTATAAGAGTGGACGCCGTTTGTTATTGCCTGGATTGAATATCCGGGAAAGAGTTCATTTGAGACCCGGCTGTGTTTTTTTGTGACGCCATTGACATAGTTTGACAGGTTAAGAGCAAAAAGGCTCGTATTAAAACGGTCCGCCCCTCCAAACCTTCTGAGAATTTCAACATTGTTTTTATCCCGGATCAGGTCTTCCACAAGCCCGTAATCGAACTTGTCATGCCCTGCTTCTACAGGAGTGTGAGTGGTAAAAATACAGAGTTCCTTTACTTTAGTAGAGTCTTTGCCATTGCACGTCAAAAGTTCCAGAGCCAGCAGGCTTGAGTGCCCTTCATTCATATGGTATTTTCGGACATTAAAGCCCAGTGCCGCAAGCATCCGCACTCCCCCTATCCCGAGCACTATTTCCTGCCTGAGCCTGTAGGGCTGTTCACCTCCATAGAGGAAATCTGTGATCCCGCGGTCTTCCCAGGAGTTTCCCTCTACATTGGTATCAAGAAAAATAATGGGTACGCAGCCACCTGTCAGGCTTTTGCAGTTATAGTGCCATGCCTGGATTTTAACTTCCCTATCCTGAATTTTAATGCTCACTTCCTGCTGGAGTCTGGTCATCAAACGTGAAGGGTCCCACTCTTCAATCTGTTCGGTTTGATTTCCGGAGGCATCAAGACTTTGCCTGAAATATCCTTTATTACTAACCAGAGTTACAGCTACAAGCGGGACTTTAAGGTCTGAAGCCGAGCGAATCGTATCACCTGCAAGTACGCCAAGCCCTCCTGCATAGGTAGGGATTTCATTGCGAAGCCCTATTTCCATAGAGAAATAAGCAATTTTCTGTCCTTTCAATACTCCTTGAAGACTATCTTCCATATTTGTAAATCCCCCTTTCTTTATTTTAGCACAGGTGCATGTAAAAAAGCCTCTGGAAATTGCCTTTAGTAACTGTCTTTAATAATTATCTGTCTATTTTCTTTACTAATTATATTTATAAAGATGTCTCCAGGCATATATTAAATTGACCTATTGAATTGACTGAATAAATTAAATAAATCTTTGAGTATTATTTAAATAACATATTTGAATATATTATTCAGGTTAATCTTATTCTGGTAGATATTAAATTAATGGTGGAAAATACGTAGGTGGAGAGAAGTGCCTGAAAGTGTTATATCTCATCCCTCTGAAGATCCTGACGAAAAAGAGACAATTTCTGTTAGGTCTCTGGAGCTGCTTAAAGATCGGGCTATAAAAGACAATAATTATGCGGTTAGAAGTGAAGCTCTTCTTACTCTTGCAAAAAATTATAGTGGCAACAATGATATTTTTGAACTTATCAAAGAGAGGGCTGTCAGGGATAGCCATTACTCTGTCCGAAAAAACGCTCTTCAAGAACTGGCAAGGTTATGGAAAGGAAGCCCTGGAACCCTGTTCCTGATCAGGGAAAGGGCTACTGAAGACATTAATTATGAGGTCCGGAGGGCTGCTGTAAAAGCACTTGCAGAGAATTGGAAGTACATGCCTGAAATTCTTGAGCTTCTAAGGGACTGGGCTGAACATGCGGAAGATAAGTTCGTACGGAGTACAGCTCTTCAGGAGCTTTCCAGATGCTGGGGTAAAAGCTGTTGCAGTCTGGATTTCATAACTGGTAGGGTTGTAGAGGAAAAAGATGGTTTTGTAAGGGCTATTGCTATCCAGAGCGTTGCAAAGTACTGGAGTAAAGAGCCGGGTGTCCTTCAGCTGGTCAAGGATAAAGCCCTGAATGACGAACACTACTCTGTAAGGAGTGCAGCTTTGCAGGAACTGGCAGAAAAATGGCCCTCCAGAGAAGATCTCATTTCTTTAATAAAGGAAAGGGCAGTAAAGGATGTTCACTATTCTGTAAGGGGAGTTGCGATCCAGGAACTTGCAAACGGCTGGCGGAATGATTCTGACATTATGGAATTTATTAGGGATAGGTGCATTCACGATGAAGATAATATGGTCAGGGGGACAGCAGTCAGTATGCTTGCTTCCTTATGGCCTGAAGAGCCCGGGACTTTTGAACTGGTCCTGGAAAAAGCTGTTTTTGATGAACATTATTCGGTCAGGAAAAATGCCATGGAAGAGCTTGCAAACGCCTGGCATGAAAAGCCTGAAACGCTCCGCCTTATAAGGGACAGATTGCTAAATGACATCGATAATTTCGTACGGATTACTGCAGTTCAGGAACTTGCAAAAATCTGGCCTGCTGACCCGGGTACTCTGCCTCTGATTAAGGAGATAGCTCTTAAAGATAAAGACGAATTCGTAAGAGATGCGGCTGTCCGGGAATTAATAGACGGCTGGCAGGATGAAGCTGTGAAAGAATTCTTAAAGAAACTTGCTTAATATCTCTTGCCTGAACCCCTCCCTCCCAAAAAGAAGCCTAATTTTAATTTGATATATATAGTTTTTCCTTCGGTTTTTATTTTTTTGCTAATTGTTATGTTTAGAGATTACATCGTTTAAACACTAATGAGTCTCTGCATTATGATACGTCTGGAGGTTCAAACCACAATCTTTTTAATTTATTGCGTGTTTCTATGTAGTTGCAGCAAAAAGATTAAATACGCGAAATTTTTTCATAACTTCCTGTAAAAGGTTCCTGTATGGAGAATAAGATGGCTAAAGTGGCTTCGAAGTCGACTAAAAACGGAAGTATTGGCAGGCAAAAGTCCTCTAAATATCTCAATGAGATGGCTTTATGCAATGCACTTGAGATGGCAAAGGAACTGATCTCAGTAATAAATAGAGTACCTGTCACTGTTTTCCTGTGGCGGCCAGAGAAGTACTGGCCTGCAGAGTTCGTTTCTGAGAACATAAAGCAGTTCGGGTATACGGTAGAAGAATTCACCTCAGGAAAACTTCTGTATGGGAACATTGTGCACCCTGATGACCTTGAAAGGGTCGAAAGAGAGCTCTCAAGAAGGATTGAAGAAGACAACGTTGACTTCTCTCAGGAATACCGAATACTGACAAAGTCAGGGGAAATACGCTGGGTTGATGAAAGAACCTTTATCGAAGCCGATGAGAACGGGGTCGTAAATTACCTTAAAGGCATAATTCTTGATATTACCGAACGAAAACGAAAAGAGAAGCTGCTTTATATTCAGAGGGATCTTGGAATTGCTCTGAGCACTTCAAATCACCTGGATGAGACGCTTGAGAGGCTGCTTGATTCGTGCCTTCAGATAGATGAAATCAATGCTGGTGGTATCTATCTTATTGATGAAGAAACCGGGGATATGACTCTTGCCATCCATCGTGGCCTTTCTCCTAACTTTGTCGAGAATGCCTCTTATTTTAGTGCAAATTCTCCAAATGCCAGGCTAGTTATGATAGGGCAACCTGTCTATAAGCAGCACATAGACCTCCTTCTTACCTCCAGAGATGAGGCGCTCCGGCAGGAAAACCTCAGGGCTACGGCAATAATTCCTGTAAGGTCCGAAAAAAAGGTTATTGCCGCCTTTTATCTTTCCTCGAGTATGGAGTATGAGCTTTCGGATAGTGTGCGCACGGTTATTGAAACCATTGCGACCCAATTTGGGGTTTTTATCTCAAGGATCCGGCTTGAAGAACAGCTAAAAGAGTGTGTGAAGAAGCGAAAGGCTTGATCGCTTCTTCCATTTCAGTTTCTTCCCCGACCTTCCTGTCTTATTCAGTTTATTTTCTATGCAAGATCTGATTTGTATTTATTTTTCAGCCCAAAATCCGAAAATACCTCAATTTTTCGAAAAAACGGAAACAGGTTTAAAAACGTGCCATCTGGAAAAACGCATGATAAAATAAATATAGTTGTACTGTTCCTGATACTGTTGAGTCTCTTTTCCTTGCTGGAAAGATCAATTCTTCCTTTCCCTGACAGTTATCTGGAGAGCCGGAGAATAGTTCTCTTTTCGCTTGCCTATCTTTTTGGGACTTTCTATTTAAGTCCGGATCTTGACATAAAGAGCACCCCATACCGGCGCTGGGGAATCTTAAAGGTGATCTGGCGCCCTCACCAGCGGTTGTTCAGGCACAGAGGAGTTTTGCACCACCCGGTACTCGGCCCGGTGATCCTCACCCTCACCCCTTTAGTTTTGATATATCCCCTGATATATTCCCTGTTTATCTTTCTAGACATTGATACTGGCAGGTTTCCTTTCTGGGCGGGATCGGCGATACTTATCGGGCTTGTGCTTTCAATGGAGATTCATTACCTCTCGGACTTTGTATGGAGTAAAATTATGCACACAAAGCGGTGATAGCCGATGGCTGGAAAAAAGCC
>NZ_JAQUVZ010000044.1:7028-29874 GCF_028693135.1 Methanosarcina sp.
TTAATCTTGATAACTTAATCTTGATAACTTAATCTTGATAACTTAATCTTGATAACTTAATCTTGATAACTTAATCTTGATAACTTAATCTTGATAACTTAATCTTGATAACTTAATCTTGATAACTTAATCTTGATAACTATTACTTGCCGTATACTTTTATGTGTTCGATTTCCAGGTCGAAATTTCCTTTCTGTCCGGCAATCATAAAACCAAAGGATCTGATATCTTCGGGGTTTAGAGGGACAGTGTTCTCCACGTATCTGCCTCTGAAGAAGGGAAGGAATTTCCCAAAAGGAATTGAAACATCTATCTCCTGTCCTTCACGGGTTTCAAATACATACTGGTAAAGGAACCCGTCGTGGTGCCTTTCGGTCTTCATGTTAAGCCTGTAGGTATTCCCGTCCCCTTTTACCCGAAGCAGGATGCCTTCAAAGGCTTTAAGGTCAAATGTATTGTTTTTCGAACGTACGGAAGCAAATCCCCGCAGTTCCTCGTCCAATTTTACCTCCCCTTTAAAGTGGGCCTTTCCTCCGGAATAAACCAGCTGGCTTCTTGAAGCTCCACCCATTACCCTATCGTCCATACTGACCCATTTAAGGGTTTCCGCCGGGTTTTTGAAATCAAAGACAAACATATTTTACACTTCTTTATGTTTATTCGAATTTTTTCGGCATTGCAACTATTTAAATACATTTGTTTTTATTTATCCTTTCCAGCTGTCCTTTCCAGCTGTTATATAGATAAAATACCTCTCATGATCTCGAATATTGAGGGGATTTTTCCGGATTAGGAGATGGAGCTGTCTATCACCTGAAGCGCGGAAGGATAAGGGTCTTATCGCTACCTTCTATTGTTTTTGCTCCTTCTTTTTCTTCAAGTTCAGCTCTGACTTTTAAGGGTACTTCTCTGCAGAAGCATTTTCTAAGGTCCAGCTGAGTCATCAGTTCGTGACAGTCAAGGCTCATAACGAGGTCTTTATGCCCGTCAGAATTAATGTCTCTGTAGTCCATAGCATATGGCTCCACTTCTCCTGTTGACTTTACTGAACTTACCGTTACTGAGTTTTCCAGTATTTTTTCAACATCCAGTTCAGCCGATCCCAGGACTGCAATCTTAATACTCCCCAGCTCCATTGTTTTTATACAGTTGACATCTCTGTCAGGATTGACTCTGATTTCTACATCCAGAACATCTTTCTGTTTCTCTCCTCCCTGATCGGAAACATACGATTCCGAGCTGGCTGCAGGAGATGCTGCGGTGGCTATCAGTACAAGCATTAAACAGAAACAAGACATTTTCCTGAATATTGAAATTTTTTGCATATCAGAATTCATTGATGGTCTCCCCCTACATTCCCATAATGAATCTCAAAATACATATATTGGCAGGAAATTATATTATGTATTATATAGTTTTGACCGAGTAGACTTCAAACCCGCAGGCTGGCTTGGGATAAGAGCTGAGAATTATAAGCAAAATTTATAAGTTTTGTTTCTATAAATTGTATAGGGAAAAAGATCATGAGCAGAGAGTAGAGTTTTTTCCTGTTGTGGGATCAAAGGCCTACTGCAGGATATGCAGATATCTTGCGGGTTTAAAATATGAGGCTTATCAAAGGCTTAATCAAAAGAAGTTCTACTGATTAATACTACAAACTGGCGGGGGAATATGACAGACAAGCTCAAAGATAAGATTTGTGAATACCTTGCAACTCATTACTACCTTAACCTGGCAACCGTAAGCCCGGAAGGAAAACCAATGGCTCATACTATGGCATATGTTTCAAAAAATGAAATCGTATACCTGGCAACCAATAAAAACACCAGGAAAGTCCAGAATATCATGCAAAACCCTCAGGTAGCATTTACTGTCGATGAGGACAATCCTGACTGGTTTGATATGCAGGCCCTTCAGGTCGAAGGCAGGGCAGCGATAGTTACCGATGAAAATGAATTGCGGGAAGTCGGAGAGATCATGGCAGCCAAATTCCCTGTTACTGCAGATATGCCGCCTGATCCGGATACGATCATGATAAAAATAGCACCCGAGGTTGTCTATTATCTGGATTACAGCATTGAGTTCGGGTACAGGGTAAACGCAAATTTCTGAACAATGTTGGAAAAATGTTGATTTCTTAGAATAGGGTAAGCTAAAATAGGGTAAGCTAAAAAACGACTTTTTTTATTTTTTTTCGTTTTTCATGCCGCATTTTTTCGAATTCTGCCTTAAACGAAGTTCCAGAAAACAGAAAAAAGAAAAAAGAAAATAAATAAGATTCTTTTTTCATAAACTCTCAGCAGGAAACCCCTGAGTCTTTAGCTCAGGGGTAGTTGAAAAATACGGTTATTCCGGCGGGATCAGTACTTTGTCTATTACGTGGATGACTCCGTTGCTGGCCTCGATGTCTGTGGCAGTGACGTTTGCATCCCCTACTTTTACCCCTTCAGTTGTATTTACTGGAAGGTCGCTTCCTTCAAGTGTTTTTATGGATGTCATTTCCACCACATCAGTGGCCATATACTTTCCTGAGGCAACGTGGTAGGTAAGCACTCTGGTAAGGGCTTCCTTATCTTTGAGCAGGCTGTCGAGCGTACCTGGCGGAAGAGCGGCAAACGCCTCATCCGTCGGGGCAAAGACCGTGAAGGGCCCTTCTCCACTGAGGGTTTCCTCAAGTCCTGCCTCTTTTATGGCCGTAACAAGAGTATTGAAAGAACCTGCATCTTCCGCAGTTTGAACGATATTTTTATCCGGCATTGTTTCGTTGTCATTTTCTCCAACTATATCTTCGGCGTCTTCAACAATACCTCCTGCTTCTTCAGTTACTTCTTCTACCATTCCCTGTGTTTCATTTTCCACTTCCTGTGTCGGGCTTGAACAGCCGGAAGCAAACAGGACCACTGCTATTAGCAATGCTACAATAAGTCCAATTTTCCTGATAATTTTTCCCCCTGTAAAATCAAAATATATATTAATTCATAAATCCTCAGCAGGAAACCCCTGAGTCTTTAGCTCAGGGGAGGAATGCGTAAACTTCCCCACCCTGCTTTGTTGAATTCGTTTTTTATTAATGTAATGAGGGCGAATAAATCACCCTCCACCTACATACGTAGGGTAATGCGTATCCGAATTGTGGACTCCAACTTCGTGAAGTTGGAGTGTTACAGCGTAGATGGAAGGACTCCAACTTCGTGAAGTTGGAGTGTTACAGCGTAGCTGGAACCAGTCAATTCCGGAATCCGTCCTCCTCTCGATCTGATATGGAAAGGTTTAACGATGCAAGCACTGCCCCTACCTCCCAGGGCTGTTTAACCGGCATCCTTAGAGCCTTAAACTGAGGCGACATTCAAGGGTAACTATGTATTCTTTCCTATCGTTTACCGATTTTCCGTTACTCCTAATCGGTGATCTGGTCAACCAGGGCTTGTTAGACAAGCCCCTGAGTCTTTAGCTCAGGGGTAGTTGACATACAGCATTGTATACTTTCACATATGATATGTGCTAATTTTTATATAACCTTATCTGACATTAAAGCAAAATAAAAGCCTCTTTTTAATTTCTGAACTATAATAAGTATCAATGATCATATTCTGGACTAATATGGGGATTTTTTTTATTTCAGAAGCTTATTTAAGCTATTTTTTAATTTTAAAGGTTTATATCTGTATATTTTAAAATTTATGCACTAAAAATAGTTTATTTTTTAAATAAATTCTCTAAAAAGCTTCTTTTTAGGCCTGGCTTTTTCCGATTCTCAGCTTCCTGGCCTATCAGGCACTGCGTTTTTTCAGGATCTCTAGCAATTCTTTGGCATTTATCGGCATGATTTTTATGGAGGCTTTCATAAATTATTTCAACATATGAGACAGGAATCAAGCGAAGTGTAAAATATATACTTTTCAAGGGTGGTATTTCCGGAGTCCACGGATTTTAAGGTAAGAAGAACAGAAAAACAGGCATAAGGCTCTTCAGGGTGGCCGGAAATAAATCTTAATTTTTTCAGTCAGCTCTCATATTCCATAACCTTTTCGGTTTTGAGCCAATTTATTCAGTATCTCTGATCCCAGTTCCCTGAGCTTCTGAAAGTTCACTATTACCCTTCCCTCACCCTCCCCTTTTATAAAAAAATGCTTAGATAGATTCTTTTGCCCTGAAAGGTTATTAAAGTGCACAAAGAACCTCTCAGGTACAGAATTCTAACGCTTAAATATATAAATTTGTACTGCCGATTATCCTGTTGGTGAATCATTATGGTAAAGTTAAATGAAGATATGAAAACTGCTTTTTCGAAAGTAAAGATATTCCCTGTTGCAACGGCTTCAAAAGAGGGAGTTCCTAACGTAGTGCCTATAGGTTTCTGCCTGCTTGTAGACGATGAGACTATCTGGATTGCGGACAACTTTATGGTTAAATCCCTGGCAAATCTGGAAGAAAATCCAAACGTTGCAATCTATGTATGGGGCCCGGAAACAGGCGGCTGCTTCCAGATAAAAGGAAAGGCTACAATTATCAGTTCAGGCGAAAAATTCGATAAAATGAAAGCAATTGTGAATGCTGCAAAGCCAGGTCTTCCTGCAAAAACCCTCATAGAAGTCGGGATCAGCGATGTCTTCCAGTGTGCTCCAGGTCCTGAAGCTGGAAAGAAACTTCTGTGATAGGAAAATATACCTGAAATAAAATAGTTCACTTAATGCTCTTTATAACTGGACACCTGGTCAAATAAGTACATCAAGGAAAAGTACAGGTGTAACATCTGAAGAACTCAAATAAGCGGGAGCGAGGAAATGGTTGAAAATAAGGGGAAACCCCCTATTTTTTGTGAAAAACTCTGTATTGTCTGCAAGGGCGCAAGATCAGGTAACAGTGTCTGCAAATCTATCCAGAACCTCGAACTGAAGATCTTTGGGAAAAACGGCTGTATCTGGGGAGCGGCAAGGACAAAATATTATGGAGTTACTCCTGATAAAAAACTTCCTGAAAATTCAAAAAATAAGTAAATGCAAAGATCTAAACTAAAATACCCAATTCAATTTATTAAGGTTGGATAGGGTATTTATGCAGAAAAATCAGGGTCAAAAGACCTGATTTTACTCTTTTCCAAAGGCTTTTTTTGCCATGACTCTCCATCCCTTGAAGTCTTTTCCCTCAAATTCTTCCACAACAGCTTCAAGCAGGGATGGTATGTCCAGATGCTGCGGGCATTTTTCAACGCACTCTCCGCACTGCACACACTGAGAGGCATATCCCGTGACGTCACCTCTTATTATTCCTCCGGGTTTTGCCGCATACATGAGTTTTGCTTCTTTTTCATTCCCTGAGAGGTAAAAGTTATCGTAGATTTCAAAACAGGCAGGAATGTCTACTCCTGAAGGACAGGGTGTGCAGTACCTGCAGCCTGTACAGCCCGTTTTCATAAGTTCCCTGTATTTATGTTCCACTTTCTTTACGAGCTGAAGTTCGTGTTCTTTCAGGGAATTCGGGTAGGCTTTATCTGCAATTTTCAGGTTTTCTTCGATATGAGACTCTTCGTTCATGCCTGAAAGCACAACCGTAACTTCGGGATGGTTCCAGATCCAGCGGAGAGCCCACTCTGCAGGTGTGCGTTTTACGGGGGCTTCGTTCCAGATATCCTGGACTGCGGGGGGTATGGGATGTGTCAGTTTGCCTCCGCGCAGAGGTTCCATGATGATTACGCCCAGCCCCTTTGCAGCTGCATATTCAAGTCCTTCTGTGCCTGCCTGGTTCTTTTCATCCAGGAAATTGTACTGGATTTGGCAGAAGGTCCAGGGATATGCGTCCACAATCCGCCTAAAATCGTCAATTGACCCGTGGAAGGAAAAGCCTGCGTTGATAATGCGCCCGTCGGCCTTTGCCCGATTAAGGAAGTCCAGAACCTCGAGCTTTTCCATTTTATCCCATAAAGCCCCAACGAGCCCGTGGACCAGATAATAATCTATATGGTCGGTCCTGAGCCTCTCAAGCTGGGCATTCAGAATTCGGTCCATATCTTCGTGGCTTTTCACGGTCCAGGAGGGAAGTTTTGTTGCGAGTTTGACCTTTTCCCTGTACCCGTCAGCAAGAGCTCTTCCCACGAAAGGCTCACTTTCTCCCATGTGGTAAGGCCATGCTGTGTCTATGTAGTTTACTCCGTGATCGATTGCATAGCGTAGCTGCTGTCTGGCTCTTTCTTCGTCTATTTTTCTTTCTTTAAGTGGAAGACGCATGCATCCGAAACCGAGTATCGAAAGTTCGTTTCCGTTCCCTGGTATTTTTCTGTACAGCATTTTTAAATCTCCTGATTTAGGGTTGACTATTTGATTGATTAGTCATCACATATCCGTGAAAATAATTATGAGTTTGCCAGACCTTTCCAGAGGAGCTGAAATCCCTCTTCGATGATTTATTCTGCATCCTGCGAGGGTATCAGAGTCCAGAATAAAACTCACCACCGCCCTGGTGCTTTGATAAAAAATCATCAGGAACAATTCAATTGAAGCATGTCCTGAGCACTCTTTCTTAAAGTCTTCCATAAGATCAAGGATGAAAACATAGCCTTTTATCACTTCTTCCCGGGTGAGTTTTGTGATATAAGGAGATGAACTGAACTGTTCAATAAAAAGGAATTCTTCAGGGTTGTTCATACCAAACCTGATGATATTTGACCACAGCTTCTTCATCCTGCCCTGAAAAGTGGCTTCAGCATCAATTCCTTCTTTTATACCGGGGCTTAATCTGCTCTTTACCTCAAAATAAAGGCTATTTATCAGGTTTTCCTTCGTCGGAAAGTAATTAAAAAGGGTTCCTGTATAAAAAGGGTTCCTGTAGCTACATCCGCATCCTTTGAAATCTGCGCGGTGGATCTGCCATGGAAGCCTCTTTCCGTGAAGAGCTTCAAAGCCGCCCCCATGATTACGGCTCTTTTGTCCTTTATTTGCTGGTCCATATTTATATTTTCAATGGTGGAAGATTAACTGATCAGTCATTAATTTTTAAATATAAAATATTTCCCACTGAGTAAACCGGGTAGAAATAGAAGGAAAAATTAGAAGGAAGAATTAGAAGGAAGAATTTGAGAGGAAAGAATTCTGCTAACTTTTTTATCTGCTCTATGAAATGGGAATAAAGTGTATTTGAAAACATTTGGGGTAGAGCATCTGGTTTTTGGGATTAAGTTTAGGTGGATATGAGTTTGGGATATATATTGAGAAAAATAGTTTTCTCAGATGCCCTGTGTTCTATACTATTTAGTCTCCCATCACATAAAAAAGAATGAAATTATTATTTATTAATATTATAACACGTCATTCAGGGCACTTGCAGCTGTGTAAACGCTTCCGGCTCCACAAATATACTGAGCTATCCTTATTGCCTGCATTATCTCTTCTTTTGTGGCTCCTTCCTCCATGGCCTGAATTGCAAAAAATTTTACCCCGTCCACTGCACCATTAGCTGCATCCAGGACCATTGCAATAAGGGATTTGTACTTAAGAGGAATTCCGCCTTCTGTAAAAGAAAGTTTTTGTGTGTTTTCAAGCAGGGAAAATAATTCCGGGTCTTTGTCCATTATAACTTTAAGAGGATTTTCTGACATATTATAATCTCCATTCCATTGTGCTTTAAATTGGATTCTTAAACTTACTGTATTTTTTTACATTTCTACTATATTATTTGATATTCACTGTCTCTAAATACCGATTAATTTTAAACTATTTAGCTTTGAGGTCAGAGTTTTCCTTTTTTTGAGTTTATTATAATTGCTTAATTTTCACTTTAGTTTTATTTCAATTTATTCTGACCAATAGAAAGCTATATTAATTATTATCTAGTTCATTAGATTCCGGTAAATTGCTAATGATATTACTAATTTATGGTTCTAACAAAAGCTGAGATGTTACAGATAATACAGATTCGGGTAAGATATACTGGAAGGTGAACATAAATTAATAAATAATTGAAAAAAGTTTTTTAATGAATAAAACTATAGCTTCAGGCTCTTACCAAGATTCAAACCTTACCAAGATTCTGTATAAATTAATTTTGTATAATAGTATTGCCAGGTAGGAAATTAAAAATTTCATAACTGGATCTACAGATAAAACTTTATCCTCTGGATATCTTATACATTATATCAAGAACGTTGGGGCGGTTCACAAAATAAATTTGTATGTAAAGAAGATTTAAAAAGAATGTCTTATATATTTTGTATCAAGTTTTAAAAAAGGAGATAAGGCCTTATTCTTGAGTACAGGATACTAACAAACTCAGGAAACGTCTACTGGATTAATAAGAGATTCTAATACTCTGCCTGAAAAGGATGGGACTATCATGAGCTATTCAAGTGCGGTTTTTGATATTAATGACAGAAAAAAGTTAAAGGAATCAATCAGGCACAAGCTGGAGATCGAGGAACTCCTACTCGAAATTTCCAACATGTTCATCGTTCCCGCCCACCTTGAAAGAGATATAAATGTTGCACTCGAAAAAATTGGTCTTCTCTGTGGGGCTGGCAGGAGTTACATATTCCTTATTCGAGAAAATGGAGCCACAATAGACAACACGCATGAATGGTGTGCTGAAGGGGTGGAGTCTCAGATAAATAATCTTCAAAATATTCCTGGCGATGTATTTTCCTGGTGGATGGAAAAACTTTCTAATGATGAGATAATCCACATAACCAATGTTTCGGCTCTGCCTCCAGAAGCAGCAGCAGAGAAAGAGTTGCTTGGAAGTCAGGGAATCAAATCTCTTATTGTTTTACCTCTGTATGTAAGTGGAAAGCTTGCAGGCTTCATGGGAATGGACAATGTGATTAATACCGGAAACTGGGGAAAAGAAGATGTATCAATACTCAGGATAGCTGTAAACCTGATTGGTATGGGGATACAGCGCAAGATGGCTGAAAAAGCGATACATTTAGGGGAAGAAATATACAGGTCCATGTTTCAGAATGCTGCCAACCTGATTCTTCTGGTGGACAAAAACGGGATTATTGTTGACTGCAATTTCCGGGTAGAAGAGCTCCTTGGCTACAGGCAGGATGAGCTCACAGGACAAACCATAAGCAGCATCATATTTTCAGATTACCTTACGAAGCTTCAGGAAGCTTCAGAAGAGGTCGAGAACAGGGGTTTTTCCTTCAACAAAGAGTACAGAATGGCTCGAAAAGACGGGAAGCCTGTAGATGTCAATGTCAATTCTTCGGGCTTAAAGGACGAAAATGGGAACCATGTTCAGATTATTTACATAATAGAAGACATTGGTGAACGCAAAAAAGCAGAGAAGATGTTAAAGGAGAGTGAAGGAAGATACCGCTCTCTGTTTCAAAACAATGGCGCTGTAACAATGCTGATCGATCCGGATACTGGTGATATACTTGATGTAAATCCGGCTGCCTGTTCTTACTACGGATACGCCAGAGAGAAAATGCTCAGTCTTAACATTGCTGATATCAATATACTTCCAGAAGAAAAGATCCTGGAAGACCTGGAACAGGCAAAGTCGAGAGATATGAATCATTTATATTTCACTCATCGGTTAGCAAACGGAGTGCTACGTGATGTTGAGAACTACAGTTATCCTATTTTGATAGATGGGAAAAAACTCCTGTATGCAATTATTTCGGATATAACAGATACTAAAAAAATGGGGAATGAACTTGTTAGAGCAAAAATGGAAGCTGAAGTTGCTAATCAAACAAAAAGCGAATTTCTGGCCAGCATGAGCCACGAACTGAGGACACCCATGAATTCGATCATAGGTTTCTCAGATATGCTGCTTACTCAAGACTTCGGCCCGCTTAACGAAAAGCAGCTGAGATATGTCACCAATATCTCAGTGAGCGGAGACCATCTCCTGAAGTTGATCAATGATGTACTGGATCTCTCAAAGGTTGAAGCCGGAAAGATGGAACTTAACGTAGAGAAATTCTCCATATCCGGTTCAGTCTCTGAAGTTAAAACTTTATTGACACCTCTGGCATCAAAGAAAAGTATTCAGATCCTGAGCACTTTTGATGAGGATCTTACGACCATAAAGGCTGATAGAACAAAGTTCAATCAAATATTATACAACCTGATGGATAATGCTATCAAGTTCACACCCGAAGGTGGACACGTTATTGTTGATGCCAGGGTTGGGGAAGATGGAGCAAAAATTACTATCAAAGATACAGGCGTTGGAATCTCCGAAGAGGAAGTCCATAAGGTTTTTCAGCCGTTCACACAGCTTAGAAACTCCAAATACGGAAAACATGTCGGGACAGGACTTGGACTTTCTCTTGTCAAGAAATTTGTGGAGATGCACGCAGGCAAAATCTGGGTTGAAAGCGAGTTTGGAGAAGGTAGTAAATTTATTTTTACCATCCCCCTCAACTCGAATAATTAATCAAAGGATAGATTTTCTGTCTCAGGTCTTTTTTCCTATAGAAAATGCTTTTCCAAGGTTACATCCGATGCCATAATAGCTTCTATTTCCAGTCCCGTATACAACAGGTTTAACCTTTTCAATATCAGGATTTCCGTTTTCATCAAGCACGGATTCTTCTGCCTTGATGTCCACTATCTCTCCTACGAAAAGGGTGTGCAGCCCTATCTCAAGACTGTGGAGAAGTTTGCACTCCAGGACAACCGGGAATTCTTCGATATAAGGAGCAGGCACAAGCTCGCTTCTTACCGGCGTCAGGCAGGCTGTCTTGAACTTGTCTTCATCCCTTCCGCTTGTGAGGCCGAAGTAATCGGCTTCCTTTACATAATCTTCTGAGGGGATGTTTACAGTAAATGCCTTATTTTCCATAATGCCGGCATAGCTGTAGGTAGCTTTTCTTAAGGACACGCTGATACATGGAGGATTCGAACAGCAGATCCCTGCCCAGGCTACAGTCATAGCATTGGGCTTTCCATTCATGTCATAGGTGCCGACAACCCAGGCTGGAGTCGGAAATGCAAGCGTCTTTGCTCCGATTGATTGTTTCATGGTTTAATCTTCTTTTCTATAATACAATAAAATGGTTTGTCTTATTTATTTGTGTATTGTATTGAAAAAGGCATTATAAATCAGTTAGTACTTGATCAAACAAAACATAAAAGATCCATTTCAAAATCAAAGATAATTATTATCAGTCGAATATCCCTCTAGCTTACTGCGGGGATGGAATACTTCCCCAGTAACAGTTAATGATATTATGATTTAGTTAATGATATTATGATTTAGTTAATGATATTATGATTTAGTTAATGATATTATGATTTAGTTAATGATATTATGATTTATCAATTCCATTTTTTGGTTATTAGGTTCTGCTCAAACTAAATTTTTTAGGTTTACTGTCTACTTTAACGAAATTTGGAGCGGGGGCACGAACATGCCCCGTTGCTTGCAGCGGGATTTCCCAGCGCAACTTTGATTTAGTTAAGGTAATTTTTTAAACAACAGTACTGTATATATGTTTCAGTAGCGTACACTTTTTTGTTCTTGTATACAAGAAATATTATAGTTTAAATTAATAATTAATATGAAAGGCTTTTATATTTTTGTTATAATATGCTTAATTGTGGGGAAAGATAATATGGGACTGATAAGTGATTTTTTCAACTTCCTTGAGGTTCTGTCAGGTTTATGGAAGTGAAGGAATTTTTTCAGTTACAGTTGAACCTATAAAATGACCATCCCTCGTAGACTTGAAAGTACAGTAAATTGTATGAAGAGGTGAAATTTTAATGAGTCCCCAATTTACTCCAAAAAGGAAAGGTCAGAAACCAAAATACGATCATGAAAAAATCGAAGAACTCCTCAAAGCAGGTGAGAAACCCTTTAAGATTATGCTTCTGTTGGGGTGTTCTTATGGGGTTTTACGGTACGTACGAAAGAAAATGGGAAGAAAAAAAGTATAATTTTGAAAAGATATTCATTTGTATTCGGTTAAGATACGATCTGTAAGAAATGCGTTGCTTTTAATGCATTTTCCTGTTAACCTGTTATTAAGGTTATTGAGTCGTTGGGGGTTAAAAATATAACTAAAAGACTATTTGCAATCGCTTGTACCTTCTTATTCATAATAGGTCATATGTCCAGGCGAAGGAAACATATGCAAAAATCTCTTGTCTGGAGAGGATTTCTGAGCGAATCTATGTGGGTAGACGACTATAGAAATCTGTCGCGTTTCAAGAAATTGGTTTTTTGGGTGTATTATCCTTTCTCTTATGCTAAATTTTTATGGATTGTTGTATGGGATTGTATTGACAGATTATGCTTTAGAGATTCAAGAACAAGGTATACTAAAACAAGGATGGAATACCAAAAATCCTGTAAAATACAATAATATGAAAAGTTATTAGTTATGCTGAAAAAAATTACTATTTTCTGGTTTTATTTATTAATCAGAAAGAATGATACTTTTTATTAAAGACTTGGTATAATTCTACTGATATTAATCTCTACATTTTTTTTGCTATTTTCTTTTTGCTATTTTCGATACTAAAAAAAGGTTTTTCGAGTTGGACTGATAGGTATTCTATTTGCTCTTCTTCCGGGTCATTCTTCTGATATCTTTTGTTTCCAACAGAAGTCCAAAATGGCAATCAGTTTAGTAACAGAGGTATATAGTAACAGAAGTATAAAATTGGTGAAGTCATATGTGCCTGGAATTAAGTATTATGATGGGACAAAACTTTCCTAAAATGACTAAATTTCCTCTAAAAAACTCTTTTAAATCCTTCTTTAAAATCCCTTATTTTGAAAATCACTATAAATCACAAACAGTCACAAATTATTTTGTATCTTGTATAGTTGGCATTATATATTATGTGGGATATAAGATAGATACAAGAGTATTAAGTTTAATTACTCTCCTTTCCGGAATATATTATAAATAAGGGGCAAGGGGTTCTTCGGGAAGGAAAATATCAAGGGGTTCTTCGGGAAGGAAAATATCAAGGGGATGCAAGATTGCTAAATATGAAGAGATATGGTGAGCTATTGCTGAGTGCATATGTCATGAAGATAATTAAGCCAGGGGGATCTCAAAAGAGTGGAGGAATAATAAATAAATATGGTAAATTAGTCCTTGGAGCATATATACTCGAGAAACTCACGTCAGAAAAATCTCATAAAGAAGTAGAACCAAAAATAAAATCAGAAGAAGTAAAATTGGATGAAGCAGGTGGGGGATTTTCAATGAATAAACTTTGTAAGGTGACGATGTGTATGCTTGTCGGAGCTACAGCTGTTTACGCTTTTAAAAAACATGCTGCTAAAAAGTGTGGGTACAAAATCAAAGTGGAATGAGGAAAAAGGAGGGTACGAAATTGCATAAAAATAATGACTGGAGTAAATTTTTGCTGGGTGTATTTGCAGGAGCTGCGATTTTTTATACGGTTAAAAAGTATCTGTGTAATAAGCCCCTTCCAGAGGTTTTCAAATCTCTTCCACTTCACTTCAAACACGGACAGGTCCCCCCAAAGGTAAAGTCAATTTATCCTGACAGGCAGACTTTTGCGTTCAGGCATGATTCCCCTATCTGGATCGAATTCGACATGCCTATGAATAACGCGAGCATTACGAAAGATACCGTAATAGTAAGAAGTTCCGCATCAACAGAGCCAGTGGAAGGCTTACTGGATGCAGGGTCCAGAATAATGATGTTCCGTCCTTATGGTGAATATCCTATTGATGAGTCAGGTGCTGAAATAACAATAACCTTACTTGGAACCGAAACCGGATACGGAGTCATAATAGACGAAAGGGGAATTGCTCTGGACGGCGATAAAGACGGAAAAGCTGGAGGAGACTTTGTATATACTTACAGGATTGTAAAGTGAAAAAGTCCTGCTTTCCGAATAAGCAAGTTTTTTAACCTGCTTTCTTTTTCAATTTATTTTGTTTTCTTTTTCAATTTATTTTGTTTTCTTTTTCAATTTATTTTGTTTTTTAATCCTTTTTTATATTATCCAGATTATTTTAGTATTTTTTCATTCTATTCTGTTTGATTAAGTTCTTTTTCCATTTTTCCCCTGGTTTTCTTTCTCACCGTACCCTCCCCCACCCGGCGTCTCTATAACAAAAACATCTCCACTTTTTAGCTTAATTTCAGCCTGTCCCTCAACCTCCATAACGCTGCCGTCTCTGCAGATAAGTGTGTTCTTTCCGCACTCTCCTGGCATGCCACCTTTGAGCCCAAAGGGGGGGAGTTTCCTGTGGCTTGAAAGAATGGCTGCATTCATGTCCTTCAGGAACCTGATTTTCCGGACAACCCCATTTCCACCCCTAAATTTACCCTCTCCTCCACTTCCCTGCCGGATGGAAAACTCCTCCAGTAAAACCGGAAACCTTGTTTCAAGGATCTCAGGGTCGGTAATTCTGGAGTTGGTCATGTGGGTATGGACAGCATCCGTTCCTGCAAATCCTGGACCTGCCCCTGCTCCACCGCAGATGGTTTCATAGTACTGGAAGTCTGAATTTCCAAAGGTGAAATTATTCATAGTACCCTGGGAAGCAGCCAGAGTGCCAAGGGCTCCGAACAGGGCATCAACAATGTACTGTGAGGTCTCAACATTGCCTGCAACAACTGCTGCAGGATATTCCGGCCTGAGCATGGAGCCGTCTGGGATGATAATTTCAAGCGGCCTTAAACAGCCCGCATTCAGGGGGATATCACTTTTTACCAGTGTCCTGAAAGTGTAGAGGACAGCAGCCAGGCAGACAGACGCAGGTGCATTGAAATTGTTTGAAAGCTGGGGGGATGTCCCCGTAAAATCTATTATGGCACTCCGGTTCTTGCGGTCAATGGTGACTTTCACTTTTATTGCATTCCCATCATCGAGCAAATAGGTGAATTCTCCGTCTGTAAGCCTGTCAATAACTCTTCTGACAGCTTCTTCAGCATTATCCTGCACATGGTCCATATAAGCTTCAACGGTTTCAAGGGAAAATTCTTCCACCATCCTGCGCAGTTCCTGAAGCCCTTTTTCATTTGCAGCTACCTGGGCCCGAAGGTCAGCCGTGTTCTGGTCCGGGTTTCTTGCAGGGTATTTTCCCGAGTTCAACCAGGCCTTCAGCTTTTCTTCACAGAAATGGCCCTGTTTGACTATTTTCATGCCTTCGCTGAGCACCCCTTCTTCCTCAATGGTTCTGCTGCCTGGAGGCACGGACCCCGGACTTATTCCTCCTACATCGGCATGGTGACCTCTGGATGCCAGATAAAACAGGACCTTTCCGGAACTGCTAAACATCGGAGTAACAACCGTGATATCCGGGAGATGGGTGCCTCCGTGATACGGGGAGTTAATCAGGTATACATCCCCTGACTGCATTTCCCCAAAATGCGTCAGGATAAGGGATTTTACGCATTCCCCCATGGAACCCAGATGCACAGGGATGTGAGGGGCGTTTGCTATAAGGTTTCCGTGCCTGTCGAAAATCGCACAGGAAAAGTCAAGCCTCTCTTTTATGTTTACCGAGTAGGCTGTGTTCTGCAGAGTGTAGCCCATCTGCTCGGCAACTGACATGAACCTGTTATTGAAAATCTCAAGCATTACGGGATCAGCCTCTGTCCCTATGGCGGTATGAGTCGGGAGAGGAATTTTACGGTGAAGGAGGAGATGGTCACGTTCCGTAATCTCTCCTTCCCAGCCAGGTTCAATTATAATGGTCGTATTTTTCTCAATAAGAATTGCAGGCCCGCTTATACAGGTTCCAGGTTTGAGTTCTCCCCTCTGGAAAACAGGAGTCTCATGGAATTCCCCATAGCTGTACATTTGAACCGCCGAGACCGGAGAAAAAGCAGGGTTTGTTTCAGTTTCCAGCACAGGGTCAGAAACTCTTTCAGTAATCCCTATGATCTCCACGGAAACGGCTTCAACAACCATGGCTTTGCCTTCTATTACAAACCCGAAACGTTTTTTGTGGGCTTCCTCAAACCCAGCCCTTAACGCCTTGTTATCTGCAAAATCAACAGCTAACTGCGTATCCGAACCTGCATAGCGCATATGGGCCTTAAAGAGTGCAGCAATGCAGTCCTCCTGAACTCCCTGCTCAAGCATCATCAGTCTACCTTCATTTTCAAGCCCTGAAAATGCAGTTTTCAATTCCTCTATCAGCCCTTCTGTCAGTTCAGCTCCAATATATTGTTCTTTTATCAGCCTCTGGTCTGCAAGTCCCATCCCGTATGCTGAGAGCACGCCTGCATAAGGATGAATGAAGATCCTTTTGACCCCGAGGCTGTCTGCAACCCTGCAGGCATGCTGGGCGCCGGCTCCTCCAAAGCAGCAGAGAGTATATTCTTTTATGTTGTATCCCCGCTGGACCGAGATTTTCTTTATGGCATTTGCCATATTTTCGACTGCTACTGAAAGAAAACCTTCTGCCACCTGCTCAGGGGTTCGGGTACTGCCTCCGCTTGAAATCTCTTTTTCAGAAACCTCTTTTTCAGAGACTTCTTTTTCAGAGACTTCTTTTTCAGAGACTTCTTTTTCAGAGACTTCTTTTTCAATCTCTGTGAATTTCCTGCGCACAATTTCAGAATCAAGAGGCTGGGCTGCACCCGATCCGAATATCTTCGGGAACAATTCGGGCTGCAATTTCCCAAGCATGACATTGCAGTCGGTAACCGTAAGGGGCCCTCCTTTTCGGTAAGATGCCGGTCCGGGGTCTGAGCCTGCAGAATCCGGGCCTACTCTGAACCTGCCCCCTTCGTAGTGAAGTATGGAACCCCCGCCTGCAGCTACGGTATGGATGCGCATCATAGGAGAACGCAGGCGTACACCTGCAATCTCGGTTTCAAGGCTGCGCTCATATTCCCCACTGTACTGGGCTACATCCGTAGATGTCCCTCCCATGTCGAAAGTGATTATCTTTTTTGCCCCTGCCATTTCCGAGGTTGCAACTGCTCCAACGATTCCCCCGGCAGGTCCCGAAAGGATGCAGTCTTTGCCCTGGAAAGCCCCCGAATCTATGAGCCCGCCGCTGGACTGCATGAACATGAGCCTGGGACTATTTTTTTCCTCACATTCTTCCTCCAGGCTTTCTTTTTCAGGTGCTTCTTCTTCACCTTCTTTTTTGCTTTCTCTTTCTTGCAGGCTCTTTTCGATAATGTCTACATATCTGCGAAGCACAGGAGAAAGATATGCATCCACAACTGCTGTTTCTCCTCTGCTAACGATTTTTATTAGCGGGCTTGCCTGATGGGACAGGGACACCTGTGTAAAACCGATCTCCTGCGCAAGCCTGCCGATCTTTAGCTCATGCCCAGGATACCGATAAGCATGCATAAGGACAATTGCAGCTGAACGGATGCCGGCGTTGAAAGCCTCTTCAAGCTCTTTTCTGGCTTCCCCAAGGTCAAGGTCTTTCCCGTCCGCCCCGTACCTGCCTGAAACTTCGATAACCCTCTCATAAAGCTGGTCCGGAAGTTCGATCTTCTGTGCAAAAATATCCGGGCGGTTCTGGTACCCTATCCTGAGAGCGTCTCCAAACCCCCGGGTTATAACAAGAACAGTGCGTTCTCCTTTCCTTTCAAGGAGGGCATTTGTGCCCACGGTTGTGCCCATTTTTATGGCTTCCACCTGTTCGGCAGGAAAGGGAGCATTTTCAGGCAGCTCGAGAACCTGGCGGATCCCGTGCATGGCTGCATCTTCATAATGAGACGGATCTTCGGAAAGAAGCTTGTGTGTGACCAGTTTTCCATCAGGGCGGCGGGCTACGATATCAGTAAACGTTCCTCCGCGGTCTATCCAGAACTGCCAGCGGGTTTTGGGGGACATGAAGGGAATAATTGCAGAGGTGGTATTAATTATTAATCGGAAAATTCTGGATGTAACTCGATTCTCAGATAGTAACAGACTCTTTTTTCCATATAACTTCGAGATAATTGCATCCTTATACAGGGATTCGAATAAAAAGAAAAATTTTTGGAGTTAAAGTGTGATGAAAAAGTAAGATAAATTAAAATTTCTCTGATAAATCAGGTGTGCAAAAAGGATTTTGAAGGGATATTTACAATCTGTCCGCGTGAGACAAATTTTGGGATTAAACATTCTTTTGCTATCAGCAAAAAGGTATTAACGATCTCTCACGATTCCTTCTTTGCTGATAACAAAAAAGATTTTATTATTTAACCAAATTGTAAGCCCATTCGATCCATTCACAGAGGCATTCTAAATCCTCTTTCTCGACGGTAGCCCCGCACCAGATGCGCAAGCCCGAAGGGGCATCCCGGTAAGAACCGATGTCATAAGCAACTTTTTCATTCTCAAGCGTTTTAATCAGTGCTTTAAGCTTTTCGTCGGGTAAATCAACTTTAAAGCAGACACTGGTGCTGGACCTTATCTCTTTTGTTTCCGCTAAGAAATGGATCCAGTTATTTTTAGCAACAAATGCCTCAAAGACCGCCAGATTTTCATTTGCCCGCTGGATAAGTTGTTTAAGCCCTCCGACAGACTCTGCCCATTTTAATGCTGACAGCCAATCTTCATTAGCCAGCATGGATGGGGTGTTAATAGTAGAGCCTTCAAAAATCCCCTTATTCAGTTTACCACTTTTGGTCAGGCGGAAAATCTTGGGCAATGGCCAGGCAGGAGTATAGCTTTCTAACCGCTGAACAGCCCGCGGAGATAAAATCAGCATCCCGTGTGCACCTTCCCCACCTAAAACCTTCTGCCATGAGAAGGTGATGACATCCAATTTATGGCAGGGTATATCCATAGCAAATACAGCAGAGGTGGCATCGCAAAGCGTGAGCCCTTCCCGGTTATCAGGAATCCAGTCGCCATTGGGTACTTTGACTCCGCTTGTAGTCCCATTCCAGACAAAGACGACATCATTCTTGAAATCGACCTTCTTTAAATCCGGTAATTTCCCGTATTCTGCCTCAAAAACTCGGGTATCTTTTAATTTTAACTGTTTAGTGATGTCGGTTGCCCATTCTTTACTGAAAGATTCCCAAACCAGAACATCAACCACGCGGCACCCCAGCATGGACCACAAGCACATTTCAAAAGCGCCTGTATCGGAAGCCGGTACAATACCTACGAGATACTCATCAGGAAGTCCTAGCATATCTCTTGTTCTTTTAATTGCTTCAGCTAATTTTTCCTTGCCAGGTTTGCTCCGGTGTGACCGGCCAAAAGGTGTATCCTTCAGCTCTTCAACAGAATAACCTGGATGTTTGGCACAAGGCCCAGAAGAAAAACAAGGATTATTAGGAACTCGTGTTGGTTTCATTTTATCTTTTCCTTTTTGGTACTGTTATGTTTTCGGGGAAGAAGAAATTTTCCAGTTACTGGCGAACATGTAATTATAGCCATCCCCGAAGACTTAACAGTGTACCTTTTATTTATCATTTCGTGCTACTTTTAGATGGTCAAAACCAATGTTCGTATCCAACAAAAAAGTGCCTCTATATTTCTATAGTTTTTTTTGTATTTGATGAAAGGTAATCGACCAATTAACCTGTATCTCCCTTTTTTTATTCCTTTTCTCCAAGTTCCTAATACTGGTTTTTTGGAAAAATTTATCCATTGTTGGGGTGAAATTAATCCCCATGAAAAAGTACCTGGGGATTACTGTTGATCTGTTTCCAGGCGGCAGTTTAAAAGCGAGATTACCGTTGAAAACGGGAAGATCATTCGTGTTGAAGAAAAGGAGCACGATCATGAGCAGTACATCCTGCCCAGGATGGTGGACGCCCACGTGCCTATCGAAAGTTCCATGACTGTGCCTTCGGTTTTTGCCCGGATGGCTTTGCAAAAGGTACAGTTGCCGTGGTCAGCGATCCTCATGAAACTGCAAACGTTATGGGGGAAGAAGGCATCGATTACATGCTTGAGGATTCAAAAATATCCCCTATGAAGGTCTTTTATGGGAGGGTTCTAAATTTATTTTTTAGTGGGGCTTGCTCACGATATGCCTTTCTTTCCATTAAACTTTTGTTTTTAAAACTATAAGGGATGTACAAATTCAGCTATTTTCGTGGTCAGTAGGTCTCATATGTCATTTTTCATTACGGGAATTACGGGAAAAGCCGCGCTCTGGCGCGGGACAAAAGCGGTTTTGGATGCCATTGAGTTTGTTCCGGATAAGTTCAACATATCAATAAGCCTCCCCATGTTCTTAATCTTGATTCCTTAAATGCACCTTATTCCCAAGAACACCCCATCAGATACCCGCCAAAACCCGTGACCCAGAGCAGTATGGGGTACGCTATCCACCGCTCAAGCCCTCCGAGCCCAAAAGCTGCAAAAGGGCTTGCATTTCCCATGATGTAGTAGAGAAACAAGTTAAGCAGTGCGATTCCTCCGAGTATGACTGAGAAATAGCTAAGCGGTGCCCTCTCGATCCGGTAACTTGTAATTGCGGATATGCCTCCCATAACGAAGGTCATTAGTGCAAAAATTCCGTGTATGTCCCCATAGCTGCCGTTAAAGATTCCAACTCCCAGAACACCGATCCCGAATAAGCCAAGAGGGATAGTGACCGCCTGCTTCCTGAATGCGTGGTGAATGAAGTAGGCAGAAGCTGCAATTAGGAGGCCGGACACAGCCATTGCAGCACCGAAGATGGTTGAAGAGGGTTGTATTATGATACTGTTGGGCGGTTCGGTTGCACCCAGGTCGCTTATCATGTTCTGCGATGTGCTGTACCCGGGATAAAGCGTCTCAGCCGTGATAATGCCGAGGAAAGCCAGCACGCCTGCACTGAATAGGAGTGCTCCTGCAATGTTTTCGTACCGAATACGAGAGGGTGATCTGTCAGCCATGGCAATCTGATAAACCTTGAAGATTGAAGTTATTTAGGAGTTGTGTTGGGCGGATTTCGGTCAGTAATAGCAATTTTAGATACTTTTACAATTTTAGATACTTTTAACAATTGGAGGTTTTGTATCTTTATTACTATGTTAATGGGTGAATATTATTAGTAAATCTAAAGACATCAATCGACTTTTTTATCCTGAAAACAATTCTGAAAACAATCCTGAAAACTTATTATAATTAAGGATAAAATGATTTTTGTGATTAGCCCATAGATATTTTTTATGCATGCTTTTTACAGAAATATGTTCTGCAAACTCTGGCTATAAAATGTTCTCTTAATTTAAAGAGTGCGCTTTCATTTGTAGGGGCATATTTATATATTATAAGTGCGGTTTAGAATCATTGAAAATAAAGAGATGTATAATCATCTGTTGTTAAAAAACCAATTTTTGTTTTTAAACAAAGAGTTCTATACAATCTTATTTTTAAACTATTAACAAAAACTAAAACAAAGGTGAAACAAATATGGCTTTTAATGACAGAAACTTCAGAGGAAATTCTAATTCTAATTTTGGCGCTCCTAGAGAAATGCACAAGACAAAGTGTTCTGATTGTGGTGTTGAAACAGAAGTGCCTTTCAAACCTGACCCAGAAAGACCTGTTTACTGCAGAGACTGTCTTCCTAACCACAGGAAACCCAGAGAAAACAACAGATATTAAGTGTTATTTGTGTAACTGAGTTTACATCAACACTTAACTGAGTTACATCAACACTTATTTCTTTTCCACTTTTTTTAATTTACTATAAATCGAAATATACTTTTTTTCTTAACCTGTGGTCTTTTATAGATTCAGAAGAAGTACTAGAAGAAGTACTTTGCATGATCAATAAGTTTTGCTTTACCGATAAGTTTCATTGGAGGTTGTTTTCGGATTAAGGTAAAACTCTGTCAAATGAACCTGATTTCAGAAGCTATCAGTGAATGGGTTATTATATTCTCCTTAAAACAATGTCTATAAATTGTTCTTTCATTTTAGATAATTTGTGTCGATTTGTATAGGTACATTTATATAATTTGACTGTATAGTATATGTATTGAAAATAAAGAGAAGTATAATCTGTTATTAAAAACCAATTTTTGTTTTTAATCTAAGGGGTATACAATCTTGTTTTTTAACTATTGACTATCCGCTAAAGCGGAGGTGAAACGAAAATGGCTTTTAATGACAGAAATTTCAGGGGAAATTCCGGAGGTTTCCGTGGTAACACTGGACCAAGGGAAATGACAAAAGTAACCTGCTCTGACTGCGGTGTTGAGACCGAAGTACCGTTCAAACCCACCGAAGGCAGGCCAGTATACTGCAGGGAATGTTTTCCTAAACACAAGAAATTTTAATGATAATCTGCATCGGGTGTTAATTTTGTAATTAAGTTTATATTAACGCCTGATTCGTTTTTTCTTTTTGCTTTTTTGGTTTATTCTCTTTGTTTCTTTACTTATTTCCACCTCGTACGGAAGGGAAAAGTAAGAATAAACCGGCATTGAGAATGAGAACCTGTACGAATTATTCAACATTGAACTTATATCGAAATCAATCAAAATCCGTCAAGGAGGAATTAACCTGGCTAATTATAGAAGCACTATTAGAAAAAGAAGATTAGGAACCACACAACCAGGACACTCAGGAGATAACTCTGAAGTATCCAGGGTACGAACCCCCCGTAAGGACAGAAATGAAGTCCTGGCAACGGTTGCATGTTTACTCGGCTCGAAAAGGGTAACACTTCAGTGTATGGATGGCGTTGTCCGCATGGGCCGGATCCCGGGTTCTAAAAAGAAGAGAATGTGGATCCGTGAAGGCGACATTGTCATAGCCAATCCTTGGGAAGTCCAGGACTCAAAAGCCGAAGTAATCTGGAAATATACAAGACCCCAGGTTGAATGGCTTGAGAGGAAAGGCTACATTAAGTACTGATAAGGTATCTGAAATAAAGGTATCTGAAATAAAGGTATCTGAAATAAAGGTATCTGAAATAAAGGTATCTGAAATAAAGGTATCTGAAATAAAGGTATCTGAAATAAAGGTATCTGAAATAAAGGTAT
>NZ_JAQUVZ010000045.1 GCF_028693135.1 Methanosarcina sp.
TGCGTATTTTAAAAAACGATCCGAATCAAGATTTTTTGCGAGAATTGAACCGCCTAATGAGAGTACTATGAGCATGATGATCTCTACACATTGACAATTCGGATTTTTAAATGTATCGCTGATATTTTTTACTCACAGTTTTTTTACCATTCTTTATTCTCTAGGGTGTTGCAGGGCTTCGAAGGGTTTTTTTCATCTCGTTTTCCAATGTTCACCATGAGAACTGAAATCAATTTTACTTAATTTATACTTTTCTTCATATATATATTTGGATTTATTCTTCGTGATAACAGTGTTACTACATAACTATTTACATGAAAACTTTTGAATTATTGAAGGATATTTGTATATTTATATTTTTTAGAGGAGGCAATATATCTTGAATAACGAAGTATGTGCTGCAGTAATGGCCTCAGTTTCAGATCTCCAGAATCTTACAAACGATCGAATAGAAGCCCTTACCAAAGGACATGGAATGACAAATATAGGCGCTATGTGTGCTGCAAACGCTATTGCTACAGAGCTTTTCCGGGGTGCGAATATCAAGCTTACTGATGAAGACAGTGGCAGCCTGGAAATCGATCATGTACTCAAAAAAGGTATTGAAGCAGCAGAAGAAGCCGGAGCATGTCCCGCAAATGCAGCCCTTTTTGCAGCTACAATATGCTACTTTGCAGGTTCCAATGCCCAGGCCGGAGTACCTGCAGGGAACCGGAAGATAGGGGCACTTGCCCGTATGATTGCAGGAGCCGATAGGACAGGGGTTATAGCCATTCCCACTCCCAAGTCCAATAACAAAGTATCGGGTTTTGCGGCAGTTCAGGCGATTTACAATGCCATGGCAGAGGGCAAACTGACCCGAATTGATGGGAGAAAAATTCCTCTAGGGGTTGCAGGGGGTCCTCTGTATGGGCATAACACCCTTGGAGAAGACATCGGCTTTCCGGAAGTGGCTATGAATGCTGCAAAGATAGGGACAGAAGCCATGATGCAGGCTTACTGGGGGGCAGGGGTTTCTGCAAGCCCGATTATCTGTGCGATCATAGGGTCTGCCGCAGCTCTGGAAATAGTCCACCCCGATGCTTTTGTTGGGGAGGAATACGGGGGCTTCTTTGATGTTAACAGCGCTTATCTTTCAGGAAAAGCTGCATGTGAAGTTGCCGGCATCCCGGAAAAACTCCACATGCGCGGAACGGACGAGGAATACGACTCTGCCAGAATTGTGGGGGACCTGGGCGTCCTCTTAAAAGATATCGGGGCTCCCACAGTTGTCGGGATGATGTCTTTTGGGGAAATGCTCTGCGCCTTTAAGGAATCAGTTGAAATCGGAGCAGGCTTTTCGGGCGGGCCTATTATGCCTCCTCTAGGGCACATGACCGCAGACACGATCATTACCCTCAGGGCCCTTATCAAATACGGGGGTAATGTGGAACAGGCAGCCGATGTCATTGCAGAGGTGAAGAAAAACGAGTGGCTTGATCCTGAAATTGCTGCAGTTGCCCTTAACACCATCTCCAGGAAGACCGAGCAGGTCCGTAGAGGTCTGATTACTCGTTCCATGATCCTCGGGACTGAAGGGGTTCGCTCGGCTGCAATCTACCGCCGGGCACAGAAGGCTTATGATGATATAAATGCCGGCAAGTCTGTAGAAGAGGTTGTCCGAGAACTCGACCTTGAAAGGAAGACCACTGTTGAAACTCGGGCTGCAGCAATGTTGGGGGCCATGACCGGGCATGAGCTTAAGATCGAAATCACAAAACTGGTCGGCGGGGCCCGCAGGAACCATCCCTTCACGAATGCTTACTATGGTTTTGACACGGACGCAGACGTAAAATTGACAGTTGACGGCAAGACCTTTGAACTCAAGGGGCTCGGGCAGAACGTGATCCCGGATGCCATTTTCAACGACAAGAAGGACCTTCTTGAAATCATACCTCTGGCAGCCATTCCTGTCTCTGAATTGCAGCTTTCAGGGCATTCAATTATCAACATCACCGTACCTGCAGCTGTTGCTGCTGCAATGAAGGTACTTGAGCCAAAGGAAGCTGCAAAACTAGCTGAAAAAGGTGGAAAGGGCGGTTCGGCTGCAATTCCTGGAGCCCGGGAAAAAGCCCTGGAAGTTGCAAAACTTGCAGTCCGGATAATGGATTCCATGAAAGGCGTCTGAGTACCACCCTAAGCTGAAAATCAGCTCATCCACAAAAAACGACCTTGAACGACTCTGGGCAGAGGAGAAAGGATTTAAGTTACAGGCTTTTACTCCATTTCCACCTCTGCCTTTTTCTGCTCTGTAAAACACCCGGAGGTTTTCTTTTGTTGTTGATGACTAACATTGACAATATCACCTGCGATCAGGTCCCGTACCTGATCGAAGAATTGATGAAACTTGGAGCTAAAAACGTACATGTAATACCTGCCCTTACAAAGAAAGGCAGGAATGAGTATATTTTTCTCATTGATAGTGAGGAAGAAGCTCTTGATTCCCTTGCCGAGTTCATGGCACTGGAGACCGGAGCTCTGGGGGTCAGGGTTTTGAGAACAGAGCATTATCCTTTCGATTATGAGATTCGAAAACTCTTTGTCTCTTTCCGGGACGAGGCTGAAGTGCCTTTATGGGAAGGAGATATCAGTCTGAAAATTGTCAAAGGAAAAGGGCAAAAGCCGCTTTCTGTCAGGGTGGAGTACGAAGAATTAAAAGAACTTGCATCCTATCTTCGGAAAGCCGGCCTAAAACTTTCTCTCCATGAACTCAGGGAAATAATTGAAGAAAAAGCCCTGACAGGGATAAAAAACTTTACAGCCGATTTCACTGAAGAAGGCTCTGATAGGACTGATCATACTCTATCCAGCAATTCTAAAAAATTATGCTGTAATGATAAACTCAAATCTCCTTACCGGATAAAGACCTGCTTTCAAAACTGAAATTCGCTTTTCATCCGGATTTTTTATTTTCTGGATCTCAGAGCGGCTATATATGGAATCTTTTTATTGCTGTAGATGTAATCTTTAATTCTTAGACATCCATAAATTGGGAGGTGGTTCCTTTGGATTTAACAAGAATTTTACAGGATCTCAAAAACGGAGAACTAGGGCCTGAAGCTGCGGAAGAGCAAATCAGGTCGATGGGTTTTGTCAGTTGTTCCAACATTGCAAAACTTGATTCCCATCGGAAAAGCAGGACTGGAATAATCGAAGCTATTCTTGCTGATTGCAAGGAACCTGAAGATGTAGTAGAGATTGCCAGGGTTATGGTAGAACAAAGTAAAAGAGCCCTGATTACGCGAGTCTCCATCCCTCACCTTAAAGCTTTGAGGGCAGTGTTTCCCGAGGACAAACTCGAATGGAACAGCCGGGCACGTACGGTGGTTATTCACGATGGCACTCCTGCCCCAAGTACCGGAGGGGTCGTTGGGGTCATATCCGCAGGCACGGCAGATATCCCTGCTGCAGAAGAAGCCAGGGTTATTGCTTCTGAAATGGGCTGTGAAACCGTTGCTGTTTATGATGTTGGGGTTGCTGGCATCCACAGGCTGATCCCTGAACTCCAGAAACTCAAACTCAGGAACCCCGGAGCAATCGTTGTTGCAGCCGGAAGGGAAGGAACACTTCCAACCATAGTTTCCGGGCTTGTCGATGTGCCGGTAATAGGGCTTCCTGTATCCACCGGTTACGGGGCAGGTGGTGGAGGAAAAGCAGCTTTATTGTCAATGCTTCAGTCCTGCTCTGTACTTGCAGTGGTAAACATTGATGCGGGATTTGTTGCAGGGGCTTATGCAGCCAGGATCGCCAATATGGTTGCTGTCGCTGCCGGAACACGGAAAATAACCGAACCTGTGGAACAGGATGAAGAGCAGGGAGAAAAATAACTGTAAATAAGTCCGAAGTAAAATTCAGGGTGAAACTCTATGAAAACACTGGTCTTTAATCCTTTTTCAGGGGCAGCCGGGGATATGATTCTGGCATGTGCTCTCGACCTCGGAGCTGACAGGAAAACGGTAAAGGAATTGGTTGAAGCTTCGGCGCCTGTATCCATGGATATAAGGGAAGTGATGAAAAAGGGAATTCGAGCCCTGGATGTTCGCATAAACGTGCCTGAAAAAGAGCCTGTCCGAACATACCCTGAAATCCTGGACCTCGTAAAGGCTGCAAAACTGCCTCATAAGGTGGAAGCAAGTGCTCTTAATATCTTTTTGAAAATGGCCGAAGCCGAAGCCGCAGTCCATGGGCAACCTGATCTTGAAAAACTCCACTTTCATGAGGTGGGGCAGAGCGATGCCCTTGCCGATGTCATAGGCTCTTCTGCAGCCATCCATTCCCTTAACTGTTCCTCGGTTTACTGCACCCCGATAAATGTGGGCAGCGGAACAATAGAATGTGCCCATGGAACTCTTCCTGTACCAGCTCCTGCAACCCTTGAGATTCTCAGAAGGGGAAAACTCTATTTCAGGGGAGGAAATGTGAATAAGGAACTGCTGACCCCTACAGGGGCTGCTATTCTCTCACATTTTGCAAAGCCTGTTGAGGCTTTTCCTCAGGGTAGGGCAATTGCTGTTGGGTATGGGGCAGGAGACGCCGAGCTTCCGGGACCCAATGTGCTCCAGGGAGTGCTTCTTGAACCTGATGCCCACCTGATTCAGGATATAATTGAGGTTCTTGAGACAAATGCCGACGATGTAAGCGGGGAAGTCCTGGGCAACCTTTTTGAGGAACTGCTCTCGATGGGAGCCAGGGATGTTGCGATTATACCTGCAACCATGAAAAAAGGAAGGCCTGCCCATATTATCAAGGTCATTGCAAAGCCTGAAGACAGCGCAAAACTCGCCCGGAAGATCATTATTGAAACAGGGTCTCTTGGAGTCAGGGTTATGCCTGCGCGGCACAGGCTCATGGCTGCTCGAAATATCGAAATGATAAAAGTAGAGCTTGATGGTCAGGAGTTTGAAACCGCAGTCAAGATTGCTAGGGACTCGGAAGGGGTTCTGCTCAATATCTCTGCGGAATTCGAGGACTGCAAAAAGATTGCAAAAGTCAGCGGAGTACCTGTAAGAGAGGTCATGCACAGGGCAGAAGAGGTTGCAAGAAAACTCTTTTCCTGAAACATTAAAACTAATTCCGTAAAAGTAAAGTAAAAAAGTAAATGTCTGAAGCTTTTAGACTTTTACTTTTTACTTCTATTTTTATCTTTATTTTCAGAGCTTGCCAATCGAGTGCAGGAGTTCCGCATTAAGGACACTTGCACCTGCAGCTCCGCGGATTGTATTGTGCCCCATCGCGATGTAGCGGATTCCTTCTCTGATTCTGCCCACAGAAACACTCATGCCTTTTCCCATATTGCGGTCAAGGCGCGGCTGAGGTCTGTCGACTTCGTCCCGAACTATAAGGGCTTTACGCGGCTCTGAAGGAAGTTCTCCAAGTTTCGGGTCGAACTTGAGGAAAGCTTCCCTTACTTCTTCAGGGGTGGGTTTATCCCTCATGCCTGCCCAGATAGCTTCCGTGTGCCCATCGATTACGGGGACTCTGTGACAGGAAGCACTGACCTTCATATCTGCAGGCACGATTTCTGAGCCATTAAATTCCCCAAGGAGCTTTAAGGTTTCAGTCTCCATTTTTGTTTCTTCGCTCCCTATATAGGGGATTACGTTATCATAGATTGCCATGGCTGGAACTCCGGAAAAACCTGCTCCGGAAATCGCCTGCATTGTTGCTACCTGTACGGTTTCGAGCCCGAACTTCATGAGGGGCTTTAAGGTAACTGTCATGACAATTGTGGAGCAGTTTGGGTTTGTAATAATGTATCCGTCCCAGCCCCTTGTGTCCTGCTGGACCTCAATGAGTCCCATGTGTTCGGGGTTTACTTCAGGAATTACAAGAGGGATATCTTTTTCCATCCTGTAGGATGATGCATTGCTTGCAACTGCAAACCCGGCTTTTGCAAACTCGGGTTCTACCGTAATGGCAAGGTCTGCAGGAAGAGCCGAAAAGACCACATCTGCATCAACGGCTTTTGGGTCTACAGGAACAACCTCTATATTTTCGACACTTTCTGGCATGGCGGTATCCAGCCTCCAGCCTGCCGCTTCTCTATACGTTTTGCCGGCGCTTCTTTCGGACGCTGCAAGGGCTGTAATCTCAAACCAGGGATGGTTTGCAAGTGCTTCTACAAATCTCTGCCCTACAGCGCCAGTGGCGCCTAAAATACCCGCTTTAACTGCTACCATTTAAAAAGCTACCTCCGTAGAGATAAAAAATAATCTGATAAAAAGGAAAAAGAAATATGGAATAAAAAATTTATTCCATGCTGTCTGATTTTATTCTTGTACTTTGATTGCCTGGTTCGGGCATGCTTCTTCACATGCACCGCACTCTACACATTCGTCCTGATCGACTACTGCAAGTCCCTTTTCTTCGTCAAGGGTTATTGCTTCAGAGGGGCATTCATCGACACAGGTTCCGCATCCAGAACATTCATCTGCATTAACTATTGCTGGCATATTTTTTCACACTCCTATTTATTTGCTCGATATGTACCTGGAAATTAGATCGGTACGTTTTTGAAACTTCCATAGAATATCGAAAAATTTGGTCATAACGCCATTACTCAGACAAACATAAAAACTTATCGCTTTTTAGCAAAATGCAATTTTCAGGAATCGGAATGAGCTAAGGCTCACGCTCTCACAATTTATGTTCTTGAAAATACGTAAAAAGAATAAGGAATAAAAGAATAAGGAATCTCAGAAAAAGGAATCTCAGAAAAAGGAATATTAGAAAAAGGAAGATTAGAAAATATGCTTTTTAACATACGGAATCGTGCATTGCAATTCCTAGATCCTTAAGGCGGTATATTCCGTCTTCAAACTTGAGGAATCCTTCTTTGAGCAGTAAATCCATATGAAACTTAAAGAAGAAATCGTTTAACCCTGACTCTTCCTTTAGCTGTTTTTCAGTTTTCCCAAAGATACCAACTATTCGGAGAAGTTTCCTTCTTGCAGGGTTTATGGAAATCTTTTCCATCATCATATGTTCCAACTTGAGAGCTTCGGCTTCTGTAGTTTCTCCCTTCGATGCGAAATAAGCATCAAGTTCGTCAATTTCATCATGCATATTGAAACTCCACTTCTCTATACTTTAATATCTCATTTTTCTAATATTTGATTTTTTTTACTGATTGAAACCGGACTTTTTAAAATATCCGAAATAATAATGAAATCGGTGTTTTTCTATTCGGTTTTTTTACTTCTTTTTCATGAGCCCTTTTATTTCTGTACGCGTGCCATGATGCTGTTCTTTTCTCTCAAAAGAAGTGTTTGATTCCCTCAATTTCTCTTCAAGTGTGCTCTCTACTATTCCTGTGAGCCTCTCTTTCGGGACCTTTGTAATTGCGGAAAGCAGCCTGAGTTCGAACTTTTCATTTTTACGAGAAGTAAATTCCACCTGTGGAGCTTCTTCTGAGGAAGTTACACTGCCCTTGACCATGTAGTCTGGGAGTTTCAGGGAAAGTTTAACATGCCCTACAAAATCAGGGTTAATTTCCTTTACTCTGTCCCTTATGGTTTGAAGGCTCTCTTCGATAAGTAGCCTGCCTTTTTCAGGGCTAAGAGTGCAGGATTTGAGGGTATAGATAACCGAGTGAGCCGAGACTTCCGAAAGTTCAATGGAATTTTTCTTTTCCTGAGGAGGTTTCCCAATCCCGGGGACTGCTAAATGGATGAGCAGGTTTTCAAACTGTTCATCTCCTAATTTTGCTGAAATCTTCAGGATTTTCGCTTCAGGGTTCAGTTCGGTAAGCATCTGTTCTGTTGCCATGACTATTTCTGCAGGTGCTATGTCTACCTTGTTTATGCAGAGGATTTCAGCTTCCTTTACCTGGTTCTCGATAAATCTTGGAATTTCTTTTGCCTCAGTGCCGAAACGTCCTGGGTCTACTATAGTCACAACCGGAGCAAAGGACAGTTCAGAGAGTCCCATTATTTCGATTTCTTCCCTTATCTGCCCGGGAAAAGCAATTCCTGTTGGTTCAATAATCACAATATCGGGCCTGAACTCTTCTTCAAGGGTCTGAAGAGTATATTGCATACTGATTCTGAGTGTGCAGCAGATGCAGCCGCTTGTCAATTCTTCAGTTTTAATTCCCGGGCTTTTGAGTGTCTCTCCGTCGAGCCCTATTTCTCCGATTTCATTTACGATAATCGCCGTTCGTTTTCCAGCCTCGCTAAGTCGCCTGCTGATTTTCAGAATTGTGGTTGTTTTCCCGCTTCCGAGAAAACCTCCTATAATCATGACTTTCATGTTTTTCCGGTCCTTATTATCCTGAAAAAAGATTCTGTATCGGGTTGACGACTATAATATATTTTCTACTATATATAAAATTGGTATAGCCTTTTATCCGGGATGTGTTTCATGGAGTTTTCCTTCAAAATTTTTCCCCCTCCAAGGAGCAGCTTTTCGATTTTCTTTCGCTTGAGCTGCTTTTGCTTGATATGTTTTTCAGGGTTATTGTATCCAGGAAATATACCTTTTTTACAATACCGAAAAGGAAGCCTCTGAGTCTTTAGCTCAGGGGTAGTTCACTGAAGCAGATGGAAACCAGTAAATAACCGGACCTGACATTAACCAAACCTGATAAGCAGGCTGAAAACTTTCATAGTTTGGGAAGTACTTTCAGCCCGAGTTCAGTCAGCCTGTAAACGCTCTTTTCATCCTGAAAGAGAAAATCAGCATTTATTAGAATTTCAGCGTGAAACTTTAAAGCAGCTTCATCAAGGCCAGTTTCTTTAAGAAGCTCTTCTTTACTTTTTCCGAGAAAACAAACCGTTCGCATCATATCCCTGCGAATCTGGTTGGATGCTGCATTGTAAGTCTTCTCACATTTTTCCTGCATTAGTTCTTTTTCGTTTTTTACCTGTGAATCCAGAAAAAGGTCAATTTCATCTATTTCTTCCATCATTAATGCTCTCCTTTGCTGTAAAAACTATCCTTTAAAACTCAGGAGGGTAAATATATAATTATTTTGATTTTGTTTTCAGGACTCTCGATTTAAGGATTCTAAATTTTTTTAAAGGCAACCTGTATAATTGGCAACTATAGCCATATTCTTTATATTTGACTCAATTTTTGTCCAAAAACTGGCCTTTCCAGTATACGGTTTATATCCTGGTATCAGAGTCCCGAGACTAACGCTTTCATAAACCTTCAGCAGGAAACCCCTGAGTCTTTAGCTCAGGGGGAGTTGACTTTTTATTTTACTGTATGCAGGCTCCGGTGTTGCACGGAGCATGGAAATAACTCGCAAAAATAATTTATTCCTTTATTTTAAAAACAATACCAATAATTCCTGAAAGTACTCTACAAATACTTTCTGTTGTAATAATCTTTTGAAAAATAGTATTGCGTTCCCATCCAAAAACCTGAAAGTTCCTAAAGGTTTTAAGAGATACTTTTATTTTAGTTTGGGAAGATATATTGAGGTACTGGACTCACGGGTTGCGAGTTTCCTGTTTTCACGTTTAATTCTTTATGTCTCTGTTTTATCCCTTTACATGTGGAGTAGGTGTTTGCTAGTGGGGGTTAAGGGATGAGAACGCAAATTATACTATACTCTCATTGTATATATGTCTTATGTAAATATTTTATACAGACCCATCTAATATTTCTTATATTATCCTGGTCTTCCTCTTTATTTTTCTAATTTTATCATTCAATCCGATCTCTGCAACAGTTCTCTTTTGTTTTTTATCTATAAAAAGTCAATTAAGAGCCTGTCCGAAAAGTGGTTACCTACTGTAACTTTTACAATGCAATATGAAAAACCGGAACGGATACTCTGACATTATAGACATATTGTAACTTTTCAACATGCATTACTGACTTTTCGGATAGGCTCTAAATCATAAATTGTGACCTTTTGACAGTTTTCAATTCTCGTTTTTTGAAGTGGTAATTTAATGAGAATCGTGAATTTTTGAATGATTATCACTAACAATAGAACAACAAATGTTTTTTCTTAAAAGGAGCCGTAGAAGGTCAACTCTAAAATTCTGCTAATTTTTCAGGGGTCTCAAATCTCTTAAAATTATTTCATGTTCTTAAAAATAGTATTGCGTTCCCATCCAAAAACCTGGAAGTTCCGAACGGCTTTAAGAGATGCTTTTATTCTTTTCTGGGAAGAGATATTGAGGTATTGGACTCACGGGTTGCGAGTTTTTTAGTTTAGTTTTTCTTTATCCCTTTAATTGTGGAGTAGATCTTGTACTATTGTGGGGTGTTGAAGAGATGAGAACGCAAATTCTACTATGCACTTCAAGTATATAACACTTTTGTAAATTTATTTAACACATAATGTTATTTTATTTATCAATTATTATTGTATTATTCTAACTTTAACCCCCGGATCTAATATTATATAACCATTATAATCTCGCTAAAGTCCCTGGATAAATCAGAATCTGACGCTCTCTTTCTATCATATTTTCATCTGAGTTTATGCCATATTTGCATATGAGTTTAAGGATATTCGGACATGAACACAGATTTTTCTGTCCTGCGAAAAAGGAGTTTAAAAGGTTATTCTTAAATTCGGTTTAAATGTAGATAACCAGAGGTATAGAATAGATTACAGGTACAGAATTTCAAGAAAAAAAAGAATTTCAAGAAAAAACGGAATTGCTGGAAAATCCAGCAGAATTGACGGTCTTATCTTATTTTATTGCCCCGTGGAATATTCCATTACATTGCCTTCTTCATCAACAATTTTCATTTTGCCGTCTTTCATACTCATCTCGGAAATTGTTTTTCCTGACGCGTCATAAGCAGTCCAGAAATAGGTTTCTCCATCTTCAGACCACAAATATTCAACTTTGGAGAAGTCTTCATCTTCGATGTTAGTCTCATAAACGGCCTTGCACATCGGAACTCCATCAATAGTTTCGGTTCCTATGATCTTCATTGTGACTTCTTCGCCTGTCTGGGGGTTTGTTGACTTCCAGGAAGAACCTACAGAGCACCAGTCACTGGAATCTCCGATGGATACCATTTCCACTTTAACTTCTTCTTCTCCAACGTCCTCTGCAGAATCCTCTTCTTCGTTGTCTTCAACCGACCCTTCAGGAACATTCATATCCTCTTCGCTGTTTTCACTGCATCCCGATGAAGCAGCAAAAATGGCACATATGAGTATTAAAAGTACTGCAAACCACTTCTTCAACATAACTCTTATTCCTCCTCGATTTATTTCAAGATTTAAATTTCTTTCCTTTTATTTATATGTGCTGATTTCGACTTTATCGGGGGAAAAATGCTTTTTTTCTATTTCTAACAACGAAATTAATTCACAAAGAAAAGAATCTTCCTTATTTCAAATGTGGGGGCAGACTGATTAAATTATTTTTTTCAGAAGCATTTATATACTATCTGGTACCGATGAAAAAAGTCGGAACTATAGGAAAAAATAGTTATTTTGAGGAACATCTAAAATGCAAGGCACGCAAATTACGCCGGAAATAAAAGCTTTTCTTATTTCAATAGGTTCCGTTTCTGTGGACCCTTCGCTTATTCCCAGGGCTCGAGGTTCTACTGCAGGCCCAGGGGCAGGTACCAGCTCCGTCTTTTTCAGGTCAGGGAAAAAGCGAGTCAGGCTCAGCGTAAGTAAGAACTCTCCGCTTTCCATTGAAGCAGCAGGAGATGACGGGGCAGTCGCGCTTTTCCATGAAGGAAAAGAACTTCTCAGGGGAAAACTTGAGCCTGCTCCTGCCCACTGTCCTGAGCAGGCTTTCATTACGCTCTGTGAACGGTGCATCTTTGACTGCAAATACTGCCCTGTGCCCAAACTTCAGGGGCATGTCAAGAGCGAAGAGGAAGTCCTGAACATAGTGGATGAGGTTATGAGGGCAGGAACCCTCAAAGCCATCTCTCTTACTTCAGGAGTCGAAACCTCAATCGAAGGGGAAGTTGAGCGCGTGCTCAAACTGCTTCCTGCCCTCAAAAAATACAATGTTCCCATAGGAGTTTCGGTGTATCCGACAGAGGGCTGTTCCCGCAAATTCTATGATGCCGGAGTTGCCGAAGTCAAATACAATGTCGAAACCATGGACAGAGAGATTTTCCAGAAAGTATGCGGGGACCTTTCCATTGACTACATTCTGGACAGGCTTAAAGAAGCTGTAGAAATTTTCGGAAAAAACAGAGTCTTTAGCAACTTTATAATCGGGCTTGGTGAGAGCG
This sequence comes from Methanosarcina sp., assembly GCF_028693135.1. Classification (GTDB taxonomy): domain Archaea; phylum Halobacteriota; class Methanosarcinia; order Methanosarcinales; family Methanosarcinaceae; genus Methanosarcina. The sequence goes on from NZ_JAQUVZ010000045.1 coordinate 12,220, forward strand.
ACGCTTCTGTCCGGGAAGGTGTCGAGACCCTTGCAAAGATTGGGGTAATTCCCGTCCTTCGTCCGGTAAACCCTCATCCCCTCAGGGCTGGAGACTGTTTTACCGAACGTCCATCTCCTGAGCGCCTTTTAAAGCTTGCGAAAATGGAAGGTGAAGTCCTGAATAAGTATGGGCTTGATCCAGGGCTTGCAAAGACAATGTGCCTGAAATGCACAGGTTGTGACCTTGTGCCATTTGTAGACTTCTGATTCAGGCATAATTTCATAGAATGCATTTTTGGTCCGGAGCAATAATCCTCTCTGATTCCCGGGCCCAGGTTTTTAATTTTTTGCTATATGATTCTCATTATCCTCTGCTTGTTTCTTTTATTCATCTGAGTGCTATTCTCTCTAACTCTCTCGAGAGATATCAATCCCATCAATCTCTTGTTTTTTCTCTTTCCTGCAGAAATCTGCAAAGCCCCTGATTTCCACTGGAATCTACAGGTGAACAGAATGTTCTTTGCCTGGTCTATACAGAAACAGGATCTTATCTGACAAGCTTTCAATGGGTGTGAAGTCTATTTTGACAAAAAAAGCTTCCATTGTTCGAGCCTCGCATATACCTATTTTGATTGAGGTTTCTAATAAGGTCAATATGGTCCCAGGCTTATCTCCACTATGTGTCTGGATATCTCTAATATGGTTCCAGGGAGTCTCTTATATCCAGGGTGTAGTGAAAAACGTCACCAATGTCACTTTCTCTTTTTCCTGTAAAAAAAATAGAAAACAAAGATTATCAAAAAAAAGAACATTACAATGAGTAACTCTCTAGGTACTGTTTGAGTAGTCATTGTAGTAACTTGGCTCGTAACCCTGGCCATGCTATTTTTAAATATGGGGAAAAGATAAATATTTTTGGTTCTTCGCTATTTTCGTTTGTTCCCTGCTTCAGGGTTGATATTTTGGAATTCGAGCCCCAGCACAGCTACTGAGTTCGTTTATATTTACGGTAAACTGGTGGGTTCAAGTGGAGCGCGGCGCGTGAAAAGAACGAACGTGAGATGTCATTTAAGGTCATTTTGAAATAATACCAACCAATTAATCAGGGACCGCTTATTTTTCTATAACTTTTGTAATTCCGAATGAGTTTTTCAACTAGGTGGTATCTGTCATTTAAAGCTTAGTTGAAGTCATGAAGCCAGTTCTTCACTTTTGTTTGTTATTTCTCTGAAGGACAATCTTTCCTGAAAAACAGCTCAGCCTTTATTTTTTATGGAAGAAATGCCGATAAATTTTCCTGAGAGGTAAATTTCCCGTTCCGGTATATATAAAAGCAAAATCTTAACTAAGGACCCACCGCGAAATCACATAGGTAACTTTTTAGACTGTACTCCACCATTTTCATAAGCAAGCCGCTCGCTTAACTTCTATAATAATTATGCGTTACCAAGGTTATTTCGTAACGAGTCCTGGGTTCATTTCTTTGTTAATCTATTAATTTACTTACGCCCTTTAAGCATCTGGGTTTCAGACCTTGCTGGCCAGTTTTATCACTTCTTCTGCAGTCATACCTTCGTGGACAACTTTTGCAATTCTTCGTACAAGACCTGTGGGATCTTCTGCCTGGAAGACGTTTCTTCCGATTGCAACACCACGACCACCTGCTTCAAGGGAACCTTCGATCATTTCCAGCAGTTCCTTTTCTGATCCCATCTTGGGACCGCCTGCAATAATCACAGGTACGGGGCATCCCTCTACAACCTCTTTGAAAGTTTCAGGGCTTCCGGTGTAGTTTGTTTTGACAATGTCTGCCCCGAGCTCAGCCCCGATTCTGGCTGCATGTTTTACTACATCCACGTCGTATTCGGAACGGACTTTTTTCCCGCGCGGATACATCATCGCAAGGAGAGGAACTCCCCATTCATCACATTTTCCTGCAACATAGCCGAGTCCCTGCAGCATTTCATATTCGTCTTCAGCCCCTATGTTTATATGAACAGATACACAGTCAGCTCCGACTTTTATGGCTTCTTCCACAGTCGTTACAAGAACTTTATGGTTAGGGTCAACAGAAAGAGAGGTTGAAGCTGAGAGGTGGATTATAAGGCCCACATCGTGCCCGTATCCTCTGTGCCCGTGTTTGGCAAGCCCCATGTGCCCGAGTACGGCATTAGCTCCACCTTCAGCAACCTTATTTACAGCGTCCTGAAGGTTTGTAAGCCCTGAAATGGGACCAGCACCGACCCCATGGTCCATGGGAATGATAATGGCATTACCTGTATTTCTGTTGAAAATACGCTCCATCCTTACGGATTTCCCTATCGTACTCATAGCTTGTGATATACCGATCTAATAATATATACTTTATCTATATATTTTCCACAGGTTTCCTACAGGTGCCTCTCTCCGGACTTCAAAGCACTGTTGTTCTTCTCCGAAAGCTTATTTTGTATTTTCGTTTTGGTAGACTCCGGAATAGCCTTCTTCTACTTCGCTGTTAAGGGTATAGAAAAGGAGCTGCATGATCCTGGCGTTTTTCTTCAGCCGGAAGCCCGCTGAGTTGTAAACTACAAGCATAGATTCGCTGCGTCCCCTGTATCCCGCATCCCATACCGCGGTTTCAAGGGTTGCTCCGCAGCGAATAAGGCTTGATCTCGGTTTTGCAATTGCAGCCAGGTTCATGGGGATATTTACTATCTCGTTAAATAGTACTTTATATATCCCCTTTGGAAGGTGAATCCACCCATCGCTCCCGAATTCCAGGGATTTTGCTTCGGGAACTTTCCTTTCAGAGTTGTCAAAGTCAACAGCTCCTGCACCTTCGATTGTTTTTATCTCCTTCAGGGTAAGCTCAAGCCCGTTTGGCTGTATCTGGGTTTTGATATCAATTGCATTTTCAAGCAAAGGAGGGGTTGCCTGTATAAGTTTTTTCAGTTCATTGCTGGATAGAAGCGTCATTGGAAAATGTAATTGTAAAGATTCTTTATTACCGTTTCGGACTCGCTAGTTTCTCTCACTCAATTTTTCTACGAGTTGATATTATCATTCTTGTCTTTTTTATTTTTATTATTATTATTTTAACTGTTATTATTTTATTTATTATTCTATGCAAGTACTTATGAAAAGGTTTATTGTTTTTGAGTTAATAAGTATGTAAAATAAATAATATCTTTTATGGTCTTGATAATGTCTTACTAGTATTTTTTTATCGTGTTTAATTAAAGGACTTAAAAGAGGCTGTTAAAAATGAAAAAGAGACTAATCACATGTGGGATTATTTCTATTTTTTTCCTGGTTTTGATCACAGGTTTTACTGTGGCTACAGCGAATGATCTATTGGCTCAATCTCCAATTAATGATACGGATGCCTATTCCCAGGAAATCGTAATTACTGAAAATTCCGGGAAAAATCTAATGGGTTATCAGGTCCCTATAAACCTGGATTCTTCTAACTTTAATTTTTCACAGGCAAAAACAGATGGTTCCGACCTTCGTTTCTTTTCCGGAGAACGAACACTCAATTACTGGATTGAAACCTGGGACTCGGAAGCTGAAGAAGCTCTTATCTGGGTCAGGGTTCCCGCACTACCTGCGAGCAAGAGCATCACGCTTCTTATGAAGTGCGGAAATCCAGCGGATACTGCAGTGAGTAACGGAGGTAAAACCTTCGAGTTTTTTGATGGGTTTGAGGGGGATAAACTCCAGGGGCTTGTATGGAACGCTGAAAGTGCAGGTGGGGGCCTGGTTGAAGTCAAAAATGGCATATGTAAAGTGTCAGCTCCCAAGGTCCATGCTTATGATTCCTCCCTGATCTACAGCAAAAAGAGTTTTGACATCAATTCCATGTTCGTGGTTAAAAGAATGAAAGTTACCACAGGAACCGATGAGAGAGGTCCTCTGCTGAGACAGGGTTTCATAGATCAGATAAACAACAGGAAAAACGAGATTAAGCACGAGACCGAATTTGCCAACGAGAGCCGTGTGGGCTGGGAGACTTCTTACAGGAAAGAAAGGTTTAAATCTTTTGATCGGACCAATGTCCGCGTTCCTGAAGGGGAATGGTATACGTCGGGAATCGCCTGGTACGACGAAAATGATACTCGTAAGATAGCCTGGTATCAGAACGGAGTTCGGGATACAAGGATGGACTACGCTTCAAATGATTATGTTACAAACCTTCCGATGCATGTTTATCTTTATGCCGCTTCTTACTCTGATGCCTCTAAGAACACGGGCTATATGGCTGTAGACTATGTTTTTGTCCGCAAATTTGTAGAATCCGAGCCAACTGTCAGGTTCGCTTCGGATCAGATAGAAACCGAAACCTCCGCTGGAACCTCCACTGAAACCTCCACCGAAAATAACATTTCCGTATCTGAAACCACTCCTGAGACTGAGGTTTCAGTTACTGAAGAAACCTCTGAAGTACCAGTGCAGATACAGGAAAACCAGAGTGGGAATGAGACTAAAAACCCAGAACCCATGTTCCCAGGTTACAGTGTCGATGTTTCCGGAGTTAAGCTCTCTTCTCCATACGAGCTTGATTACCCTGTACTTATAGAGAATCTTGAGTCCTCAAGAATCGATACTCTCTTCCTGAGCATGAACGGTAAAGATGTCTGGCAGTATGAGCGTTTTGTAAAAATGGCTCATGAGGACGGAATGAAGGTGCATGCAGTGCTTTTTGAAGAACTCAACTGCACTGAAGACGGAGCTATGAACACTTCCCAGGCTTACCTGGATGCCATCCTTGGCTATAACGAAAAGTCGCTTGCACCTTTTGATGGGATCAACATCTACATGAATACTTCTCAGGATTCCGCTTCTGAAGAGGATTGTATAGACTATGTAACCCTTTTTGAGGCTGCCCGGGAGAGTGCCGGAGAAGACGTGTCCATTTCAGCAAGTATTCCTCCTGGTTATAATGCCTCAAACGTTGGAAAAATTGCTCCTCTGGTAGACTTCTTTGTTGTCAGGGCTTATGACCGTGAGAAGAAAAACCTCAAATCTGAATCGGGCATTGTTGATGCTGTTGCACTCGAGATGGGTGAAATAAGAGGTGTGAACTCAAAAGGAATAATTGAAATTTCCGTAAAAGAAGGTTTTGAAGATAAGTTTTCAATACAGAGCCTTTTTGCTACCCTGGCAAAATATTACGCCAATGATTCAGCTTTTATGGGAGTTTCAATTTCCAGGTATGATACATACAAAGACCTGCCTGTGAAGACAGAAAAGAAGTCAGTACTACCAGGGTTTGAAACCCTCTCTGTATTACTTGCAGGGCTTTGCGCATTTGCTTTTCTTAAGGCGAAGAAAAAGTGATACAAAATCAGGAAAATGGAAGGCTAGTAAAGAAAACAGAGAAAAAATGAAGAAGAAAATGTGAAAAAAGGGTAAAGAGAATTTTTTCTTTTACTCCCTCTTTTGTTCTCTTTTTCCCTTTTTCAACCCCTTTTCAACCCTTTTTCTTCTTTTTCCCTTTTTCAACCTTTTTTCTTCTTTTTCCCTTTTTCAGCCCTTTTTCTTCTTTAGTTTCTTTTATTGGCTTTTCTTCATTCTCTATGATAAGATGATTTTCAATTCAAGACCGCGTTGGTTTTTATGAGGATATCCATACACAATAACAAAAAACCTTTTTTGTATTCTCCTCATTCCCTCCATTTACATGGCTGCAGGGAGTTGCATTGTTTCATCGTGTTACACTTGAACTTGTGTGCAGAGTGTTAAAACAGTGTTCTAAATTCCTGGGGTCAATTTCGGTTGATATGGGTATGAAGGCGGAGCAGATTATTATCAGATTATTCCTCAATTATTATAAGATAATTTATATTTTTAAATACACTGCTATATATAATATCTAATAATATTATATTCCAATAACTTTTGCCCTAATACATTTCTGGGCAGGAAATATTTTCAAACAAGTGTTTGTTAGTTTTGTTGATGGGTAAATCCTGTCTGAACAAATGGAAACAAAAACCTGTAACTAAAAACCCTTTCTGACGAGGAACCTGCAGGTTATACAGCTGTTGTCTGGATAAAGCAGGAATTAAATCAGGATAGTGGTTTTATGAGCTTTATATTAACTTAAATGAAGTTGGGGGAAGTAGTTTTGATTAAGTACCGAAAGTTCGGAGTGCTTACTTTAAGCCTGATGATACTGTCTGTGTTTGCAGTGTTAAGTGTGTCTGCCTTATCCGAAGAAAATGATTCGATTGAAGATGTGCCTGATCTGCCTCTCATCCTGCACGGGGGGCTGGATATAAATGGAGAGCCTGTCTCAGAGGGCTCTGAGATTCTGGCATATTATGAAGGAAAGCTAATTGCAAAAAGTATTGTAGGAGAGGAAGGTAAATACAGCCTGAGCCTGAATCTCCCTCCTGAAAACTATACCAATATCGGAGAGGTGGAGTTCTACGTCAATGGAAATATAGCCAGTTTTAATATCTCTGCCTCTGAAATCGAAGCAATTAAAAACAACACCTCGGGATCGATAACTGAAGTTGATCTCAAAGGTTCTGTTTCCTCTACAGAAGGGGATTCGAGTTCTGGCAACGGCGATGGGACAGGTGAGGCCAGGATCGTGAATAAAGATTCTGCATCCTCTGATAATTCCACAGAATCTGATAATTCCACAGAATCCGAAAATTCCACCGAATCCGAAAATTCGGAAGATGATTCAAAGGGAGTGAAAGAAAGTTCTGACATACAGGAGCCTTTCTCTCAAGCAGGCGAAGAGGGAGGTGAAGATGCTCCAAAATCAGGTTATTCAACATTCTTCACGGGGTTGCTTTTCATTATAGCACTTTTTGGCGCGTTCCTGATAATTAAAAAGTAACCCGCAGAACCAGGTTAATCGACCAAAACGGTAAAACTAAACCAGCAGAATTATTTTCTGTTTTCTCTTTTTTTCTTTTTCTGTTTTTTTCTGTTTTCTGTTTTCTGTTTTCTGTTTTTCTTTTTTTTATCCCAGATGTTTATATTCAAACTGAATAATTTTTTTCTATAAGAGAAATGTTTTTATTCTGTCCAGTCATTTATACTTTTGCGTAAAATTTTTTATATTCTGTATTTAAAATTTGAATGGGGGTTCTAGCATTAAAGTTCTTGGATTGGTAGGTAGTCCTAAAGTCGATGGTAATACCTCAAAACTTGTTAATGCAGTTCTTGAGGGAGCTGCGGAAAAGGGGGCAGAAACTGTAGTCTATAACCTTGCCTCTCTTGACATCAAAGGCTGCAATGCCTGTGGTAGGTGCCGGGAGAACGGTTGCTGTGTTATAGATGATGATATGCAGAAAATTTATAGAGAAATTAATTCAGCAGATGTTGTCGTGCTTGGTTCTCCTGTATATATGTGGCAGATGACAGCCCAGACAAAACTCCTTATTGACCGCATGACAGCTTTCTTAAGGCCGGATTTTTCGAGCAGGCTTGACAACAAAAAACTAATTCTTGTCTTTACTCAGGGAATTTCGGACAGGGATGCCTTTAAACCGTATTTCGATTACACAGAAGGCCTTCTTTACTATCTGGGCTTTGATGTTTTGAATACAATCGTTGCAGCAGGTACGGATAAGCTTGAAGTTGAATTCAGGCCCCATTTGCTGGAGAAAGCAAAGAACATCGGGAAATTTGTCTCGGGTTCGCATTTGCAGGGGCTGGAGTACAGAAGAGCTGAATCAAGCCTGACACCGTCTCTCTAAATTTTTCCGTATCTCTAAAATTTTTCTATTTTTTTATGCCGTAAAGGCGGCCGAAAGTAGATTTTCAGAGGGAACTTTTATACCTCTTTCGGCTCATTTACTTTATCACTTTTTATTTTCTTTTTCGGAGGAATATTTCAGATGAAAGTTTTAGGATTAATCGGAAGTCCCAGAGTGGATGGAAACACTACAAAACTTGTAAACGCAATTCTTGAAGGAGCTGCAGAAAACGGCGCAGAGACAAAAGTCTACAATCTTTCCGTACTGGACATCAACCCCTGCAAAGGCTGTATGACCTGCAAAATCGATGGTAAGTGCGTGGTTGACGACGACATGCAGCAGCTTTATGACGAAATTCAGGCTGCTGATGCTGTCGTGCTCGGCTCTCCTATCTACATGTGGGAAGTCACAGCCCAGACCAAACTCTTTATAGACCGCCTGGTCGCCTTTCTTAACCCGGACTTTTCTACTCGCCTCAACATGCCAAAGAAGCTCGTCCTAGCCTTTACCCAGGGCAACCCCAATCTGAATACCTTCAAACAGTATTTCGATTACATGGAAGGCCTTTTCTCCTTTATGCAGTTTGATGTCCAGAGTAGCATAGTCGCAGCCGGCACTTACATTCCTGATGACATCCTTCAGCAGCCGGATGTCCTTGCAAAGGCAAAAGAAATAGGAAAAGGGCTTTAAACCGAAAAGCAATCGAAAACAACAATTTTTTATAAGCCGTGGGATTTTTCCGGCTCCCAACCTTTTTTTCTACTTTTTTCTCGCTTTTTTCCTGTTTTCCATTATTTTTTAGTTTCGTGGTTTCTGACAATTTTTCGGGCTACTTTTCCAAAGAAGAACACTTAATTAGCTTCCTGCTTATTTCTTTAGCAATAGATTTAATTTTCAGGACGAAATGTTATATTCCCAGGAAGGATAGTCACATGAATGTACTCGGATTGATAGGAAGCCCGCGCGAACACGGAAATACTGCCACCCTCGTGAATGCAATCCTTGAAGGTGCTGCCGAAAACGGGGCAGATACAAAAGTTTACCATCTCTCTAAAATGGACATTAAACCCTGCAATGGCTGCATGTCCTGCAGATCCGAAGGAAAATGCGTCATTGACGACGATATGCAGGAACTTTATAAGGAACTCCTATCTGCCGATGCCCTCGTTATAGGCTCCCCGATCTACATGTGGGAAATCACAACACAGACAAAAGCATTTATTGACCGCTTGATAGCTTTAACCTGCTGGCAGCCCTGTGCAAAGCCCGAATTCACCCCACTCCTGAAAGGGACAACAAAAATCGTACTTGCCTACACCTACGGGAACTCTAACCCCAACAACTTTAACCATTATTTCAAGTACATGGAAGGTCTTTTCAGCTACCTGGGTTTCGATGTCGAGGAAAGCATTTGGGCGTCGGGAACAGTAAATCCCGATGACATTTCTCATCAGTTCGAAGTGCTCGAAAACGCAAAAGAAATCGGGAAGAAGCTCTAAACTTTTTTCTTTTTTTTAGATTTTGAACTCATAAGCTATTGAATTCTTCAGGATACTCAACAACCCCGCCGGCACCTTCAAGAGCTCCCTTCTTTAATTCCAGTGCCATAAACGCTTCATCCGGCGCGCCGAAAGGATCTTTTATGCTCCAGGTTGAAGCTTGCTTAAACCCAAATCTTGGATAATACTCGGGATGCCCGAAGAGTGCTACAGAGTCATATCCTAGCTCTCTGCAAACCTTGAGCCCTTCTTTTTTCAGTTCTCCCCCAATGCCCGGTTTCTGGAATTCAGGCCTAACTGCTAGGGGGGCAAGTGAAATAGTCTCTTTTTCTTTTCCTTCCTCTGATTTGATTCTTATCGGGAAAAAGAGGATATGGCCAACAATTTTTCCGCCAAAATTATTTAATACGAAATAGGAGAATTCAGGATTTTCCCCTGAACCGAAGGATAATAATGTTTCCGGCATAATTGAGTTATATGCATAAAGGGGGTTTGTAATTGGCGCAAGATAAAATCGAGAAATCTGAAGAAGAGTGGAAGAAGGTTCTCACTCCTGAGAAATATCATGTTTTGAGACAAAAAGGCACCGAGAGGCCATTTTCTGGTGAGCTGTATTATAACAAGGAAAAAGGCGTCTATACCTGTGCCGCCTGCGGGCAGGAACTCTTTTCTTCCAATACCAAGTTTGAGTCCGGGACTGGCTGGCCCAGTTTTTCTGATGTGATTTCCAGCGATAGTGTCAGTCTCAAGGAGGATAACAGCCTTTTCATGAACAGGGTTGAAGTTGTCTGCGCTCGCTGTGGAGGGCACCTGGGTCATGTCTTTGATGACGGGCCGAAACCTACGGGAAAACGCTTCTGCATCAATGCCGTTTCCCTTGACTTCAAGAAGGAAGGAGAGGCCGGAAAGGAAACGGAGCAATAGAAAAAGTAAGAGAAGAAACTTCTGAAATACCAGTACAGATACAGGAAAATCAGAGTTTCGGATCATTTTTAGGTCCTGTAAAAGGGAGGTGCTGGTAAGTTTGAACCTGACTAAAAAGCAGATCGAAATTGGGGGATTTTTAGTTTTTCTGGTCCTCTACCTTGTTTTTTTTAATCTGGTATACCGCTTTGAAGGTCCAGGATACCCTATTTACGCTCCCGGGACTCTTATATTTGCTTTCCTGGGATACTGGCTGGGCGGATATCTTTACGATAAATATCTGAAATGATGGGCATTCTCCTGAAAGGGCTCTCACGAAGAGTCGGAGGGGCGAAAGGTAGCATGATTCATCTGGCCTGACCCATGTGGGCCTTTCTATATAGAATTTTTATTTAGCAAGTACTTTCACAAGCTTTATCATAGATTACGGCGATTTTCAGGACAGATGTTCAAAGCAATTATTTTCGATGTGGACGGCGTCCTTGTGGACTCCATGCGTTTTCATGCCGACGCCTGGGCTGAAGCTTTCAGAGAAGCAGGGATTTCCATAAAAAGGGAAGATATATATGAAATCGAAGGTGGAAATAACCGGGGAATTGTCACAAAAATCTTTGAAAAGGTAGGAAAAACCCCCGAGACTGAGGATTTCGAGTCTATTTCCCGAAGAAAGCAGGAAATTCTGGACCTTGGCCTGCTAAAACCTTTTGAAGGCATGGTTGGCTGCCTGAAAGAACTGAAAAAAAGCTTCCATCTCGCCCTGGTCTCGGGGTCTAGCCGTCTGGTGGTGGGAACTGTAATTGAAAACTTCTTTTCTGACATATTCGAAGTCGTTGTCACGGGTTCGGACGTCGAGAACGGAAAACCGTCTCCTGAGCCTTACCTGAAGGGAGTTGAAAAACTCTCCCTGCCGGAGGACGAGTGCCTGGTTGTGGAAAATGCCCCTATGGGAATTGAAGCTGCAAAAGCCGCAGGGCTCTACTGTGTAGCGGTCGCAAGCACCCTCGGACCCGAAAGGCTGCAGCATGCAGACCTTGTATTTGAAAACCATGCTGCTCTTTTTGAGTACCTTAAAAGCCTGGTGCCGGTCTGAGTTTTTCGGACTCGTTTTTATCTTTTACTCGCGTTTCTTTTTTCGTGCTTATCTTTCAAGCCGTCGGGGCTTCAAAAGAGCAATATGAAGGGCTGGCTCAGGGGGTTTTTGCTCCCACGTCCTTTTCAAGCATTTCTCTGATTGCTTTTGGCCCATCCAGTTCTTTTGCAAGCCGGCGGAGCCGCTCTGTTTTGTTTCTGTACTCCTCATCTTCAAGGACTTCCCGGATGCATTCCAGAATGACCTCAGGGGGAGTGGAATAGCTGAGCCTTCTCCCGTATCCCTCTTCCTCGATAACAGCGGCGTTACTTTCCTGTTCGTTGTGTCCCTCGTCCGGAAAAGAGAGGACCGGGATTCCGAAACTTAAAGCTTCCATAATTGTGCTGTGCCCTCCGGGGGCGATTACGGCATCGGAACTCTTGAAGTAGGGGAATGGGTCTTTTATGAACTGGAGGATCTGCACGTTTTCCGGAAGGTCGGTAAATTTAGAAGGGTCAAGGCTGGGACCGGAAATGAGAGTGTAGTAAATGCCGGAATCGAGCTTTGCGGTTTCGAGTACTTTCCTGAAAATTGGTTCCCTGTACCCGAAACCTCCAATAAGGGAGACGATGTGGGGTTTTTTAAGGGGTATTTCTTCAACTTCTTCGTACTTTTTCTGGACCAGGGGGCCGCTGTAAAAAAGTTTTTCCCGGACTTTTGGAGTGAAATTCAGGTTCTCCCTGCAGACCGTGTAGGGGAGGGGATAGTCAGGGATAATTATCCTGTCCACCAGTTCAAAGACCTGGTTGTAGAGCTTTTTGGTGAGTTCCCCGAGAAGCCTGATGGGCACTCCCCTGCTCTTGAAGAATTCTTCCATGTTTGACTGGTTGAGGATAAGGTATACTGGAATTTTGAGGGCTTTTGCGGCAAGGATTCCCAGATAATAGCTGTCCGAAACCACCACTTCAGGGGTAACATCTCTGGTTAGCTTCAGGATTTTTGGTCCTCCCAGGAGCTGGGCGCTTTTGAGGGTTGCCTCGATCGACCCTTTGAAGTCCAGGGTTCCTGCCTTTCCCACAAGTTTGATTTCGGATGGGATTTCATGGGCATTGTAGCCTACCTTTTCGATCAGCTCTTTCGAGTATCCATATGCTCCAAAGTGAACCTCATGCCCCACACTCATCATTTCTTTCCCCAGGGCAAGGCAGCGGCTTGTGTGGCCAAGTCCTTCTCCGCATATAAAAATTATTATTTTCATCCTTTATCCCTCATTTTTAGAATGTGTTTATTCCTATTCTTTTTTCCTGTATTTCCTATCCTTTTTTCCTGTATTTTTTCCCCTGCGTTTTTTCTGTATTTTCTTATTCTATTCTCGATTCAGTTTTTTTGTCCCGGTTTTTTATTTATTCTTATATTCTGTCTGACAGGGACCTTTTTCCAATTCTCTCTTCCAGAAGTTTCCGGACAGCTGCAGGCCCATCCAGCACTTCGGCAAGTTCCCTTAATCTCCGGGTTTTTTTGCCGTACTCTTCGTCTTCCAGACCTTCCCGGATGCAGGCAAGGATAGCTTCAGGGCGCGTCAGGTAGCTCATCCTCTTCCCGTACCCTCCCTCTTCGAGCACAGTGGCATTGTTTTCCTGCTCGCTGTGCTTCTCGTCCGGAAAAGAGAGCACCGGAAGCCCGAAAGCCAGGCTCTCAAGGATTGTCCCATGCCCGCCGGCGGTGATTACGAGGTCCGAGCCTTTGAAGTAAGGAAAGGGGTTTTCCGTAAAACCTGTAAATTCTACGTTCTCCGGGATTGCAGGGAACTGTTTCGGATCGATCCCTGGCCCCGAGATAAAAGTATAGTGGATTCCCGGGTCCAGTTTTGCAGCTTCAAGCACGCTTCGGAATATGGCAGCTCTGTACCCGAAGGCACCGATAGTTGAGAGGACATTAGGGTGCGGAAGTGTCTTTGCTTCGATTTCCCGGTACCTCCATCGGATAAGGGGGCCGCTGAAAAAGATGGTATCGTTGATTTCCCTTGTAAGCGTAAAGTTTCTCCGGTTGACCGAATAAGGAAGGGGGTAGTCCGGGACGATGATTCCGTCCACACTGCTGAAGATGTAATGATAAAACCTTTTGATGAGTTTGCCTGCAGCCCCTACAAAAGGCCCTCTGTTCTGGAAAAATTCCACCATATTGAACTGGTGCCCGATAAAGTAGACAGGAATTTTCCTGGCTTTTGCGGCAAGGATGCCCAGGTAGTACCCGTCCGAAAGCACCACATCCGGTTCAAGTTCATCTATAAGTTTCAGAAGCTTTCTATATCCGGAAAGAGGAGTGTTCCTGAGGGTGGCTTTGATGGATTTCCCTATATTAAGCGCACCGGCAGTTCCGACAAGGGTTATCTCCGGAGGAATTTCATGTGCCCTGTACCCTGTTTTTTCGACCAGCTCTTTTGAGTATCCGTAAGCTCCGAAATGTGTCTCATGCCCCGCAGCCAGGAACTCTTTCCCGAGGGCAAGGCAGCGGCTCGTGTGTCCCAGCCCTTCTCCACACATGAACAGCAAGATTTTCATAAACCCTCAGCAGGAAACCTCTGAGTCTTTAGCTCAGGGGTAGTTGACATTCCTATCGCTCTTCCCTGTCGTTATCTGTAACAATAACTATCTTTCTTAAGTTAAACCCTTGCTGCAGAGTTACAACAGTTTCAAAAAAGATCTACATGACTACAAATTAAAAAGAAGAGAGTTGAGGTAAAATCCATTTAAAAGGATGTAACATGGGAGGGAGATTTTAATTAGCTCCTGACTGATGGATGCTTTTTGGTCTGTTCGTATGCTTTTTGGTCTGTTCGTATATTTCGCTCGTTCTTTTTTTGATCCCACGCTACTAGTTAAAAGGTACTCATTATCTGTATATATACTTTTTCTTTTTTCTATGTAATAATCCTCTGAGGTATGGTTATTATTTTTAGAAAACTATACTTATTATCTATCCATGCATTCCATCTCCGGATATCTTATGTCATATTTTTCTTCCTTTAAATTGGGTTTTTTACAAAAAGAAGGTTTTATATGCTTTTAAATTTCTTTTAACATTTTTATTTGTTATATTCATGAAAAACCAACCGATAGTGCCTTCAAGATCTATCCTTTTGTTCTTTTCCTTCTTCTTTCTGCTTTATTCTTCTTTTCTTTCTGCTTTTTTCCTTCTCAGTTACTATTCTTCCTTTTTGTATCCATTATATTTATTCCTGTGAATAATTACTTTATTTTCAACTAATTTATATATATACTTGTATATAAAAACATATTTTCCAGCGAAATATATTTATATCTCTCCTGTCTTCTTTTCACTGAATAAGAATTTTTTGAATATTTCGCACCGAAAGAATATCTGAATAAAATGGTAGTGCGTGTTTATGCGAAGAAAACCCGGAAATAATTACAGAACAACGGTAAGTTCTGAGCTTGCAGAAACTTTGCTTCAGGAGGGATGGAAAAAGATGGATCTGCACGTGCACTCCTCCTGTTCCTACGATGTCCCTCCCGCGAGAGCAATGCATCCTGCGGTTCTTTTTGAAAAAGCAAAGGCTAAAGGGCTTGATTATGTGACCTTTACCGACCATGATACAGTCGAAGCATATGACCTGCTTGGTTGGGACAGAGAGGGGCTCATTCCAGGGGTTGAGATTGCAATCAAAGATTCTGAAAATATAGGGCATACCCTCCACGTTAATGTTTTTGAACTTGATTCAGAAGAGTTCGGAGAACTTGAGGCGATTGCAAACCAGGAACATGACTTCAAAAGCTTTATCCGCTATCTAAGAACCCATGACCTCCCTCACGTGTACAATCACCCCTTCTGGTTTGCCCTGGGGGATAAACCAAACCTTCTTGCCGTGTCCGAGCTCATAAAGCAGTTTCCTGTGGTCGAGTACAACATTCAGGACGTAATGGAAAAAAATCTGATCACAGTCGCACTTGCCAGGAAATACGGAAAGGGGCTTGTAGCTACCACGGACAGCCATGCGGGAGGAATGGGGTCAGTCTATACCCTGGCAAAAGGAGATACCTTCCGGGAGTTTTTTGATAATATCAAAAGGGGTAGATCCCATATGGTGGTTGAAGGGGAAACCTGGGAGCACATGACAAAAGAACTCAATGCATGGGTCGAACTTGTATTTTCCCTGGACAGGCAGGACAGAAAAGAAATGGACTTCTCCACAAATGCTCGGACTTTTGACCGGGCTGTCGGGTTCTTTGCAAGGGAGAGGTTAAGGGAGTTTCCCAGACTTAACCACACCACAATGCGCTTTTTCCAGAACTTTTCGAGGTCAGGGCTTCCTGCCTACATGTACATAAGGGCTGAAAAGTCTATGGTTTCCAGGATAGAAAAAGTAGTTAATCTGACGGCCTGAAGGTGGATCTAATATTGTAGATTTAATCTAATATTGTGGACTCGGTGGCTTTGAAGTTACAGACAAATTTCACATCTCAGAGTTTATATTCTTCTCTCTTAACTTTTTTAAATTAGTGGTCTTTTATTTCATTGTCTGTACAACAGTAGATATTCTGAACTAAAAAAGTTAGGATAAAGTGCAGTACGTAAAGTTAATGAAAAAAGAAAAAATGAAAAAGAGAACGGAGATTTCGGCTTAGAAGCCGTAGTTCTCCGGAAGGAAGACTTTAACTTCACTCTTGTACTTTGTGAGGCAGTCGTCCATGAACTTGTCCATGTCGTCCGTAAGGGAGTCCAGGGATGCCTTTGCGTCTGCGAGGGCTTTGGTTTCGAACCTTGAGAGCTCGAGCTTGCCTGCAGCTCCTTCGCTGACGATGTCGCAGCATGCGATTGCAGCGTTCTTTGCTCTGAGGTAGATGTTGTCTCCGTCCTTGACAATTGCCTGCCCGATCTTGTATGCGTTGTCATAGGCGAGGACATATCCCTGGGGGTCTCTGTATCTGTCGGAGAGCATGAATAGGTCCCTGAGAACTTTTTCGTTCTTGGTTTCAAGAGCGGTGTTCATGAGGGCGCAGTCGTATGCAAGGGACTCGGACCAGCACTGAACAGTGGTACCACCGAATTCACCGTGGTATTCGACAGACTCGTTTGACCAGCAGTCACAGCACTGCATAATGAGGTTACCAACTAAGTCAGAGTGGGCGCAGGTGGAGGTCTTACCTTCCTGGGCCATTGGCATACCGGTGATGGCTTTGATGACGACGTTTTCGTATCCACAGTCCTTTCCGGGGCCAACTGCACCGCTTTCGTATGCGACGAGGGACCTTGGGGCGGAAATTGCCCTTGCGAGGATTGCGAGGGTGTGGGCGAGGTTCTTGTCAAGCAGACCGCCTGCAATGAACATTGCGGTGTTTGCCTGGGCGCAGTCGGTGTCACCGGCTGCAACAGTGCCGGTCTTCTTTGCAATTGCTGCAATGTCGGTCCAGATCATTTCCATATCAATGGAGCCGAGACAGCCGATACCATAGAGCATACCAGCGATGTCGTTCCTGAGCACGGCGTGGTCGAATACTTCCTTACCACCCATGCTCTCTACGGAAAGCAGGTCTGCACCGGACTTGGCACATTCTTCGAAGGCTTCGAGGAAGACTGAGTACTTGTCGCCTCTGAGCTGGAGGAAGTCTCTGTTCTCACGGATGTCACCGATTGTGTGGCGGAGTGCGCACTTTATGCCGTATTCATCGTGGTATTCTTCCATGATGGTTTTCTGGGCGTGTGCAACTTCTGCTCCCCAGGAGGGGTTGTTGG
>NZ_JAQUVZ010000046.1 GCF_028693135.1 Methanosarcina sp.
TTATCGAATGCATCCACTATTTGCAGGAACACGGCAAAAACCAGGACAAAATCTCCCTTTTCGGGCAGGAAAAAAACCTCAACACCTGGGCCATCTGCAAGATGAATATGCTCCTGCACGACATCCTTGACGCGCGGATCGAGAAAGGCGATACGATGGCCGACCCCAAGCTGCTGGACAACGGCGAACTGATGGTTTTCGACCGTGTTTTAGCCAACCCGATGTGGAACCAGAAAGAGTGGTCAAGAGACTGGCTTGCCAAAGGCGACCCCTATTCCCGCGTGAAATACGCGCTCCCGTCCGCCTCTTCTGCCGATTGGATGTGGATTCAGCACATGACTGCAACCCTGAACTCGTCGGGTGTGCTTGGAATTGTGCTTGACAACGGCGTCCTCTTCCGCGGCGGGCAGGAGAAAGCCTCCCGCCAGGGCTATGTTGACGATGACCAGATCGAAGCTGTCCTTTCCCTCCCCCAGAACCTTTTCTATAACACAGGCAGCCCTGGCACGATTTTAATTTTCAACAAAAACAAACGCCCGGAAAGAAAAGGTAAAATCCTCTTCATCGACGCCTCTTCCGAATATGAAGAAGGAAAAGCCCAGAACTTCCTGCGGGACAGCAATGTTGAGAAGATCGTCTCGGCTTTTGACGGCTTTGCAGATATTGAAAAGTTCTGTGCCGTTGTCGGGAAAGAGAGCATTGTCGAAAACGATTACAACCTGAACGTTTCCCTCTATGTGGACACCTCAGAAGCTGAACTTGAAATTGACGTGGCTGCGGTCAACGAAGAATTAAAAGAGCTTATCAGGCAGAGGGACGAGTCCTACAGGGAAATGCAGGCTTATTTGAAGGACCTCGGATACGAAGAATGAAAAGAAATGAGAAATCTCTTAAATTCTGGGCTCACTTTGGGAAATATTAAATTGGTCATTCACTGCGTGGCCAATTGAGAGGAGAGCGCACGGACACTTTAAAATTATAAATTCACCAGGCACTGCTTGACAAATTCAAGAGGAATAATTATTCCGGGGCAACTGAGTAGCTTCCTCCGACCGTTCTTGTCCCGCGCCTCAGCGCGGCTGGAACAAAATGACTTCGAGCAAATAAAAACGCAAATTTCAGACGCCCTGTAAAAGAAGAGTATCAAAAAATTTACAATTTCAACAGTTAACTGCGATTGATAAATTAAAAGGGAATAATAGCCAACTTTGTAATTTTTTAAATTCATCACGCACTGCGTGACGAATTAAAGAAATGCAACAGTTAACTTAGTGAATTTTTAAATTCGCCAAGCACTGACTGGCGAATTCAGATTTGAAGTGGAAAAGGGTTTTGTAAATGACTAAAAATGTTTCAGTTCCTGAAGGGTATAAGATCACAGAATTGGGAATGATGCCGGAAGATTGGGATGCTGTTGAAATCGGACAATTAGTAGATACTGTCAAAAACGGCTTTGCTTCGGGAAAAAGAGATGAGAATGGAATTGTACAAATTCGAATGAATAATGTTACAACTGAAGGAACCATCATTTTTGACAAATATTTAAAAGTGCCGATTCCTAAAAATATAGAAACATTTTCTTTAAAGAAAGGCGACTTTTTATTTAACAACACAAATAGTATTGATTTAGTTGGAAAATCTGCAATATTTTGTGAAGCTCCATTTGATTGTACATTCAGTAACCATTTTACAAGAATAAGATTCAAACAAAATTTAGTGTTGCCTGAAATAATTCTTCTTAATACTTTAATTCTCTGGAGAACGGGATTTTTTAAGACCGTAGCAATTAGGCATGTTGGACAGGCTGCAGTTCATTCAAAATATCTATTAAAAAGGAAAATTCCTTTACAACCACTTCCTCAACAACAAAAAATCGCCTCCATCCTCTCAAAAGTCGATGAACAAATCGAACAGACAGAGCAGATCATTGAGAAAACTGAAATCTTAAAAAAAGGTCTGATGCAGAAACTGCTTACAAAAGGCATAGGGCATACGAAGTTCAAGAAAACAAATATCGGTTCAGTACCAGAACAATGGGAAATCAAAGAAATAGCAGACGTAACTGATTATGTGTCATACGGATTTACAAATCCAATGCCTACAACTACTGAAGGACCTTTCATAATTACAGCTACGAACGTTGACAAAGGGAAGATCCAGTATGATAACGCAAGGCATACATCATATGAAGCATATGATAAATTGACACCAAAATCCAAACCTATTGTTGACGATGTATTATTAACAAAAGATGGAACTCTTGGAAAAGTTGGAATTGTGGATAGAAGTGACATTTGTATCAACCAATCGGTTGCATGCATGCGCTTAAAAAAAGAATTCGTTCATTTAGATTTCTTTTCTCAGCTATTACAGTCTCCCGATGTTCAAAAAAGAATATTATTTGATTCCGGTGGCTCAACTATAAAACATATATATATCACTAAATTTGCAAAAATGTTGATATCTCTTCCTCCTCTCGCCGAACAACAAAAAATCGCCTCCATCCTCTCAAAAGTTGATTCCCAGATACAGGACAATCAGAGCTATTTACACAAAATTCAAGAACTTAAAAAAGGACTTATGCAGGATCTTCTTACAGGAAAAGTAAGAGTGTGCGTATAATGGCAGACGAATCCCAGCTCCAGATTGATGAATACACGCTTGTGGAAAAACCGGCTCTTGATTTATTTGATAAGCTGGGGTACGACTACCTTGACGGGAAAAAGCTGAAAAAAGAGCCGCAACAGTTCTTTTTACTGGATATCCTGAAACGGAAAATTCAGGAGATAAACCCCTGGCTTGATGAGGTCGGGCTGAATAAGGCGGTCAGGGAGATTACTGTTGTACAGGCGGCGTCTTTAGTTGAGGCTAATGAGCTGTTGTATTACAAGCTGGTTAACTATACGAGCTTCAAGCAGGACCTGGGGTTTGGGAAGAAATCGCAGACTGTTAAGTTTATTGATTTTGATGAGCCTGAGAATAACGAGTTTACGGTTGTCAACCAGTTTTATGTTAAGAATAATGATTTTACGATCATTCCTGACCTTGTGGTTTTTGTAAATGGGATTCCGCTGGCTGTGCTTGAGTGCAAAAGCCCGAATTTGCAGGAGCCGATTGACGAGGCAATTTCCCAGCTTTTCGGGTACAGGGAGAAGAACGAGCAGTTCTTTTACCCGAACCAGATCCTTGTTGCTCTTGCGCGGTACAGGGCGACTTATGCTTCCACTTTTTCGCCTGCAAAATACTTCCTTGAGTGGAAAAAGCCGTATCCTTTAAACGAGAGGGACCTGGCTGAGAGGCTTGGAAAGAAGGAGTCGGAGGGGCAGAAAGTACCGGAAGAGCAGGAGGGGCAGGATAAGCAGGATAGACAGGATAAGCAGGAAGGTCTGGCGGAACAGGAAAGAATGGAGAGCCGCCTGCTGCCTGCTCAGGATATTCTGCTGTACTCGCTTTTTTCAAAGGAGAATTTTCTGGACATTCTCAGGAGTTACATTGTTTTTGAAACCGAAAACAACGGTATGAATAAAAAACTCTGCCGGTACAACCAGTACATTGCAAGCAACAAAATTCTTGAACGGATGGCAGAGGGCAAAGGCGGGGTAATCTGGCATACGCAGGGGAGCGGAAAGTCGCTTACCATGACCTATACGGCTCTGAAAATCCGCAGGATTGAAAAAGTGCCGGGGACCTCGCTTGAAAATCCCTGCATCTTGATTGTAACGGACAGGAATGACCTTGATTCCCAGATTTCAGGCACGTTTAAGAATTGCAGCTTCCCAAATCCCGTACCTGTGGAAAGCGTAGAGCAGCTAAAAGACGAACTGAAAACCCCCACTGGAAAGACTCTTTTTACCACGATCCAGAAATTTACCTCGAAAAACGGCGAAACTTACCCCGAACTGTCCAGCTCGGAAAACATCATTGTTTTTGCTGACGAAGCCCACAGGAGCCAGTACGGGAAAGCGGGATACGGGAAAACGGCTGCGAAGGAAAACAAAGAGGATGAGAAGGTAAATACCAGCCTGGGCTGGGCTCTGAATATGCGGACGGCAATCCCGAAAGCCCTGTTCATCGGCTTTACCGGCACTCCGATTGATAAAAACGACAAATCCACGCGCAGGGAATTTGGAGATTATATTGACAGATACCTGCCGAAACAGTCCATAGCCGACGGGGCAACCGTCCAGATCAAATATCAGGCAAGGCTTCCGAAAGTCCATATACTGGGAAGCGAGCTTGATGTTGCTTTTGATTCGGAATTTGCTGATTACACCGACCTTGAGCAGGAAACGATCAAAGAAAAAGCCGGAAAATACAGGACGATTGCCGAAGACGAGGACCGGATAAGGGTCATCTGCAAAGATATCCTCGAACACTACACAACCGCTGTCAGGCCCGAAGGCTTCAAGGCGCAGATCGTGACCCCTTCAAGGGATGCAGCCGTTACCTACAAACGGATTCTGGACGAACTCGGGGCTCCTGAATCGGAAATCATCATCTCCTCAAGCCCGAAAGATGACCCTCACGCCGAAATCCGGAAGTACTACAGGACAAAAGCCCGGCAGAGGCAGATAATTAAAAAGTTCAGAAGCCCGTTTGATGAAAATAACAACCTGGCTTTCCTGATCGTCTGCGACATGCTCCTGACCGGCTTTGATGCGCCGATCGAGCAGGTCATGTACCTTGATAAGCCGCTCCGGGAACACAACCTGATGCAGGCAGTTGCAAGGGTGAACCGCCCCTATACCGAAAACAAAACCTATGGCCTGATTATCGACTACTGCGGGATTTCAAAGCGGCTCAAAGAAGCTCTTGACATCTTCAACGAAGGGGATATTGCAGGCTACCTCGAACACCTTATGGACGATGTCCCGAAAGCCGAGCAGGCGGCAAACAAGGTAAAGAGGTTCTTCAAAGCCGTGCCCACAACCTATGATTCCGCTGAATACGTGGACAGGTGTGTGCTTGATGTCCTGAGCGCAGAAGATACGCGGATCAGGTTTGAAAGGGCTTTCAAGGAATTTGTCGCTCTTGTAAACAACATCATCCCCAATCCCGAAGCAAACCGCTTCAGGCAGGACGTCTACCTCTACGGCAGGGTCTACAACGCAATGCGGACAAACTACAGCATAAAAGCCCCGAGTGTGCTTGAAGCTGTCCCCAAAGCTAAAGCGCTGATCCACGAATACCTCGAATCAAACGGCATCAAAGTCTTCCATGAACCTGTTTCCATTTACTCCTCCGAGTTCAATGATATCGTCAACAAAAAGACCTCCCAAAAAGCAAAAGCAAGCCTTATCCAGCACAAGGTCAGGACCACAATCAGCAACCTTCTTAACACAAACCCTATTTACTACACTTCCCTCCGCGAAAAGCTCGAAAAACTGATTGCAGAGCACGAACAGGAGCTTATTTCCACCACAGATTTCCTGGCCGACCTTGACAGAATCAAAGCCGAGCTTGATGTTGATGTTGTTGCAAGAAAACACGGCATGAGCAGGGAAGAGTTTGCAATCTTCCAGATGGTCAGGGCTGCTTATATCCAGCTTCAGGCAGGAGCCGAAAAAGCTTCCATGCACCCTTCCGTGCACCCTTCCATGTACCTTACAGAAGAGGACGAGAAAAAGCTTGCAGGCGTTTCTCTCCCCCTTTTTTCAGCCTTAAACGGGCTTGCAGTAATTGACTGGAGGCAAAAACCCGAACAGCAAAAGATAATGCTTAAAACGATCAAAAGGGAATTATATAAAATTGATTTTGACATAGAAACGGCTGAAAGGGAAAGCCATAATATTCTCAACCTTGCCAGGAACCTGCTGTAAATATAAAAAAATGATTACAGATAAAAGAGAGCAAAGAGAATTATAAAGCTTAATACGGTCAAAAAGAATTATATAAAATTAATTTTGCCATTAAAACGACTGAAATTGAAAGATAATATTCTCAACCTTGCCCGAAACTTGCTGTAATTTATAAACTTGTTGTAAATCGGAAACTTGTTGTAAATCAGAAACTTGTTGTAAATGGCACAGACAGCAGGGACCAATAACAGACCGATATAAACAGACAACGGGAATAACGATGGAACAAATAAAAATCGGAAACACACTCGTTGATTACCGTATAACCTATTCTTCCCGGCAGAAGACCATTGAGCTTGTAATTGATCTGGAATCCGGGTTTACAGTAAAAGCCCCGGGCAGCATGAGCAAAGAAGAGGTTGCTGAAAACCTTCGACGGAAAGCCAGCTGGATCATAACCAACCTCGACAAAATGAACGAGGTAATAAGAAACGAAACCCGGAAAGAATTCGTAAGCGGAGAAAAATTTCCGTACAAAGGCAAGCACTACAGGTTAAAAGTAGTCCAGGTAAATGAAGAAATAGTTCCAACCCTGACCTTTACCCACAGCAAATTCATAGCTTATGTGCCCGTAAGTATTCCTGAGTTTGACTATCCCCGCATCATACAGCCTTTATTCATCGGTTTCTATCACGAAAAAGCGGAAAAAGTGCTCAACCAGAGGGCCAGGAAATATCTGCTGTATTTTGAAGAAAAGCCTTCCCTGATAAAGATCCAGGCCTTGAAAAACAAGTGGGGAAATTGCTCAAAGACAAACCAGCTCAGGTTCAACTGGCGGGTTGTTATGGCTAAAATGTCAATTATCGACTATGTGGTCGTCCACGAACTCTGCCACACTAAATATAAAGACCACTCAAAGGCTTTCTGGAATGAGGTGCAGAAAATCCTGCCGGACTATGAAGAAAGGAAAGAGTGGTTAAGGGTGCATGGGGATTTGCTGAAGATATGAATTCACCCCTTGTAGTTGAATCACCATTTTAGTGAATCTATCTGGTAAAACTAAAATCCATTTGTTACAAACCATTTTTAAAGCACTGATAGCACACAGGTTTCTCTTTAGAAGTGTCAGTCGGTTTGCCGCATTTATGACAATACTTTTCCTTATATTTTGGATTTTCAAATCTAGTCCATGAATTATAGCAATCGATACAAAACGGTTTATCTGGATTATAACTTATTCTTTCTCCACAACGAATGCATGATCCAGAATCACCTATCAGGTCCTGCTTATAGTAATTTGCAATTTCCCGGAGAAAAGCCGATCCATACCTCTCAAGTTTCTTTTGCCCCACTCCTGTAATACTTAAAAACTCGTTAGAATTCTTTGGAATCTTAGAGCATATTTCTTCAAGAGTTTTATCCGTAAATATATAGTACGCAGGTACCTTTTCCTGTTCTGCAACTTTACTTCGAAGTATTCTCAATCTCTCGAAAAGATTCAGATCATTTGAGTTACTATCAGAAGTTGTTATTTCTTTTTCACTTTCAATTTTCGAGCTTTTCACTTTTGATTGTTCGTTTGATACTGGAATTGGATCAGTTTTTTCCTCTTCTCTTGAGATTATTTTCTCAACTGTTATTTTGATTTCATCACTAATTCTAAACAACATCCTTGCTTCTTCGTAAACAGCAGAATACAGTTCTGGGTCCCCTTCTTTTGAAACGTAAACTCCCATTTCATAATTATTGATTTGAGAATATTCGTAGAGATTCATTGAAGTGATTATCGCCTCTTTTTCATTGAGGTAACATTTAGCATGTAAATCCTTGCAAAAACCGGTACGGACAGAATCCAGTTGTTTAATCCAATTATTTTCTTCAGGCTGCAAATCATTTTTTCCATAAACGATTTTAATATCTGTTTTCATCCTGTTTTGATCTTCAATTAAATCTTTAATCTTATGATTAATTTTTAAATATGGACTTATTAGGATGATCTCTTGCTTGGCATGTTTAATTATATTATTTAAATAGTGTGAGGTGCTTTCAGTGTTCAAAAATTCAGCCATTTCCTTCCCCCAATTACTTCGATTACATTAAGGAACTCATTACATTTACTCAATATGTATTCTTACTAACTTTTTTTATTTAATCTTATCTACAAACATAAATATAAATAAAATTAAATATATATAATTGTGGGAATTTATTAAATCCGTCGCGGTTTATCCTCATCCAAAACCTTTTTATAACAAGTACGGTATTAGACATTATTGTACATAACTATACACCAGTGATATTATATGCACGATTCAATCCTCCACATCCTCAACACAACAAAGACCAGGGTCCAGGATCTTGGAGCCGACGTCCATAAGGAAGAACCGAAGCCGCAGTTCCTGAAAAGGGACTTTATTGCCGCTGTAGCAGCTGTAAAGGCAGATGGCCGGATGCCGGTAATTGCGGAAGTCAAGCCCGCATCTCCTGGAAAGAGTTTCAGGGATATATCCCCATCAGCGGCTGCTGAGCTTGCATGGGAGATGGAGGAAGCCGGAGCTGTTGCAGTTTCAGTCCTTACTGAACCAGGGGTTTTCCGGGGTTCACTTGAAAATCTGAACGCGGTCAGGAGAACAGTCTGTTTACCGGTTCTGAGGAAGGACTTCATTATTGACAGGCGGCAGCTTAAAGAAGCGGGAAGTGACCTCATCCTCCTGATTGCAGGCATCCTGGGAAAAGAGCTGGATTCCTTTGTTGATCTTGCTCTTGAAAAGGGCTTTGAGCCGCTGGTTGAAGTTCACAACAGGGAAGAGCTTGAACTTGCGCTGGAAACTGATACAAAGCTCATCGGGATTAATAACCGGAACTTTGATACACTTAAAATCGACCTGGCAACCACGGAAGAACTTGCCCCCGTCATCCGGGAATATGACCTTGAACACGGAACCAGCCATATCATTATAAGCGAAAGCGGGATGAACAGCCCCGGGGATGTCAGGCGCGTGATGCAGGCTGGAGCAGATGCTGTGCTGATAGGGTCTGCACTTATGGAAAGTGACTCTGTTTTTGAGAAAACTAAAGAATTCGTCCAGAGCGTTTGCTGGCGTTAATGACTGCTTTTCCTTGATTTTTCGGAACTTTCAGCCTGTGGAAATAAGGTTGAAAAATCCACTTTCATTTCACAACTAAGGCCATAATTCGGTTTCATAACATCACAGATCACGAGATCAGGAATTACGAAATCAAAAATAAAGAACTCAGAAATCAAGAACTCATAAATCAAGAACTCAGGAATTACGAAATCAAAAATCAAGAACTCAGAAATCAAGAACTCAGAAATCAAGAACTCAGAAATCACGATACAAGGGAGTAATCAAATTGACAGGAACTAAAGTTTCAGAATTTCAGGTAAAAGGAAAGTACGGAAAATTCGGAGGGCAGTACGTACCCGAAGTCCTCATGCCCGCCTTAGAAGAACTCGAAGAGGGGTACGAGCGGTACAAAAACGACCCCGAATTTGTCCGGGAGCTTGACCATTACCTCAGGGATTTTGGGGGCAGGGAAACTCCTCTTTACTTTGCCCGGAACCTGAGCAAGAAATACGGGACAAAGGTCTATCTCAAGCGGGAAGATCTGATGCATGGGGGCGCCCACAAGCTTAACAACGCTCTCGGACAGGCTTTGCTTGCAAAGTTCATGGGAAAGACCCGACTTATCGCCGAAACAGGCGCAGGACAGCATGGGACTGCGACAGCCATGGTGGGAGCGACTCTTGGGTTTGAAACTATTGTCTACATGGGAGCAAAAGACATCAAACGTCAGCAGATGAACGCATACAGAATGGAAATCATGGGGACCGAGGTAAAAGCCGTAGAGACTGGCTCAAAAACCCTCAAAGACGCAATCAACGAGGCGATGCGGGACTGGGTCACTAACATAGGAAACACCCACTACCTGATCGGATCAGTGGTTGGTCCTCATCCCTATCCTATGATCGTAAGGGACTTCCAGAGCGTGATAGGGCGTGAGATAAAGGAGCAGGCAATGGAAAAAGAAGGCAGGCTGCCTGATTCTATTATCGCCTGTGCAGGCGGTGGGAGCAATGCTATGGGGAGTTTCTATCCCTTTATTGAAGACAGAGAGGTCAAACTGATTGCTGTAGAAGCCGGGGGAAAAGCCCTGAAGTGTACGGAAAAAGCAGCTCTGCACTCAGCTTCCCTCTGCGCCGGAGAAGAAGGAATCCTGCACGGAGCAAGGACAAAGGTGCTTCAGGACAAAAACGGGCAGATCCTTGAATCCGAATCCATTTCTGCAGGGCTTGACTACTCGGGAGTAGGCCCGGAACTGGCTTACCTTTCGGAGAGCGGCAGGGTTACAGCCCGCTATGTCACAGATGACGAAGCGCTTGAAGCTTTTCACGAACTGAGCCGGCTTGAAGGAATCATTCCTGCCCTTGAATCCTCACATGCCCTTGCCTACCTTAAAAAAGCTGCCGAATCCGGGGAACTTGGAGAGTTTGTGGTAGTAAACCTCTCGGGAAGAGGGGACAAGGACCTGGAAACTGTTCTGAGCCTGAAGAGAGGGATCTAAAATGAAAAGCCAGATGGAAAGCCAGGTGGAAAGGCAAAATATTTCAGAAAAATTCGGCGAACTGAAGCAGAAAAAAGAAGGAGCCCTTATAGGCTATGTGATGGCAGGCGACCCCTCTGCAGAGGCAACCTCCGGGGTTGTAAAAGCTCTGGCAAATGGGGGTGCAGATATAATCGAACTCGGGTTCCCATTTTCAGACCCTGTGGCTGACGGGCCAACTATCCAGGCAGCAGGCCAGAGGGCACTTGCAGCCGGTATGGATATTGAACACTACTTCAAGCTTGTCAGAGCCCTTGAGGTAAAAGTCCCTCTTGTGTGCATGACCTATTACAACCCGGTGTTCAGGTACGGAGTGGAAAAATTTGTTGAACATGCCGCAGAAGCAGGAATAAGCGGACTGATCATACCCGATATCCCGGTAGAAGAAGCCGCTGACCTGAAGAACAGCTGTGAGAAACACGGGCTTGACCTGATATTTCTGGTCGCACCTACAACAACCGATGCAAGAATCCGGAAGATCCTGGAGAGAGGCTCGGGTTTCATCTATCTGGTTTCAAGGCTCGGGGTCACGGGGGCCAGAGCAGACATTTCAGGTTCCACAAAAGAACTGCTTGACAGGGTAAAAACCGATATTCCGAAAGCTGTGGGTTTTGGAATATCAACGGGAAAGCAAGCTGCAGAAGTTATAAAAGCGGGGGCAGACGCTGTAATTGTCGGCTCGGCTTTTGTAAGGATCATCGAAGAAGGAAAAGATGTAAACGAAAAGCTGGAAGCCCTTGCAAGGGAACTCAAATCCGGCATACTTGAAGCAAATTGAAACAGGGAATTCCAGGAGAGGGAGAAGAATGCAGGGAATAAAAGTATATATTCAAAAACTGGAAGAAGGCTGTGATCTGAGTTCAGAAGAAGCCGAAGCCGCACTGGGAGAGATCCTTAGCACGGCAGAGGATGAGGAGATTGGGGAATTTCTGCTCGCCCTCAAGGCAAAAGGAGAAAAACCCGAAGAAATCACAGGCTTTGTAAAGGGAATGAAGAAAGTCGCCAATATGATCCAGCCGGACGTTCCTTTCAGACTTGTAGACGTCGTCGGGACAGGAGGAGACGGGCTTAACACCATCAATGTCTCAACAGCAGCTGCAATTGTGACTTCAGCAGCCGGAGTCCCTGTAGCCAAACACGGAAACAGGGCCGCCACCTCAATGTCCGGAAGTTCTGACGTGCTTGAAGCCCTGGGGATCAAAGTGGATCTTGCCCCTGAAATGGTGAGGAGGGTAATAGAAGAGATAGGCATAGGGTTCATGTTTGCCCCGGTTTTCCACCCTGCCATGAAGCGGGTTGCAGGGGTCAGGAAAAAGCTTGGGGTAAGGACGGTTTTCAATATCCTCGGGCCCCTGACCAATCCGGCAGGGGCAAAAGGGCAGGTTGTAGGAGTTTTTGATAAAAGCCTCTGTGAGCCGATAGCTTATGCTCTTGCTGAGCTCGGGACCGAACACGCGCTTGTGGTGAACGGGGATGGGATGGATGAAATCTCAAACGTGAGTGAAACCTATGTTGCTGAGTTAAAGGAGGGAAAGGTTTCAACATACACCCTTACCCCGGAATCTCTGGGCATGCTGCGGGCAAAGCCCGAAGACATCAAAGGCGGCTCCCCAAAAGAAAATGCCCGTGACCTTCTCTGTATTTTCAAGGGCCAGAAGGGGCCAAAGAGGGACCTTGTTGTCCTGAACGCAGCCGCAGCCCTGTATGTAAGTGGGATAGTTGGCTCAATCCGGCAGGCAATCCCCATTGCTGAAAATGCGATTGACAGCGGAAAAGTTATGGTTAAGTTCAACCAGTTCCGAAATTTCACTGCCAAACTTTCCAGGCAGGGAAAAAAAGAGGGCTCTTGCTCGGAAGAAATGTTTCTTACCTCTTCCAACACATCCGTGTTAAGCCCGGTTTCCGGGGAAAAGGCATGAAAACAGGGCTAAAAACCAGGGTAAAAATCTGTGGACTCCGCAGTCCTGAAGATATAGAACTTGCAGCTTTCTACGGAGCCGATGCTGTGGGTTTTATCACGGAAGTCCCTGTGGAAAGCCCAAGGAAACTCGATTCGGACACCGCTGCTGCCCTTGTCTCAAAAGTCCCGAAATACCTTGATTCGGTAATGGTCATAATGCCTGAAAACTCCACCTGCGCCCTGGAACTTATCGATAAAGTAAGGCCGGACATAGTGCAGATACACTCCAATTTGCCCCTTCTAGAACTTGAAGTCATAAGGGAAAAAGCAGACATCCCTATCATAAAAACCCTTTCTGTGCCCGCCGGGCGGGGGGCTTCTAAACTCCAGAACCTTGTAAAGCGACTTCTTGAGGATGTCCGCAAGCTGGAAAAATGCGGCGCTGTGGACAGCGTGCTTCTGGACTCAGGGGTTGCCGGGAAAACAGGGGGAACAGGTTGTGTACACGACTGGGACCTGAGCCGGAGAATTGCAGAAGAAACAGAACTCCCTCTGATCCTTGCCGGTGGGCTCAAACCTGAAAACGTGCAGGATGCTATCAGGGCTGTTTCCCCCTATGCTGTGGACACAGCTTCAGGGGTAGAGACCTGCGGAAAAAAAGATGCTGTGAAAATCAGGAATTTTATTGAAGAAGTGAGGTGTGCCGATGCTTTCCTTTGACCTTGGAAAAGACGAATTTTTGGAGCTTGTCTCCGGGCTCGAAAAGCCGGGCCTTGTCCAGCTCTTTGCAAAAGTTGGTACTGACTGTTTCCCTGCCTGCTCTCCCCTTGAACTTTACGGAGCCCTGCGGGTTTCAGGGACAACAGGCTACTCTTACCTGCTGGAGTCAGTAGAAAAACAGGAAAGCCGGGCAAGATACTCCTTTGTTGGAAACGACCCCGACGCCGTATTGAAAATAAGTGACCGAAAAATTTCCCTTGAGCTCCTGAACCCAAAAGCTTCTCCTCTCTTTGAAGCGATCTGCGCAAAGATGGAGGAAGTATGCGGCCCGGAAACCGCCGAAAATGAAAAAGAAGTGAAGAAAATAGAAGTGAAGAAAATAGAAGTGAAGAAAATAGAAGTGAAGAAAATAGAAGCGAAGAAAAATGAAGGTGCGGAGAAATTTACAGCTTCAATTCCAAAGGGGAAAGATCTTTTCGATGCCCTTCGCCTGGCTCTTCCTCCGGCAAACGGGATAGAACTGCTCAATTCCAGACGTTTTGAGAGGCAGACCTTCCTGGGAGGGGCTATTGGCTATACAGCGTACGATGCAATCTATGACAGCTGGCTTGGGGTCGAGAAAGGTTTTGAGTCCGACATCCCCGAACTTCAGTACCTGCTCGTTTCAAAAAGTTTTGTCTTCGACCACCTGACTGAAGAGGTCTACATAGTTGTCACCCCTTTCGTAAGCCCGGGTTTGGATGCTGGAAAAGTGTACGAAGAAGCGCTTTCAGAGGCAGAGAAGCTTTACTCGGTAAT
Organism: Methanosarcina sp.; assembly: GCF_028693135.1. Classification (GTDB taxonomy): domain Archaea; phylum Halobacteriota; class Methanosarcinia; order Methanosarcinales; family Methanosarcinaceae; genus Methanosarcina. The sequence continues at coordinate 13,843 of NZ_JAQUVZ010000046.1, forward strand.
TAAGGGGGCCCACCTGCCGGAAGATATAGCAAAGACAGTAACAGAAGAAGAAGAAGAAGAAGAAGTAATTGTTTCAGGAGCAGCAGTTTCGAGCGCGTCAACAGCATCAGAGTCACGTTTACAGGTGTGCAGCGTTGAGCGGTCGGAGTTTGAAGCCTCCGTACTCCAGGCAAAAGAGCATATTTTTGCAGGAGATATTTTCCAGGTAGTCCTTTCCAGAAAATGCGAGTTCGAACTGGAGCAGTCTCCCTTTGAGCTTTATCTGCAGCTGAGAGCGATCAATCCGAGTCCTTACATGTACATTTTCGAGTTTGGGGAACTGGCAATTGTCGGGGCAAGTCCTGAGACCCTGCTTACTGTCCATAAGCGGACTGTAATCATTAACCCTATTGCAGGCACATGTCCCCGGGGAAAGTCCGAAGCTGAAGACGAAGCTCTTGCCCTGCACATGCTCAACGACGAGAAGGAAAGGGCAGAACATGTAATGCTTGTTGACCTCGGGCGAAACGATGTCCGGATGGTCTCCGAAAGTGGTTCAGTAAAGGTTTCCGGCTTCATGAAAGTCTTGAAGTATTCCCATGTCCAGCACATAGAAAGTACGGTTTCAGGAACTCTCAGGCCCGAATGTGACCAGTTCGATGCTTTCAGGGCGGTATTTCCTGCAGGAACCCTCTCGGGAGCTCCGAAAATCCGCGCAATGGAACTTATTTCCGAACTTGAACCCGCTCCAAGAGGAATCTACGGTGGCGGAGTAGGATACTACAGCTGGAACGGGGATGCTGATTTTGCAATCGTTATCAGGACCGTACTTGTACAGGGCAAAAAGGCTTCAGTGCAGGCAGGGGCAGGGATTGTTGCGGATTCCGATCCTGCGTATGAGTTCAGGGAGACCGAGCGAAAGATGGCAGCAATGCTTGCGGCTATCGGCGGAGAACTCTGAGACGAAATATATGAAAGTTTGAGATGAGATATATGAAGATACATTTAATGAGGGAGATTTCAGGGCAGGGAAATTCAAGAAAAAGAACTCCGGGAAGTAAAAATCTGAACGAAAAAGTTTCAGGAGGTGTTTTCAGGTGAAAATCGTTTTCATAAATAATAAAGATTCCTTTGTATGGAACCTGGTAGACTACATTTCATACTTTGAAAAAGATACCCTGGTCCTTCCCAACACAGTAACCTTAGAAGAACTCAGAGAAATAAAGCCTGATGCGCTGGTAATTTCACCCGGACCCGGAAATCCGTCTGACCCGAAAGACATTGGAAACTGCCTGGAGATCATCAGGGAAATGGGCAGGGAGATCCCTCTTCTGGGAGTCTGCCTTGGGCACCAGGCAATCAACGTAGCCTTCGGAGGCCCTGTCAGGAGATGTAAAGTGGGACCTGTACACGGAAAAAGTTCAAGGATCCTGCATACGAAATCGGAGCTCTTTACAACGCTTAAAGAGCAATTTGAAGCCGGACGCTACCATTCACTTGAGATTGGGGAACCGGCTCCCGGAATAAAGGTTACTGCACGGGCAGAAGACGGAACCATCATGGCAGTCGAGCACGCAGAATATCCTATCTATGGCCTGCAATTTCACCCCGAGTCCGTGCTGACTCCCGAAGGGTTAAAAATAATAGAACGATTTCTGGAAATTTCGAGGAACTTTCAAAAAAGACAGCCGGCTGTTTAAATCAGCCAGTTGTTTTTTCTGCTTTTCAGACCGAAATGGTTAATCTCTACTTTTCAGACAATGGCTCAGTTCAGACGATGGCTCAGTTCAGACGATGGCTCAGTTCAGACAATGGCTAAGTTTTCCTTCAGCCAATTGTCGAGATACTTTTTAATTTATTATGGGACAACCCAAATTCAGGGCTAACAAAATCCAGCTTTCGGGTTTTTCTGTCAGGTAACGGGCTGGTCATCCCCTGTTACCGGGCTGATGGTTTTGAGTAAAAAAACATCAGCAGCCCAAAATTCGGAATCGGCAGAGTTGAGCCTCCCGAGTTGTACCACCCGAGTTTCGCTCCCCGAGTTTCGTTTCGGGATCACAGGAAATCGGAGATTTTCTGGGAGTTGCACTGCAAGTGCAACAGCACGAGGTCCTTTTCGCTGCGCTCAAGAGGACGACTTAAATATTTCTGACCCGTACAACGTCATTCGCTCTACCGAACCATTTTTGTCCCGCTCGACGCAGGAGAGCGGCTTTCAGACAAAAAAATAAGGCAAAAGACCCTAAAGAAAAGCCATAAAGTAAAAGTGGCATAAAAAGAGCAAATACAAAAAAATGGAAAAAGCGGTACGAATGAGAACAAAACAAAATTAAATGCATATTAAACTCATTCATTTTCAAGTCTCTTTTTACTTCTTTTTTTGCCGGACCGCCAGATAAGCTGGCGGAAACGCCTGTATTACCTGTGAATTAAAAACCAACCCCGAGGTAAAGGAAAGTGCTCTCTCAGCCCGTGGACATTTCTTCAGCTTATCGTCTCTCTTTGTTGAGGTGTCGTTTTTTTGGTCACATTTTATCTGGCTGACGGCAGGCTCAGGCCCACCGGCGGTGCAGGGAGAGAAAAACGAAAAATTCTCTCCTCCGGGCTCCGGAATAGGTCAACAAGTTAATCAGATACCACCAGCGGGCTAATTATAAAGTGATATATTTATATTGTAACTATAAAATAATTATAATTCAACGTAAAAACCGGAAACACCGGAAACGCCCGAAACACCATAAGAAGGATGATAATTAGAAACAGATCCGCATTAATTTTAAATAATCAGACGAAAGACAGCAACAGTATCTACAAATTAATTTATTTCTGCTCCCCAACCATACACAGGGAAAAATAATTTTTAATTAATATAATTTCTTATACAAAACACTCCCTTTTTTTTCCAAAATATTTTATATTTACTTCCAATATATCTTTATATACCTGCCAACTTATCTACTTTTATCAAAGAATTTATGCCAATCCATTACCATCTTATTTTGAGCTGTCCATTCATGTTGAGATTATATTATACACACAAATTATGTAATTATTCTAGTAAAAAAATATATTCAGTTAGAAAAGAACTTATACCTACATTTCATAAATTAACCCTATAAATTATTAATTAAAACTGATATACTGGATAATATTATTTATATTGATACTTGCTGAAGATCCGCTTACGATTTGTGTCTAATCCAGAGATTTGAATCCGGAAAAATCTCACCATATCGGCTATTCCGTATTCTCTTAGTAAGTTAATCCGTAAGTTAACCAAAAATCGATCATATCAGAGGCCGAGAAGTCTTGAAGAAAATAAATTCCCTCCTGCTTGCACTTACGATCTTATTATCATGCTTATCTGCCAGCCCAAGCTTTGCCGCTGGAAGTGCCAAAACCTTCGAACTGCCCCTGAACAATATATCCCTTTCAGAACCTGCGATTGAAATGGCCCCTCTAAATCCCGAATTTCTGGAGCCAGGGCAGCAGGAACCGGTTGACCCTATCTCGCCTTCTGATTACGGGCACATTTCAGGTCTTGGATATATGCCTTCTCCAGTAGACCTCTCAGGGCTCTCAAGGTCTTCAGAAAGGCTTTTGCTGAGAGCATCAGGCTTGGAACTCCCTGCAACCTATGACCTGCGCACGGAAAGCCAGGTCACCTCTGTAAAGGACCAGGGGAAGACCGGAAGCTGCTGGGCTTTTTCGAGCCTTGCATCCCTTGAATCTTACATTTTGGGGGCAGAAGGAAAAAGTCGGGACTTTTCCGAAAATAACATGAAAAACCTCGTTACAAGAGACTATTCCGACGGTTTTGACTTAGATGTCAATGACGGCGGCAATGCGTTCATGTCTATGGCATATCTTGCCCGCTGGTCAGGGCCCGTAAACGAATCCGCAGACCCTTTTAGTGAGACTTCGACCTACTCTCCGACAGGACTTTCCGTGCAAAAACATGTCCAGGAAATGATTTTTATTCCCGGGAAAACGGGACCTCTGGACAATGAGGGAATCAAAGAGGCACTTATGAATTACGGAGCCATGTACTCCACAATGTGCTGGAACTCATTCGATTACCAGGAAAATAACCACACCTATCTATACACAGGCTTAGATGCTATCAATCATGCAATAACTATCGTAGGCTGGAACGATTCTTTTGACAGGAATCTGTTCAAACAGGTCCCTGCTGGAGACGGTGCTTTTATAATAAAAAATAGCTGGGGTGAGTCTTGGGGAGAAGGGGGATACTTCTATATTTCCTACTATGACACCAGGCTCGGATATAAAGAAAATGCCGTGTTTACAGCTGCAGAGCAGGACAACTTTGACTATAATTACCAGTATGATCCACTTGGGTGGACAAAACAGATGGGGTACTCCGGATATTCAACTGCTTGGGGCGGAAATGTATTTTCTTCGCAAGGGAACGAAAAACTGGAGGCTATAGGGTTCTATACTACAGATCTTGATACGGCTTATGAAATATACGTGTATAAAAATCTGACAAATGGTCCCCTTAATCAGGAAAGGAATTTTGTTGTAAAAGAAAATGGCATATGCTCATTTTCTGGATACCATACCCACCTGCTGAATTCGTCAGTAGACCTGAATGCGGGGGAGAAATTTTCGGTGGTAATAAAGTTCAGCAATCCTTCTTCCGACTCGTACCCTCTTGCAGTTGAAATGCCTCTGTCTTATAGTTACAGCAACAAGGCACAGGCTAATTCAGGAGAAAGCTATATAAGTCTGGATGGCTCCAGCTGGCAAGACATAACATCAGATCCCAAATATTCAGACGCAAACTTCTGTATAAAAGCTTTCACAACTGTTGACGCGCCCCCTGATGCTGAATTCTCTTCTAATCTCACCAGCTGGGTTTCCCCCCTCACAGCCCAGTTTACTGACCTCTCGCAGGGTGCCTTTTCCTGGGAATGGGACTTTAACGGGGACGGAATTGTGGACTCAACAGCCCGGAACCCGGTCTATACCTATATCTCCTATGGAAATTATACTGTCTCGCTGAATGTCAGCAACAGGCTCGGTTTTGACTCCGAGACAAAGAGCAATTACGTAACAGTGACTCCGCTCTCAATTCTCTCCGCAAACCCCGCAGGAAATATCACGACCTATGAAGGAGATGAGCAGGAGTTCAGTATCAGCACAAATCATAACAGTACTGTAAACTGGTACATTAACAGGGTGGTAAAGAGTTCTGAATCCGGTGTTAAAAGCAGTTCATATTCCAACAGTAATCTCTCCCCTGGGAATTATACTGTCACCGTCCACGCCGTAACAGGAACAGAAACGGTCACCCACACCTGGAACTGGACAGTACGCGACTGGAACCCCTGGGACGATTCGACCTCCCTGGGAGGAATTAACATAAGTACAGGAGAGCTCCAGGAAGCGATACATATCTATAAAAACAATCTTTCAATACCGAACACAGGAGTAGAACTAACAAGCTCCAGGCTCGGGGAACTTATAAGGCTCTGGCGCGAAGGGCCTGCAAATTGAGAAAACAGTTTAGCAACTACCGGGGAACAGAATCAAGGTTTCCCGTTTATTTTCTTAATTTACTTTATTGATTTTCTTTATTGATTTTCTTTATTGATTTTCTTATTTTTCTGGTTGTCTACCTTTATATGGTTGATATTTTCGAAAAAAACAATATCTGGCTCAAAGTCCCGAATTCTGATCCGTACAACCTTATTCGCCATACTGTGTGTTCCTGTCCCGCCCGAATTGCGCCTCGGGATCTCAGGAAATCGAAGATTTTCTGGGAGTTGCGATGTAATCGCAACAGTACGCGGTCCTTTTCGCTGCGCTCAAGAGGACTACTGATAAATATTTATGACCCGTAAAACGTTATTCACTTTATCATGTCATTTTTGCCCCGCTCGACGAAGGAGAGCGGCTTTTCAAAGTAAAAAAGAGAAATAAGAAGGGATAATAGCCAGCAAATAACAACTGCTGGTAACATTTTCAAGGAACTAACAGGTAAAAGTGACAGTGGAAACTGATAATCTTCTGCATTTTTTACATTTTTTGCAGAGCCGCCAGACAAGCTGTCGGAGGCGCTTATATTTATCTGTGAATTTAAATGAGGCTCCCGGGTTAGGGGAAGTATTCTTTTGACGGGGAAAACAGTTTTGAATTCAGTTTCACCGGATGACAGTATAAACTTACCTGTTACTTTTTTGCGTTGCAGAAGAGACGGCTTCAGCCCTGCCAGGAGTAGAAGAGAAAAACAAAAGATTCCAGTTCCGGATATTCTGAATAATATCAACCGATTAATCTGAAAACACTATTCTTCTTATTTCTCTTTTTCCAGAGTCTGTTCGACTCCTTCTCCTATTTTAACATTCATAAGAAAATCATCAACGGTTGCAAGAAGAGAACCAATTTTTTCGGAATGAAACCGCACAGCAACCCTCTCATCGCTGATTTCACTTTCCATACTCCTCAGGTTGTCCGGGGCGAGGGCTTTCAGAATTCTGGCTGCGGATTCTCTTGACTCAGGGTCAGGGAACTCAATTGTACCTGTGATTTTCATAAATATGCCTCGTGCGTTTTTTATGCTAATTCCGTGCTTTCTTTTTACTTCGTTTTTACTACTTAGTTTTCTACCGCTTCATTCTACCGCTTCATTCTACCGCTTCATTCTACCGCTTCATTCTACCGCTTCATTTTCCCGCTTAATTTCCTTGCTTTACTTTGCCTTTACTTTGCCTTCCCACTGGCGTTTTTCCTGAGCTGGTCTCCTATGATCCGGTCTGCGATGCTCAGGAACTCCTCCGTACTTCCGAGAGGGATTGCGGCTCCGGATGCGACACTATGCCCGCCACCACTTCCGCCGACTGCGCCTGCAGCTTCCCTGAGGGCAAAGGCAAGGTCAAGGCCTTTTGATACAAGTTCACGGGTACCCCTTGAAGAAACCTTCAGGATTCCCTCAGATTCGTTTACACAGATGAAAGGAAGTTCGGGATGAAGGTATCTGACTACGGTTGTGGCAAGGCTTCCTGTGGAAAGGGCATCAACCGTACTGATGTACCAGATATTCTCCCCTTTGCGAATTTTCCCCACATTTTCCCGGACATCCACTGCAAGGTTCTTTTCATGCTCTTTTGTAAGGGAAAGGGCTTCATCGACAATAGTTGAGTCTTTCAGGCAGAGAGCCAGGGCAAGCCCGTAAACCTTCTGCTTCCCGCAGGTATTGAGGATGGAGATGAAATCATAGACATTGGGCACCAGCTCCCTGTTAAGCAAGATGACATCTCCGATGACGGCTTCAATTGCTTCAGGGCTTGCCTGCTTGACAAGTTTCAGGGCAATGGCGCTGGCAAGTTTTGAGATATCTTCTGCAGATAGGTTTTCAATGTTTCCGGAGAGCCCCAGCTGGTTTAAGAATTCCGCTGCTTTCTCAGGGTAGCCAGTTATATCCAGGAAAGGTTCTGTGCTGTATGCGAGGACATCCACAAGGTCTCCATCCCCTGCCTTCAGCCCTTTCCTGATTGACACAACTCCTGCTTTCAAGGCTTCATCCAGAATAAAGGCATTGGCAGTCTGGAAAAGCTGCCTATCTCCAACTGCGCCTGCAATTGCCAGCCCTGCAAGGTCAATGTTTCCTTCCCCAAGTTCCCTGGCTACAAGATAGCACGTGCCGGAAGCCGAGATATCCGTCGCCCCGTCTATTCCTACCAAATGGGCATTTACAACGGCTTTTGCAGGGGACTTTCCTACTGGTTGGTGATGGTCAAGCACCACGACGTCAGCCGCCACCTTACCTATAAGTTCAGGTTGCCCACTGCCCATATCACAGAAAATAACAAGTTCTCCCTGAGATATGTTACTGTTCACTTCTTCGATCACAGAATCATCCAATTTTCCTGCTATTGAAAGCTGGAAACGGATGCCTGCCCGTAGCAGGGCCTGGGCCATGATCCCGGCTGAAGTCAGTCCATCAGCATCATTATGTGAAACTATGCGTACAAAGCTATGCTTCCGGATTTTATCGGCTGCATTTTTTGCAAGGTTTATCAGTTTTTCAAGCTCGCTCAAAACCCATCACTCATCAAATTCAATACCAAAGTGAGAAGGCCAGTACAAAGATCGATATATTTTAGAGATATATAATAATTAGTTGCCAGCTCACGAAAGATGCCATTCTATACTGGCTTGATATTATAAAACACAATTCCCCAAAAACTGTACCTGTAATATATTCGGATAAAAGAATAATGAATAAATTATAAAGAATAAAGACAAAAAGAACAGACCTGACAGGCATATGGAAAACCCCCTACAATTGGAACTAAAGCGGGTTTTTTTCAGGAACCGGATATACAAAATCTCTCCGGGGGTCAACTTAATTAATAAGAATGTATATAGCTAAAAAAGTAACTAAAAAAGCTACAGAGCGCCCTTTCAGCCTCGTACATCAGTAGTGTAGCGGTCATCACCGGGCGTTGCCAACGCTCGAACCCGGGTTCGAATCCCGGCTGGTGTATATTTTTTAATTAAGATACGTCTGCCTTCATTAATCGTGACTGTCTCTTTTTCTTTACTTGTATCTCTTTTTGCTGATTTTTGCTAATTTTTGCTGATCTGTGGTGTTTCCAGATTAATTGGTTAGTATTATTCAGAATATCCAAAGCTGGAATATTTTGTTTTTCTTTTCTACTCCTTGCAGGACTGAAGCCGTCGCGTCTGCCCGTAAGAAAAAATAACAGGTGAATTCCTGCTGGTATTAAGAGAAAATGAGACTTATAGTTTAATGCCTCCCTTGACCGAAAAATACTTCCATAAACCCCTGAAAACCGTTATTTAATTCGCAGGCAAATATAGGGCGCCTCCGCCAGCTTGTCTGGCGGCCCTTCCCAAAAAGAAGAAAGAGGTAGAATCGAAGAAAAGAATCGAAGAAAGAGGTAGAATAGAAAGAAGAGAAGATGTTTGAGGAAGTAGTAAAAATCGATATAATCAGATGTGTAATGGATTATTTTCAGGTATAATTTAATTCTGTTTTGACTGCTTTTTCGCAGACTTTTTACTTCAATTTTAATTTATAAATTTTATTTATGGTCTTTTTTCTTATTTTTTGTCTGAAAGCCGCTCTCCTGCGTCGAGCGTGACAAAAACGACACAATACAGCTAATAAGGTTTAACTGGTCATTAATATTTATTATTCAGCCCATTTGACCTTGCGAAGTTTACATTATAACCTTTAAATTGGTCCTCTTGAGCGTAGCGAAAAGAACAGCGCACTGCAGAGCCGCAACTCTGCCGGGACAAAAACGACCCTATTATGGCGAATAATGTTGAATGGATCAGAGAACTCTTTAAATTTGTCCGTATTTTGTTGCCAAGAATGGTTATTGGGGGAAATGGAACTGGAGGTCAATTCCCAAACTGAAATTTAGAAGTTATATTTTTATCATTCCTTAAATGTTCCGATATCCCCTGAATTGGGTGCAGAACCTTCCCTACCACCCGCACACTTTATACAGATTCCTTTTCTACGGTCCATGCACTGGCTGCATACAAGTTTTCCGCATAAATGGCAGGTATGAAGTTTAGCCGGGCGCCCGCAGATTGAACATAACCCCTCTACTTCCAAAATTTCGGCCTCCTGAATTTTCCAAATAAAAAGTGGGTTTGAATAAATCGGTTTGAATAATTTGTTTTGAATAATAAGGTCGTATAAAATATAGTTTTGGGGCACTATAAACATTTCCATGAGGGCTGTATCTGAATAATTCTAAGGATGCTCTTCCGGCAAGTGCAGGTCAAAGATAGGAAAATCAATGAAATCCTGAACGAAAATTCCTGATATTCAAAAAAAGAAGAAAAAGAGAGGAAAACGGAGGAAAAGACCTCCGTGAAAATAGAGTGTTAATCGATTTCAGTCCACTATCCCGCCAGTGTTTGCGGAATGGACGGAACGCTGGTACCTGGCAAGGTAACCCGTGACCTCCTTTTTAAGAGGTACGAAAGCAGCTTTCCGCTTCTGTAGCTCTTCTTCAGAGACTTTCAGGTTAAGAACCCTTTCAGGAATGTTGATTTCTATAAGATCCCCATCTTTTACGAGGCCTATTGGCCCCCCTTCACTGGCTTCAGGAGAGACGTGTCCGATACATGGTCCGCGGGTCCCTCCGGAGAAGCGCCCATCAGTTATCAGAGCCACGGACTCGAGCAGGCCCATGCCTGCAATTGCGGCTGTGGATGCCAGCATTTCACGCATTCCAGGCCCTCCTTTGGGACCTTCATAACGGATAATGACAACGTCTCCAGGCTTCACATCCCCTGCAAGAATGCTCTGCATAGCGTCTTCTTCACAATCATACACCCTTGCAGGGCCTGTATGGATACGCATTTTCGGGTCAACCGCAACCTGCTTTACAACCGAGCCATCAGGGGCAAGGCTTCCTTTGAGAACTGCAATTCCTCCTTCGGCATGGATTGGCTTTTCAAGGGTTGCAATGATCTCTTTATTCAGCTTCGGGTTAACTATGTCAAGCTCATTCAGGTTTTCCCCGATAGTTTTGCCGTTAACTGTCAGCTGGTCAAGGTGAAGTTTTGAAGCAAGCCTCTGCATTACTGCCTCGACGCCGCCTGCCCTATCAAAGTGCAGCATGAAATTCGGGCCGCCGGGTCTGAGGGAAATCAGATGGGGTGTTGTTCTGCTCAATTCATCAAAGGCCTCAAGGGGCAGCTCAAGCCCGAACTCATGGGCAAGGGCAGGAAGGTGCAGGGTAGTATTTGTGCTTCCGCCAACCGCCATATCGACCATTATGGCGTTCTCAAAAGATTTGTGGGTGACAATCTGCCTTGGGGTGATGTTCTCTTTTACAAGCTCCACAATGCGCTCTCCGGATTCCTTGGCAATGCGCGTCTTTTTTGCATCCACTGCATGGGCGGTTGCACAGCCAGGAAGGCTCATCCCGAGGGCTTCAGTCATGCATGCCATTGTGTTTGCAGTAAACATTCCGGCACATGACCCTGCCCCTGCACAGGAAAGATTTTCAAGCCTTTGAAGCTCGGCTTCGGAGATTTTGCCTGCTCTGTAGGCACCTACCCCTTCAAAGACTGAGATAAGGTCAGTATATTTATCGTCCACGTATCCAGGGAGCATTGGCCCTCCTGTCACAACAATGGCAGGGATATTAAGCCTGCCTGCTGCCATAAGGTGCGCTGGTACGATCTTATCACAGGTAGGGATAAGGACCATACCGTCAAACTGGTGAGCTCTGACCATCAGTTCGATTGTGTCCTCTATAACTTCCCTGCTGGGGAGGGAATATTTCATGCCCTCATGCCCCATTGCAATCCCGTCGCAGATCCCTATGGTATGGAACTCAAAAGGAACTCCTCCCGCGTTCCTGATTCCAGCTTTTACAGCCTCAGCAAGTTTATTCAGGTGAATATGGCCAGGGATTATGTCATTCCAGGAATTGACAACTGCGATGAACGGCTTCTTCATTTCCGAATCCGTAACCCCCGTTGCTTTAAGGAGGGAACGGTTGGCAGCGCGTTCAGGCCCCTCTTTGATGATGTCGCTTCTCATTGCAAGTCTCCTTATGGTCTCGATATTGAAAACTATCAGTGTAATTCGTTATAATGTATAGATAGGAAAAAACTTCATAGTATAAACAGGTTGGGGAAGAAAAAGCTGTAGAAGGCGCGGAGAAAAAGACTGAAAATCTACAAAAATTTATCGAAAGGTTGGTAAAAAAGGTGCCGAAAAGGGCAGCTGAGGAAAGACCTGTCAAAAAAATAGAGCAGTTACAAAAAACGGTAGGTCAAAAAAATAGGTAAAAGTGTTTTCTGGAAAGAATGATACCTGCTTTTTGGCAATAAAGGCTAAAATCTGTAAAAAATATCCGTTTGAGCCATTAAAACCTGCCTCTAATATCACAAAAAGGCAATTTAATATAATAGTATCCAAATATTTATATAGCCAGTCAGGAATTTTGAATTTAGCATAGTGAACGGACCAGCCCTTAACTACATCTACAAGATCTACAAGATCACACCCAAGCAACACACCACACAAAATTTAACCACCACAGGGTTTCCCCGTTCACCAAATTCTTTTTCTCACTAATTTTTATTTCCTTTTTCTTTTCTATGGTCGTCCCCTTTTACATGGTTGATATTTTGTTATTAGAGCTTTCAGCAAAGCTACTGGGTTCGTTTAGATCTACGGTACGCCGGGTGGGTTCAAGTCTTGCGCGGCGCGTGAAAAGAAAGAACAAAATATGCAATTTGAAGTCATTTTGGAATAATACCAACCAATTAATCAGGGATCACCTTTTCTTTTAAAAACCAAAATTATATTTCGGCACGGGTAAACAGACCTGAAGAAAAAAGCCAAAGTAAAGAAATTGGAATAAGAAAAACAGAAATAAGTAAGCTAATCGGACAAAATGGTTTGAGAAGCAAAGGAATCGCAGTAAGGCTTCCCTAAGACCTTAAGAAAATGAGGGTATACAAAAGGGTCGCTGAAAAAATGAGATTTAGTCCGTAAGGAGTCCGTAAGGCTGAATTTCGGCTGAAATTTCCAGTTGAATATATTATTTTTGAGCTCCTGAACTGTCGCTCGCGACTGTGCAGCCGAAAGAGCGGGGTTTTAAAGCTGACAATAGCCCTGAAGTTCCGGGTGACTTAAACAAAGAAGCTCTTTTGGTTCAGACAACCATGGGAAATTAAACTAAAATTAATTGAACCTTAGAGGTAAGTTTGTTCAAACTCAACTCTTCTGGTTCTCTGTATCAGATCTTCTTAAGCATGAGGGACATTATACTCGCCCTGGAGGACTCCATAGACTGCGGCTGAAACATATTTTCCATGCCACCGGAGGATCCGAACATTTCCTCATTGACCCGTTTGGTTATTTCATCGAATATCATCTTATAAGCAACGCAGTGCGGGTCGACACTTTTTATTTCCCCGTCCGTGGGTACTATGGCATTGTAAGGGCATCCGCCTCTGCAGTAGTTGATATGGGCGCATTTGCCGCATGCCGTGTCCACGTACTCCTTATATTGGTGCATGAGTTTCCAGGCATCGGACTGGGCGAGGTCTGCCATTGTCGGGTGGTCATAAACATTACCCATGACGTACTCGGGCAAGCCTACGAAGCGATAGCAGGGGTATATCCCGCCGTCAGGGCCTACTGCAAAAGTATCCCCCATACAGTCCACGAAGGTACATACAGTACCCCGGCCTGTGAACACACCTTTACACATGTTGTCAATGTTCATAACCTCAATACGGCCCATGTTTTCCAGATATTTGTCAAGAAGGTAGATTAGCAGTTCTCCATACTTTTCCGGATCAAGTGCCCATTTATCGGGGTTGTCGTCCTTTAATGAAGGCAGGCAGGGGTGCAGTTTGAGAGTTAAGCCTTTTTCAAGGTAAAAATTGAAAATATCTTCCTTGAAATTTATGGAATGAGATGTAAAAGTAGTGATGAATCTCACCAGCAGCCCGTGAGCCCTGGCAATTTCATAGCCTCGCATGGTCTTTTCATAGTATCCTTTTCCCCTCTGCAGGTCGTTAAGCTCCTGGGGACCGTCCAGGCTGGAACCAATCGGAATATTGTATTCGGCAAAAATCTCGGCTATCTCCGGAGTAAGCTTCCAGAGATTTGTCTGGATTGCAAAAGCTATTTGTCTGGGGGTTAAACCCTCAACAAGTAAAGGTAAAGCTTCCCGGTAAAAATCCGCGCCAGCCAGGAGTGGCTCCCCTCCATGGAAGGTAAAGGTAACCGAATCATCCCTGAAATTTTTGAGCCATTCAACTACTTCTTTTATGGTTTCGATGCTCATTATAGGGGATTTCTCCTCGGAACTCCAGCAATAACTACAATTCGCAGGACAGCCAAGGGTAGGGATTAGCATCACGTGGAAAGGCATTTTTAAATCACCTTTTTTTAAGCTTCTTCAAATTATTAGTAGTTTTCTAAAAGTACCCTTCCCTGATAAATCGGTTATCAGATAGCTCTTTCTAATGGATTTTTACTTACAACTTTCTTTTTAGAACTCTTTTTATAACTTTTTTTAGAATTCTTTTTAGAATTCTTTTTAGAACTTTTTTTAGAATTTTTTTATAAGTATTGTTTCATTATTCCTCATCAAGGGATGGTAATTCTGGGTATTTTAAAAGTAAATTTTTTAATTTTTTTACATAGAATATTATTTAAATAAATGAACTCAAATATATTACAGGATTCGGGAACCCTCCGGGGAATATCTTGAACCTGAAATCTCAGACATTGATATCAGAGCTTTTGAAAATTAACCATTTAACCAAACAAGGGGGAACTGAATGCCAAAATTTGAAGTATATCTTGATGCAGCAAATGAATACCGTTTCAGGTTAAGAGCAAGAAACGGGCAGATCATCACGATAAGCCAGGGGTACAAAAGCAAGGAAGGTTGCCTGAAGGGAATCGAGTCCGTGAAAACAAATGCCCCGATTGCGCGCATTGTTGTACTTGAAAAGGAAGATGAAGCCGAAAATAAATAAGATAACTCAATGTAACTTCTCGAATACGATTCCTTCAAACCTGCACCTTGTAATTTTTCCCTCGTGGAGGGCATAGAGAAAGGTTTTGAACAGGGCATAAAGCCTGAAATAAAAAGCGAGCAGAGTAGGATAGCAAAAGCCATTAATATACACTAATTTTTTATCATCCCGAACGGAGTTATCCAGAAATTTTACCAGGCCGTCAAAGTCCTCTCTTTCAAGAGTCTCCCCTCTGGACATGCGGGGACCGAGCACGACCACGTCTTCTTCCATACCGTCTGGACCTTTTGTGCCTTCTATGAAACCATAATTAAAGATGGTGGGAAGGGGAGAATAAAAAGCTCTTTCATAGCCTTTTTCTGTTTTTTGGTATTTCGAAAAACTGTATTTGGGCGTTTCTATTATAATTTTCATATATAATTTTCCTGCGTGTGCTCAGGATCAGCTTTAATATCTTTTTCGCTTCCTTCTTTTCAGGCTTTGTTTCCTTTTGTAGCTTTCGCAATTTCAATCCTTTTGTTATTTTATATGTTTTGTACTGGCTTTCAACAGAGAAAAATGAAACTTAATAGTGATGAAAAAGCAGAGAGTGAAAGTCAAATAATAAATATCTGAAGAGATGAAATGCCTGAATAAGTGTCTGAATAATACAGTGTCAAGGGCGGTTAACTTTTTTCCATTTTGGGCGGTCTAGAATTTTCCAATCTTTTTATATAAAGTTTACTCAATTTTCTAAAATTTCTGTAGAATTATGATGTATAAATCCTGTTTTTATACCC